>NZ_JAKRMU010000010.1 GCF_022345965.1 Corynebacterium sp. ACRQK
CGCCGGTGGGTGCGTCGTCGCCGGTGTCGTCGCCCCAGTAGAGGATGTTGGGGAACATACCACCGGTGCCGACTTGGGCGGTGACACGGCCGTGGTCATCGTAGCGGTAGTGATACGCAGCACCATTCCGGTCACGCCAACCAGCAGTACGGCCTTGCTCATCGTAGAAGTAGCTCAATACACCAGCATGGGAGTTCACCACGCGAATGAGCTGACCGGCAGCGTCGTATTCATAAGAGATCAACCGCTGAGGTGCTTCGTCAGGGTGAGTCTGTTGGTTATCAACCCAAATGGAAGCCACACGGTTCGTAGCGTGATCCCAGACCAAAGACAAGTGAGTTCCATCGCTGCGTGTGATGTCTCGCATCTGGCCAGTGGCCTGATCCCAGGAGTACGTGATGGCCGCGCCGGTGTGGTGAACCAACGCCGTCACACCAACGGTGAAGCCCAAACCAAGATCAGCGGCGAAAGAGCCTGTGCGCAATCCTGCGCCTGCCGAATTTCCATCGGCTGCGGGGGAACGGTCCTCCACGCCCGATGTAGTGACGTAGCTCCCGTCACCAGAAACAGAAAATACGTAGGTGATTCCCTCCGCGACATTGCGCACACGGTAGGCGCCGTCAGCGAAGGAAAGTAGCCACGCGCGGCCGTCCGCACGAACCTCGGATCCGTCCGTTGGGGCTGGCGGGAACGTCAACAGCGCACCATCGGGGGAGACCATGAGGACTTCGTCATCCAAGATCTCAATATGCACATCCATGCGCGAGACCCACTTGGAGCCCAAAGCTCGTCCCAACTCGTGCGCAGAATTAGCATTTCGGTCGATGATCAGCGGCAAGATGCCAGGGATGTTGATGTCTTGAGTGAAATCGACCATGTTGCCCGTCGCCATATCGACAGGCTCAGCAGCGAAGCAAATCTGGCCGCCGCGGGTGATCTTTGAATAGGCAGACTTGGCAAACTTTTCGCCAGCTTCGCCTGCGACACGGCTGGCTCCATTCGCCATCTTCAGTGCAGCCGAGTTGGCACCGGACTTCGCCGCCGCCTTAACAGCGGACGCAGCCTTGCCCATGCCGTGCGTTGCCTTGGCAACGGTATTGCCAAGCTTCCCGGCCTTCGCAAGTTTGGCTATACCGGCAAAAGGCAAGGAAGTCGCCACGTCGAAAAGCACCTCGCCCCACGACGCGTTGCCCGTTGCTGCAAGCAAAGCCTTCAGCCCAATGCCTGCAATCAACAGGCCAGCGCCGATTGCCTGAAGCCCAGGAACAAGAAGCAAAACGGAACCGACAATCTGCATGATGTCAGAAATAGCGGCGAGAACGTCAGCATGATCAGACACCCAATCCTTGGTTTTCTGCCATGCACGCTCCAGCATGTTCGGATTGTCATCAAAGTCTGCTTTAGCCTGAGCCGCGATCATACCTACGGCGGAATCAACCTCTTCGCCCAAGGTTGTCTTAATGGCATCAGAGGTCGAAATATGCCCCAGCCAAACAGTCTTAACTTCCTCAAAGTGGAGGCGTGCTGCTTCCATGGCAGTCTGAGCCGTCTGCGCATCAGCTTCTGCAGAAACTGCTGCGGAGGCAGTCGCGGCACCCACACCTGGAATCATCGATGTGCTTACGGCGGTGGCGGTCGCTGCCGTCGCTGTGACTCGCGCGCGAGCCGCGTTGACCTCAGCCGAGTTTAAGGCGGTAACAGCGGCCTGATAGTCAGCATGGGTAGCCCGAGCTGGCACTTCAAGAGCTCCCATTTCCGTTTGAGCAGTTTTCAGCGCAAGCTCGTAAAGGTGGACGGCGCGACCAACACCTGAGTGAGACTCGCCAGTGATATCTAGATGGCTAGGGAAGTCAGCGTTCAGGAGTTCCTTGTATCGGTCGCCCTCGGAGCCCTCGAACCCGCCGTCGTTGATAGACCGCATTGCGGACGCCGCGGTCGTTGCTTGATTGCCGAAAGTAGAATAGCGACGCGCCGTTTCCCCAACGGCTCCAACGTTTCCACCAATGTGGAAGTTCTTACCTTTGTAGACGAAGAACGGGGCAAGCAATAGTTCTGGCATGGCGGGCTAAGATCCTCTGGTCTTTGGTCAGATGAAGAAACGAAGGGGAAATCGAAGGGGAGGGGAAAGGAGAGGGCTAGAGAACCTAGCCCTCTTAGGAACCAGCGATAGCTTGGGAAGCGCGGCCACGAGTCTCAGCGACGGACTGGGTGTTTTCATCCAGCGCGCCACGAATCTGGCCCAGAATTTCCTTCAGGTTATGCGCAGCGGAAGACCACTTACCGTGAACCTGGGAGTATTCCTCCTGCTCGGAGCCTTCCCAGCTGGAAGCCAGCTTGCGGATATCAGAATCCATCTCCGACAGGGTGGACTCGATCTGGTTCATTACGCCATTGAGATCGCCAGAAGTGGACTCAGCATCGGAATTGTTGTACGCGTACACAGCCATGGTGGACGTTAACCTTTCTACGAATGAAAATGTGGTGACGGTGGTTGGTTAGAGAATGTTGCCCTGCTGGAAATTCATGCCGGCGAACTTTTGCTGCAGCGCGCTGGTCTGCTCTTCCTCACCCGACTGGTAGGACTTGCCAGCTTCATCAACGCGACCAGTCAGCTCCTCCAGAGCCTGCTTAACCTGATCCATGTTGTCCGACCATGCCTGAGTCATATTGTCCCAAGCTCCAACAGAGGAGCCCTTCCAGGATCCCTTCAACGGCTCCAAAGCATCCAGGAACTTGGAGGACTGGTCCATCAGGTTCTGGTGGTTGGTCTGCAGAGAAGATACGTGACCAGAAACGGCACTGTGTTCAACGGAAAGGTGTTCGCTACCCATGATTACTCCTTGTGCGAGTCCGACGACACGGGCTCGTCGATAGTGGTGAAAAACTTGTACAGGTTGGCGCGCAGTTAGATCGGTGCTGGAAAGAACAAACGCGAGAGAAGATTTCCGACCTTCACCCGCATGCACCCCGCGCGTGATATTAGCTAGCCAAGCTAACTGGTTTCATCGAGCACTTTGGCAATACCTTCGCGAAGCTGTGAATTGCCATCTTTCATGTTCTGTAAGGCCTCTTGGACATCCGCGAGGACGTCCTTCAGATTTGTGGCGCCTTCTTTCCACTTGGTGATGATCTCGTAGTACGCATCAGCCTCAGTGGCCTCCCAGCCCCCACGAAGATCTTCAATTGAGTTGTCAATATCCTCCAAAGTGTTCGCGATATCGCCCATTACTGTGTTGATATCGCCCTTTGTGGAATCTGCCGCCGAATCGCGGAACGCATAGTACGTAGCGCCAGACATGTGCTATTCCTTTCCCCTGAGCTTGGCGGCAAACTGGTTGAAACCTTTTGCGGATTCGTCATCGTATTGCTGAGTGACGTCAGCGATCTTGCCCGACACATCTCCCAGCTTCCCGACGTTTTCCAGAAGGCGGTTGCGTGGGCCATCCCACTCGCCGAAGTATTCGGCCACCGCCTGCTGGATCTTGTGGCCGTGGATGGAATCCACACCGGACAGAAAATCGGCGCCTGTCTTATCGCCTTCCAGATCGGCCTTCATGCCGGCGAGATTGTTTGCAATATCACGCAGAGATTGCAGAGGTACTTGAATGTAATCGGACATGCCTTACTCCTGTTTCTGCAAAGCTTCCTGGCTACCAGCGAAAAAGTTCGAATCGAGTAGATCCAAACCCTCAAACGTCTCACCCAACGTCTCTGGATGCGCCTGAACACTGTTGGCCACACGCTTCACGATGTTGCCCAGCAACTCACCAGTCTCCTCATCTGGAGCTGATCCAGAAATGACCAACGTCCAGGTGGTGGAGGGGATGGGGAGAAACGCCTGGTGGTGGAATGTCGTGCGACGCTGAGATATTGGACCGGACTGAGTGGTGTTGGATGAGTACAGATAGGCCGTTCCCTTGGGGGATGTGCACTGCTCAGTGGTCGCGTCCTTGGTAGAAAATGCCTGCTCCACGGTGCGCAGGCTAGCAAACTCAGGGGAGCTGTCGTACCAGCGCAACAACAGTGTGGCCGACGTTGCCTGTCCATCTTCCGAGAGGCCGGGGAGGATCAGGGTTAGAAGAATGTTTCCATCGCGGGCGGCTTTAACCAACTGCTCGAGCTGCTGAAGCACTAGCTTTTGTTCGGCCCGCTTCAAGCGGTGGCCAGGAATGTAATTCTCCGCGATCTGGGACAAACGGTGTGGTGAAGCTTCTGGGTGAGTGTCAATGCGAACCCAGTTGGTGGGTAGGGAGGCTTGCCATAGGAACCGTGGACGTGGGGCATCCGGGTGGAACCGCACAGGCGAAGTGACCGAATTGGCCATAAAGCCTTTCTCCTTATTAACTCACTCAATCGCACCGTCAATCTTGAATACCTCTTCGAGGATGCCATTTGAGCCTCGAGATCGCATTGCAATTTTCAATTAAAAGGAAAGACGGGGTCTTAACTTAGAGAATTCTGAGCGATGAGAAATCTGCAGGTGCGGCTGCATGGCTTGGGTATATATAGATAAGGTTCTAGGTCAACAAGGGGGCGGGCCCTTATGTAAAAATGAGGCGCGTGTAAGGTGCAGTTCGCCTTAGGTTTACCTATAGTGCCCTCTAATTGGGGGAGCGGAAACCAAGCTGAACCAACTCCACACGGCCCGGGCCACGCACCCACTGAGCACGGCCAGTCGGTAGCTGCTGCAGGTACACCTTCGGCCACACAGCGCCTTCTTGCTTCTCTCCGCTGAGCAGCAAACCATTTGCACCGTTGTCCCGGATGCCTTGCGCGAACGTGTCATACGTGGCTCTCGACACACCCGCCGCGCGGCGTGCAATCCACACGTGAAGACCAATATCTGCGCCATGGGAAAGGAAGGGAACCAGTGGCCGGAGCGGGTTATTGGTTCCCTCGAACTGCTCGAAATCATCTACCACAATGTAGATTTCGGGGCCTTGCCACCACGACCGATTGCGCAATTGCTCCTGCGTTACATCCGCAGGGGGCAAACGCCTCTCCAACTCCTTGGCGATTCCTTTCGCCAACAGCTCCGCCGCGGACTTTGTGCCAGCGTACTCACCCAGGAACTCCTCAGGACACTCGCCAAGCAAGGTACGGCGGGCGTCGAAAATACCAAACATCACCTGGCCCGGTTGCTTGCCACGAATTGCCTCCGACATCAACGCACGAAGCGCCGTCGTCTTTCCTGACGCATGCTCACCCACAATGAACAAATGACGCTGAGCACCATCCAAATCGAAGCGCACAGGTTGCAACGTTGATTCCGCCAATGCCACTACAGCAGGCTGACCGCCGCTGGCCTCAATCAACTCCTGCAGCATGACCTTCTCCGGCAACATGCGTACCGCAGGCGCATTCTTAAATGGGCTTGCTTGAGCAATCGCGGAAATCAGTGCCTGCGTGGACTGCTCCCGTACCACATCTGGCTGGTCCAGCACAGGGCTTGCCACATGGGAAAACAGCTTGTCTGCCGACAAGATGCGACCCGTCGGCTGACCCGCCAACTGCTC
Organism: Corynebacterium sp. ACRQK; assembly: GCF_022345965.1. Lineage (GTDB taxonomy): Bacteria > Actinomycetota > Actinomycetes > Mycobacteriales > Mycobacteriaceae > Corynebacterium. The sequence goes on from NZ_JAKRMU010000010.1 coordinate 5,517, forward strand.
TTGCGGCTTCTTCCCGATCGAGGAATCCAGAGGATCATTCAGGCGATGTTCCAGCTTTGTGCCAATTACAGCCTGCAGCTGCAGTCGGAAATCTGCCCAGCGTCCCGTTGCAAACACCACATGCACGCCATAACCCAGGCCGCGGGCAGCCAAATTCTGAGCCTGCTCTGCCAGATCCTCAAAGTCATGCCGAAGAGTGGCCCAGCCATCGATAATGAGGAAGACATCAGCGCTGGGTAGCTCCGGAAGACGCCCTGCCGCATGAGCGCGGCGCATATCTTCCACGCTGGACAAGCGATGCTCTGCAAAGATTCGCTCACGATCCGCGAGGAACTGCAGCATCTCAGAAAACATGCGGCGCAGCTTATCCTCATCAAAACGAGTAGCCACATCACCAACATGGGGAAGCTCCGCAAACCCGGTGAACGCCGAACCGTTCAAGTCCGCGATGTACATGGACACTTCCGCAGGAGTGTGCGTCAGAGCCGTGGCCAGAACCAGAGACTTCACCGTTGTCGTCTTGCCAGATTGGGGAGCACCCATGATTGCGACATTGCCCTGCGAACCCGCCAAATCCACAACAAGCGGGCCCTGCCATTGCTCCAAAGGCTTATCCTTCAGCCCCAGAGGAATCTGCAGTTGACCGGTGCGCTGAGCACGCATACCACGGTCAGACGTGAGCTCTACCTGGCCCAACGCTGAGCCAAGATCGATCCTGTCGGGAACCGGAGGAAGCCAGATCTGCCGGGTAGGTTCCGCAGCGGGGATCAACCGGGACACAACCAGCTCCAACGTCGTAGTTGGCTCTACCGCCGATTGGATATTCGCCGACTTCTTGGCATTCGTAGCCAGCGAAAGCTGGTGTGCCTCTACACGCTGCTGCAGCCAGCTTTCCGTCGTATTCTCTAGCTCCAGAGGCATCGGAACAGGTGGAAGCTCGCGTTCCTCCTGGGATGCGGAGGACGTGTACGGCCCCGACACATAAGCAGCCTTAAAGCGGTCAAAGATATCCGGATCCACCTTCAAATAGCCCGAACCGGGAATTGGGGGAAGCTCGTGGGCTGCCGTGGAACCAATGGCCGTGCGGGATTCGGACGCGGAAAACGTACGCAGGCCAATGCGGTAGGACAGGTAAGACTCCAGGCCGCGCAGGCGGCCTTCCTCCAAACGCTGAGAAGCCAAGAGAAGGTGCACGCCAATGGAACGGCCGATGCGTCCGATCTGCACAAACAATTCGATAAACTCCGGCTTGGCTGCTAGAAGCTCACCAAACTCATCAATCACTACAAACAGGACGGGCAGAGGATCCATGGTGGTCGAGCCATCCTGGTCGATCTGCTTTTGTCGAATGGCGTTGTACTCTGCAACATTGGCCAAGTTGCCAGCCTTTTGCAGAACATGCTGGCGGCGCTGAATCTCGCCCAAAATCGAATCATGCAGGCGATCCACCAAGCCCGCCTCGTCCGCCAAGTTATCCACCACCGCAGCCGTGTGGGGAAGTGGCTCCAAGCCGGCAAACGTCGCGCCACCCTTAAAGTCCACCAAAACCAGCGACAGCTGATCGGGATGATGATTGATCACCTGAGCCAAGACGATGGTGCGCAGCACCTCAGACTTACCCGAACCGGTTGCGCCCACACATAGGCCGTGTGGACCCATTCCGGACTTCGCGGATTCCTTGATATCTAGGTAGATCGGCTGCGCCTCGGCGTCAATTCCAAAAGGCACCTTCAGGAACTCATCCGCGCCACCAGGACTCCACTGGTGGGCAATGTCGTAGGTAGCGAAGTCATCAACGCCCAGCATCGCATCCAGGCTAATGGTCTGTTCAAGCGGAGCGTCCGGCGTGGCATCCTCCACCAAGCGCAGAGGTGAAAGCGACCGCGCCACGGACTCCGCTAAGGCAGGGGAGACCTCATCCAATCGGCCACGGAAACCTCCATACAGCATGCGCTCTACAAACCCATCCTCGCCAGGTTTGGGTTCGCGCACCTCACCACGGTCAATCAGCTGAACCTGGAATTCGCGGGAATCCTCAATGGATACACGGACGTCCACGTGGCTCGGCTCGTCCTGTTGACGCAAAGACGTGGCCAGCACAGCAATACGGGCCTTCTCCAGGCTCAACACCTGAGACAGTTGCCCCTCCAGCCAGCGTCCATGTTCGGAATCCATGTCCAGCACCACCACAATGAAAGGCTCCTCCAGAGACTTCATTTGGTACCGGGCGCGCTCCTTCAACTCGTCATTGCGGCGCTCCACCTCCTGAAGCAACGATTGGGCGGAAGTTTCATCGTGGCTCACCTGGCGCTTGCCCAGAGGCCCATCAAACTCGTCCTCACTCAAGACGTGGGGAAGCCACAGCGCCCAATCTGCCGTATCCGCATGATCAGCCAACGGCAATGCAAAGTGGAAACGCACGTCATCAGGGGCATGGAACACCGCCGCCTGGGTGACAATCGTGCGCAGAGCCTCCGTTGTCAGCTGGGGAGAACCCACCAAACTGACCACACCACGGGCCGGAATGGCGATGGGAGTATTCTCCACGGTTTGAGTGCGCTTCAGCATGCGCTCTGCGTGCGCTTGGGAGATCGGCTCCGGAATGGCCAACGGATCCGTGGCCTCCTTCACCTTGATTCCGCACGCCAGCTGGCACGTTCCTGATCCGATGCGGGTGACCAACACATCTTCGTCACTACGGCGCCGCTCCCACAGGCGGAAGGGATTTCGAATGGCATCCTGCAGCGCGCCTGGCTCGGGGCTGCGCATTGCCGCGACCTTTTGTTGCTCAGTTGCCTTGTCTTTTGCCTTCGCCTCCATTTCCTTTAGGTGCTCCAAGAAACGAACGCGGGCTGTTTCGGCCTCCTTGCGCTTGCCCGTGCGCGAACGCGCGAACATCACCAGCGCGCTGACAATCACCATCACGAACATCACCGAGCCGATGGCCATGCGGATAGGGTTGCCGGACGACATCATCATGAGCACCATGCCCATGCCACCAATAACTGGTAGTAGGAACGTCACCGCATTCGCCGCCGCGCCATTGGAACGGATCGTTGGAATCTGGGCCAACTCCAACGGCCCTTGTGGCACTATCGCTCGATTCGCGCGAGCCGGACGGTGAATAATCTTGGTGGACATTACTTCAGCAAAAACTCTCTACGCACGTATCGGGGATCAACAGGACAATCGGCCGCTAGGCGCATTACAAGGGCACCCAGCCACGTGCCACACGACAATCCATGTAATCATTACTACTATGTCTGCGATGTTTGTGAGATTAAGTGTGTTTTGGCAAGACCATCAACTGGATGTCAGCCTCCCAGCACACAGGCCCGTCATCGACTACCTCGATGACGTGGTGGAACTGTTCCGTGGACGAGTAGCAGATTCCGAATTTACCGCAGACGTGGAAGCTACCGCGCACCTGTGGGTGCTGTCCTCCCCAGAAACGGGGATTATCAACGCTGAGCGCACTCTCGAAGACTATGAGGTGCTGGACGGGCACAAGCTTTACCTGTCACAGCGAGCTGAAGCCGCCCACGCACCATTTGTCGATGACATCATGGCCGAAATGCGCAGCACCATTGGAGCCTCCCAGTTTGCGTGGTCTGGAACCACCCGCACAGATGGACTGCTGGCAACCATGTTGGCCACTATTACGTTGGTTGGCCTCGTCGCACTCAAGGGTGTGTGGGGTAGCAGCCTCGCAGGGCTTGGTTTTGGGCATGGCTCCTCTGCCGGCGGACACGTTGTGGAGGCGTGGAATTCAGGTCGAATCACAAGCGTCGTGACCGCTACCGTCCTGACCCTCCTGGCAATCGGGATTGCCCTGTGGAAGCCCCGTCCGTGGGCACAGAAGTTGGCGTGGACCCTGCCTATCTTTGGGTTCATTGTCTCTGCAGCCGTGTTGCGCCCCGTGGACAGTGCGCCAGGGCTAGCGTGGACAATTAGCATCACTGCGCTCTGCGCAGCCGTCGCAGCTTGGATCGCGCTGAGGAGGCAAGCCACAGCTACAGCGGTTGCAGCCGGGATCGTCGCCGTTGCTGCGGCGGTCTTCGGCCTGGCAACCTTCCTTGGTGCAAGTCCTTTTGCGCTGGCCGCGTGGACAGCTTGGCTGCCCATCGCGATGCTACTGACCACGTCGACTCTTGCCATCAGTAGCACTGGGCTTGCCGCGATGCTTCGTCGCAGTGACGCAGGTGAATCCATTAGCCGCGAATCCATCCGCGCTGCCGCCCTGCGCACTGAAGCAATTAGTCGTGGTATTAGCTGGGCCGCAACAATCATGGGTGCCCTTATTGTTCTTGTTCTCAACACGAGCAGCTACTGGCAACAGGGGCTCATTGCAGCCCTGCTGGCGATCATCTTGATCCTGCGTACGAATGGCTTTTCGGATGCTCGCATCATTAGCCCTCTGCTCATCGCCGGAATCATTGGCCTCGCCACGAGCACGGGCAGCTTCGTGCATTGGTTCTTAGGCGACGGATCGCGGGATGGTAAGGACTCCGCTGATCAGTTTGGAGTAAATGCGTGGATCTTCAACAGTGCTACTGATAGTTGGCAGCCATGGGCTGCTGCCGCCCTGGTCATCGTCATCTCGATGATGGTTCTAGCCTTTATCGCAAGCCGTCAGCCGGACGAACTGGCCGAGGCCCGCATGGCCAAAGTCATCACATTCATTGACGTGGTGGCGTCCCTTGCATTCATCCCAATTGTCCTCATCGGGCAAGGTGTGCTGACCTACTACTGGGCGGTCAGTTAGGCGTCGGTCTACTAGGACCCTGGCGATAGATAAAAGAAAGCTCGTGGCGCGAGGAACGCACCACGAGCTTTCTCACCGGCAGCTGCTCAGCCAGTTCTGCCCGCCAAATCCACGTTGGCTCGATGTTGGCTAGATTTTCTCTACCTTGCCCACTGCGTGCAGGGTCTTCAGCTTGGAAGCCTTGCGCAGCTGCAGATCCCACTCGCTGGGGCGCGGGTAGGCCTTGTCGCCCGCAGCCTCGGCGAAGAATGCCACGGTGGTCGGCAGGGTAACGGGCTTGGCGAACTCCACGCTGAAGCGTGCGGCAGAGGGCAGTACGCCCTCGAGGCCACGCAGCATCGTGGCAGCGGACCACATGCCGTGCGCAATGACGGCCGGGAAGCCGAATGCCTTCGCGCCAACGCCGGAGACGTGGATCGGGTTCTTATCACCCGAAGCCTGCGCGTACTCCTGGATGTCCGCCGGGGTTACGCGGAACTTCGCGGTTGGGGTCGCGTCGTACTCATCGAACTCAACCGGCTCCAGAATGCGGCCGTCGGTCGGCTGCTTGTCCTTGTAAGGCGAGGAGCTGGAAAGCTTCGCACCCTTAGACAGGAAGCCACTGGTCTGCATCCACACGTCCTCGCCGTCGACGGAGACGACGGTAACGACATCCAGCAGCACACCCTTGGTGTGCGGACGCAGGTTCTCCGCGTGCACGCGGATGTCCAGCACATCGTCCACGGTCAGGTCGCGGGTCTGCTCGATGCGGTTGGTCAGGTGCACCAGGCCCACGGCATTGACGGGGGAATCCGATGCAGTCAGGATCTTCATGACGATCGGGAAGCTCAGCACGTACGGGTACGTGATCGGCAGCTCGTTGCGCAGTCGCAGGCCCGTTGCCGCGTTGTAGGCAGCCAGCTCCGGCACCTTGATCTTGACGCCCTCAACCTTGAACGCAGTCTTCGGATTGTCCTTGGCACTGCGGGGGCTACCCACGCCCGGAACAACATCCTTGACGGCGTTGCGGTATTCGTCCATCAGCACTGGGATGGAATCCAGCTTCTTGTAGTCAACCACTGGTCGTGGCTCCTTTCTCTACAGTTCGCTTGACGGGGTTCGTCTTAGGCGCCCAGCATTGCCTGGCCACACACGCGGACAACGTTGCCGGTGACAGCCTGGGAAGCCGGAGCTGCGAAGTAGGCGATAGTCTCGGCGACGTCCACGGTCTCGCCACCCTGCTGCAGGGAGGACAGCAGACGGCCACCGACGCGGGTGCCGAACGGGATGGCGGCGGTCATCTGGGTCTCGATGAAGCCCGGAGCCACAGCGTTGACGGTGATGCCACGGTCAGTCAGCTTCTCGGAGAAGGAATCCACGAAGCCGATCACGCCGGCCTTGGTAGCGCCGTAGTTGGTCTGGCCACGGTTACCGGCGATACCGGCGATGGAAGCCACGCCGATGACACGGCCGTTGTCGGCCAGGCCACCGTTGTCCAGCAGCTTCTCGGTGATGCGCACCGGTGCAGCCAGGTTGACGGCGATGACGGAATCCCAACGGCCCTCGTCCATGTTGGCCAGCAGCTTATCGCGGGTAATGCCGGCGTTGTGGACGATGATGTCGATCGGGCCGCCGTGGCGAGCCTCCGCGTGCTCCTTCAGCTTCTCCGCAGCGTCGGCAGCGGTGACGTCCAGCGGCAGGGCAGTGCCGCCAACCTTGTTGGCGGTCTCTGCCAGGCCCTCGCCAGCCTGCGGAACGTCCACGCAGATGACCTTCGCACCGTCGCGAGCCAGCACCTCTGCGATGGTGGCGCCGATGCCACGGGCAGCGCCGGTGACCACGGCGATCTTGCCCTCAGAAGGCTTGTCCCAGTTGGCCGGGGCGGTCGCGGACTGGGCGTCAACACGAATAACCTGAGCGTCCACGAAGGCCGACTTGGCAGATAGGACGAAGCGCAGGGTGGACTCCAGGCCCGCGAGGTCGGCGGAAGCGTCCGGGGCGGTGTACACCAGCTGGACGGTGGCGCCGCGCAGCAGCTCCTTACCGACGGAGCGGGTGAAGCCCTCCAGGGCGCGCTGAGCGATGCGCTCGTCAACGTTGTCGATCAGCTCCGGGGTGGTGCCGATGACCAGCAGGCGGGCACAGGGCTGCAGCTGACGCATGACCGGGTGGAAGAAGTCGTACAGCTGGCGGAGGTCCTCCGGCTTGGTGATGCCGGTGGCGTCAAAAACCAGACCGGCGTACTTGTTATCGCCAGCGGAGGTAGAGACCTTGTAGTCGTCGGCGAGCAGCTCCTCGATGCGGCCGACCAGGCGACCGGAACCGCCCAGCAGAACACGGCCGTCCAGCGCGGGCTCGCCCTCCTTGTAACGACGCAGCTTCGTCGGTACCGGCAGGCCAGCCTGCTTGGAGATCTTCTTGCCGAGGTCCGAGTTGATGAACTTCAGGTATGCATCCTGGTTTTCAGGCACTAGCTTAAACTCCTCATATCTATAAATTCGCCACAGTGGGTGGCAAGTCGGCGCGAAATATACAAGTCTTGTTGGCGATACGCACACGCGCGTTGCCGAGACAATGTATGTTCTCATGTATAACCATACGGTGTGATCGAGCACACCGTGTAGGAATACGTTCTTTCAATTCACATTCTTCGATGGAGTGACACAAAAATATGACTAACGGAGCACCCCGCAAGGTCGCCATCCTCGGCGGCAACCGCATCCCGTTCGCCCGTTCCAACAAGGAGTACGCGAACGCGTCTAACCAAGACATGCTGACCGCCGCCATCGATGGCCTGGTCGCACGCTACGGCCTGCAGGGCGAGGAGCTGGGCCAGGTCGCCGCCGGCGCCGTGCTGAAGCACTCCCGCGACTTCAACCTGACCCGCGAGACCGTCCTCGGTTCCGCGTTGTCCTCCACCACTCCGGCCTTCGACTTGCAGATGGCCTGCGGAACTGGCCTGGCTGCCCTGGTGCAGGTTGCGGACGCAATCGCCCTGGGCCGCATCGAGTCCGGCATTGGCGGCGGTGTGGACACCACCTCCGACGCACCGCTGGCCGTTAACGATCAGCTGCGCAAGACCCTGATCAAGCTGAACAATGCGAAGACCACCACCGACCGCCTGAAGCTGGTCGGCCAGATCCGCCCCTCCCAGCTGGCCCCGGAGCAGCCGAACAACGGCGAGCCCCGCACCGGTCTTTCCATGGGTGACCACGCGGCCATCACCGCCCGCGAGTTCGGCCTGACCCGCGAGGAGCAGGACCAGCTGGCAGCTGAGTCCCACCAGAAGCTGGCCAAGGCATACGACGAGGGCTTCTTCGAGGACCTCATCACCCCGTACCTGGGCGTACAGCGCGATACTAACCTGCGCCCGGACTCCAACGTAGAGAAGCTGGCCAAGCTGAAGCCGGTCTTCGGCAAGAAGGATGCCGAGCAGCACGGCACCAAGGCCACCATGACCGCCGGTAACTCCACCCCGCTGACCGACGGCGCTTCCGCAGTCCTGATCTCCTCCGAGGAGTGGGCCGCAGAGCACAACATCCCGGTCAAGGCATACCTGGTGGATTCCGAGGTTGCTTCCGTGGACTTCATCAACGGCCGTGACGGCATGACCCCGGACGGTCTGCTGATGTCCCCGACCTATGCGGTTGCGCGCCTGCTGAAGCGCAACAACCTTTCCCTGCAGGACTTCGACTTCTACGAGATCCACGAGGCCTTCGCCTCCCAGACCTGTGCCACCCTGAAGGCTTGGGAGTCCGACGAGTACTGCCGCGAGCGCCTGGGCCTGGATGGCGCCCTGGGTGCCATCGACCGCGCGAAGCTGAACGTCAAGGGCTCCTCCCTGGCAGCCGGCCACCCGTTTGCCGCTACCGGCGGTCGCATCATCGCCACCGCTGCGAAGGTGCTGGAGGAAAATGGCGGCGGTCGCACCCTGGTCTCCATCTGTGCAGCAGGTGGTCAGGGCATCGTCGCCATTATCGAGCGCTAAAGCGCCGCTAGCCGCTAGCTGCTAGCTTGTAGCGGCCAGCGGCTTCTAGCCGCCGGTTGCTAGAACATCTTCGCCAGATCGGTCTTGTACACCACAGCGTTGTAGCTGTGCCACGAGGTGGCCACCCAGTACAAGTTCCCATCGGTCTGGTGTGGGTACATATACCCGCCGTAGATATCCGGCACCTGGGCCCTGGAGATCAGCGTTTTTGCGCTGCTCCAGGGCCCTTCTGGGCTATCGGCCTGGCGCAGCACCATTCCTTGGGTGGATTCGTAGAGTGCCAACCACTTGCCGAGGTGCTCGTTGTACTGCACGGATAGCTCGGAGACTCGCCCGTCGAGCACCGGCTTTGCAGCGTCCATGCGGGAGGACCAGCCACTGCCGTCCCAGTACTCCGCAGAGCTGAAGTCGGGGAATTCTGCCTCGTTGATGCGTGCCAGGCGCGCCTGACCGGAGCGCCCCGATGGGGTGCCGTAGACGTAAATGTAGCCGTCGTCGCCTGCAGCGCTTTCCGGTGCCTTGGCGAAGGCGGTCATCTGGAAGTAGTCGTTGCCACGGCTGTGTGCTGGGAGGTCAGGCAGGCGGCTGTCCTTAGAGGCCACCGAGCTGGTGCGGTAGGAGTCCGGCACCACAGAGAAAGTCTTCCCGCCATCGGTGGATTTCGCCGTCGCGGCGTAGTTCGTACGCCACTGTCCCGGGCGGCCCCAGTCGCGCACGGACATGAAGTCCACGTACTGCGCACCATTTACCTCGATGCCTGCGGTCGGGATGATTGTCTTCTCCACACCGTCGATCTTTAGAGATTCAGGCAGGAACTCCTCGGAGCGGCTGCCGGTGGCAGGACCACCCATGTGGATGCCGTTGGAGGGATCCATATCGTCGGTCTCGTATAGGGCATTGGAGTGCCAGCCGTTGTTTCCGGAACCACAGCGGAAGGAATCACCAAACGCCGCCAGCACGCGCCCATTGCCGGAATCCCACATGATGCCCAGGTCTGTGGAGCTCAAGCCCGTCTTGTCGGTGCGGTCGGGGCTGAAGCGGCCGGTGAGCATGTGCATTGCCTCGGTATTACCGGTGACCTTCGGCATGCCCTCGGGCTTGCCGGTCAGCCACTGTGGTTGGCCAAGGCTACCGGCTAGCGAGCCGCTGCTGCTGGCGGCCAGCCCATCGCTGGTAGTGGGCCTGTAGGTCCAGCATGGATCCGCCGCGGCGTGACCCGTGGATAGGGCGGTCACGGCGGTGGCGGTAGCCAGGATCGAACCTGCGGTCAAAGTTGCGGCAAGCGAGCTGCGAGAGGCGGAAATCTTATGCATGCAAGTTATATTTGCATACGCTGTCCTGCGGCGCCTGTCGAGCTCCGCTATATTCTCGGCTATGGCTAATTCCTCTCGCATTGCTTCCATCGCCGTCGCTGCCGTTCTTACTCTGTCCAGCGCTGCGGGTATCGCTGGCGCCGCGGACGCTGATTCCGCACCCGAGACCCTCCAGCCTCTGCCGACCGTTGAGACTCCCAAGGCTCCTGCGTCTAGCGGCTTGGGTAGCTCCTCGCGCGTGCCGAAGGCCTGCCAGAAGCTGGATCAGCAAATCGAAGAGGTCCGTAAGCAGTGGGATGAGGCCGTTGCGGAGCAGGATATCTACAAGGCCAATGGCCTGCGCGTGGAGTTCGGCAACCTTGCCGCCAGCTACTACCAGTGCCGCCTGGCCGGAAACACTCTGGTCGGTTCCCTGTAGGCGCTAGCATGGCCTCATGATCACAATTGGGCTGACTGGTGGAATCGGATCGGGCAAGTCAACCGTCTCTTCGCGGTTGGCGGAGCTCGGTGCTTTTATTGTTGACGCCGACCTGGTGGCGCGCGAGATCGTCGAACCAGGTCAGCCAGCTTTGGCCGAGCTGGCGGATGCGTTTGACGGGGTGCTGAACCCCGACGGCACGTTAAACCGGGCGGAACTAGCCCGGCAGGCCTTTGCTACGCCGGAGGCGACGGAGAAGCTGAACGCGATCACTCACCCGCGCATTCGTGCCCGCACTGAAGAGCTGTTTAAGCAGGGGCGGGAGTCCGGCGCGCAGGTGCTCGTCTACGACATGCCGCTGCTCATCGAAAACGGTGAGGTCGACAAGGTCGACCACGTGTTGGTGGTGGACGCTCCCGACGAGCTGCGCATCGACCGCCTAGTGCAACACCGCGGTTTAGATGAGGACGACGCCCGCCGCCGGATTGCTGCCCAGATCGACCGCGAGACCCGCCTGAATGCGGCGGACACAGTTCTGGATAATTCCGGAACCGTGGAACAGCTACTCGAGCAGGTCGACGATTTCTGGGACGGGTTCTAAGGCCTTACCAGAAACGCGGGATGCCGGCGCCGAAGATCGGCGGCAGGCCGTCGGCCACAATCGTCTCCGGGAAGATGAATAGCCCCACCGCGTCGCGGTAGCGGGAGGTGCGCTCCTTGGCCAGGTTGCGCTGCTGCACCGGATCGGACTTGGAGGCCAGGCCGTAGACGGTGGTGTGCGGGCCGAAGGCAATGCGGTAGTCGCTCACTCCACGGTGCAGGTGGCTATCAGTAGTGGCGATCACCAGCTCGCGCGGCAGCGACTTGCCGTGGGAGGCGTTCTTGGACTGCGCGTTCATCTTTCCGAAGACCTTCGCGCTGTGCCACGCATTGCTGATGGTGGACCAGGAGTTGCCCTCCACGTGGATGCGCTGCGGGGAGATTCCGGCGCGGACCAGCCACCTCTTCATCGATTCGGCCTCCACGTGCCCGTGCTCGGTCTTGCCACCGGAGGTGATGATGGGGCTCTCCGGGTGCCGCAGTGCATAATCGCGGGCAACCTCCAGGCGGCGCTGCAGGTTGGGGTGCACGGAGCCATCCGCGTTCAGCCCGTTACCCAGCACCACCACGGTTGCACGCGGACTGGTGGCCTTGCCAGGAGCTTTCACAGGAGCCTCCAAGACCTTGAGGATATGGCTCACCTCGGCGCGTCGGGCGGGGGAGAGCCGGTCCAACGCCGGGCGGGGATCCTGGTTCAAATACTGGGCGGCGATGGCGGCCGCGGAGTAGGCGTCATCAACAGTACGAGCAGTACGCGCACCGCTGGGGCCAACCGGCAACAGCTCGCCAGGAATAACGACGGTGTTGGGGCCGATCGGCGCCGAACCGGCAACGATCGGTGGGACGGCGGGCGCAGACGGTGCAGGTGCGGCAACGGCAGAGGGAGTGACCAAGAGTGAAAGAGCGATGACAGGGGCCATAGCGGCACGACCGCGGGAGAAGAGCTTCATGTGACTAACCTTAGAACGGCCATAGTAAAAGCGCTGGGTGAAAGCACGACAGGCGGTGTCCGAGGCGACACGTAGACTGGTGCGCATGGCCTTTGCAGCAGAACGTCCCGAATTGTCGTACTCCGAGTTTCGCCCGGTCGGGGAGGTCGAACGCTCGGACGCGAAGTTCGAAGTCATCAGCGACTACAATCCCGCCGGCGATCAGCCGAAGGCGATCGATGAGCTGCACCAGCGCCTTAACCGCGGCGAACGCGACGTCGTGCTGATGGGCGCCACCGGTACCGGTAAGTCCGCGACGGCCGCCTGGCTCATCGAAAAGGAACAGCGGCCCACACTGGTGATGGCGCCGAATAAGACCCTGGCCGCCCAGCTGGCCAACGAACTGCGCAGCCTGCTGCCGAACAACGCGGTGGAGTACTTCGTCTCCTACTACGACTACTACCAACCAGAGGCGTATATCGCGCAGACGGATACGTACATCGAGAAAGACTCGTCCATCAACGAAGACGTGGAGCGCCTACGCCACTCCGCGACCTCCGCGCTACTGTCGCGCCGGGACGTGGTGGTTGTGTCCTCGGTCTCCTGCATCTACGGCCTCGGCACCCCGCAGTCTTACCTGGACCGCTCGGTGGTCTTGAAGGTCGACGAGGAGGTCGAACGCGATCGGTTCCTGCGCCTGCTGGTGGATATCCAATACTCCCGCAACGACATCGCCTTTACCCGCGGTACCTTCCGCGTAAAAGGCGACACGGTGGACATCATTCCGGCCTACGAAGAGCTGGCGGTGCGCGTGGAGTTCTTCGGCGACGACATCGATGCGCTGTACTACATCCACCCGCTGACCGGCGACGTGATTCGCCGGGTCGACGAATTGCGCATCTTCCCAGCCACCCACTACGTCGCCGGCCCGGAACGCATGGAAAAGGCCATGCAGGCCATCAAGGAGGAGCTGGCGCAGCGTCTGGAGGAGCTGGAAAACCGCGGCAAGCTGCTGGAGGCCCAGCGCCTGCGCATGCGTACCGAATACGACCTGGAGATGATCCAGCAGGTGGGCTTCACCAGTGGCATCGAGAACTACTCCCGCCACATCGACGGCCGCGCTGCCGGTTCCGCGCCTGCCACCCTGATCGATTACTTCCCCGAGGACTTCCTCACCATCATCGACGAGTCCCACGTAACCGTCCCGCAGATCGGCGGCATGTTCGAAGGCGACATGTCCCGCAAACGCAACCTGGTGGAACACGGCTTCCGTCTCCCCAGCGCGCTGGATAACCGCCCGCTGACGTGGGAGGAGTTCGACGACCGCAAGGGCCAGTGCGTTTACATGTCCGCCACCCCCGGCGATTACGAGATCGCCGCCGCCCAGGGCGAGTACGTCGAACAGGTCATTCGCCCGACCGGCCTGGTGGACCCCAAGGTGGAGGTGCGCCCGACCGAAGGCCAGATCGACGACCTGATCGAGCAGATCCGCCAGCGCACCGAGAAGAACGAGCGCGTGCTGGTCACCACACTGACCAAGCGCATGGCCGAGGACCTCACCGACTACCTGCTGGAGCACGGCGTGAAGGTCCGCTACATGCACTCCGACATCGATACCCTCAAGCGCGTGGAGCTGCTCCGCCAGCTGCGTCTGGGTGAGTTCGACGTGCTAGTGGGCATCAACCTGCTGCGCGAGGGCCTGGACCTGCCGGAGGTCTCGCTGGTGGCGATCCTGGATGCGGACAAGGAGGGCTTCCTGCGCTCCGAACGCTCGCTGATCCAGACCATTGGCCGTGCTGCGCGTAACGTCTCCGGCGAGGTCATCATGTACGCCGACAAGGTCACCGACTCGATGCAGTACGCCATCGACGAGACCGAGCGCCGCCGCGCCAAGCAGATCGCCTACAACGAAGAGCACGGCATTGATCCGCAGCCTTTGCGCAAGAAGATCGCCGATATCTTGGACCAGGTCGCGGAGCTCGAAGCGGAGTCTGGTGTGGACGCCGCAGGCGGCGCCGGCGCCGATTCCAGTGCCGGTGGGCGGGGTGAATCGCCCGAGGCCGACTGGGCGCTGGTGCGCGGTTCCAGCGAGGAACCGATGGCTCGCCCGCAGCTGGAGAAGCTGATCCAGGAGATGACAGAGCAGATGAAATCGGCGGCCAAGGAGCTGAAGTTCGAGCTCGCCGGTCGCCTCCGCGATGAAATTGCGGACCTAAAGAAGGAACTGCGGGGCATGATCGAAGCTGGGTTGTAATATTAGAGTTATGTACAACACAGTCGTGGTCGGAACCGATGGGTCGGAATCTTCTTTTCTAGCAGTGCGACGCGCCGCGGGCGTAGCCGCCGCCATGGACGCGGAGCTCGTCCTGGCCAGCGCGTATGTGGGGGAGCACGCGGATACCGCGACCAAGAAGACCACTGCGGTGGACGGGGAGATGTCCGCGGCTGAGGTGTTGGCGTCCGCACGAAAAGAGGCCGAAGGCGAAGGCGCCAAGAAGGTTCGCGCGGTGCTGAAGGAAGGCGACCCGGTGGAGGCGCTGATGAGCATCGTCAAGAGCGAAGAAGCGGACCTGCTGGTCGTCGGCAACCGTGGCATTAACTCGCTGACCGGGCGCCTGCTGGGCAGCGTGCCAGCCGATGCGGCGCGCCAGGCGGAGTGCGACGTGATGATCGTCCACACCGTCGGCACCAGGGATTAGCCCTTCTTGATCCGCGCTAGACCCGCTTAATCCCAGGGCAACGGGCGAGCATGCACAACCGTCAGGCCCTGGGTGGCGCGCGTCATGGCCACGTAGAGGTCGTTGAGCCCCTGGGGGGAGCTCTCCACAATGTCCGCCGGCTCGACTAGGATCACCTCGTCGAACTCCAGGCCCTTCGCGGCGGCGGTATCCACAAGCACAACCTCCGCGCCCGCTTTTTCCGCCTCGGACTGCTCCGTCACAACGTGCTCTAGGCGCGCGGGGTCCACGGTAATCACACCGATCAGGCCGGATTCACCCGTGAGCTCCCGGGCCTGCTCGACCGCGGCCTGAACCTTCGAACCGAGCTCGGCGCCGGTCGCCGCCTTGGCATACCGCACCCCGGTACCCGATTCGCGCAGTGCCAGGGGAGAAGGCTGGGAGGGGTCGATCTCGTGCAACAGCGGCGCGGCAAGATCCGCAATGTCCTTCGGAGTGCGGTAGTTCACCGTCAGCTGGTGCAGCTGCCAGCGGTCGGCCACGAAGGGGGAGAGCGCCTCCGCCCAGCTATCCACCCCGCCGGGGTTGCCGGTCTGCGCCGGGTCGCCCACCAACGTCATCCACTTGTTAGGCGAGCGGCGGAACACCATCCGCCAGGCCATCTCGCTGAGCTCTTGCGCCTCGTCGACGATCACGTGCCCGAATGCCCACCGGCTATCGGCTGCCGCACGTTCGGCGGTCGTGCGGTGGTCGCGGACTCGCTGGCGGGCGGCCAGCGTTTCGGCGTCAATAACGTCGTAGGCCATCAGCACCTCGGGAGCGAAGCCGTCGTCCAGGTCCTGGCTGGCCGAGCCGGTGAGGATGTCCAGCGCCTCCTGCGCCTCGGTGATCTTCTCCAGCCACTGCTCGCGCTCCTCAGCGGCGGTCTCCTCGTCGGAGACATAGCCCAGCATGTCGATCAGTTCGTCGATGAGTGGCGCGTCGGCGTCAGTCCATTCACCGCTGGGGTGGGCGGCCAGGCCGCGCCACGTGTCCTCGTCATAGTCGACGGCGATGGCTGCCGGGTCCGCGTATAGCCGCTCCAGCACCTGGGTGGGGTGCAGCTCGGGCCAGAATTGCCCCAGTGCGTCCACGACCGTCGGATCCGCACCGAGTTCCTCGCGCAGGGTGGCGATATCGCCCTTGCCCAGCAGGTTTTCGCCTCCCAGCGGGTCGGCACCGATGCTTTCGCCCAGGGCCTCCGCCAGCGCATTTAGCCCGTGATCCAGGAAGGCCGTCCGCGCATGATTGTGCGGTTTGCGGGAGCGGCGCGCACGAGTCCTGGCCGCCCGCACCATCTTCGGCGTGAGCTGCACGTTGAGCCCGTCGATGCTGATGTCGATGCTGTCTTCCGGCACGGTCTGGTACGTCTTGATCGCATCGCCCAGGATCGTCAGCATCTCCGCCGAGCCCTTGACCTCGCGCGCCAGCAGGTTCGTCTCCGGTACGGTGTGCAGGTTCGGCAGCAGGGTGCCGGGGGTTGCCAGCACCACGCCAGTTTCGCCCAGCGAGGGCAGCACCTGCGAAATGTAGGAAAGGAAGCGGTCGTTAGGGCCGATGATCAGCACGCCCGTGTTATCGAGCTGCTCGCGCCACGTGTACAGCAGGTACGCCGCCCGGTGCAGCGCCACGGCAGTCTTGCCGGTTCCAGGCGCTCCCTGGACCACGGTCACGCCACGGTATGCTGCGCGGATGATCGCGTCCTGTTCCGCCGCGATCGTCTCTACGATGTCTTGCATGTACGCCGTGCGCGCCCTGTTGACGGCATCGAGTAGCGCTTCTTCTTTGGCGACGCCCCCTCGCCGCCCAGTACCTACCGCATCGGTTGGTCCTGCCGTGGTGGATAGCTGTTCGTCTGCCACGCTGCGCACCGTCCGACCACGGGTGGTGATGTGCCGCCGCGTGTGTACCCCGTCGGGGCGCAGGGTGGTGGCCAGGTAGAAGGGGCGGGCCAGGGGAGCACGCCAGTCCATCAGCAGGGTGCGCATCTCCTCGTCGTCATCATGCAGGCCGATGCGCCCGATGTATCGGCGATCCAGGTGTTCGTTTCCGGGGACGGGGTTCTCCGCCTCCGCATCCTCCACGTCGATGCGCCCGAACATTAGGCCAACCTCCGCAGCAGAGTAGGAATCCAGGCGTTGAGCAATGTCGCGTGCCTCGCGGTCGCGCACCATCAAACCCTGTGGGTCGTCGATATCGGCCTCCAGGCGGACAGCCTTGAGCCGCTGTTCCAGCCTCTCGCAGGCTTGGTCTACCCGTTCTAGGAGGTCGTCGAGGTAGCGCTGCTCGGCAGCGATGTCGTCGGTGGGCGACAAGGTGGGTGGGGGTTCCCTTCTGAGTAGTTGGCTTGTCGTGGGTTCTTCGGGATAGGGGTTTTAAGGATAGAGCCAAAGAGCCCCTGGTAGCCGAACTAACCAGGGGCTCTTAGTGCTTTTAGCTCTTACTTGAAGCGCTTCTGCGCATTCTTCTGAGCCTTTCTTGCTCGCTTCTGCGCCTGCTTCTGTGCCTGCTGGGCGCGCTTGCGGGACTTCTTGGTGGCCTTCTGAACGTCCTTCTTCAGGTCTTCGGCGTCGAAGTCGTCCCAAGCGTCCTGCGCCTTGGCCGCAGCGGACTGTGCGTAGTCGGAAGCCTGGTCGCCGAACTCAGCCGCGCGCTCGCGCAGGTTCTCGGCTGCTTCCTTCCACTCGTCCTGGTGCTCGTCAACGTAGTCGGTAACCTTATCCTGCACCTGGTCGGCAACTTCCTTCGTCTTGGCGAAGAAGCCCTGTGCCTGGTCGGAAGCGTTGGCGGCGAAAGCCTTGGACTGGGTCTGCGCGTTCTCCAGCATCTTCTGCTGCTCAGTCTTGCCCGGCATAGCCTGCTGCGCACGCCACTTCAGGCCCGGCTTACCGGCGGTGTCTGCGGAGGTGATAACCAGACCACCCAGCAGAGCCAGGTCGGTCACCAGGCCGCGGATCTCCTCCTTGCGCTCCGCGCCATTGGACGCATTCCAGAATGCGTGGCGGGACAGCGCGGTCGGGATCTGTACGGCGGCCAGGGTAGCGGCGGCCAGGCGCGGAGCCTTGCCGGTGGCCAGCAGGGCGGAGGCAACGACCTTGGTGGTGCCGACCACGCGCACGGTGGTCTCTGCATCGTCGGGAATCAGGCCGGCCTTATCCTGCGGCAGCACGGAACGCAGAGTGCCGTTGATAGCCTTTGCGTCTTCTGCATATTCGTTGCTGTTCAGCAGCATCTGGGCTCCGTCAACGGCGAAAGCGGAAGCCAGCAGCGGGCGGGCAAGGGTACGGAACATTTGGGTCTACACACTCCTAAATTGTTGGTGGCACGACCCTTGACTGCGTTTAGTCGTGCTCGAACAATCTCCCAGGTTACCTGAATCAACCTCACCGGGAGTGGGGTCCGGGGCTATCTACCAGCCTCGCGCGGCCCACTCATCGACCTTGCCCTTTTCCTCCCCAACGGACGTGGAATCGCCGTGACCAGGGTGGATTCGGGTTTCTTCGGGGAGGGTGAAGATCCTGTCGCGCACGTCGCCCAGGAGCTGCTCGAACTGCTCGGGGTTGTTTGTTTTTCCGACGCCACCGGGGAAAACACTGTCACCCACCCACGCTCGTGGTACGCGCCCGTCGGCCAGATCCAGCACCGCCAGGCCGCCCGGGGTGTGGCCCCGTAGCTCGACTACCTGCAAGCCGAGCTCCGGCAGCTGTGCACCAGCCAGGTCCAGTGGTTCCCGGGAACCTTCGTCGTTTCCATACACTCGGTCCGGCGCCACGGGCAGCGCCTCGGCATCCAGGCGCGGCCCGTGGTGGCGGGCGCCTGTCGCCTTTAGGACGTCTGCCAGCGCGCGAGTGTGGTCTGCATGCTGGTGAGTAGTGAGCACATCGGTGATGCGCACACCCAACCGTTCGGCCAGGCCCAGCAGGTGTTCTGCATCGTCGGCGGCATCCACCAGCAGCGCCTCGCCGCCCCGGCACAGCAACCAACAATTGTTGTCCATAGAACCCACGGTCGTCACTGCGTACGTATGGGCGTCAGAATTAAGAACCTGCACGTCGCGCGGTGCGGAAAGATGGCTAAATTCAGTAACTTGCTGCATGGCACCACACTAGCGATGTCTCGGCGATGGCGTAGACTAGCAGGGTTGATGCTTCAACAATTAAGGAGTAGATAGTGGCCGATCAGCTGATTGTCCGTGGAGCCAGCGAACACAACCTCAAGGGCGTGGATATCGACCTGCCGCGCGACAAGATGATCGTGTTTACGGGGCTGTCCGGCTCGGGCAAATCCTCCCTGGCCTTCGACACGATCTTCGCAGAAGGCCAGCGCAGATACGTCGAATCTTTGAGCTCCTATGCGCGCATGTTCCTCGGGCGCATGGATAAGCCGGACGTGGAGCTGATCGAAGGGCTGTCCCCGGCGGTTTCCATCGACCAGAAGTCCACGAACCGCAACCCGCGCTCGACCGTCGGCACGGTAACCGAGATCTTCGACTACCTGCGCCTGCTGTACGCCCGCACCGGCATCCCGCACTGCCCGGAGTGTGGCGGCGTGATCCAGCGCCAGACCCCGCAGGAGATCGTGGACCAAATCCTGGCGATGGAGCAGGGGCTGAAGTTTCAGGTGCTCGCGCCGGTCGTGCGCACTCGCAAGGGCGAGTTCGTGGACCTCTTCGAGGACCTGGCCGCGCAGGGCTACTCCCGCGTGCAGGTCGACGGGGCGGTGTACCAGCTGTCCGATCCGCCGACACTGGAAAAGCAGGTCAAGCACGATATTGATGTAGTGGTGGACCGCCTGCAGGTGAAGGAATCCCAGAAGCAGCGCCTGACCGATTCGATCGAGACCGCTCTGCAGCTGGCCGACGGGATTGTGGTCCTGGACTTCGTTGGACTGCCGGACGACGACCCGCACCGCACACGCCGCTTCTCCGAGAAGATGGCCTGCCCGAATGGCCACGCGATCCAGCTGGACGAGCTGGAGCCGCGCACGTTCTCCTTCAACTCGCCCTATGGTGCCTGCCCTGCCTGCGACGGCCTGGGCACGCGCCTGGAGGTCGACGAGAAGCTGGTGATCCCGGACGAGGACGCAGCCGTGGTCGACGCGATAGCACCGTGGTCGTCTAGCCCGAACAGCAAGTACTTCACCAAGCTGGTGAATGCGTTGGGCGAGGCGATGGGATTCGACCCGAAGTCCCCGTGGAAGGATCTGAAGGCCACCCACCGCAAGGCCATCCTGAACGGCCACAAGACGCAGATCAAGGTCAGCTACCGCAACCGCTACGGCCGTTCGCGCACCTACAACGCACCCTTCGAGGGCGTGATGCCCTTCCTGAAGCGCAAGCTCGACCAAACCGATTCCGACTGGTCCAAGGAGCGCTACCGCAGCTACATGCGTGAGGTCGCCTGCCCGACGTGCGACGGTACGCGCCTGAAGCCGGAAGTATTGGCCGTAACTATTGCCTCCGGCGAACAGGAACTGTCCATCGCCGAGGTCTCTGATCTTTCTATTGCGGACGCCAGCAGCTTCCTCGACAACCTTTCTCTAAGCAAGCGCGAGGAGATGATCGCCGGGGCGGTACTGCGGGAAATCCAGGCGCGCCTGAAGTTCCTGCTGGACGTTGGCCTGAACTACCTGTCGATGTCCCGCTCCGCGGGCACGCTATCCGGCGGTGAGGCTCAGCGCATCCGCCTGGCCACGCAAATTGGTTCCGGCCTGGCGGGCGTGCTGTACGTGCTGGATGAGCCGTCGATCGGTCTGCACCAGCGAGATAATGAGCGGCTGATCCGCACCCTGCAGCACCTGCGCGACCTGGGTAACACCCTGATCGTGGTGGAGCACGACGAAGACACGATCCGCACGGCCGACTGGCTGGTGGATATTGGCCCGCGTGCCGGCGAGTACGGCGGCGAGATCGTCTACCAGGGCGAGCCCAAGGGGATCCTCGACGCAGAAGACTCCCTGACCGGCCAGTACCTGTCCGGTGAAAGGGTGCTGGCTGTGCCGGAGAAGCGCCGCCCGATCGATAAGGACAGGGTGCTGACGGTACACGGCGCCCAGGAAAACAACCTGCAGAAGGTGGACGTCACCCTGCCGTTGGGTGTGCTGACGCTGATTACCGGTGTGTCGGGCTCCGGTAAATCCTCCCTGATCAACGGTATTGTGGCGAAGTCCCTGAGCAACACCTTGAACAAGGCGCGCCAGGTGCCGGGCCACCACAAGAAAATCACGGGTACGGAGCACTTGGACAAGCTGGTGCAGGTGGATCAGAGCCCGATTGGCCGCACCCCCCGATCTAACCCGGCTACGTATACGGGCGTGTTCGACAAGATCCGCAAGCTGTTCGCCGAGACGACGGAGGCGAAAGTACGCGGCTACACCGCGGGTCGGTTCTCGTTCAACGTCAAGGGCGGGCGCTGCGAGGCCTGCCACGGCGACGGCACTCTGAAGATCGAGATGAACTTCCTACCCGACGTGTACGTACCTTGTGAGGTCTGCGAGGGCGCCCGCTACAACCGCGAGACGCTGGAGGTTCACTACAAGGGCAAGTCCATCGCCGAGGTGCTGGACATGCCGATTTCCGAGGCAGCGGAGTTCTTCGAACCCGTCACGTCGATTTCCCGCTACCTGAACACCCTGGTGGATGTGGGCCTGGGGTACGTCCGCCTGGGGCAGGCAGCCACCACCTTGTCCGGCGGTGAGGCGCAGCGCGTGAAGCTGGCCGCCGAGCTGCAGAAACGTTCCAATGGTCGGACGGTGTACATCCTTGACGAGCCGACCACCGGCCTGCACTTCGAGGACATTCGCAAGCTGATGCTGGTGATCCAGGGGCTCGTGGACAAGGGCAATAGCGTGTTCATTATTGAGCACAACCTGGATGTCATTAAGGCTGCCGACTGGATTGTGGACATGGGGCCGGAGGGCGGTTCGGGCGGCGGCACCGTTGTTGCCGAGGGCACCCCGGAGCAAGTTGCGGAGGTGGAGGCCTCCCACACTGGCCGCTACCTGCGATCCATGCTCTGATCTTGAATCCGGGGCTGCTGCGGCTGCTGCAGGGGCGGCTGTGGGGGAGTCTTGTTGGGCTTCTCGCGGGTAATGGCGGCAACCAGCAGCACCATGCCGCAGATGAGGAACGCCAGAGCCTGCACAAGGCCACCGAGGACGGACAGGTCGTAGAAGACAAGCTTGGCGGTGGCAATGATCGCCAGCATCAGGCCGGGCTTCGAGTTGTTGCGGTATAGCAGGTACACGGCGCCCAACATCCAGCTGACGGAGATCAGCACGTGCGCCACCATGAATGACAGCTTCGTGGTGGAGATAGCCATAGCGACGGCGGGGATTGCGGAGGAAGCAAGCACAAGCGTGATTACGCCGATGACCAACATCGTCACTTCCGAGTTGGACTGCTTGCCCGGAATCTCGCGTCCAGCGATTCCCCGCAGGCCGGTCTTGAGGAGGTATTGGTGGCGATACAGAAGCGCTACCGCTAGCGCGAGGCTGACTACCAGTACTATCGCCGAGTCCGGGACACGCATGCTATCTGCTCCAACCCAGCTGCGCGGTGCGTGGGTGAACACCGCTAGGAAAGAGCACATCAGAGAGATCCATGCGACATTCTTAGGCATGCGCGGCAGTCCCCATACAACGGCTGCGGTGTAAAGCAGCAGACCCACAGCGACGATGATGCTCCCATAGCCAAACACCGAGGCTTCAGCGGGGGTATGCCGTAGCTCAGAATCCAACGCGTACCACTGGAAGAAGCGGATGATGAAGACAATGGGGAGAGTGCCGGCGGAGATTATAAAAGCGAACGCATTGGCCAGCTGTGGTGGAAGCGGTTCTGTTCCTGGAATCTGGAGGTCCGCTTGGAAGATGCCGCCGTTGATGCGAGCGATGATGTATGCGCACGCAGTTACTAGGGAGATAAAGGCGACAGCCGCCCAGGAATTGCTGGACAACAGGCACACCGACGGAATGATCACCACGGCAACTACGCCGCTGAGGTGAAGCTGGCGGGATGCAAACGGTGGGACGAAGCTGATGATCGTCACGAGCGCGAAGCCCACTACGCCGAGCAGGAACGTCGTAAGTATGAAGGGTGCACTCAGCAGCATCGCGCAGATGTAAGTAATGGTCGCTGTGGTCTGAAGTTTGAACCACGGGCGACCCCAGCGGGCTGCGAAGCCGCAGATAGCGGCAGCGATCAGGCTGCCGGCGAAGTATCCATTGTGGATTTCGCGTTGTACTTCCTGGTCGGCGGGGAACATGGAGAGGAAGTTCGCTGCCGCCGGCAGGATGAATAGAGGCGCGAAGGCGGTGACGACCACCGCGAGGACTTCCTTCTTCCAGGCATATGCCAGAGCCAATGCGCCCGCACATATGACTACCGTCAGCACGCTACCGAGCGCCTCACCGAACCATCCCAGGTTGAACACCGCGACCCAGAGGTCCGCCAAACCGCCCAGTGTGGCAACTATCAATAGCGCCGACGAGCTCACTCCGTCTGGTTGCTTCTTGTGCACGATCGTCGACGTCACGGCCAAACCGCCACAGATCACCGCAGCGAGAATCACCGCTCCCTCCGGAGTGAGGATCCCGGAAGCGTAGGCCAGTAGAGCCAGGAAGGTGAGGCCGACAACCGTGATGGAGCCGCCGATGATCGCCAGCAAGCGAGTAACCAGATCTTCCTTTTCCCACCACTGTTGCAGCTTGTTTGGCTCCTTTGGCTCCTGCTGCTTCGCTGCTGGTTGGGGCTGTGGCTGAGGGGCAGCTGGTCGCGGAGCCTGAGGTCGCGATGCCTGCGGGCGGGGTGCCTGAGGTCGCGATGCCTGCGGGCGCGCTGGCGCTTGCCGCTGCGGCGGAGCGGGCTCCTGGCGTGGCGATTGCGCAGAGGGTGCCGGGTGGTGCTGCGTCTGTTGTGGCTGTTGCTGACGCTGAGCCGGCGTAGGTTTAGGTTGTGCGGGCTGAGGCTGCGCTGGTTGAGGTTGTGCGGGCTGAGGCTTGGGCGCTTGAGTTCGCTCCATCTTGCGTTCAGCTGGCGCAGGCGAGTGCTTCTGTGGAGCCTGAGCCCGCGGGACCTGTAAGTCCGGTTTGGGGCGCGGGGGAGGTGAAGCTGGGGGCGTCACTAAGGAAGAAGAAGTAGCAGCGACTCGTTGCGCCTGTGAGAGCCTTTGCTGATTAATGGCGACCTCCCGCAGAATGCCGAACATCTGCGTTTGCGCCTGTACCTGCGAGCGGGCAAGGTCATCGATGCGCTTGATGAGATCGTTGGTGGGCTGTGCGGATCCGTTAGAAGAGTTATTCATGGCTCAAAAGTTTATTCTCGTTTGGCGCGCCAAGGCGCAGTATCGGTTTTGGTAAATGCTCGGACTATTGTTATACTTCCAAGCACTACCGTCTCGTTCCGTGGGTTTGATTCCCTATTCGTCTTGAATTCGTCTCAAACCAACGGAAGCGGGCTGCAAGTGGAGATTCCTTCTCCCACCTAGAGACCGCCTATAGAGGTTGGGCTCGGGTCGTAGCCACAGGCACGGATGGGTTCAGGAGAATCCAGAAGTGGAATGCGTGATGCAGGGCAGTTGTTCCCGCCGGCGCAAAGTGGCTGTGATTGTGGGGGAACACAGGGGATCTTCAGTACAGCAGGGGTCGGTAAGACATTAACCAAAACTGCTACTGAGGAGTTCACATTAGCGCAGAAGCTCGCATCAACGACCGTATTCGAGTCCCTGAGGTCCGACTCGTCGGTCCAGGCGGCGAACAGGTCGGTATCGTCAAGACAGACGATGCGCGAAAGCTGGCCTATGAAGCTGACCTCGACCTTGTAGAGGTTGCACCGAACGCCAAGCCGCCCGTGGCAAAGATCATGGACTACGGCAAGTTCAAGTACGAGCAGGCCCAGAAGGCCCGCGAAGCTCGTAAGAACCAGCAGCAGACCGTGGTGAAGGAACAGAAGTTCCGTCCGAAGATCGACGACCACGACTACGAGACCAAGAAGGGCAACGTCATTCGTTTCCTGGAGAAGGGCTCCAAGGTCAAGGTCACGATCATGTTCCGCGGGCGTGAGCAGTCTCGCCCGGAGCTCGGGTTCCGGTTGCTTGAGCGACTGGCAAACGACGTCGAGGAATACGGCGTAGTTGAGACCCGCGCCAAGCAAGACGGTCGCAACATGACCATGGTGCTGGGCCCGGTCCGCAAGGGCAAGAAGTAGTAACAGAACTAGTTGTTAGAGGTTTTTCACCAATGAAGCAGAAGACTCACAAGGGTGCCGCAAAGCGCATCAAGATCTCCGGTTCCGGCAAGCTGCGTCGCGAGCAGGCTAACCGCCGCCACCTGCTGGAGGGCAAGCCCTCCAAGCGCACCCGTCGCCTGAAGGGCACCGAGGACGTCGCTCCGGCCGACGTCAAGCGCATGAAGCGTCTGCTGGGCAAGGCATAACTTAAAGCCCACTTTTCCACCCCTATACACCCAACCGCGCCATCGAACAGAGCCAGCGCTTGTGAAAGCGCTGACCTTTAAGCGCGCACACTCAAAGAAAAGGAAGTATCACCGTGGCACGTGTCAAGCGCTCAGTGAACGCCAAGAAGAAGCGTCGCGAAGTACTGAAGTCCGCCAAGGGCTACCGTGGTCAGCGCTCCCGCCTGTACCGCAAGGCAAAGGAGCAGATGCTCCACTCCAAGACTTACGAGTTCCGCGATCGCAAGGCCCGTAAGAACGAGTTCCGCAAGCTGTGGATCCAGCGCATCAACGCTGGTGCTCGCCAGAACGGCATGACCTACAACCGTCTGATCCAGGGCCTGCGCCTGGCCGAGATCGAGGTCGACCGCAAGAACCTGGCCGAGCTGGCCGTCAACGACTTCGACGCATTCACCGCTCTGTGCGAGGCTGCAAAGGCTGCCCTGCCGGAGGACGTTAACGCACCGGCTGCTTCCTAAAGTCAGCTTTCACCGCGTAACGCGCACCCCATCCTGGACACCCAGGGTGGGGTTTTGTCGTATGGGGAACGAGGCCACAGACGGGACGAAGGAGCAGATGACCTTGTTCGAAAACTAGGTCAATTATGCTGTGGGGTATGAACCCGCAGGATGCCCAAGAGCTTTTCACCGAAAGAACCCCTCGCATTGTCAACGCAGCCAAGCTTCACCGGGCGGCCGCGCGCAAGAAGGCGGGGGTTTTCCTTGTGGAGGGGGAGAATAGCGTAGAAGCCGCCATTGCCACCGGAAGTGCCACGGACGTGTACGTCACGCTGGCCGCCGCGGAGCGCTTCGAGCCGATCATCCGCACCGCCGGCTACCTCAATATCTACGTGCACTACATCACGGACAAGGCGGCCAAGCACCTTTCTGATACCGCCACGACTACAGGTTTGTTTGCCGTGTGCAAGCCGGTGCTGTGGTCTGTCGGAAAGGTTTTGACGCCCCAGCCTCAACTGGTGAGCGTCCCAGTGGAAACCAACGACCCCGGTAATGCAGGCACCCTGATCCGTGTGGCCGATGCCATGGGCGCGGATGCCGTGGTGTTTGCGGGGGAGACTGTTGACCCACAGTCGTGCAAGGCCGCTCGCGCCTCCGCCGGCTCGCTGTTCCACGTGCCGGTGGCCCGCTCCACCAACGTGAAGGACGTGTTGGGCCAGCTGCGTGCCCAGGGGCTGCAGATTCTCGCCACCGCGGCCGATGGTGAGGTCAGCCTGGATGATGCGGGGGAGATCCTCACCAAGCCCACCGCGTGGCTGTTCGGCAATGAGGCGCACGGGCTGGGCGAGGAGCTACTGGCCGAGGCGGACCTGCGGGTTTCCATCCCTATCCGCGGGCGCGCGGAATCCCTCAACCTCGCCACCGCGGCCTCCATCTGCATGTATGAATCGTCCCGCATCCAAGCAGCGGCGCGCGAGGCTGCCGGGGGAGCAGTCGAAGACTGATAGCCCCAACTCGGTGCGGCAGTGGGCCAGCCGGGTATTATTAACGAGGTTAAGCCGTGCACGTAGATAGAGGAGCGCACTGAAGTGACGGATTCCGTGGACACTCCCCAGGTAGAGCTTTCGGAGCAGGGGCTCAACGCCGCAGCAGACGCAGCCGAGAAGGCCTTTGCTGAGGCTGCGAATCTGGAGGAACTGGCGGCCGCTCGCCGCGAGCACCTGGGCGACGATGCCCCCATTCCGGCCGCCCGCCGTAGCCTGGGCAGCCTGCCGAAGGATCAGCGCAAGGACGCTGGTCGCCTGGTGAACATGGCACGAGGTCGCGTCGAAAAGCGCTTCGCCCAGGTCAAGGCCGAACTCGAGCGTAAGCGCAACGAGGAAGTCCTGCGCGCCGAGCGCATCGACGTCACCGAGCCGACCACCCGCGGCCAGCGCGGCGCCCAGCACCCGATCACCATCCTGTCCGAGCAGATCGCCGACATCTTCGTCGGCATGGGCTGGGAAATCGCCGACGGCCCGGAGGTCGAGGCCGAGTACTTCAACTTCGACTCCCTGAACTTCATCCCGGACCACCCCGCACGCACGCTGCAGGACACCTTCCACATCGCTCCGGAGGGTTCCGGCCAGGTGCTGCGCACCCACACTTCTCCGGTGCAGATGCGCACGATGCTTTCCCGCGACCTGCCGATATACATCGCCTGCCCGGGTCGCGTGTTCCGCACCGATGAGCTGGACGCCACCCACACCCCCGTGTTCCACCAGGTCGAAGGCCTTGCCGTGGATAAGGGACTGACGATGGCGCACCTGAAGGGCACGCTGGACCACCTGGCCAAGACGCTGTTCGGCGAGGAAGCCAAGACCCGCATCCGCCCGAACTACTTCCCGTTCACCGAGCCCTCCGCAGAGGTGGATGTCTGGTTCGCCGACAAGAAGGGCGGCGCCGGCTGGATCGAGTGGGGCGGCTGCGGCATGGTCAACCCGAACGTCTTGGTCGCCGCGGGCGTGGATCCGGAGGAGTACTCCGGCTTCGCCTTCGGCATGGGCATCGAGCGCACCCTGCAGTTCCGCAACGGCCTGCCCGACATGCGCGACATGGTGGAGGGCGATGTGCGCTTCACCCTGCCGTTCGGCGTGCGCCGCTAGAGAAACTTAAAACCCCCAGAGCAACAGAGCATCCCAGAGCACCCCATCTAAAGCCCCAATCAAGGATCTTTCGAAAACATGCTTATTTCCCAGTCGTGGCTGACCCGAATCCTGCAGACCTCCAACCCGCAGTGGAGCGTGAGCGCCGAGGAATTCGACGCTGGCTTCGTCCGCGTTGGCTTCGAGACCGAGGGGTACGAGGCGATCCCTGAAACCACCGGCCCGCTGGTGATCGGTCGCGTCGAAAAGATCGAGGAGCTCACCGAGTTCAAAAAGCCGATCCGTTACTGCGACGTTAACGTCGGTCAGGCTAACGGCACCGGCGAGCTGCAGCACATCATCTGTGGCGCGCGGAACTTCGCCGAGGGCGACAACGTCGTCATCGCTCTGCCCGGCACGGTACTGCCCGGCCCGTTCGAGATCTCGGCGCGTAAGACTTACGGCAAGATCTCCGAGGGCATGATCTGTTCTGCGATGGAGGTGGGCCTGGCCAACCAGCAGAACCCGGGGATCATGACTATTTCTGACGCCGATTTGGCCAGCGCCAACCTCAAGGTAGGTGACGATGCGCGTGAGTTGCTGGGGTTGCAGGACACCATCTTCGACGTGAACATCACCCCGGATCGCGGCTACGCGCTGTCGGCCAGGGGACTTGCCCGCGAGTTGGCGTCCAGCTTCGACCTACAGTTCCGCGACCCGGCGCAGGATCCGGCAGCAGCGGCGATGCGCAACGACCTTTTCGCCGGTCTGCCCGGCACCGACGGTGAGGTGCAGGCGCTGAAGGTCGACGAGGACACGAAGTGCTCGAAGTTCGGCATGCGCAAGGTCACCGGCATCGACCCACAGGCGGAGTCCCCGCTGTGGCTGCAGCGCGAGCTGATGCTGTGCGGCCAGCGACCCGTGAACCCGGCGACGGACGTGACGAACTACGTGATGTTCCTGCTGGGCCAGCCCATGCACGCCTTCGACGCGGATAAGGTCACCGGAGAGCTGCACGTTCGCTTGGCGAAGAAAGGGGAGAAGCTGACCACGCTGGATGACGTGGAGCGCACCCTCGACCCCGAGGACGTGGTGATCTCCGACGAGTCCGGCATCCAGTCGCTGGCTGGCGTGATGGGTGGCTCGACCTCCGAGATCTCCGAGACGACCACCAACGTGCTGTTCGAGGCCGCGCACTGGGATCAGATCACCGTGGCCCGCACCTGCCGTCGCCACAAGCTTTCCTCCGAGGCCTCCCGCCGTTTCGAGCGCGGTACGGACGCCGCCATCATCGAGGATGCGCTGGACTTTGCCGCTGCATTGTTGGTGAACATCGCCGGTGGCGAGGTGGAGGAGGGGCGCACCCTGGTCGGTGAGGTTCCGGAGATGCCGATGATTACCATCCACACCTCCCTGCCGGGCAAAACCGCGGGCAAGATCTACCCGGACGGCACCACCATTTCCCGCCTGCGGGAGGTCGGCTGCGAGGTGCGCGAGACCGGTTCCCGCGACGACAACGGTGCCCGCGAGATTGAAGTGACCCCGCCGACTTGGCGCCCGGACCTGACGATGCCAGCCGACCTGGTGGAGGAGGTTCTGCGCCTGGAGAGCCTGGAGGACATCCCCTCTGTTGTCCCGACCGCCCCGGCCGGCCGCGGCTACACCCCGCGCCAGCGGATGCGCCGCAACGTGGGCCAGGCTCTGGCCTGGGCGGGTTACGCAGAGATCCTGCCGACCCCATTCATCGCCAACGACGTGTTCGATGTCTGGGACCTGCCTGCGGATGACCCACGCCGCCTGACGGTGAAGGTGCAGAACCCGCTGGAGAGCGACTACGCCTGCATCGGCACCACTCTGCTGCCGTCCATGATCGAATCCCTGCGCCGCAACGTCACCCGTGGCCAGCGCGATGCAGCCCTTTACGGCGTGGAGCAGGTCTCCGTACCGAAGTCGGCCAAGCCGTTCTCGCCGATGCCTTCTGTTAAACAGCGCCCGGGGGCAGAAGAGCTGCAGGAGCTGCTGGATTCCCTGCCCGCCCAGCCGCTGCACGTAGCCGTTGTGGCTACGGGTAACCGCCAGCTGCAGGGCACCTGGGGCGAGCCGGAGGCCTTCACTGCGGCCGACGCCATCGAATCCGCCCGCGTGGTAGCCCGTGCCGCCGGCGTGGAGATCACCGTGCGCAACGCGGAATACCTGCCGTGGCACCCGGGCCGCTGCGCTGAGATCCTGGTGGGCGACAAGGTCGTTGGCCACGCAGGCGAGCTGCACCCGCAGGTCTGCGAGCGCGCGGAGCTGCCGCCGCGCACCGTGGCCATGGAGATGAACCTGGATGCGCTGCCGCTGGAGGAGACCTTCCCGCGCCCGGTGCTGTCCGCTTTCCCGGCGGTGCTGCAGGACATCGCGGTCGTCGTAGACGAGGCCACCCCGGCCCAGGACGTTGAGGATGCCTTGCGTGCTGGCGCTGGCGAGCTCTTGGAGGAGATCCGACTGTTCGACGTCTACCACTCCGAGTCCCTGGGCGAGGGCAAGCGCTCGCTGACCTTCAGCCTGCGCTTCCGCGCGCCCGACCGCACCCTGACGGAGGAAGAGGCCAGCAAGTCCCGCGAGGCCGCACTGCAGTCCGCCACCGAGAAGGTGAGCGCACAGCTCCGCGCCTAACTGCATAATTCCCACAAACCTGAATAATTTGCAATTTTGGTACTAGTAGGGCAGAATCGTCCTATGTTGAAAATTGCAGTAGCAGGCGCCAGTGGGTACGCGGGTGGCGAGGCTCTTCGCCTCCTATTGAATCACCCCGGCTACGGCGTGGACTTCGAAATCGGTTCGCTGACCGGCGGTTCCAACGCGGGCACGCGATTCGGCGAACTCAACCCCGGGCTGCCCGCCCTGGCGGATCGCGTGCTCGAAGAGACGACGGAGGATGTTCTCCGCGGGCACGATGCTGCAATTCTGGCCCTCCCGCACGGGGTGTCCGCCGCCCTGGATCTGCCGGAATCCATGAAGGTCGTGGACTGCGGCGCGGACTACCGCCTGAAGAATGCCAACCACTGGGCCCGTTTTTACGGCACCCCGCACGCCGGCACCCGCACCTACGGCATCCCGGAGATGCCGGGGCGCCGGGAAGAGATCGCGGCCACCAACTACGTTGCCGCCCCCGGTTGCTTCCCGACCGGCGCCACGATGGCTCTTATGCCCGCTATTGCCAGCGGCCTGATGGCCCCGCAGATCAGCGTAGTTTCCGTCACCGGCACCACCGGCGCTGGCAAGAAGGCCGCCGTGAACCTGCTGGGTTCGAAGACCATGGGTAACCTGCGCGCCTACGGCGTGGGCACCCACCGCCACGCCCCGGAGATCAAGCAGAGCGTTGAGGAGCTGCTCGCCCCTGGCTATTCCACGGACGACGTCCACGTGACCTTCACCCCGGTATTGGCCCCGCTGACCCGCGGCATCCTCACCACCGTCACCGCTCCCGCGCGTGGTCAGGCGAGCGATATCCGCCGCGCCTACGAGAAGTTCTGCGCCAACGAGCCCTTCCTGTATCTGCTGCCAGAGGGGCAGCAGCCGGAGGTGAAGAGCGTCGTGGGCTCCAACATGGTGCACATCCAAGTGGAAGTCGCCGACGGCATGGTTATCGCCACCAGCGCCATCGATAACCTCACCAAGGGCACCGCAGGTGCCGCCATCCAATGCCTCAACCTGATGTTCGGTTGGGAAGAAACCGCGGGTCTCCCGCAGACGGGGCTCTGATTCTTAGTTATGACTAACGCAGACAAGAATAATCCGGATACCAGCACTGCCCAAGGTTCCTCCGCGGACCTCGGCGTGACCGTTCCCAAGGGCTTTAGCGCCGCAGCCGTGACGGCGGGGATCAAACCCTCCGGCAAGTCGGATATGGCTCTGATCTGCAACGACGGACCCGATGCCATCGCCGCCGCCATGTTCACCCGTAACCAGGTCACTGCCGCCCCCGTTCGTTACACCAAGGCGAGTAACGATGGCACCTTCCGCGCCGTCGTCGTTAACTCCGGCAACGCTAACGCTTGCAACGGAGCCCAGGGCGACAAGGATGCGCGCGCTACCGCCGAGAAGACCGCCGAGCTGCTGGGATGCCAGCCCGGCGACGTTGCCGTGTGCTCCACCGGCCTGATCGGCGACGTGCTGCCGATGGATAAGGTCTTCGACGGAGTCGACGAACTTGCCGGCAAGCTCGACCAGTCCATCACCGCCGGCAACGATGCCGCCCGCGCCATCATGACCACTGACCTCGTCGCCAAGGAGGCCGTCTACCACGGCGATGGCTGGTCCATCGGAGCCATGGGCAAGGGCGTCGGGATGATGGCCCCGTCGCTGGCTACGATGCTCGTGTTTATTACTACGGACGCCCACCTGCCCAGCGCCGACATGGCCCACGAGGCCCTGGCGGGCGCCACCCCGACAACCTTCGACTGCATCGACATCGACGGCGCGACCTCCACCAATGACACTGTGCTGCTGATGGCCTCCGGCGCTTCCGGCATCACCCCGGACGCGGAGGAATTCAACGCTGCGATCCACCAGGTGTGCCTCGATATTGCGATGCAGCTACAGGCGGACGCTGAGGGCGTCACAAAGAGAGTGTCCATCACCGTCGGCGGCGCAGAAACGGACGCGGATGCACAGACCGCAGCGCGCGTCATCGGCCGCGACAACCTGTTTAAGTGCGCGATGTTCGGCTCCGACCCGAACTGGGGCCGCGTGCTGGCTGCCGTGGGCATGGCGCCGGTGAAGATGAACCCGGAGGCCATCGGCGTGTCCTTCAATGGCCACCCGGTGTGCATCAACTCCACGGGCGCGCCCGGCGCCCGCAGGGTGGATCTTTCGGGCGCCGACATCGCCGTTGAGGTGGACCTCGGCGTGGGCGAGGGGCGTGCGACGGTGTGGACGACCGACCTGTCGTACTCCTACGTGGAGATCAACTCGGAATACTCCACCTAGTTCACCCAGCTCACACAGCTCACACAATTCGCCCAGTTCACCCAGAGCTCACCCGCACAACGGACCTAGCAGGAAACACACCAATGAACCCCAAACACACTCCCATCGATACCACCGGGCTGACCCCCGAGATGCGCAGCCATGTGCTGGCCGAGGCCCTGCCGTGGCTGCTGCACTACCGTGACAAGATCGTGGTGGTGAAGTACGGCGGCAACGCGATGATCGACGAGGATCTGAAGCGCGCCTTCGCCGCCGACATGGTCTTCCTGCGCGCCATTGGCGCCCGCCCGGTCGTGGTCCATGGCGGCGGCCCGCAGATCAACGAGATGCTGAAGACCGTCGGCCTGGAAGGCGAGTTTAAGGGCGGCTTCCGCGTGACCACCCCGGAGGTCATGGAGTACGTCCGCATGGTGCTATTCGGCAAGGTCGGCCGTGAGCTGGTCGGGCTGATCAACGAGCACGGACCTTACGCTGTCGGCGCCTCGGGCGAGGATGCCGGCCTGTTCACCGCCTCCAAGCGCAAGGTCACGATCGACGGGGAAGAGGTAGACCTGGGCCGGGTGGGGCAGATCGAGCACGTCGACGCAGAAAGCCTGATCGACCTCATCGACGCCGGCCGCATCCCCGTGGTCTCCACGGTCGCGCCGGATGACCAGGGGCGTATCTACAACATCAACGCCGACACCGCCGCCGGCGCGCTGGCCGGCGCCCTGGGTGCCGAGAGGCTCGTGATGCTCACCAACGTCAAGGGCCTGTACACCGACTGGCCGAACAAGGAATCGCTGGTATCCAGCCTGACCCCGGAGCAGCTCTCCGACCTGCTGCCCAACCTGGATTCCGGCATGGTGCCGAAGATGGAGGCCTGCCTGGACGCGCTGCGCAGCGGCGTGCAGGCCGCGCACGTCATCGACGGCCGCATTCCGCACTCCGTAATCTTGGAGCTGATGACCACCGGCGGTATCGGCACCATGATCTGCCCCGCGGGCTGGGAAGACATCACCAGCCCCGACATCAACTATCGGGAGGATCTCCCATGACCCAGAACCTAGAGAACTCAACCAACGACTGGCAGGGCCACTGGAACGCCGCGCTGTTCGAAACCTACGGCACCCCGCCGCGCGAGCTGGTTTCTGGCCGTGGCACTATCGTCACCGACGCGGAGGGCAATGAGTACCTCGACTTGCTGTCCGGCATTGCCGTGAACGCTCTGGGGCACGCTCACCCTGCCATTGTGGACGCCGTGACGAATCAGATCGCCACGCTCAGCCATACGTCTAACGTGTTCGCCCACCCACAGGTAATCAAACTCGCTGAGCGGCTGAAAGGCCTGCTGGGGGAGCAGAGTGGGGAGGCCGCTGAGGCGGCGGCCGGTGCCCGCGTGTTCTTCTCCAACTCCGGCGCCGAGGCTAACGAGGCTGCCTTCAAGATTGCCCGCGCCACCGGCAAGACCAAGATCCTGGCCGCTGAGTGTGGCTTCCACGGCCGCACCATGGGTGCCCTCGCCCTGACCGGCCAGCCGGACAAGCAGGAGCCCTTCAAGCCCCTGCCCGGCGGCGTGGAGTATTACCCCTACGGCGACATCGAAGCCCTGCGGGAGATGGCGGACGACGACACTGCCGCGATTTTCCTGGAGTCCATCCAGGGCGAAACCGGTGTGATCCCCGCCCCGGATGGCTTCCTCGCCGCCGTGCGGGAACTGTGCGATGCCCACGACATCCTTATGATCGTCGACGAGGTTCAGGCCGGCATGGGCCGCACCGGCCAGTGGTTCGGCTTCCAGCACGAGGCCGGTGTGCTGCCGGACGTCATCACCATGGCCAAGGGGCTGGGCGGTGGCCTGCCGATCGGCGCCACGCTCGCCCTGCCGAAGGCGCAGCTACTGGCCAAGGGGATGCACGGCACCACCTTCGGCGGCAATCCCGTCGTCTGTGCGGCCGCGAATGCCGTCATCGACACGATCGAGGCCGAGGACCTGCTGGCCAACGTCGCCACCCAGTCGCAGGCAATCCGCGACGGCCTGGCCGACCACCCGAGCGTGCAGACCATCCGTGGCCGCGGGCTGATGCTCGGCGTCGTCCTGGATGCGCCCCTTAACCTGGATCCGCTGGACTACGGGCTGATCGTCAACAAGCCCCAGCCCGATGTAATCCGCCTGGTCCCGCCGCTGAATGTTTCGGCTGATGAGGTGCAGCGGGGCGTCACAAAGATCAGGCAGATGTTGGACGACAACCGCGCGCAGAACCAGTAACCACAAAAAAGAACGGAAAACACCACATGACTAACCTGCACCTGCAGAAAAAGGGGCCGCTGCGCCACATGCTGGCCGACGACAACCTCACCCCGGAAGAGCAGGCCGAAGTGCTGGCGCTGGCCGAGGAGCTGAAGGACAACCGCTACGGCAACGGCTACAACAACCTGTTGGAGCGCCGCTCCGTCGCCGTGCTGTTCGACAAGACCTCTACGCGCACGCGCTTTTCTTTTGACGCGGGCATCACCGAGCTGGGCGGTAACGCCATCGTCGTAGACAGTGGAAGCTCGCAGATGGGGAAGGGGGAGACCTTCCAGGACACCGGCGCGGTGCTGTCCCGCTACGTCACTGCGATTGTCTGGCGCACCGGCGCGCACGACAACCTCCATCAGATGGCGGAGACCGCGGGCGTGCCGATCGTCAACTCCCTGTCCGATGATTTCCACCCCTGCCAGATCCTTGCGGACCTGGTGACCATCAAGGAGCACAAGGGCGAGCTTAAGGGCCTGAACGCTGTGTACTTCGGCGACGGCGCGAACAACATGGCCAACAGCTACATGCTGGGCTTCGCCACGGCGGGAGTGAACATCACCATCGCCGCGCCCGAGGGCTTCCAGCCGGAGGTGAAGTTCGTGGAGCGCGCCAAGCAGCGCGCCGAGCTGACCGGCGCGACCGTGACTGTCACCGACCAGGTGGATGCTACGGGGGCGGACGTGGTGATCACCGACACCTGGCTGTCCATGGGGCAGGATGCCTCCGAAGACCGCAGTGCGCTGCGGGCCTACCAGGTGGACCAGAAGCTGATGGGCACCGCCAAGGACGATGCAATCTTCCTGCACTGTCTGCCGGCCTACCGCGGTAGTGAGGTGACGCCAGAGGTCATCGACGGGCCGCAGTCCGTGGTATTCGACGAGGCGGAAAACCGCCTGCACGCACAGAAGGCGCTGCTGGTATGGCTTCTTCGCTGACCCGCACAGCCCGGCAGGACATGATCGGGCGCATCATCGGTGCCGAGAAAGTCGGCAGCCAGCGTGAGCTGCTGGGAATCCTGGTGAACCGCGGCATCGACGTCACCCAGGCCACCCTGTCCCGCGACCTGGTGGACCTCGGCGCGAAGAAGGTGCGCGTGGGCGGGGAGGTTTACTACTCCCTGTCCGACGACGTGCGCGTGGACGGGCCAGACAAGCTGCGGCGCGTCCTGGCTGAGCTGCTGGTCGATCACGACCACTCCGGAAACATCGCCGTCCTGCGCACCCCACCCGGTGCCGCGCAGTACCTGGCCAGCATCCTGGACCGCTCGGATGTAAACCGAGTGGTGGCCACCATCGCCGGTGACGATACCGTGTTCGTCCTGGCGCGGGAGCCGCTCAACGGCAAGGAGCTGGGGGAGTACTTCTTCCAGCTGGCACATAGCTAAAATCAAATAACGGATACAACAACTAGAACGCACAAAGAGTTTCGAAGGGAAGTTTAGAAGAATGAAGGATCGCGTAGTACTCGCATACTCCGGCGGGCTGGATACCACCGTGGCCATCAGCTGGATCGCCAAGGAACGCAACGCAGAGGTCGTCTGTGTTTCCATCGACCTGGGTCAGGGCGGCGAGGACATGGAGACCGTCCGCCAGCGCGCCCTCGGCGCCGGCGCCGTGGAATCCATCGTTGTGGATGCCCGCGACGAGTTCGCCAACGACTACTGCCTGCCGACCATCAAGGCCAACGGCATGTACATGAAGGAGTACCCGCTGGTCTCCGCGATCTCCCGCCCGCTGATCGTCAAGCACATGGCGGATGCAGCCAAGGAGCACGGCGGCACTGCCGTCGCCCACGGCTGCACTGGCAAGGGCAATGACCAGGTCCGCTTCGAGGTTGGCTTCGCCAACACAGCCCCGGACCTGGATATCATCGCCCCGGTCCGCGACTACGCCTGGACCCGCGAGAAGGCCATCGCCTTCGCCGAGGAAAACGGCATCCCGATTGAGCAGTCCAAGTCCTCCCCGTTCTCCATCGACCAGAACGTGTGGGGCCGCGCCGTGGAGACCGGCTTCCTGGAGGATCTGTGGAACGCCCCGACCAAGGACGTCTACGCCTACACCGAGGATCCGGGCCTGGGTC
The DNA here is from genome assembly GCF_022345965.1 of Corynebacterium sp. ACRQK. Classification (GTDB taxonomy): domain Bacteria; phylum Actinomycetota; class Actinomycetes; order Mycobacteriales; family Mycobacteriaceae; genus Corynebacterium. Next base: position 42,587 of record NZ_JAKRMU010000010.1, read on the forward strand.
AGGCTCCGGATGAGGTCATCATCTCCTTCGAGTCCGGTGTGCCGGTGGCCATCGACGGTAAGAAGGTCACCGTCCTGGAGGCCATCGAGGAGCTGAACCGCCGCGCGGGTGCGCAGGGTGTCGGCCGCCTGGACATGGTTGAGGACCGCCTGGTGGGCATCAAGTCCCGCGAGATCTACGAAGCTCCGGGCGCTATGACCCTGATCCGTGCCCACGAGGCTCTGGAAGCCGTCACCGTCGAGCGCGAGCTGGCCCGCTACAAGCGCGGCATCGACGCAGAGTGGTCCAACCAGGTCTACGACGGCCTGTGGTTCAGCCCGCTGAAGCGCTCCCTGGACGCGTTCATCGACTCCACCCAGACCCACGTCACCGGCGACATCCGCCTGGTGCTGCACGCAGGTGCCATCACCGTCAACGGCCGCCGCTCTGGCAAGTCCCTGTACGACTTCAACCTGGCCACCTACGACGAGGGCGACTCCTTCGACCAGTCCATGGCCCGCGGCTTCGTGGAGCTACACGGTCTGTCCTCCAAGATCGCCTCCAAACGCGACCTGGCCAATTAGGCACTGGCTAACTAGGCAACCGGCTCACTAGAGCAGAAAGGCACACCCAAACATGACCACCGAGGCACACGGCACGAACGAAGGCGCCCTGTGGGGCGGCCGATTCTCCGGCGGACCGACTGAGGCGATGGCCGCCCTGTCGAAGTCCACGCACTTCGACTGGGTTTTGGCTCCCTACGACGTGCTGGCCTCGCAGGCTCACGCGCGGGTGCTGCACAAGGCAAACCTGCTGAGCGACGAGGACTTCGACACGCTCATCGCCGGCCTGCAGAAGCTGGGCGAGGACGTGGCCGACGGAACCTTCGGCCCCGAACCTAGCGACGAGGACGTCCACGGTGCGATGGAGCGCGGCCTGATTGATCGCGTTGGCCCCGAGGTCGGCGGCCGCCTGCGCGCGGGCCGTTCCCGCAATGACCAGGTGGCCACCCTGTTCCGCATGTGGGTGCGCGACGCGATCCGCGACATTACCGCGGGAGTGCTCGACGTCGTGGACGCGCTGGTTGCCCAGGCCGATCGCCACCCGGAGGCCATCATGCCTGGTAAGACGCACTTCCAGGCTGCCCAGCCGGTACTGTTGGCTCACCAGCTACTGGCCCACGCACAGCCGCTGCTGCGCGACGTACAGCGCTTCCAGGATCTGGATAGGCGCCTGGCAGTGTCCCCGTATGGTTCCGGCGCGCTCGCGGGTTCGTCCCTGGCGCTCGACCCGGAGGCCATCGCAGAAGAGCTCGGCTTTGATTCTGCTGCGGATAACTCTATTGACGCCACCAGTTCCCGCGACTTCGCCTCTGAGGCAGCCTTTGTGTTTGCTCAGGTGGCGGTGGATCTCTCTCGCCTGGCCGAGGAGATCATCGCTTGGTCCACCCCGGAGTTCGGCTACGTTACGCTGGCCGATGAGTGGTCCACCGGCTCGTCGATTATGCCGCAGAAGAAGAACCCGGATGTTGCCGAGCTGATGCGCGGCAAGACGGGCCGCCTGATCGGCAACGCCACCGGACTGTTGGCCACTCTGAAGGCCATGCCGCTGGCCTACAACCGCGACCTGCAGGAGGACAAGGAACCTATCGCGGATTCCGTTGCCCAGCTGAACCTGCTGCTCCCGGCGATGGCCGGCCTGGTCGGCACGTTGACGTTCCACCCGGACCGTCTGCGCGAGCTCGCCCCGGCGGGCTTCACGCTGGCCACCGACCTGGCCGAGTGGATGGTTCGCCAGGGAGTGCCTTTCCGCGTGGCACACGAGGCCTCCGGCTCCTGCGTCCGAATTGCGGAATCGCGCGGCGTGGATCTGGTGGACCTCACCGATGAGGAGCTGGCAGGCGTGCACGAAGCTCTGACCCCGGAGGTGCGCGAGGTGCTGACCATCGACGGCGCAGTCGCTTCCCGCGCTACCCGCGGCGGCACTGCCGGCGTGCGCGTCGCCGAGCAGAAAGAGCGAGTGCGCGAGGCCGCCGCCGCCGACCGCAAGTGGGCGGAGAAAACCCGTCTGGTCTAAAAGCCAGCGGGTTTAGATCCCGACCCCGTGCTCATTCGCCCCGCCGGGCAGGTTGTGCAAACGCACTCCCTGCCCGGCGGCGTGCTGTGCAAAGCGCTCGACGAAGCTCGCTGAGCGCTTGCCGGACGCGCAGTACACCACTGCGTCCACGGTGCCCGCTGCGTTGCTGTCCTCGGCGCCGAGGCTCTCAATCAGCTGCTCGGCCAGCTCTGGCTGTTCGCTCCACACAGTGGTGGGTAGGTGGTATCCCGGGTGCTCCGCAAAGGACGGTAGATCCTTGATGGCCTTCTCACCCGGCTCGCGCACGTCGATGGCAATCGCAGTACTGTCGGCGAGGTCGCGCAGCAGGGAAGCGGCCGTTTCCTTTTCAGCCTCGCGAGCCGCAGCGGTACCCACCGTGCAGCTCGACATGTCCTCCGCCACGATCTCGGTGACCGGCTGCCGCTGGGGATCGGCGGTGACGTTGAAGTGCTGGATGTTGGCCGTGAGGGCGTCATAAATATGCAACCGCCCCACCTGCTGCGCGCGACCGTCCGGGTCTCGCAGGAACTTAATGGTTTCCGTGGCCATCAGGCCGGCGACCACCGAGGTCGTTACGCCCAGCACTCCGGCGGTAGCGCAGTCCGGCACGCTGTCGGGGTCCGGCTGGGCGGGGTAGAGGTCGCGCATGCCCACGCCCCGACCATCCGACTCGGCGCCAATGTCTGCGCCGGGGCCGGACCACCAGACGGCCACGTCGCCGCGGTAGCGTAGGACTGAACCCCAGACCAGGGGAGTGCCGGTGGCCTCGGCGGCATCGGCGGCCAAGAACTTCGTGGCAAAGGTGTCAGATCCGTCGATGAGCACGTCTACGTCTTCTAGCAGTTCAGTGGCGTTGTCGGCGCGCAGGCGCCCGTGGATGCCGTGAAAGATTAGGCCGGGCTGTAACTCCCGCAGTCGTTCCCCGGTGACCTCCACCTTTGGGCGGCCGACGTCGCTGGCGCCGAAGAGGATCTGCCGGTGGATGTTCGTGATGTCCACCGTGTCGTCGTCGATGACGGAAATCTCGCCGACCCCCGCCGCGGCCAGGGCCTGCATCAAGGGGCAGCCGAGCCCGCCCGCGCCGATCACCAGCACGTGCGCTTCGTGCAGTCGCTCTTGTTCCCGCAGCCCGTGGCCCGGCAGGATCGTCTGCCGGGCGACGCGCTTTAGCTCCTCGGCGGGCAGCGTGGTGTAGTCGCTGAGCATTACAGCACCTCGCCGGCCCAGCCATCCCAGCTGGCCAGGCCGTCAAAGCTGGAGGAGGCCAAGGCACCTTGGGCGTGCGTGCGCTGGGGAATGCGCCCCGCCTCTCGTGCCAGCCGACCGGCCTCCACAGCCGCCTTCATGGCGTGCGCCATCGCTACCGGGTCCTGGCAGCGGTTCACCGCGCTGGCCAGCAGCACTCCGTCGCAGCCGAGCTCCATCGCCAGCGCCGCGTCGGAGGCAGTACCGACACCCGCGTCCAGAAGCACCGGAACCTGAGCGCGCGAGCAGATCAGCTCGATATTGTGGGGGTTCAGGATCCCCAGGCCCGTGCCAATGGGGGAGCCCAACGGCATGACAGCGTGCACGCCCACGTCCTCCAGCCGGCGGGCGACCACCGGGTCGTCGCTGGTGTAGGCCAGCACCACGAAGCCTTCGGCCACCAGCATCTCGCAGGCATCCACCAGCTCCACCACGTCGGGTAGCAGCGTGTGGTCGTCGGCGATGACCTCCACCTTCACCCAGTTGGTACCCAGTGCCTCGCGCGCCAGTTGGGCCGTCAGCATTGCATCGCGGGCAGTCTGGCACCCGGCGGTGTTCGGCAGCACGTCGATGTCCAGGCGGTTCAGCAGCTCGAACACGCTCTCGCCGCCGCCGGTGGTCTTGGCGCTGTGGCGGCGCATCGCCACCGTGGTCAGCTGTGTGCCACTTGCAACCAGCGCATCCTCCAGCAGTGACTGGCTACTGGCCCCACCGGTGCCCATGACTAGGTGAGAATCGAATTCCTTGTCCGCGATTTTCAGCATGATCTTGTCCTCTAGCCGCCCTGGACGGCGATCAGGATGTCCACCGCGTCGCCGTCCTCCAGTGCGCGCCCCCAGTCACTGGCCGGAACCACGGAGCGGTTCACCGCCACGGCAACGCCTTTCGCCCCCTCGTTCTCGGAAACTTCGTGACCTGTCTCCGCAGCCACGACCTCCGCCACGCTCGGTGCCTTGTCAGCCGACCGTGGCTCGTCATTCACCGTGTAGTTCATCGATCCTCCTTAGGTCTTCTTTGCCTACGCCCCGCAGCTTTAGGCATGCCGCAGCGGCGCGCAGCTGGCTAGGTTTATCTCTGGGCCTACCGCCGCTTCTAACGCAGGCACCGGCTGGCCCATTCCCAGCGTTGCCCCCACTGTAGCCCCCAGCGCGGACAGCAAAATTCCGTGACGGAAGTAGCCCGTGGAAACCACCAGCTTCTCGCCAACTTTCCCCAGGTAGGGCAGGTCATCCGGAGTGCCGGGGCGCTCCCCGGTGATCGCCTCGATAAACTCGCACTCCTGGATGCCCGGCACAACCCGAATCGCGTCGCGCAGCAGCGTGTACACCCCGTCCACGGCGGGATCACGCCGTGCGTCCTCGCGGCTGGTTGCGCCCACGGCGATCGTGCTGTCGGTTCGCGGAATGATGTACACCGGCCGGTCCTCCACAAACGCCCGGATCACGCGCCCCACAGGCGCCTCCATCCCCTCCGGCACCCGCAGACGCAGCATGTCGCCGCGCACGGGGCGCAGCTTCAGCGGCGACTGCTCGCCCTCGTACCAGCCGCGCACCTGCCCGGCGCCCAACCCGTTGCACAGGTACACCATGTCGCCCGTGTGCGTCGCCGCATCGGTCGTCACCGCCCCGTCTTCGATGCGGCATACCCGTTCGCCGATGATCGCCACTCCCATGTTCCGCAGCGCATCCAGCAGCGCCGCGCAGTACATGCGCGGGTTTACTTGGTGGTCGCCGGGGATCTCGACCACGCCGGATAGCTGCGGGCTGAGCCCCCACTCGGCCTTGCGCGCTTGGCGCAGCGGCAGGCGCTGCACCTCCATGCCGTGTTCGTGCTGGTGCTCGGTCAGCTCGGTGAGGTGCCGCGCGTCTGCCCGGTCTGCCCCCACCACGAAGGTCGATTCTGTCCTGTGGCCGGTGCTTAGGGAAGTCTTTTCGCCCAGCCGTTGCAGCAGATCGTCGTACAAGTTTTTGGACGCCACCATCAGCGGGTACAAAGGCTCCTGCTTATACTGCACCTCCGCGACCGGGGCCAACATGCCGCCCGCGACGAAGGAGGCCCCGCTTACTGGCGCGGGGTCGATCACCGCCACGGTATCCGGATCCGCCCCGAGATCCACCAGCTTGAAGGCGGTGGATAGGCCCACGATCCCCGCGCCCACCACAATGTGGGCATAGTGCTGGGAGCCTGCGGGACTGGAATTAGTCACTTCTATTCACTTCCTTTTGGGCGGGTTGCAAGCGGTGGGCGTCACGAAGAAAAACCAGTGAGCACCTGCCGTGCCGTGGCGCGCGGGTCGGGCGAGTTCATGAACCCGCGTACGATCGCAACTCCCGCCACACCCGTGGCAGCGAGATCTGCGGCATCCTCCGCGCGCACGTCGCCGATGGCAACCACCGGAACCTGCGAGGCCTCTACTAGTGCGGGATACCCCTCCAAGCCCAGCGGCTCGCGGCCGGAATCCTTGGTGGGCGTGGGACGGAAAGGTCCGGCGCCGATGTAGTCGATCACGTCCGCATACTCGTTGGACTGCTGTACCAGGGGCAGGGTGCCGGTGGTCAGCCCTATGATGGCATCCTTGCCCAGCACCTGGCGCGCCAGGCGCGGGTCCAGGTCGTCCTGGCCTATGTGCACGCCGTGGATGTTGTGCTCCGGCATCAGGGCGGCGGCTACGTCCACGCGGTCGTCAATCAACACCCGGGTAGCCGGGTTGGCCTGCTGCACTGCGGCGGCGACTTCGATGGCCAGTGCCGTGAGGTCGCGCACGCTGATCGGTTTGCTGCGCACTTGCACTACGCCCGCGCCACCGGCGGCCGCAGCAGCGGCCACGTCCACAACCTTCTCGTGTGGGGCGCCCGTGACTAGGTAGCAGCGTAGATCCAAGTTAGCGCCCACCGTGCGCTGACGCCTCCTTCTGCAGATCCTCGGCGACTTCCTTCGCCTCGTCGCGGTTCAGGTATAGCTGGGAGCCCGCGCGGCGGAACTCCTCGGCCATCTCCTCCTCGCCCGCGGCGTTTACGCCGTCTACGCTCTGGCGGCCGAAGCCCGGCAAGCCCAGGTCCTTGACCAGCGACTGCTTCTGGTCGGTGGCCAGCGCCTCGTCGATCTCGTCGCCGAAGGCATCGCGGATGTCCTGGCTGATGCGCATGGAGCAGAACTTCGGGCCACACATGGAGCAGAAGTGCGCGGTCTTCGCGGGCTCCGCAGGCAGCGTTTCATCGTGGTATGCCTGCGCGGTGTCCGGGTCCAGGGAGAGGGCGAACTGGTCGTGCCAGCGGAACTCGAAGCGGGCCTTGCTCATGGCGTCGTCCCACTCGTGGGCACCCGGGTGGCCCTTGGCAACGTCGGCGGCGTGGGCGGACACCTTGTAGGTGATCACGCCGGTCTTCACGTCGTCCTTGTTCGGCAGGCCCAGGTGCTCCTTCGGGGTGACGTAGCACAGCATTGCGGTGCCGCCCATGGCGATGTTCGCCGCACCAATGGCGGAGGTGATGTGGTCGTAGCCAGGAGCGATGTCCGTGACCAGCGGCCCCAGGGTGTAGAAAGGTGCGCCGCCGCACCATTCCTGCTCCTTTTCGTTATTGACCTGAACCATGTTCAGCGGCACGTGGCCAGGGCCTTCCACCATGACCTGCACGTCGTACTCCCACGCACGGTGGGTCAGCTCGCCGATGGTCTTCAGCTCTGCGAACTGGGCTGCGTCGTTGGCATCCGCGATGGAACCTGGGCGCAGGCCGTCGCCCAGGGAGAACGCGACGTCGTATTTGGCGAAGATCTCGCACAGTTCGTCGAAGTTTTCGTAGAGGAAGGATTCCTTGTGGTGCGCCAGGCACCACCCGGCCATGATGGAGCCACCGCGGGAGACGATGCCGGTGACGCGCTTGGTGGTCAGCGGTACGAAGGGCAGGCGCACGCCGGCGTGGATGGTCATGTAATCCACGCCCTGCTCGCACTGCTCGATGACGGTATCGCGGAAGATCTCCCAGGTCAGGTCCTCGGCCACGCCATCGACCTTCTCCAGGGCCTGGTAGATCGGCACCGTGCCGATCGGCACCGGGGAGTTGCGGAGGATCCACTCGCGGGTGGTGTGAATGTCGTTACCGGTGGACAGATCCATCACGGTGTCCGCGCCCCAGCGGGTAGCCCAGCGCAGCTTGTCCACTTCCTCGCGGATGGAGGAAGTGACGGCGGAGTTACCGATGTTGGCGTTGATCTTCGTGGTGAAAGCGTTGCCGATGATCATCGGCTCGGACTCTGGGTGGTTGATGTTGTTCGGGATGATGGCCTTGCCGGAGGCTACCTGCTCGCGAACCTTCTCCACGTCGCAGTGCTCGCGCAGTGCTACGTACTCCATCTCTGGGGTGATGATGCCCTGGCGGGCATAGTGCATCTGGGTGACGCGCTTGCCTTCCTTGGCACGTAGCGTTGGGCGGGTGGAACCCTTCCACTCTTCGCTGGCCTCGCCGCGCTTGACCGCGCGGTTGCCGTCGTCCAGTAGGTTACGGCGGCGGCCTTCGTAAACCTCTACGTCGCCGCGGGCTTCGATCCACTCGCTGCGCAGGCCCTCCAGCCCCTTGGTCGGCTCGGCCCACGGGCCACGAGTGCGGTAGATGCGCACCGGCTCGTTCGGGCCGGTCGGGGAGTCGTCCAGCTGGATCTCCGTCTCCGGTACCTGCAGCGTGAAGGTCTTGCCGAAGGACTCCACGGTCTTCTCGATGGGGGAGAAGCTGTGCTTCGGGTGGATCTCCGCGCCGTACTCGTCGGTGGGGGTGGCGGTGTTTTGGGTAGACGTATCCGTCATAAAAACTCTCCTGACTCTTCCTTCGCTGGTTCTAACCAGACAGGTTCTAGCGGTACTCGCGCGGGATACAGCGCGATCTCAGCCCGATACCTCGGGTGCCCGTGTTCGGTTGTGCTCCCCACTGTAACGCACATCTCACAGTCGTGTAGTTCTGGCCTGAATGGTTTGACGATTCGGCTGTTGGATTTGTCCTGAAAAGCAGCTGTGTGTGCAATATGAGCAGCCCTATGGCGCCCCCGTATCCCAGTAGCTTGAACAGCACTGGCAAGAAAAAGACCCCACAAAGTTCCTTCTTGTTGTCATCTTGCTGTTGATTGCCGCAGGTGCCCATGTTGTCGGCTCGGGGGATTTCCTCGACAGCTTCAAAAAGCTGGGCGGAAAGTCCTGCGATACCAGCAAGCCGCTAAAGATCGTTGCTGCCACGGAGCTGACGGACATGGAGCCTTTTGTCCATCAGGCTTCTTCGGACCTGGGGTTCGACATTGAAATGGAGTACGACAGCGGCACGCTCGTCAACACTCGTAACCTGAATGATGGTGCATATAGGGATAAGTATGACGCCACTTGGTTTGCAACCACCGCCTTTGCCAGGAGTTCAGCGAGTTCACTCCTGGGCAGGCTTTCGATTCTTCGAAGGTGACCATGGACGAGCGTCGCATGGAGGACTTTTTCTCCGGCCAGACGGTCACCTCCGGGTCTTCCGGCTGACTACGGGACACTTTCGTGAAGAACCCGGGTAAGGCCGATGAGGATGCTCAGGCGAAAGTAGAGGCCCTGGCAGATTGGTTTAGGGAGCACAGCGTGGAGGTAGGGGAGAAGACCCACCTGAACGTCTGGGGTGAGGACGCAGAGAACAAGGGCATACAGCGCTATTACGAATACCCGAAGTCCGAGAACCAGCTTGTCTCACTCGTTAGCCTGTAACGGGATTAACTGCGCCGACCAGCGGATAGTAATTTCCTACTGGATACTTCTGGTTCGATGCGGGGCAACCGCTTGGCGGATCTAAAGAACATCCTGAATAAGCTCATCGACGGCACCGCCGGCGAAAACAATAACCCGAAGGGGTTCACCCGCCGAGAGACGATTACCCTCATGCCCTTCAGTAGCAAGGTTGTGGACGGGTACACGAAGGAGAACTACGACCCGGACAATGCACAACAGAAGCAGGATTTGCGGGGTTACGTCAACGGCCTGCAGCCGCGCGGTGAAACCGCGATTAATGACGCCGTGTTGCGCGCCTACGATCGTGCGGGCGAGGGCGGTGGTTCCCTGAACTCGATCGTGCTAATGACCGATGGCGAGTCGAACTCCGGCACGAGCCGAAAGGACTTCATCACAAAAATGACCCGCATGATGGGCGAGACGAACCATAAGATCCCGGTATTCGTGATTCTGTACGGTGAGGCCAGCGAGGAGGAGATGAGCTTCCTGGCAAACTTCACCGGTGGCAAGGTCTTCAACGCCCGTAGTGGTGACTTGGCTAAGGCGTTCGAAGAGATCCGCAGTTACCAATAAAGGTCAGAACGCAGACCGCTAGTTTGGAACACAGACCGTTAGTTTGAAATAAGCCGTGAACTCTAAGTACTCCCTAAAGATCATCGTCGCGCTTGTCGTGTTCGTCGCCGTGGTGGGCGCCCACGCTGCAGTAGGCCTGGGTTCTTTATGGATAATCACGGCGGGAGCCCTCGCCGGTGTCGCCGGGCTTCTGACGTCCGAACGACAACCACAAAAGGAATTGCAGGCTGAGCCGTCGAAGCCCAGCCCGGTTGTTTCTCCAGTTGAATCCCTGCCGGAAATGCGCACCCGAACCAAGCGATCCTGCAGAACAACCTCCGAGAGCTTAAAGACAATCGCACATTCTTGGAGCTACAGTTCGGGGAATTTAAAGCCCCCGATGAACAGGGCTAGTAAGTATTGGGCGGCGTAGGGGGCGTCACTAAGAAAGAAGCGCAAGCCACAGGCTAGAGTAGACAGCATGATTGACCAGAAGCTCCTAGAGATCCTCGCGTGCCCCATCGACAAGCAGCCGCTGGAGGATCACGGTGACTATTTGGTGAACCCCCGCCTGAACAAGGCCTATCCGGTGCAGGACGGCATCCCGGTATTGCTGGTCGAAGAAGCTAAAGACTGGCCCGTTAAATAGCAACGCATTTCAGAGGAACGAGAACGAGCACGCATGAGCGACAACATGAACATCATCGACGAGCTGCAGTGGCGCGGCCTGATTAACCAGTCGACGGACCTGGAGGCGCTGAAGGAGGCCACGCAGAACCCCATCACGCTGTACTGCGGTTTCGACCCAACGGGCAGCTCCCTGCACGCGGGCCACCTGGTGCCGCTGATTATGCTGAAGCGCTTCCAGCAGTTCGGCCACCGCCCGATCACCCTGGCCGGCGGCGCGACGGGCATGATCGGCGACCCGCGCGACGTGGGTGAGCGCTCCATGCTGACCGAGGAGCAGATCGGTGAGAACATGGTGGCCATCAAGAAGCAGCTGGAGGCATTCGTCGACTTCACCGAGGACAGCGATGTGGATAGCCCGGCTGTGATGGTGAACAACGCGGACTGGATCAGCCAGATGAATGTCATCGAATACCTGCGCGATGTTGGCAAGAACTTTTCGCTGAACACCATGCTGGATCGCGATACCGTGAAGCGCCGCCTGGAATCCGACGGCATTTCCTACACCGAGTTCTCCTACATGCTGCTGCAGGCCAACGACTACGTGCACCTGCACAACGAGTTCGATTGCGTGCTGCAGATCGGCGGCGGCGATCAGTGGGGCAACATCGTCTCTGGCGTAGATCTGAACCGCCGCGTGAACGGCGCCAAGGTGCACGGCCTGACGGTGCCACTGGTTACGGACGCGGAGGGCAACAAGTTCGGCAAGTCCACCGGCGGCGGCAAGCTGTGGTTGGATCCGCAGCTGACCAGCCCGTACTCCTGGTACCAGTACTTCATCAACGCGGGCGATTCCGTGGTGATCGACTACCTGCGCTGGTTCACCTTCCTTTCCCAGGAGGAGATCGCGGAGCTGGAGCGCAAGGTCGCCGAGGAGCCTTTCAAGCGCGAGGCGCAGCGAGTTCTTGCCCGCGAGATGACCACTCTGGTGCACGGTGCGGCTGCCACCGAGGCTGTGGAGCTGGCAGCCCAGGCGCTGTTCGGCAAGGCTGAGCTGCAGGATCTGGACGAGCCCACCCTGGCTTCCGCCCTGCAGGAAACCGAGGTTGCCGAGGTTGGCGCCGATGCCACCATCCTGGACCTGCTCGTCGAGTCCGGCCTGGAAAAGTCCAAGGGAGCCGCCCGTCGTACTGTCGGGGAGGGCGGCGCTTACGTCAACAACCAGCGCATCGAGGACATCGAGTGGTCCCCGTCCGCCGAGGATCTGCTGCACGGATCGTGGCTGGTGTTGCGCAAGGGCAAGAAGCGTTTCGCCGGTGCGCGTGTAGGTGCTTCTTCTTAGTGACGCCACCTGCACGGCCTGTATGCGCTAAACCGATCCCTTGGTAGTTGCAATTTTCCTGCTTTTACCAGGGGATTTGTGTCTTTCTTGGCGTTGGGTGTACATTAATTCAAGTCGCCGAGAGCGAGCGGGGAAATAAAACCGGCTCGGGAGGCTCGGTGTGCGTAGGTTGTTTGAGAACTCAATAGCGTGATGAACCAAGTTTAGATACTTTGTTGACCAGCCTTTGTGTTGATTCTGATGCATTGTATGTCTTTGATGCTTTTGTGACTTGTTTCAGTGCTCCATTGGCTCGCATGGATTGTGGGTTGGTGGTGGTTACGCCAGCGTGGTTTTAACGTGTC
>NZ_JAKRMU010000011.1 GCF_022345965.1 Corynebacterium sp. ACRQK
TCGGTCGCCTGACCAGCATCACCAACCCGGCCGCCACCATCACCTACACCCGCGATACCTACGGCCGGGCCACCGCTGAAACCACGCGCCTGGCCAGTGGCGAAGAAACCCGCCACACTATTGAGCTCTCCGCCACGGGCATGGTCACCGGCGAACACCTCACCCTACCCACCGACCACACCATCACCACCGGCTACGGACGCAATGCCGCTGGTGAGATCACCAGCAGCACCATCACCCAACACACCACCGCAACCACCGACGGTTCAGCCCTACGCCTACCTACCGATGACGCCGACACTGGTCGCGTGCTTGCCGAGCTGACCTACACCACCAACACCCGCGGCCACCGCGCCACCACCGCCATCGACAACCTGGTACGCACCGTCAACATCGACGCCCGTGGACGTATCACCGGTGACCACACCAACCTGTTGGATTCGGCAACACCTGGCGGGCTAGCCCCTGTTGCTGGTCGTGACTTCACCTGGCAAGCCGACTCCACCCTCACTGCCATCACCGACCAACTGCGTGGTACCACCAGCTTCACCGTCGACGCTATCGGCCGCGCGACCAGTGCGACACGCACACCCCACACCAACCACAGCAACCCCAGTGACCAGGGCACCACCCCACCACAGACCACGACACACACTCCTGCACGAGCAGGCACTCCAGCACAACCGGGCAGTACCACCGGGGTGTCCGCGCAGGAGAACTACTCCTTCACCCCGGCTGGTGTGCTGGCCTCTACTGCTGACGGGGTCATCGACTACCACAACACCCTGCCGGTCAAAGTCGGCCGGACTACCTACACCTACGATGATGCAGGACGTATCACCCGCACCGTGACCAAACGTCTGGGTAAGAAACCGTTGGTCCATCACTTCTACTACGCCACCGGGGAACAACCCATCGGCTTTAGCTCAAGTGATGCTCCCGGTGTTGGCTATCGCTACACCTACGATGGTCTCGGCCGACGTGTTGCCAAAGACACGATCAACACCACCACCGGTGAAGTTACCCACCGTGACGTGTTCACCCACACCGGTAACCAACTGGCCGCTGTCACCACCACCGTGGATAACGATTCGGCACGTGTGGGTGAAGGCTACGTGTGGACTACTGACCCGGCCACTGGTGAGACACACGGCCAGATCGCACTAACCAATGGCACCAGTGGCACCACCCAGACTCCGGCTAATCCTGCCGCTGGTTGGTCCCAGGCGCGGGTCGATGCGACGTTCTACGCCCTGGTGTGTGACCTAGCCGGAGCGCCTCAGGAACTGATCAACACCACCACCGGTGTCGTCGAGGGACACACCACCCAAACGTTGCACGGCAAACGTACGTGGACTGGTCGGTGCACTAGCCCGTTGTTGTTTGCCGGTCAGTACGAAGATGTTGAATCCGGGTGGGCGTACAACCGCTTCCGCTACTACAACCCCACCCTGGGCGCCTACAACGCCCAAGACCCACTCGGACTCGCACCACGCCTCGCATCGGCACAAGGGTATGTTGACCACGCAGCATTCTGGGTCGACATTTTCGGGTTAATGTCGCATATTTCCGCGAACAAGGCCGCCGGAGAAAAATTCGAGGCAAACGCGGAATCAATCATTCGTGAAAAAATGGGACCCGATAATTGGGCAAAGCAGGTCACCACTCGCGTAAATCTTGGAGAAGGAGCGTGGAAGAATAGCCGCGCTGACTTCATTATCAAGGGCAATGATGAACAATTCCACTTCGTTGAAATCAAGAGTGGCAATGCTAAGCTCACAGAGGGTCAACAGCTGGTCCAAAACGAACTAGCCAAGGACGGAGGAGCCGTCGAAATGCGCTCAGCTCGGACCGACAAGACCACTCCTCTTGGCACAAGCAAGGGTAGTTTCTTGACGGGCCAATTTCATACCTTCTATATGGATGACTCAAGCCATGTAGCCAAGATAGGTAAACTACTTGACAGTATTTCGTAGGAAAGGATCACAAAGGATGGCAGCACCCAAGCTTTTTACGAATGTAGACTCATGGTTTAACGAAAGGGGCTATATACGAAAGGGAACTAGGAATCCGCATTGGACCAAAGAGCTTGGTCCAGACCTCGAGTTCGTTCTGTCCAGTGACCCAATCAAGATTTCTAAAGACATGTACGAAACACGAGTTCTTTTCTGGGCACGCTTCCCAAAACTAGATGCACTCGATTCCGCATTGCACCTAAAAAACACAAAAATGGGAACCCCCACTGGAATTGCAAAATCAATAGGACTCATGGTCGCATCCTTACAAGGCGCTTGGAGTGACGGGTACCAACCGCTCGAAGCTTCTGGAACAGGACCGAATTGGGACGCTTTTCTTAGCCAATTAGATTCTGCGCTCCCAGAAATCGAAGCTGAACTCACGATCGACCCAGATTTTCGTCACAATGTAGAAACAAGTAAATACTGGAAAGTTAGTCAGAATCACCGATTTGCCGAGATGTTTATTCTCCTGCACTTCAAGGAATGGGACAAAGCACAACACATGTTGGACACCACCGACTGGCGAAAAGTGATCAACCCCCAAAACATTGCCGACATGCCCAACAAACCCACCACAGACGAAGACGTCCGCAACGTCACCGAACAACTAGCCAACTACATCAACACCCACAGAAACAACTCCTAAACCATGAGCTACGACATCCTCATCATCGATCCCACCACCGTCCCAACCACCACCCATCAAGAATTCATGGACTGGTACAACAAAGCCACCCAATGGGACCAACCACGCAACTACTCCACCACCACCGGCTCCACCCCAGCCATCACCAACTGCTACACCCAACTAGCAGCACGCTTCCCCGACATCAACAGCGACATTGACCTCGACGACGACGAAGCAGAAGAACCCACCACCGAATACACTATCGGCGACGACTTCCTCTACACCGCCTTCGACTGGGACGATGCCGAAGAAGGCCACAACACAGCACACACCATCGCCACCCAACTAGACCTAGCCTTCGTCGATGTCAGTGACACCACCACCATCCACTTCCCCGACGGCAGCACACTCACCCACTAACCAACTGCCAGCCACAACAATCTCCTAAATCAAAGCCCGAGGACAAAACACGTCACTCGGGCATTACCGTGACCACCACTAAAAAGCCCGACAACAAGACCACTTCAATGAGGTAGCCTCAAGTGTGAAGATGCTCCTCATGAAGGATGCACTGGGCGTCGACTGCAAAAATAGTTAGCACCACACGTCCACCACTTCTACTACGCCACCGGTGAACACCCCATCGGCTTTACCTCCTCCGATGAACCAAACACCGGCTACCGCTACACCTACGATGGTCTCGGCCGACGTGTCGCCAAAGACACCATCAACACCACCACCGGAGAAGTTACCCACCGTGACGTGTTCACTCACACCGGTAACCAACTGGCAGCTGTCACCACCACCGTCGACACCGATCCGGCACATGTAGGTGAAGGCTACGTGTGGACCACTGACCCTGCTACTGGCCAGACACACGGCCAGATCGCACTAACCACCAGTAACACCAACGACACTCCGGTTAACCCTGCCACCACCTGGCCCCAGGCCCGGGTTGATGCGACGTTCTACGCCCTGGTGTGTGACCTAGCAGGAGCACCACAGGAACTGATCAACACCACCACCGGTGTCATAGAGGGACACACCACCCAAACCTTGTACGGCACACGCACATGGGCGGGTCGGCGTACCAGCCCGTTGTTGTTTGCTGGTCAGTACGAGGATGTGGAATCAGGCTGGGCGTACAACCGGTTCCGCTACTACAGTCCCACCTTGGGTGGCTATAACGCCCAAGACCCACTCGGGCTTGCCCCACGCCTAGCATCAGCACAAGGGTATGTCGACCACGCAGCATACTGGGTCGATGTTCTCGGGCTGATGGCACACCGTCGCATTGGAAGCTGGGCCTCACACGATGTCCTCGGAAAGAAAGTCTACAAAAGTGATTCAGGTTATTTGTTCGACCCAAACCACGTTCACCGAGGTGAAACTAACGTAGAACGGATGGCCAGAGGTCTAGCGCCAAAGGGACATGATGGTAAATCTATTCAGTTGCACCACATTGGCCAAGATGACAACTCAACACTGGTTGAATTAACTCAAACGATGCATAAGAGTAACCATAACACTCTTCACATCTTCAACGGGTTAAAATCTAGTGAGTTTCCAAAGGACGTAACTCCGGTGGACCGTAATGCATTCAACTCCTGGAAAAGACAGTACTGGCAAGAAAGGGCTTTAGACTTCCTATGATTAATCTGAATGATTTCGCAAGCTTCGACGACAGTTATGTATTTGGCGAAGGCAGCACTCTACAAGAGGTTCAGGAAGGCTTTGCATCTTGCCCTGAATGGTTGCCAGAAGACTTCAAACAGCTATTCACCCAATGCGATCGATGGACCTTAGTCGGAGTCGAAATGTTTTCCCCCCTATCAGTCCCCTACTCTCCTGATCAACGCGCAATTACCCTCAACGCCGAATTCCACGAAGACTATCCAGGCCACGAGGAACTATTTGCCGTGGGAGAAATGGGAGATGACAGCTACCTTGTCCTCCAACACCTCGACGATGAAATTGTGTGCGGCTATTTCCATACTGGTGACGAAGAATGGTTCGGAAATAAATATCCGACCCTAACTGAGTGGGCATACGCCTGCCTCGAAGCCAACGGAGAGCCAAGTGTCTAAGCCACGGCAAAGGCTCCAAGGAGTCCAACGCAACCAATCATTTGATGATGACTTAATCCAGGGAATGTCCTTTGAGGCCGTAACTCTTGAACAATGCTCATTTGTTCGCACCGAATTCGATCACTGTTCTGGATCATATCTTTCGTTCAAGGATTGCACTATTCGGAACCCGAGTTTTCGTTCTTGCGGTGATTGGGACCACATCAGCCTCATCAACACCACTGTCGAAAAGATCGAAGAACCACTAGATGTCTCGATGTTTTCCAGAATTGAAGGCAGCACACTTAGCGACATCATAATCAACGGAAGACGACAAAAAGACCACACACCACTTGGACTTATAAACAGCACTATCTCAGGAAAGCTAGCTAATTTCGCGATCGCAGAGAACCAATCACAGAATCAACTTCTTGGATGTGACCTCCGCGACTGCGCTGTCTACAACGTCCGTTTCCTAGGCATCCCAGTAGACCGGTGCCAGCTGCCCAACAGCGTTCATTCCCTCGTCCTCACCAATTGGTCAGACCTAGCAGACGAAGTCTTTTCCAAAGCAACATTCACCTTTAAGAACCCAGCTTCAACCAAGGCAGAGAAGACCGCTGCGTCGATAATAATGGACGAGATCCAACTAGATGCTGGAACATTTCATTCCACACATGGAACACAAAGACTTGGCGCAGAGAAACTCAATCTAACTCGCGATAGAGGAGCCAGATTGGTCAGTGAACTACTCGACACCACAGTGCCGGTCGAGATTGCGAATGCAATTCGTGCAATTTACGCGCCTTGGCTCTAAAGCCCACGGTAGCGTCCGCTAGCACGGTGTATTTGAGGCCCACAATCAGCTTCGTCGCAGTATATATAAGGGCAACCACCACGGAAGCTTTTCGAATCAATTCTTAGCCATTTGCCAAAAGTATTCACCCACGATATCCGTGAAACGTCCCGGCTTTAGATCCAGCCTCTGCTAAGGAAGGATTTGCACAATGCCCAGGACGCGTCAGTTCGCCGCCGTGGACACCATGCCCAAGGAAGCAGTCGGCGTCATAGAACAAGCAGGACACACACCCAACGGCTACTTCCTCGACAACCTCGCCAAGTACCTACTCCGACAAGCAAACGTCACCACCGACGGCATCGAGTTCGACAGTGAAGCAGGCATGTGAAGTGTCCCGGGTTTTGTTCCTAGGCTTGTGCCTTGATTTCCATTATTTCTCGACTGGGGTGGTGTTCCCAAAATTCGGTTTCGACTTCAGCCGGCGTGCGGTAGCCCAGGCTCTGGTGGAGCCTTGACTCGTTCCACCAATTCACCCACTCGAACGTCGCGATTTCCACGTCGACGACATCGGCCCACGTTCGCCTATGAATCAGCTCATTCTTGTAGGAGCCGTTGACGTTCTCAGCCAAAGCATTGTCATAGGAGTCGCCCACCGTCCCAGTGGACGCTGCGATACCGTGCTCAGCCAAGCGCTCGTTGTAGACGATGCTCACATATTGTGAGCCGTGGTCTGAATGGTGAATCAAGCCCGTTGTTTCCTTAGCGCACACGATTGCCTGGTTCAACGCCTGCAGCGGCAAGGCTTCGGTGCGCATCGAATCGGACAGCGCCCATCCGACGATCCTCCGGGAGAATACATCGGTCACGAACGCGGTGTACACAAAGCCTTTTCGGGTGCGCACGTAGGTAATGTCCGCCACCCACAGCCGATTAGGGCCAGGGGCCTTAAACTCACGTTTTACCAAGTCAGGGCGATGATCCGGACCCTTGGGTTTGCGCGTTGTGATTGGTGCCCCACCTTTGCCCTTGCCGGACAGTCCAGCACTGCGCATCAGCCGGGCTGTTTGCTCGCGTCCAATGTCAATGCCCTGGCGGCGCAGCACGCGCCACATTTTGCGAATCCCGTAGACACCGTAGTTTTGTTTATGAACTTCGGTAATGCGCTCTACTAGGGCAGCGTCGCGAAAAGCGCGGGAGCTTAAGCCCCGGGCCTTGGATTGGCGGTATCCACGCGAGCTAAGAAAACCGCCTTCGCGATGCGTGTTTAACGTCTGGCAGATGAACTCGACTGAGAAACGATTCCGATGCTCATCGATGAATCGGATCATTTCCGACGTTTTGGGTCGAGTTCGGATGCGAAAAAAGCTGAGGCGGCTTTCAACAACTCATTGGTGTCCCGCAGCTCTTGATTCTCTCGACGCAACCGTGCGTTTTCTGCAGCAAGGTCCTCGGGCATTGATTCCACAACACGTCCTTCGCGACGAGCGGCCTGCGTCCATTGCCTCGCCGTGTGCCACGAGACGCCCAGCTTTGGGGCTACTGCCTGGCACGCGGCTTGCATCGACATATTTTCCGCCAAGATGCGGTCTTCCACGAGACGGACCACACGGTCCTTGGCATCCTGGTCAAATTTTCTTGGCATGTTCCAGATTTTCCCATCTACTCAAACGGAACAAAACCTGGGACACTTCACCTTCACCCCAGCAGGTGTCCTGGCCACTACCACTGACGGGGTCATCGACTACCACAACACCCTGCCAGTCAAAGTCGGCCGGACTACCTACACCTACGACCAGGCTGGCCGTATCACCCGCACCGTGACCAAACGCCTCAGCAAGAAACCGTTGGTTCATCACTTCTTCTACGCCACCGGTGAACAACCCATCGGCTTTACCTCCTCCGATGAACCAAACACCGGCTACCGCTACACCTACGATGGTCTCGGCCGACGTGTCGCCAAAGACACCATCAACACCACCACCGGAGAAGTTACCCACCGTGACGTGTTCACTCACACCGGTAACCAACTGGCAGCTGTCACCACCACCGTCGACACCGATCCGGCACATGTAGGTGAAGGCTACGTGTGGACCACTGACCCTGCTACTGGCCAGACACACGGCCAGATCGCACTAACCAATGGCACCAGTGGCACCACCCAGACTCCGGCTAATCCTGCCGCTGGTTGGTCCCAGGCGCGGGTCGATGCGACGTTCTACGCCCTGGTGTGTGACCTAGCCGGAGCGCCTCAGGAACTGATCAACACCACCACCGGTGTCGTCGAGGGACACACCACCCAAACGTTGTACGGCAAACGCACATGGGCCGGTCGGTGTACCAGCCCGTTGTTGTTTGCAGGCCAGTATGAGGATGCGGAATCAGGGTGGGCATACAACCGCTTCCGCTACTACAACCCCACCCTGGGCGCCTACAACGCCCAAGACCCACTCGGGCTTGCCCCACGCCTCGCATCAGCACAGGGGTATGTCGACCACGCAGCATTCTGGGTAGACATGCTTGGGCTACGTGGTAAAGAAGCACATAGCCTCGGAATGCCCAAAGTTCCTCACGACGTTTACCCTAATCGATTCACAGATGGAACCTTCAAACCTGCGATTCCTAGTTCAACGGACTCGCTAACACAGCAGATGGCCAACGACGCTGTTCTTAGAAAGGCAGGTTTAACTGCCCCTCCTCCGCTTGATCCAGCACCCAATGGGGTAGTCCGATCAATCGGTAATACACCATCACACCAAGCAGCACTGCAAGCCCGATATGAAGAACTAACGAGGACAGGAGCCACTGATATTAGGATCAATCAACAGCAAGTGAATATGCAAGGACAACATGTGGGATACAATCGACCCGACCTTCAATTCACTCAAAATGGTCAGAGATTCACAGAAGAATGGGACAGGGTTAGTTCCAATCGTGGTGAGCTTCATAGGATCAGAACTGAAGCAAATGACCCAACCGTAACCGTAATCTTGCATCAGTTCGACTAGGAGATATGTAGTGAACTTTTCTCTCCGCTTTGGCGACCCAAGCATTTTCGTGTCTGGGGACCAAGACACAGCCCTGGAAGTCTTAACTGAGTCCTTTTCGAAGGATGTTAGTTTGATTCCGGTTGATCCAGCAGACTTGGACTCCTTGACAACTGAGCCTGTCTACTACTTGAACAGCAGCGCTGGGGTCACTTCGATCAGTACAGTCAATCCCACAGTTCCCACCCTCATGGAACTAATGCGACGATTCATCGGCGCGCGCTGCAAGACAATTGGTGGTTTACTTATTCTTCCCCAAGGAGAAATCAGAAAGGGAAGCTTCGCCAACCCGACTACAGCCATGGCACTTCCCCATCCTGATAGTGGCCAACCAGAGGTTGTCTCAAACGTGCTGTGGAATGGGCGAGTCAGCCTGCAAAACAGCAAACTCAAGGGCTTCCCAGCATCCGCGAAACAATTAACGACAGACGACATCATTGGATATTTTGAAAAACTAGATATTCACATCCAATTTTCGAGTGAATTTGATAGCTCAAATAAGTTTGTGAAGGTACATTTTCCACTGTCACGTAATGACGTAGTTAGGAATGCGCTGAGCCACGATCCAAACTATTCTTCAAGACAAGGAACGGAGCAATTAACCGAAGTTTCCGCCGAATCACCAGAGTTTTCAATTCAAATCTCAGATGGTTCCACTGTGCTGAATGCATCCACCTCTGCAGAAATCCGATCGGCAATCCACATCCTAACCGCCGATGCTTACAAGGAAGGCCGTCGATTTGCATTCGACGTAACCAATGGCATTCCATCTTCTCAACGCCGAATACGCATTTCCTTTAGCCCAGAATTGGATTCTTGGAATCTAATAACCGAAGCAGATCCACAAAACCAAGAGTCAAGTTTTTCGACACTAGATAATGAAGAAGTATTTGCCTTTGTTTCAAATTGGGCACTCGAACTCTAGGCAATTTTGTTCAATCTTTCCATCCACGTCTATTCGCAACGCCTTCTACCTCTCGCTGAGATCATGTGAAATAAATTATTTACAGCTACTCGGAACACCAGTAATCCATGATCAATTCGCTGAAAAGTATCATCACGCCATCATTACCAATTGGATAAGTCAGAAACAGAAACTTATGGAAGTCTGTGATCAGGTTGCTAATACTGGAACGAGATTTCAAGTGGCTACTGCTCAAATGATGACCCAGATTATTGAGCTGGATGACTCCCACACGCAAGTAACCAACCGAGGAAACAGATTTGCATTTGAGCCAATACCAAACAGCCCTGCCATAACCGCCAGCCCTTATCTTGATTTTTATGAGCAAGCTGGCATTATCTCGGCTTGATTCAAGAGTGAGCAGATAAAAGCTTCAAGCCCTTCGCTAAGGCCGATTCTGAAACACCCTCGACAAGAGCCGGTGGTACATCGAAACATCCTCAGGATTTGTAGAAGGAACATTCCTTGAACGGCTCGTGGAATGCGCATCAACACTAGGTAGAACCACCGTATCCTGAGGCAAATCCTCCACCGATGCCCCCACCTTAACTACAGTCACCCTGTTGGACTGCGCCAACTCCGTCAGATGGTGGCCAGGCTGATACAACCAACCATTCCGATCGTGATGACGATCCGCCACCAGCACCACATGATGAAGGGTCCCGATGTTTGTTCCTAGGCATTTGCCTTGATTTCTATTATTGCTTGCGGCGGGTGCTGCTCCCAAAATTCGATTTCCACCTCGACAACGTCATTCCACCTGCGAGTATGGATTAGCTCGTTCTTGTAGGAGCCGTTAACGTTTTCAGCCAGAGCATTGTCATAAGAATCCCCGACAGTTCCGCTGGAACCGGCAATCTCGTGCTGGGCAAGACGCCCGTTGTAGACAACGCTGACGTACTGCGAGCCGTGACCCGAATGATGAATGAGACCTGTTATTTCCTCAGCACACGCGATCGCCCGGTTGAGAGCTTGCAACGGCAACGCTACGGTGCGCATGGAATCTCATAACGCCCACCCAACGATCCGTCGGGAGTAAACGTCGGTGACAAACGCGGCCAAAGCCATTCTTCGTGCGCACATACGTAATGTCAGCCACCCACAGGTTGTTCGGGCCTTGGACTGGCGATAACCACGCGAGGTGATGAACCCACCAGCTCGGTTATTCCTCAACGTCTTACAGATGAACTCGACAGAGAAACGATTCCGGTATTCATCGATGAACCGGATCATTTCCGACGTTGTGGGTCGAGTGCCTGGCACACGGCGTGCATCGACATATTTTCCGCCAAGATACGGTCCTCGACAAGACGGGCCACACGGTCCTTCGCATCCTGGTCAAATTGTCTTGGCATACTCCAGGTTTTCCCATCTACTCAAACGGAACAAAACCTCGGACACTTCAACCCTTGGCGCCTACAACGTCCAAGCCCCACTCGGACTCGCCCCACGACTAGCCTCAGCCTAGGGGTATGTCGACCACGCAACACACTGGGTAGACATTTTCGGCTTAATGTCGCATATTTCCGCGAACAAGGCCGCCGGAGAAAAATTCGAGGCAAACGCGGAATCAATCATTCGTGAAAGAATGGGTGAAGATAACTGTGCGAAGCAGGTCACCACCCGCGTAAATCTAGGAGAAGGAGCGTGGAAACCTTTTGCAGGGCCAATTCCATACCTTCTATATGGACAACCCTAGCGATGTGGCTAAGCTTGGTAATCTTCTCGACAGGATCGCATAGAAAAGGAACACTAAATATGGCAGCACCGAAACTCTTTACTGACGCCGACGCATGGTTCGCCGACAGAGGCTACACCAGGGAAAAATCCAAGGAACCAACATGGAGCAAACAACTCGAACCATACTTGGAAATCAATATTAGCGGCGACCCCATAAAACTATCCTCAGGCCTCTACAACACCGGATTCATCTACACAGCACGCTTTCCCCAACTCGCAAAGCTACATTCATCCCTTCATCTACCCAACTCAAAAATGGGCAAACCCGTTGGAAAGAGGAAGGGAAGCGCACTAAAACCTTCACGATTCACTGACGCGTATAGCCATGGTTATGAGCCTTTCGAACCATCCGGATCCGGCCCCAATTGGGAGGCATTCTTTAAGCAATTCGGCGCAGCCCTGCCCAAAATTGAAGCCGAACTCACTGACGAGCCTGACTTCCGCCACAACATAGAAACAGGACAGTACTGGCAAGTAAGTAATTTCCGCTTCTCAGAGATGCTTATCCTCCTGTACTTCAAGGAATGGGACAAAGCACAACACATGCTGGACACCACCGACTGGCGAAAAGTGATCAACCCCCAAAACATTGCCGACATGCCCAACAAACCCACCACCGACGAAGACGTCCGCAACGTCACCGAACAACTAGCCAACTACATCAACACCCACAGAAACAACTCCTAACCCATGAGCTACGACATCCTCATCATCGATCCCACCACCGTCCCAACCACCACCCATCAAGAATTCATGGACTGGTACAACAAAGCCACCCAATGGGACCAACCACGCAACTACTCCACCACCACCGGCTCCACCCCAGCCATCACCAACTGCTACACCCAACTAGCAGCACACTTCCCCGACATCAACAGCGACATTGACCTCGACGACGACGAAGCAGAAGAACCCACCACCGAATACACCATCGGCGACGACTTCCTCTACACCGCCTTCGACTGGGACGATGCCGAAGAAGGCCACAACACAGCACACACCATCGCCACCCAACTAGGCCTAGCCTTTGTTGATGTCAGTGACACCACCACCATCCACTTCCCCGACGGCAGCACACTCACCCACTAACCAACAGCCAGCCACAACAATCTCCTACATCAAAGCCCGAGGACAAGACACGTCACTCGGGCATTCCCGCAGACACCCCAAAAACCCTGAAAGCAAGCCCACTTCAATGAGGTAGCCTCAAGTGTGAAGATGCTCCTCATGAAGGATGCGCTAGGCGTCGAACACAAAAATAGTTAACACCCCACGCCCACTTCTACTACGCCACCGGTGAACAACCCATCGGCTTTACCTCAAGTGATGCTCCCGGTGTTGGCTACCGCTACACCTACGACGGTCTCGGCAGGCGTGTCGCCAAAGAAACCATCAACACCACTACTGGTGCCATCGAAAGACGAGCCACACAAACCCTCCACGGCACACGCACCTGGACAGGAACACACACCAGCCCACTACTATTCGCAGGACAATACAAAGATGCCGAATCAGGGTGGGCGTACAACCGCTTCCGCTACCACAACCCCACCCTTGGCGCCTACAACGCCCAAGACCCACTCGGACTCGCCCCACGCCTAGCATCAGCCCAAGGCTACGTCGACCACGCAGCATTCTGGGTAGACGTCCTTGGGCTGATGTCTCATCAGCGAACAATTCCTTCGTCGGTCGACGAATTGCCGAACGGCAAATTTCCCCGTAATGCGCATCTCGCCGGAAGTACGAAGCATTTCCCTGTCGGCTCCGAAATGGCGAAACGGTATCCAAATGGGTTCCCGTTCAATGAAAAAGGTTTTCCTGTCTTTGACGAATGAATACATGAAATTGACGGTAAACCGATGGATCTGCAGCTTCCTCCAAATACTTGGGAGTTGTCGCGAGCTCAGCACGACAGCATACTTGATGCGGCTGCGGGCATCTCAGCGGAATATTGCCAACAATTTGGACTTTCTTGACATCACCATGAGCAACCAGGACGTATGCAATTGATCCCAACAGAACTAAACTCTAAAGTCGGTCATACCGGTGGATACAACATTTGGGGAAAGGGCAAATGATGGTTTCTGATAGGAATGTATTCTCATTTCCGGGACAAAGCTGTTCACCAGAACGGGTCCGAGAAATTGAACACAATATCGGATTCGAACTACCACCAAAATATGCAGAATTGGTCCAAAGTGGTTGCTGCGGTCTTGTTCATCCAGATTATGCCCACATCAAAGGGAATAGTCCTGAAACTGATGACCACCTCGTCAAGGTTTTGTTTGGAAACGGTTTCGGGGGCCCTTCCCAAAGCTACGATTTCAATCTCGATTCCCCTGACGAGGCCCTCTATATACGAGATGAATGGGATATTCCTAACTGGGGAGCTCTCATTGCGCTCGGCGAAGGAGACGGCGCAACCCCTTTCTTGATAAACTATTCAAACCGTTGCTTCCCAAAGCATAGTGTCATCTTCCTCGATGTCGAGTCTGACATCCAAGAGTTAGTTGCTACCAGGTTCTCCGATTTTTGGAATCTGTTCCAGCAGAACTAACTAGGGTACGAGAATGAACCAAAGGTTCACCGAACAACTTCGGTGAGCCACGGAGCGGCATCGGCAAGCCCAAAGCCGCGTGTGGCACCGTACAGAGGCTTGGTCGGGTCGGCGTCCTCACCGAACTCCACACTGATACACCAACCACAACCAACGCGACCACCGCGACCGGCTCAACTACCGCGCCGTCACCAGCCACCGGAACAACCGGCCACGCAAGGCTCAACAGCCACGCCAACCGCAACACAACAAGTGCTACGGCAGACTCGGCTGTTGACTTTGCCGGCACCAAACCGGTGCGTGTGGGGCGAACCACCTACACCTACGACAACGCCGGTCGAGTGATACGCACCGTCACCAAGCGCCTATCCCGCAAACCGTTGGTGCACGAATTCTTCTACGCCACCAACGAACAACCCATCGGATTTACCTCCTCCGACAACAAACAGGTCGGCTGGCGCTACATCTATGACTCCTATGGTCGACGCGTCGCCAAAGAAGCCATCAACACCACCACCGGTGCCATCGAAGGACGAGCCACACAAACCCTCTACGGCACACGCACCTGGACAGGACGCACTTGGACCGGCACATACACCAGCCCACTGCTAGTCGCAGGACAATACGAGGATGCTAAATCCGGGTGGGCCTTCAACCGCTTCCGCTACTACAACCCAGTCTTAGGCGCCTACAATGCCCAAGACCCACTCGGCCAAGCCCCACGCCTCGCATCCGCACAAGGATACGTCGACCACGCAGCACACTGGTTCGACTACCTCGGACTGCAATGCCACCAAGTCACGGTAAAAGAACTTCAATCCATGCCTGAATTCCAAAAGCTCGGCCTATCCACAGACGAAGCCACCGACATAGCCAACTGGCTCAATGGAAGAAACACAGACTCTTACCTTTACTCACACCCGACGCCCAACAGAAACGAAATGCAATATATTGGTATGAGCAATGATCCGGCGCGGCGAGCCATTGAGCATGGGAAAAAATTCTCTACGGAGATGGAAATTGCTGATATCGACACAAACTTGCTCAGCAAAGACGCCGACTCGTTCACAAGGCGTCAAGCTCGCGCTTTCGAACAGGCCGCAATCGACTCAAAGGGCCTCAACAACCTAGCCAACGCTCGAAACCAAATCGGCAGCACACCACCTGCCCATGTAAAAAATGGTGCTGTAGCCTGGGCAAACGGCATGATCAATAAGAGCGCAATCACGATCCCGTTCTTCTAATACCGAAAGGACAATCAATGCCTTACCTAATGACATTCGACGAGTCGATGAAGGCCATCCGTGTTTCCGACAACACCATCCTGTCGATGCCAACATCTCACGGAGCTGTCGAAGTTCAGGTCCACAAAAGTAAATACCGCGACCAAGCTGCATCGCTTACTTCAGTTCCTCACAATTCGCAAAATATCGCCGCGCTCGGCCTGCCCAGTGTTCAAACACCGTCCGGCATACACAGCGAGTGGATTATTCCTCCCTTTGCTCTTCTAAAGAGCGCCTTTACCAAAGGCGGACCCTTCGTACGCTTAGGCAATCTCACCCCTGCGTCTTCTTGGAATGAACGTACAACCAATATTCTGCGCGACTCATCGCCCATTTACCGACCTGACTTGTGCGCGTTCGTCCCCCGCGAATTTACGGGTTCCATTCCTACTGGCACCCCGGACGCCGCTATCGACAAAGCACAATGGACCCTAAAGATGTGGATCAAGTCAGTATCCACACGTTCGGCCGATGCAAATGAGCGAAAACTTCTTTCTGTTCCGTGGACGCTATACTCAGTCGGCCACCTAGATTTATGGCTTGAACAGTACCGTTGCTACCACCTAGGGCTTCCCCTCCCAACGGAACTGAGCTACCCCGAAGAAGACATCTCCTTCAACCAACCACTCATCGCCAACACCGACACCGGCCTGCGCACCCGCACCATCAAACTCAACGAATCCAACAGCCAGCTCGCCGGCCAACACAGCATGACCGTCAACTCTGTCATTGACAGCCCTCTCGAACAAGCAATAACTGCCACTGGAATGGACGCCAACGGCTACATCTGGGAAGGACTATTAAGTCACTGGGCACAACAACACCACGGCAACCTCTCCATCGATGCCTCCGCAGAAAACTCAACCATCACCGGCGACAGAAAAATCATCACCGAACTCCGACACTGGCTCACCAAACTAGCCACCAATTCCGACGCCGTCGCCGAAGCCATCAAGAACGCGCAAGCCGACGGAATTGAATTCGACAACTAGCAACCTCACTCCACATGACAAACGTCTTGGGATTGCTCGATGCCGAATGCGTGACTTCATAAGGCTAGTTGAGATCTGCGGCGCTCGACTTGAAGCGTCCTGGGTTTAGTTCCGCCTGGCGAAAAAGAGGAAACACCGGATTCCCAGCAACCGCGCCACTGCTGTCCTACACAACCAAACTCAAACTACCCACAGACCGCGACAAAACAGCGGCGATAAGCCACCGCGGCATCGTCAGGCCAGAAGAATCCAAAGCCGGAAAATACCGCAATTACTTGTGATGGCAGCATGATCTTCGCGGGCACCAAGCCAACACATATGGGGCGAACCACCTACACCTATGACGCGAACTGGGTATGGTTCCTACTTCTGCTAAGGAATGATTGGCACAATGCCCAAAACGCTTCATCCCTGCCGCCAGTTGCTCCCAACCCCAAGGTGATGGAACGTTCTACGCTCTGGTGGGTGACCTGGCGTGTGATCTAGCTGGTGCGCCACAGGAACTGATCAACCCTCACCACCGGAACCCGTGGAGGGACACACAACCCAAACGTTGTATGACAAGCGCACGTGGGCGGGTCGGTGCACCAGCCCGCTGTTGTTTGCCGGTCAGTACGAGGATGCGGAATCAGGCTGGGCGTACAACCGCTTCCGCTACTACAACCCAGCCTTGGGTGCCTACAACGCCCAAGACCCACTCGGACTCGCCCCACGACTCGCCTCAGCCCAGGGGTATGTCGACCACGCAGCATTCTGGGTCGATGTTTTCGGGCTAAAGCGGTGTTGGCAAAAAGCTAATGCCACCAAAGATCACCATGTCTACCACTACATGAATAAAGCAGGCGAAACGACATACGTCGGCATTACCAAACACCCTCGACTACGAGCCATGCAGCATGCGTTGAGTCACCCGCTCACTCGACCCCGAGACCAAATGACAGTACTAAATAAAGACATGGCTCTAGGAAAATACGAGGCAAGAGGAGTCGAGCAACACCTAATTGAAAAACTGGGAATGCAAAAGCCCACGGGAGCCACGACTAAAGTAGGTAACCTAGAAAATAAGATAAATAGTATGAGCCCAAAACATGAGTTCTATGACCAAGCAACAGCTTTTGGCAAGGACTGGGTAGACCAATTCGCTAGCAAGGTACGTTAAGAACATGGCACTAAAACTAGTATTCGACGCTCCCAAAGGCAGCCGCCCGAAGGCTGGACGGCTCTACCTGATGAAAACCACCCTCGGATACATCCCTGTTGGTGCGACCTCCACCGAAGCATTCTTCGGCGCCGCCGTGATGATTCATCCCTACCGAGCGATCGTATCTGACCCCAAAGACACCACCTGGTACCCACTCATCGAAAACAACGAACTCTTGATCCCGCCACTAGAGATCAGAAAGCAGGATTTCAAAAAGGGAGGCTGCTTCACTCCGATTCGCGACAAAGCAGCTCCTGTGCCCATCCCCTTCGATCGCTACTTTTACTACCAAATGTCCATGCCTTGGGCCCCAGCCGAACAAGCGTTCGTTCCAGCTGCTGAAACATTGCCAGAAGATCGGCTAGGCACTTTCGTTCCCAAGGACGAAAGAATCATAAAATTCACCATTCACGACACGAACCCGCCTCAAGGCGGCATCGTCGATGAAGCACCGGAGGGCACTTACTTTATGCCAGCGGGCCTCCTCATGGATCTTCACATCGAGTTCGCCCTTGAAGACGCACTCGCCTACTACGGACTAATCGACACCCCGCGACCCGCACACCCCGACTTCACCGAAAGCCAGGAGCACGACACGATGCCCACCGACACACAGCAGGAAGACCAACCACTCTTCCACCTCGCAGAAATCGACAGTCTGACCACCCTGTTCGCCGCCATGGACACCATGCCAGAAGAAGCAATCAGCGTCATAGAACAAGCAGGACACACACCCAACGGCTACTTCCTCGACAACCTCGCCAAGTACCTACTCCGACAAACAGGCGTCACCACCGACGGCATTGAGTTCGACAGCGACGCAGGCATGTTCAGCCTCATCGGCACCACCGAAACCCTCCAACCACTCCACACCCAACTGACAAACCTGTTCAACAACACCAACAACCTGCAACAAACCCTCAACCAAGCTAAAGCCACAGGAACAGACTTCGACGACTAAACACAGAAGCTTTGTCCTGACACACTAGAAACCAGCCAGCCGACCGGAATGGTGTTGCGTATCACTACCGCTACCCCTACGACGGACACGGCCGACGCGTAATAGAAGTCACGATCAACACCCTCCACCGGAACCCGTGGAGGGACACACCACCCAAACGTTGTACGGCAAACGTACGTGGCATGGTCAGTGCACCAGCCCACTGCTGTTCGCAGGACAATACAAAGATGCCGAATCAGGGTGGGCTTACAACCGCTTCCGCTACTACAACCCCACCCTTGGCGCCTACAACGCCCAAGCCCCACTCGGACTAGCCCCCCCCAAGTTGTCCTCGGCACAAGGCTACGTCGACCACGCAGCATTCTGGATGGTTTTCCTAGGCTTAGAGTCGTGCCCAGAATTTGTCGAGGGAATTCCCGTCAAACGTTATGGTTCCACGCCAGTCGGCGGACATCATATTCCGGCGAAGGCCAACTACAATAATGCTCCATTGGCACGAGAACATTCGCTGGATGCTCCTGCAGTCCCAATTAATGAACTTAAGAATTCAAACAATCCCGCAACCGGATCTGCGCTTCACAAAGAGATCACTGCAGCACAACGACGCGGATATGATGGTTTTGCCAAGAATTTCGATCCTGACGTCGATACCTATACTTGGAACGACGTGAGAGCTATCGAGGTAGAGGCACACACCTCGGTCTGATTCAGCCAATCTGAAGCGGAATCACTAACCGATTATGGTATCGAGAAGCTCAAGCAACAAGGCTTGCCTCAACCGACAAATATCCAGTGGAACCCTGGAGTGTTATAAGAGTGTTAATGCAGCCCACCAACGAACAGCTGACGCAATTTCAATCGGACCTCGAAGACGTCGTCACGCCAACCATTGAACAGCTTCACACGCGAATCTAGGAAACAGGGCCCCTGTCATCTGATAACGCAACCAGATTCGTTGCAGATATCACTGCGCTGACACTATTCGAGCTGGCCGAGCGACTTGACGGAAACGCTGACAAAACCGGCGCCCTCAGCTACAGGTTCGCTGCAGCAGAAGGGGAAGAAGTGCGCCTGCCTGCCGAAGTGCTCAGCGCCATCACCGGATGGTTTTCCGCTCCAAAGGATCGAAACCCCCTCGCCGGGAAGACCAGCCACCCGTACCCCTTCGACTTTTACGGAGCAAAAGACTATGCATAGCGATTCCGCACTGCTGCTCATCGGACGACTGTATGCGAAAGTTTACGACCAATCCATCGACTCGGATGCCGCCGAGCACCTCCACCATCTGCTGAGCAATATTCATGACACCACCGCCATCGATGAGGCCATCTACGCCTACCAAGGCGAAATACTCGGCATCCTGCTGGATTCAGTGAATCAGTCCGACTCGCTCGAGTTGTACACGGCGAGTACGTCGCAGCGCGAGTCTCTCAACTTGGCCATCACCGCCCTCGAAGATACACCTCAGTCTATGGCGGCACTCGAGGCAATTGCGCAGTTGGCGCAGATTGAACCACCAGCTCCCGGCCAAGCCAAAATCGACATCCCCACGGAAAATCTCTCGAACGACGCCCGAAAACTTTCAGAGCTCGGCCTCCACCAGGACATCGCCATTTCGGTCCCGCATTTGAGCATTCCAATCTTGGAAGGCGACGAAACCACTGACATCTCCACCTCGTCTACCGTATTGGGCGAGCAACGTTACGCCTCTGCCAAAGCCGTACCCAAGTGGCTGACTCACTTATCGGAAACTCCGTCCGCTGGCTTCATTACGTACCAGAATTCGCACGGCGAGACCCTCCAGGTCAAGTTCAATGCCAAGGGAAACTACTTCCCGCTTCTTCTCACGAACCACAACGGAGACCGCCATCTCGACAAACTACCGTCCGCGAAACAAGCCGAAAACCACATCGTGGCCTGGCTCGACAATTCACAATCACCGATCATCTAACTGCCACTCAAAAGCGGTTTGGTTCTGTTTACTTTGGAGATAGAAAACTGGGCCATAGGACGGTAAAGACAATGGGGCGTCGTCAAGCAACATGAAGCGTCCTGGGTTTAGTTCCGCCCGGCCAAAAAGAGGAAACACCGGATACCCAGCAACCGCGCCACTGCTGTCCTACACAACCAAACTCAAACTACCCACAGACCGCGACAAAACAGCGGCGATAAGCCACCGCGGCATCGGCAAGCAAGAAGAATCCAAAGCCGGAAAGTACCGCAATTACTTGTGATGGCAGCATGATCTTCGCGGGCACCAAGCCAACACGTATGGGGCGAACCACCTACACCTATGACGCGAACTGGGTATGGTTCCTACTTCTGCTAAGGCAATGATCGGCACAATGCCCAAAACGCTTCACCCCTGCCGCCAGTTGCTCCCAACCCCAAGGTGATGGACCGTTCTATCCCCTGGTGGGTGACCTGGTGTGTGACCTGGCAGGTGCGCCACAGGAACTGATCAACACCACCACCGGTATCGTTGAGGGACACACCACCCAAACCCTCTACGGCACACGCACCTGGGCCGGTCGGTGCACCAGCCCGCTATTGTTTGCTGGCCAGTACGAGGATGTGGAATCCGGGTGGGCGTACAACCGCTTCCGCTACTACAACCCAGCCTTGGGTGGCTACAACGCCCAAGACCCACTCGGACTCGCCCCACGACTCGCCTCAGCACAGGGGTATGTCGACCACGCAGCATTCTGGGTCGACGTTCTGGGCCTGCATAGTGGAGGCCATTTTACCGAATTGAAACGCGCGTCCAACCCTGTTGAGGAATACCGAGGTCGCAGATGGAGGCTCGGTGAACACCCAATGGACCCAATGCGAAATGGTAATCCTCCCAGCCGCAGTACTGAAAACAAGCGTTTCTGGAAGAATGAAGCACAGTTCAATAGCGAACAGTATGCTCCAGAAAATGGATTTGCCGATGACACTATAGATCGAATGAGACAGGGAAGGCCTCCGCAGCGATTCAATCAAGATAAGCTTGATGCATTCCCACAATCTGACGGAATTGAAAGCATGGAAGTAAGCCATGAGCCTATTGCACGTTCAGAAGGTGGCGTGCAAACTCGTGCACGATGGCCTCAAGACCACGCAGATATCGACCCACAACGATTCCCCGGATATTAGTAGAGACTGGAGCAGCTATCGATGAAACCGTTTAACCAACTTTTCGGAGAAAATGCAGGTAACCCCATCACAGTAGATGGTGTCACCATTTACATCGCCTATCGAATAGTTCCTGAAGGAAAAACAAAAATTGAATGGTCCTTCGATAGTCCACATCCTGAAGGCATGGTAGCTCTTAAATTTAAGGCTATTCGCAGTTCTTTTCGCATCAATAACTCG
Source organism: Corynebacterium sp. ACRQK (assembly GCF_022345965.1). GTDB lineage: Bacteria > Actinomycetota > Actinomycetes > Mycobacteriales > Mycobacteriaceae > Corynebacterium. The sequence goes on from NZ_JAKRMU010000011.1 coordinate 21,611, forward strand.
CAGAAAGCCACTGAGTTTCTCGCCGTCCATGGCCAAGATAACGTCGGCTCACTTATCGTCGAAAAAATAGGCAAGAATCCAGTAATAACTATTACCAACGCATACCGAACCGAAGATCGAAACTCAGATTGGATGACATACTTTGGGAATCAAGGACTCCTATTCGAACAAGAGAACTCAGATTACGTTGCCTTCCGAGCAAACAACGGTAATACCAACAACCGGATGTCGTTCAGCGACCTAACTGGAGCATTCCGCATTACGTCGCTTACTGAACCCGCAGGATCTCTAGACACACTCCCGGTACACCCGGAGTATCCTCTCGATAGATATTGCTTCATAAAGACCTCGACTGAAGGCGATCCTGAAGATGACCTAATCAGTAAAGCAATTAGGCTAACTGGTCTGAGATCTGATGAGGCTTCCCATTTCAATGATCTCAAAAACCGCTTCGCAGGCACTTCAGCGCGCGTCATTGCAGAAGATGAACGTGCTGTAACGATTGAAATCGATCTGAGTAGCGAAGTTACCTCCGACTTCGCTATGCGGGACGAAGCAAAGTCCCAAGGACTAGCTTTGGTCAGAATTGGCGACAAAAGACTTTTGTACGCGCCTTAGTACAACATGCCTTTCTAGAGATGTGCTGAGACTATTTTACAAGTTCAGGAACCACCAAGCCCCAGCGCAACCACACCCGCGCCAAGGCAAGCGAAGCCTGGATGTAGTGGAAACCATCGATCCCGCCACCAGTGAAGTACACGTTCAGATCGTTCTAGCCAACAAGCCAACCCCAATACCCCATAGGTCCCACGGTTGAAAACGATCTGGCACATCCTAGCCCTGCCCCAAAAGGTCCCAGGCTCGGGTTGATGCGACGTTCTACGCCCTAGTGTGCGACCTAGCAGGAGCACCACAGGAACTGATCAACACCACCACCGGTATCGTCGAGGGACACACCACCCAAACCCTCTACGGCAAACGCACGTGGGCCGGTCGGTGCACCAGCCCGTTGTTGTTTGCGGGCCAGTATGAGGATGCGGAATCCGGGTGGGCGTACAACCGCTTCCGCTACTACAACCCCACCCTGGGCGCCTACAACGCCCAAGACCCACTCGGACTCACCCCACGGCTAGCCTCAGCACAAGGGTACGTCGACCACGCAGCACACTGGGTCGACGTACTCGGGCTGATGTCACACGTTCGGAGCCCCAAGGATCCACACCCAACCATTTCTGGTCGTAGTGCGGACGGAACATTCCGAGGAGAAAATGGAACTGCAGTAAATGGACGTCGGGCTCACAGAAGCTATTCTGATTTCATCGAAGCACAAGGCTACAAAGCGAACGTTAAAATGCCTGGAGACACACGCATGCGACCAGATGCGATAAAGATTGACGACAGTGGATACATCAGGGAGGTTCGAGAATTGAAGCCTGACTCAGCTACAGGCCAGCGACAAAGCGTCAACCAACTTGCCAAATACAAGGAACATGCCGAGTCTTTCAACCGACAACATGCAGCTGAAATTGGCGACAGCACTGTGCCAGATGTAATAGCCACCGCCGATTGGTATACTCCCTAAAAATGGACTTCAAAGACTTCAAAAAAACACTAACCGAAGCCGCTAATTCCCACTTCTCCCGCATTGGACGGAAAATGCTTTGGACATACGAAACCGGCGAATTAGCTTTCTTGATTAAATTTGAAAAAGATCCCGAGCGCCCGAGCTACGAAATCAAAGTTTTCTATGGCCACCAAGATTGGATTACTAGAGAACGGACACAGCTACTCTGCGGAGCGGGAATAGGAATCAGACGACTGGTAGAAAAAGATCAGTTAAACCTTCAAATTGATTACCACGGTACACACGAAAACTTCTACTCGATCTTTTTCAACAGTTACCTTGGAAATACTGACCATGAAGTTCGAACTTTAATTGGTACCCCGGAGCTCAAAGACCTTGAGAAAAGACGTACTGATTTCGACGAGTTTTTTACAGCGCTCAAGGCCAGTTTTGACAACGCATCAAACCTGCAGACGATAGCCACAAGAGCAGGAGTCACGGTTCCAAATTTTTGGACAAAGGTCGCGCAGCGAATGGAAGACTGCCAACAATGAGCGCTGAACGGATCATCATCAACCTTCCACCTGCACAAGTCGCCCCATACGAGATATACGACTACGTGAGTTCGGCTAGCCAGCAAGAAGAACATGCCTCGCCACAGACGCGTCAGCTCCAGCAGCACCTCACGAAGATATTGGCTCCGCACGACCTTCCCGTAGAACTGGTTGGGAATAACTGTATAGGCATTAGTGACTACGACGAGAATATCCCCCAGATACTTCAGTTTATCAGCCCGTTGCTGTCCCGATACCCTACTCTTACGGTCCTTGAATTCTCAGAATTTGTTTGGACCTTTGGCGACGAAAATACCAACTTCTCGACGGAAACATCGGAATACAGCGCCCCGTGGGCAAGTCTGCGCGGTCTACCGTCCTGGATTGATTTAATTACCACCAACGCTTGCACAATGGCTGAACTGAACTTAGGAAGCGATCCGCGGGACTTCCTGATCATCACCAACGCCACCAAACACCAGCATTACATGCAGTGCTACTTCAGCCCCGTCGACCACACCTACCGGGTTGAGATCCGCCTTGGCGATGCCCAGCACCATTACTGGCACACGACCCCCGAAACTAGCACCGTCATCCACGAACTCACCACTTGGATAACCACCGGTACCCATTCAACACACGGATGGCAGAAGCTAAACATCACCTAAAAGCCATAAGCACTGTCAAGCCACCGACGGGGTCATCGACTACCACAACACCCTGCCGGTCAAAGTCGGCCGGACAACCTACACCTACGATGATGCAGGCCGTATCACCCGCACCGTGACCAAACGTCTGGGTAAGAAACCGTTGGTTCATCACTTCTACTACGCCACCGGTGAACAACCCATCGGCTTTACCTCCTCCGACGAACCAACCACCGGCTACCGCTACGTCTACGACGGTCTCGGCCGACGTGTCGCCAAAGACACCATCAACACCACCACCGGAGAAGTTACCCACCGTGACGTGTTCACCCACACCGGCAACCAACTAGCAGCTGTCACCACCACCATCGACACCACCGATTCGGCACGTGTGGGTGAAGGCTACGTGTGGACTACTGACCCTGCCACTGGCGAGACACACGGCCAGATCGAACTAACCACCAGTAGAACCAACGACACTCCGGCTAACCCCGCCGCTGGTTGGTCCCAGGCCCGGGTTGATGCGACGTTCTACGCCCTGGTGTGCGATCTAGCCGGTGCACCTCAGGAACTGATCCACACCACCACCGGTGCCGTCGAGGGACACACCACCCAAACGTTGTACGGCAAGCGTACGTGGGCGGGTCGGTGTACCAGCCCGTTGTTGTTTGCTGGTCAGTATGAGGATGTTGAATCAGGGTGGGCGTACAACCGGTTCCGCTATTACAACCCCACCTTGGGTGCCTATAATGCCCAAGACCCACTCGGGCTTGCCCCACGACTCGCATCAGCCCAGGGGTATGTCGACCACGCGGCATACTGGGTGGACCTGCTCGGACTTGCTAGCTGTGGACATCCACGACATGGACGCCCAACACCTGACACAGAAGGACCACTACTTCCAAATGGCCAATTTGAGGTACCAGCCTTCGAAGTAAGCAAGTCAGCAGAACCAGAAGTTGCGCGTACCCTAGAAATGGCAATTCAACAAGACCAACCGACCCTACTTCAAAGAACGACCGACAAATCAATCATCCGCCAAAATAGAGCCGAAGCAACCAGAGGGTGGGATTACACTAAGGGAAGCCCTGATGAATTTCCATACGCATCAACTATGCAAGGAGGCAAAGGAGCCACTGTAAACGGAGTTTCTACACTGAAACAAGCAGGGAGGCCGTCTACGTGGCTTCTACAGGCGAGAAAATATTCAGAACGGTGACTTCTTCCGAGTGAAGCTAACAGAATAGGACAATCAATGCCGAAAATAGAGCTAGACATTGAACCAGAGCTAGCTGGCGTGGAGTTTTTTGGATCTCAAGACGCAAGCGACGACCTCATCTGGCAGACCACTCCTCTAGTGGGCTTAGCAGACGGTGCGATAAGTCTCGGCATCAAAGAACTGACAGAAGACGAAACTTTCCACGTAACAGTAGAAGTAACCTCCACACGGCGCATCCTCCAAGATGCATTTCTTTCACACGACCTTTTGATAGATTCCGAAGGACTTGAAATAGCAGATGTTCTGAAATCAAATCCGGATGGTATAGAAGGAGTTGTTGGACGGATCTTCCGTTTACCTTGGACAGGTAAGACAACCCTGCAGTTTCAATCTCCTACTGGCTTTGCGACCGATCGCGACGGACATCGGGTTCCGACATCACTCTTTGTACTCGTCTGCCCGTCTTTCAACTAGTCACAGCGAGAAGTACAACTTATCCCTTCTATTTTCACCCACACCGGTAACCAACTAGCCGCTATCACCACCACTGTCGACACCACCAACTCGGCACGTGTGGGTGAAGGCTACGTGTGGACTACTGACCCGGCTACTGGTGAGACTCGCGGCCAGATCGCACTAACCAGTGGCACCGGTGACGCCAACGACACTCCGGCGAATCCTGTGGCTGGTTGGTCCCAGGCCCGGGTTGATGCGACGTTCTACGCCCTACAGTGCGACCTGGCCGGAGCGCCTCAGGAACTGATCAACACCACCACTGAAGCGTCCTGGGTTTAGTTCCGCTTCTTTTACGGCCCCGTACTGACGGGCTGCGTGAGATAGTACTCGGTTTCTACTTCCTGTGGGGTGGCGTAATCCAACGCCTCGTGAAGGCGTTTGGTGTTCCACCAATGCACCCACCGCAAGGTGGCCAGTTCGACTTCTCCGACCGACGTCCACGGACCTTGGGCATGAATCAATTCTGCTTTGTAGATACCATTAACCGTTTCGGCGAGAGCGTTGTCATAAGAATCACCGACCGTTCCCACACTTGGCCGAATTCCGGCTTGCGCCAAGGCCGTGGAATACTTCAACGACACGTACTGACTACCCCGGTGACTGTGGTGAATCAGCTGGCTTCCATGAACCCGGCCGGCCGCCGTGAGAGCATGTTCCAACGCCTCCATCGGCAACGCATCGGTACGCATCGTCGAGCGAGTGGCAACACCAACGATTTTCCGGTTATAGACATCCACGACAAACGCGGTGTAGGCGAAGCCAGACAAAGTACGAACGTAGGTAATGTCGGCCACCCACAGCCGCCCAGGGGCCTGGGCGCGAAAGTTGCGTTGAACCACATCGGGGCGACGATCCGGTACTTTCGCACTCATCGTTGTTACTGGATTACGCCCACGGCGCCGACCGCTGACACCGGCTAGTTTCATCAGGCGTGCGGTCTTATCGCGGCCGATATGAAAGCCCTCACGGTTGATCGCGTGCCACATCTTGCGGATTCCGTAAACCGAGAAATTCTCCGCATGCACACGCTGTATCTCTGGGATAAGCAGGCTATCGCTTAAAGCCCTCGCACTGGGCGCACGTGTGGTGGTTTTACGGTAGCCGCGTGAGGTGATGAATCCACGATCTGCTTGTCGAAGGACACGGCAGATGGTCCCAGGCCCCAAACTGATTTTTATATGCGTCGATGTAGGAGATCATTTGGCCGTGGGTCGGTCGAGTTCCGCTGCGAAAAAAGCCGAGGCAGTCTTGAGGATTCCGTTGGCACGCTTCAACTCGCGGTTTTCCCGGCGTAGCCGTTTGAGCTCTTCTTCCATGGTTTCGCCACCTGTTGGTGCCGTCTGCTCATGGGCGACGCTGTCGCGGTACCAGGCGCGCAACGTGTGGTGGGACACGCCAAGGAGTTCGCCGACTTCCTCGTAAGCGTGTTGCCGTGAACAAGACTCCAGACGCACGATCTCATGGATTTGATGAACCGCCTTTTCCTTGAATTCGGCGGAGTACTTTCTCGGGCATAGTGCCAATCCTTCCTTAGCAGAGGTAGGAACTAAACCCAGGACGCTTCACCCACTCGGACTCGCCCCACGACTAGCCTCAGCCCAGGGGTATGTCGACCACGCAGCATTCTGGGTGGATGTTCTCGGGCTCGTAGGCTCCGTTGCTCACAAGAAACCTTACGCCACCGATCCTGGTCGATGGTGCGACAGTACTTTCAAGCCGATAGGAGGCGGGATAAGATGTCGGCCAGAATCGTCCTGACCTCCAATACACCCTAAACAATCAAAGATATTACGTAGAATGGGATCGCTTTCCCTCTGCTCGTAGATTAGGGCATAAATCACGAATAGCGACGAACGATCCATTTGGCAACATCATCCTCATTCAAGGCGGATAGATTTGACTTTTGAAATTGCATATAACCAACCCACGGCATTTTTCTGGCAAGATATTGATACTGCCATCGAAACGGTCAAAGGCGACTTTGATCCTCTCTTTCTCAACTTCGATGAAATCGAGAAGCCTACTGAGCCATTGTCAAACCTCGATCGAGTTTGGATTTTCCAGGAACGAAACGGCGTAACTGCAGTTAGCTATTCACTTGACGAGTCGGATCGCCTATTTCAACTCTTAATTCACACCTGGAAAGATCTCGAACGTCCACCACTGGGGATGGCAATTACGAAGACCGAAGCATCCCAACAATGGGTACTCATTACCTACTCGAACGAGTTAGATGCGATGACACGCTCCTACCGGCAACAATGGCTTGGAAAAAAGACCGCTGAGGATTCCATGGCATCCGATTTTCCAATGAGGGCACAGGAAATGAACGAGCAGCGAATCTTAGATTACCTCGAAGAAAACGGACTTGACGTCACCATGGCTTCAGCTCCACCAAGCAATGCGAGATATTTCCTCGTCACGAACCGAGAGCCAACTCTAGAAGAATGGGAACAATACTATTCTCAGATGGGAAACTGAATCTCCCAACGCCATGACTCATACCTCTTCTACGCAAGTGGTACCTCCGCAACGTAATCGCGAAAAGTGAAAGGTCATAATGAGTACGGAACGAATTATCATCCACCTGCCCACCGCTCCAACCGAGCCGGAAAATACTTATAACCTCGTGACTGCCGCCAGCCGCGCAGACAAACACACCTCGGCACATACACGTCAGCTCCAGCAGCATCTCACCAACATTCTGGCACCCCACAAGATCTCCGTGGAACTCACCGGTGCAGAATGCATCGCCATCAAAGACAACAACGAGCACATCCCCCAACTACTCCAGCTCATCAGCCCCGTCCTTTCCTACTTCACCACGCTGACCATCCTCGAGAACAATCAGCAGGTGTGGACCTTCGGTGACGAAAACTCACGCTTCACCACTGAAACCTCACAGCTCCACATCCCGTGGGCAAGTCTTCACAGCATTCCTTCTTGGATCGACCACATCACCACCAATGCCCGTTCACTAGCAAGCCGCAATATCGGAACCGATCCGCGGGACTTCCTGATCATTAGCGACAACACCAAAGATCAGCACTATATCCAGTGCTACTTCAGCCCAGCCGACGATAACTACCGTGTAGAGATGCGCCTCGGCGATGCTCAACACCATTTTTGGTGCATGAGGAACGACGCCCGGAGCCTCATCCGAGAACTGTCCACCTGGATGAACTCCACTGACCACCCCATTACAGGCTGGAACAAACTAGATATCTCATAACGCACATCCCACATGGTGTACGTAGCGTCGGAAGAATCTAAGTAAGGCACCGAGGCACCACCGGCAGCGTAAAACGGCGAATGAGCCCACACACCCAAGGGGGTTCCACCAGTGCGCCCAAGAACCACAAAGCCTACTGCGACGATACGCTCGGACTCACAAAACCAGACAGGCAAAACACGGTAGACAGACCACTATCCCCACCTTAATCACGCAGGTAAAGTAACAAACATCCGCAAAGCGAAGCATCCCAGGCTCGTCGCTATACACCACGAGGTGTCTCTTCATCTGACCCGAGCTAAAGAAGATATGACTCCGGTCAACGAGAAGGAAAATGAATACGAAAAAGAATGGAAAGAACAATTATCCAGATATGCAATAAGGAGTTAACATGCTGAAATTTTCTTTAGACAGCACTAAAGGCAGCCGCCCTAAAGCTGGGCAGCTCTACCTGATGAAAACCACCCTCGGTTACATCCCTGTTGGCGTCACCTCCACCGAGGCATTCTTCGGCGCGGCTGCAATGATTCACCCTTATCGCGCGCTCATCAGCGACCCATCCGATACATCATGGTTTCCGCTCGTCGAAAAAAACGAACTACTTATTCCACCAATTCAGATCGTCAAGAGTGACTTCAGAAAAGGCGGACCTTTTCAAAGAATCCCAGCGAAAAGCCATCCTAATACCGTCCCTTTTGACAACTACTTCTACTACACACTCGCGATCTTATGGTCACCAGAGGAGCAAGCATTCGTCCCTATAACAAGAGAAAATGAGTGGGTGCCGAAGGAAAGACGGATCATCAACTACACGATCCACGACACAAATCCGCCGCAAGGAGGCACCACGGATGAAGCCCCAGAAGGCACCTACTTTATGACCAATGTCCTAGGCGGCTATCGCGAAATTGAATATGCCCTTGAAGATGCACTTGCCTACTACGGACTAATCGATACCCCGCGCCCCGCACATCCCGACTTCACCGAAAACCAGGAACACAACACGATGCCCACCGACACACAGCAGGAAGACCAACCACTCTTCCACCTCGCAGAAATCGACGGCGTGACTACCCTGTTTGCCGCCATGGACACCCTGCCCAAGGAAGCAGTCGGCGTCATCGAACAAGCAGGACACACACCCAACGGCTACTTCCTCGACAACCTCGCCAAGTACCTACTCCGACAAGCAAACGTACCCACCGACGGCATCGAGTTCGACAGCGAAGCAGGCATGTTCAGCCTCATCGGCACCACCGAAACCCTCCAACCACTCCACACCCAACTGACAGACCTGTTCAACAACGCACACGACCTACAACGAACCCTCAACCAAGCTAAAGCGGCAGGAACAGACTTCGACGACTAACACACAAGCTTTTGTCCTGACACACTAGAAACCAGCCAGCCGGCTGGAATGGTGCTGCGTATTTTTTACCGCTACTCCTACGACAGACTCGGCCGACGAGTAATAGAAGTCACGATCACCCCCCTCCACCGGAACCCGTGGAGGGACACACCACCCAAACGTTATACGGCAAGCGCACGTGGCATGGTCAGTGCACCAGCCCGTTGTTGTTTACTGGTCAGTACGAGGATGCGGAATCCGGGTTGGGCCTACAACCGCTTCCGCTACTACAACCCCACCCTAGGTGCCTCTAGCGCAGCATACTGGTTCGACGTGCTCGGACTCGTCGGAAGGTCTCGCACACAGAGCACCACACAAGGGCGGTTTTGGCCTTTGGGGAAAGAAAGGATAGATAAATGGAAATTCCGTCGGACTTCTACTCGACTAAGAGCAACCCGTTCACTGAGGAACAAATATCTAGATTGAAGCGGAGCACAGATTCCCCTCTACCTGAAGACTATCTGGAATTTCTATCACTCTATGGAGGTGGAATTATTTCTGAGGCCTACTCACACATACAACTCGAGACCGATAAATCGAGCCTTCTCGAAGTTGAAGCAACCATGATCTTTGGAAACATAGCACCAATAGGCATATGGGAAAATTCCATCCAACTGGATTCAACCTGGCTCCATGACTGGGCATTCTACTTTTGCGAAGCAAGTAACCCTCCCGAAGACAAGATTCTACTCAACCTCTCCAACGAGAAATTTAAAATCGGAAGCGTACTATATGAAGATGAAGGGAAAATCTTCCAGGTGTCCGAGAATTTCACATCCTTCATATCACTTCTAACAAATAATCGAAGAGACCAACCCGAAACACATAAAGATATATCGGATAAATTTGGCAATTTCCATATTCCAGGCAAAACGATTAAAAAGATTGAGTTCCCCAACCCTAACGCTGATCGAGATTGGTAACCACAGTTTTATATTCCCGCACCAAATAGCGCCGGACAAACATTCTCTATAGTAGAGACTGGTCCGAAATTTTCCACATCCCTTAGATTCACGCTTCGAACCGCGACGGCTTGCGCCTTGACAAGGAGCAAGTATCTCAATATATGCTCAGTCATTCACTTATCGACAAGGTTGACTTTCGATAGCGTGTACGCCCAATCAAGCACCATCAAGGTCTTCATGAGAGTACTGATCAACCTCGGAGCTAAAGACCTGGACATCACCAACGCTGTCGATGAAATGCTCAAATACATCGACTGCGGCGGAGACCACTACGCAATTGGCGCACTTATTAAAGCGGATACCAACCTCATCATCAACAACATCCACCCGAAAACTTCGAACAAATCAACCGCTTCCTCAAAGCCACCAGCACCAACGAACCAGGGCTCCTTTTTGAGTGGCAACGCTTCCTCATCAAACAAGGAGTCAGAAAGAAAACCTTCCGTGAATACCCAGGATTCCACTGGATCAAAAACAGCGCTTTTGCAGAATATCCTCGAGCAAAAGAACACGTCGCAAAGCTCGCCGACCCGTCCTAAAAAGTTCCACACCAAAGAAACTAAAGCGTCCTGGGATTAGTACAAGACAACAAACCCACCACCAGGGCACTACGTGTACCACCACCGTCATCGCACAAAGCCCCACAGAATGTGATTACGGGTGACCCCGGACAGCGCTAGTGATACCGGGAACCGCATTTAGTACCAGCCCCCACAGCAGCCAACTGGTCCCAAACCAGTTCGGCTCCACGTTCTACTCCCTGGTCTCCGCACCGGCTAGGGAATCTCGCAACATCTAGCGGTGTGTAGGGGCCATCAACTACCGAATACTCTCGACAGCAAACGGTGATACATCGACACGTCCTCTGGATTCGTCGATGGAACAATCCGCGACCTGCTCGTCGAATGAGCATCTACGCTTGGCAGAACCACCGTATCTTGCGGCAAATCGACCGCAGCTGCGCCCACCTTGACAACAGTCACCTTTTTGGACTGCGCCAGCTCCGTCAGGTGGTGCCCCGGCTGGTACAGCCACCCATGCTGTTCATGGTGTCTATCAGCCACCAACAGCACATGATCCGCCATAGCTGTGCCCGCGGCAATGGTCTCCCCAGCACATGTATAAGGCAAGTTCACCACAACAATTGGCCACCTGTGCTGAGCACGACTAATCACAGTATCTAGCACGTCAGCAGCCATCTGCCCCTGAGTACCTTGCGAAGCAGTTAACAGCGGAACTGCCCCGGTGCTATCCGCAAAGTTCTCCATCTTCTTGCGGGTCAGATCCAGCGGTTCCGTTACCGCCAGCCCAAGCACGTCTCCCGCTGCCCACGCACCCAACGGTCCCCGCATTGGCTGAGCTTGCACATCTGCATCCAGAACCACCATCGGTAGTTCAGAAACCTCTTCGGCAATCATGGAAACCAAAGCGGTCACAGGCGAAGTCAGCATTCGGTTGTCAATGGAAGCCACCGCAATAACCATCGGCCTAGATGTGTCAACTAAAGAAGACCTCCGCGCCTGTGCAACACGCGAAGCCCACACTGCCCTGCCGAAAACGCTACGCCCCGAGACCGACGAGCCCGAACCTCCAGTTCGTGCAGCGTTAGCTACCTTTGGGGAATTCATCTAGCGATCTCTTCCATTCTGCCTAGAGCAAATCAAACACATCTGTGGGGGACACACAGTGCAAATTGCACAACACACATTAGTATAGGACGGGTTATACGTAGAGAAGTTGTCGGTAACAAAGAGTGAAGTACACGAGGAGTGCGTAGTGTCAACCAACCAGCCATCCCACGAAGGACTGCCTTCTTGGCTCCAGTTCACTGGTGATGGTGCGCCAGCACAACCAGCCACCCCACCACAACAACCTTCTCAGCCCCAAGAGCCGCCCGCTGCAGAGTCTCCTACTTCCTCCCCTTCTTCCAATGAAGGTCAGCAGCAAGTCCCTGCGGCGCCTCAGCAAGCTCACGAATCCAAGCCTCAGCTAGGTCACCAAGCCAACCAAGAGGAAAGTGATTCCGCAGAGTATCCTCAGCCTCCCCAAGGAACAGCGCCGCAGGGCACTGCCCCGCAAGGCTCTCCCGATTCATCTGAAGCTCCTCAGCAAGCCCAACCACAGCAGGCCCAGCCACAGCAAACCCAGGCCCAGCAAACCCAGCCGCAGCAAACTCAGGCCCAGCAAGCACAGCCGCAGCAGGCCCCGTTAAATCACGGTAAGCACCATGTACCGTCCGAATATGACCTAAAGCCACCGCCGGCATTGGACCAGACAAACCTTGTCAATGCCGTCAAGAAGGCACCGCGCAGTGGATGGCGCAAAATGCTATACAACGTCACCGGTGGGCACTGGAACGTTGGCGACTCCCAGCAAGATCTTGAACACGATCAGCTCCTGGAGAAAATCCGCCGTCCACTGCGCGGCGACTACCGCATCGCGGTGATGTCCCTCAAGGGTGGCGTGGGCAAAACCACCACCACCGTGGCATTGGGTGGCGTTTTCTCTTCCATCCGACACGACCGCGTCATCGCCATCGATGCCAACCCGGACCTCGGCACCCTAGCACAGCGCGTGGCTGCACCCGGCCCGGCAACGATCCGCGACCTCCTCAACGCAGAAGACACATCAAAGTACGCCTCCATACGCCAATTCACTACCCAGGCCAAGTCTCGCTTGGAAGTCATCGGCTCGGAGCGCGATCCCGCCGTGTCCGAATCCTTCAGTGATGAGGACTACCGCCACGCGGTCGACATCCTTCAGCACCACTACAACGTGATGCTCACCGACTGCGGAACAGGGCTGATGCACTCCGCAATGTCCGGCGTGTTGGAACTGGCCAATTCCTTGGTGCTCGTCACCTCTCCTGCCCTTGACGGAGCTCAATCAGCCTCCGCCACTTTGGACTGGCTCAACCTGCACGGCTACGAACAACTCGCAGCAAACTCTGTAGTGGTTGTCTCTGCGGCCCACCCTGAAAATGCGACGATCGATATGGATCAGTTGATTGCACACTTCCGTAGCCGCACCCGCGCAGTGCACGTCATTCCATTCGACCGCCACCTCTCTGAGGGCGCAACGGTTGATCTTGACCGCATCAGCAAGGAAACCAAGCAGGCCTACATGGAACTAGCAGCAATCGTTGCGGAGGACTTTGATTCGTGGCACCGTCACGCAGCTTTGTAGGCCGAGGGGTGGCCGCGCTGGGCATCGGGTTCCTTGCTTTTACAACCCTTTCCAGCTGCGCCGATCGCCTAGAACCACCTGTGCCGGAACAACACGCCCAAGTGGATACCATGAAGCAGTGGGCTACCGAGCGCGCAAAGCCCTACAACATTCCCGAGCGCGCGCTGCAGGCATATGCATACGCTGCCTACAACGTGGAACAGGAACAAGGCTGCGCCGTCGGCTGGCAAACGCTAGCTGCTTTGGGTGATGTGCTGACCCAACATGGGCAAATAAACTCCACCACCATCGACGAAGACGGCGTGACCTCCAAACCTATACGCGCCGTTGCGCCTGCCGCCGGCGGCAAGAAGTCCGTGCCCGATACCGACGGAGGAGACATCGACGGCGATTCCACGAAGGACATCCCGGTGGGACCAATGCAACTCATGCCATCGCGCTGGGAACAATATGGCACTGCCGCTGAACCTGGCAACGCGCCAAATCCGGACAATATTGATGACGCCGCCCTGACCACCGCGAAAATCACTTGTAGCGCGGGAGACCTCACCAGCCCAGAAGGGTGGACCACAGCAATCTCGGAATTCAACCCCAGCCCAGTGTTCTTAAAAGCTGTGCACAAAAAGGCCAAGGAGTATTCACGCTAATGAGGAAAACTCACACTGCAAGCGCACTGCTCTTGATTTCGCTTACAGGCACGCTAGCCGCATGCGAATCGCCAGGTCATGCCAAAGAGCAGACCGTGAATGATGAAGTTCCACCACTGGGCAAAGTGCCAGAGCTTCCTGAAGAGGTGACGGCACCAAGCACAAAGTCTGAACCTCCCAAGCCAGCTCCCCCGCCGGCCCCCGCCCCGGAGCCAGAGACGGTAACAGAA
>NZ_JAKRMU010000012.1 GCF_022345965.1 Corynebacterium sp. ACRQK
CCGCACAGCAGCCTGCCCACCAAGCTGAATTCCTGGTACGCCCGCAACGCCCGCGATCTGCCGTGGCGCCACCCGGACACCACCCCGTGGGCGATTCTGCTGAGCGAAGTGATGAGCCAGCAAACGCCCGTCGCCCGCGTGATACCCCTCTGGCGAGCCTGGCTGAAGCGCTGGCCCACCCCGGCAGATCTGGCCGAGGCGCCGCGTTCCGAGATCCTGAAAATGTGGGCCAACCTGGGCTATCCCCGGCGCGCGCTGCGGCTAAAGGAGTGCGCGATCGCCTGCATGGAACGCCACGGCGGCGAGGTGCCCAGCGATATTGCCGAGCTCGAGGCCCTGCCGGGGATCGGTTACTACACCGCCCGCGCCGTCGCGGCCTTCGCCTTTGGTCAGGCCGTGCCGGTTGTGGATACGAATGTGCGCCGCGTCTACCGCCGCCTCGTCGACGGTCGCTACCTGCAAGGCCCCGCCCGTGCGCGCGACTTGGCGGATGTGGCCTCGTTGCTGCCCCACGTCGATCCGGATCCTCGTTTGGTTGGACGCCAACTGTCCCAGTCACCCCGGCCTCAGCCCACTGACGCGGGCGCTGGCACTGGCACTGGTGCGGATAGTAGCGCAGGGGCGAGAACCGATACCGCTAGAGACGCAGACAGAGACGCCGCGAACCTAATGTGCGCCGCACTCATGGAACTCGGCGCTCTGATCTGCACCGCAAAAAGCCCCGAGTGCGAACAGTGCCCCGTAATTGACAACTGCGCGTGGGTGCAGGCCGGCAAGCCACTGCCGACGGAGGCTGAGGCAAAAGCCGCGGCCCAGCGCGTGCAGAAATTCGCGGGAACCGATCGCCAAGTCCGTGGAAAGATTATGGGGCTACTGCGGGAAGCGGGAGAAGGTGGCGTCACAAAGAAAGAGATAGACCTGCTGTGGCCCGCAACCGAGCAGCTCGAGCGGGCCCTGCAATCACTGTTAGACGACGGACTGTTAACCAGCGACGGCGCGACGTACCAGCTACCGCACTAAAAATCTTCGCGAAATCAGCGCGGAATCAGCGCGAAAACCCCGCAATATCTCCGCCCGAAATAGGGGCACAACGCAAATAGTTTTGACCGGCTTAGGCTCTACGGGGATACGTGCATTAGAGTGATAAACGTTACCCAGATCACATTAGGAATGATTTATGTCGACCTCACCCTCCTCGACCGCTAAGCAGCCAAACACAACCACCACCGTGGCGGCTGTTGGCCTCATGCTGTTCTCTATGTTCTTCGGCGCCGGCAACCTCATTTTCCCTCCCATGCTCGGCGTGGAATCCGGTGAAAATTTCTCCCCCGCCATGATCGGCTTCCTCCTAACCGGAGTGCTCATGCCGGTGCTGACGGTCATCGCCATCGCAATCTCCGGCAACGGTGTACGCGACCTGGCATCCCGCGCGGGCGCGCTGTTTGGCCTAATCTTTGCAATCGTTGCCTACCTTTCCATCGGCGCACTCTACGCCGTACCGCGCGCCGCAGCGATTGGCTACGAGCTGGGCATCGAATCCACCTTTGACCTCTCCGGCGGCTGGTGGCGCCTGGCGGGAACGTTCGCCTTCTTCCTGGTGTGCTACCTGCTGACACTCTGGCCCGGCAAGGTCGTCGACACCCTGGGCAAGGCCCTCACCCCAGTGCTGCTGATCCTGCTGGGCGTGCTGGCTATCGTCGGCCTTCAGAAACTGAACTCCCCCAGCATTCCCGCCACTGAGGAGTACACCTCCAACCCGCTGGTCAGCGGCATCTCCCAGGGCTACTTCACAATGGACTCCATCGGCGCGCTAGCCTTCGCGCTGATCGTCGTGAGTGCTTTTAGCCAAAAGGGCGAGACCGACCACAAGCGCATCGTCAAACTCTCCGGTGTGGCAGCCTTCACCGCGGGATTCTTCCTGATGCTGGTCTACCTGGGCCTCGGCCTAGTCGGCGCCCGCATGCCGGACAAGGAAAGCTACAGCGATGGCGCGGCAATCCTGAGCTCCGCAGCACACCTCACGATGGGCAACACGGGTGAAATCGTGTTCTCGCTGATCGTGCTGTTGGCCTGCATCACCACTGTCGTTGGCCTGACCGCAGCGACATCCACATTCTTCCACGAGCTGGTTCCGGCCATCAGCTACCGCTGGTGGGCGACCATCCTGACCCTCGTTGGCCTCGCTATCGCCAACCTGGGCTTGGAGAAGATTCTGAGTGTCTCTGGCCCGGTGATCGGCCTGATCTACCCGCCGGCGATCGTACTCATCACGCTTTCCTACGTGCACCTGCTGTTCCGCCAGCACAAGCTGGTGTTTTCTTACCGCATCGGTGTAGCCGTGGCCTTCCTGTTCTCCTTCATCGACTTCCTGGCCGCCCTTAACGTGCCGGTCGACTCGCTGCAGAATGCCCTGAGCTGGGTTCCGCTGATGGATGCAGGCATGGGCTGGCTACTGCCGACCGTCTTGCTCACCGCGATCGGCTTGGCCATCGACCTCACTCGCAAGGTGCCGAATGACGAGGACAAGGAAGTCGACCTGGAGGCGCTGGACCCGTTCACGGCAAACGTGGATACCGAAGATACCGAAGATGCCGAAGGCAGCGCCGACAGCGCAACGGATGCCCCGTTTCGCGAAGTTAATTTGTAATACCTAATACTTCTGACGGGGATAACACTTAAGATTCCCCTATGACGTTTTCTCGTAGAAGTTCCAACCGCTCCTCCTCTGACCGTTCTCCCTCTGATCGTTCCCGATCCCTGCGCGCCCGAACCCTAACCGCCACCTGCGCAGTGCTGCTGCCCGCAGCCATCGCCGCTTCCGGAATGACGCCCGCCGCCGCTGCACCCGGCGGCTTCTATGGTTCCGTCGAGGGATCTGCCTCCAAGGCCGCCGCCACCGGCAGCGGCAAATCCGTAGTGGGCTCCCTGCCCAACTACGACCCGGATGGCTTCTACTCTTCCCTGCCCTTGCAGGTAAAGGGCAAGCCAGGGGAAATCATCAAAACGGCCCCCAGCAACTTTGCCCTGGGGATCCCCTTCGTCGACTGGACGAACAGCGAGGCCCAGCGCGTGGCCTACGTTTCCACCAACTCCCGTGGCGAGACCGTGCCCGTCACTGGCACGGTGCTGATTCCCCGCGCTCCTTACACCGGCGGCGGGGAACGCCCACTGCTGGTCGTGGCTCCGGGCACCCAGGGCAGCGGCGATGCCTGCGCTCCGGGCAAGCTACTGCCGATGGGCTTGGAGTACGAGGCAGCGCCCGTCGCCGCTGCACTCTCCCGCGGCTGGGCCGTCGCACTGACAGATCTGAACGGCCTGGGCACCCCGGCACAGCACACGTACATGAACCGTGTGGATCAGGGCAACGCCACGTTGGACATGGCTCGCGCGGCAAAGAACATGCCTCGGGTACCGAAGGCCGCGCCGGTGGCGGTGTGGGGTTACTCGCAGGGCGGGGGTTCCTCCGCTGCAGCCCTGGAACTGGCTCACACCTACGCCCCGGAGATCAACCTGAAGGCGGGCTACGCAGGTGGAGTGCCGGCGGATTTGGCTATGACTGCCACCGCCATCGACAACGGCCCACTGGCCGCCGCCCTGGGCTACACATTGAATGGTTTCCTCGTTTCAAACCCGGAGATCCGCGATGCCGTGAAGGAGAAGATGAACGACAAGGGCAAGGAGTTCGTCCGCCGGACCGCCAGCGAGTGCATCCCCGAATCCCTCGCGCGGCACGCTTATACGGATACGCGCAGACTGACGAAGAACGGCGAGTCACTCACGGAGCTGTTGGAGCAGGAGCCGTTCAAGAAGCTTGTTGACGCCCAACGCATCGGCAGCCGCCCACCCCAGGTTCCTGTGTACGTCGGCCATGGCACGAACGATGACACGATCCCGGTTGAGCAGAGCCGCCGTATGGCCCGCCAGTGGGCGGAGGGTGGCACAAAGGTGAACTACGCAGAACACAATATCCCGCGCACGTTCCCACTAGGCGACCACATGGTGCCGATGATCACGCACCTGCTGCCTGCCCTGGACTGGGTAGATAACGTGATCCACGATCGCCCAGTGCAGTTCAACAAGGCTTAGTCAATAAGACCCAGCCCAAAAGGCTTAGTTAGCCTTTCTGATTCCAGTCGTCGCTGGAGTCTGCGGCGTCAAAGTCCTTATCCTCCGGCACGTTGCCCTCGGCGGCGACAGACACCACCTCCTGGGCCTCGTCGGCGGAGAGGTCATCCTCGCCGACCTCCGGCAGCGGCCTGGGCTTGGTGTCGAAGACGAACTTCGCATCGTCGCCCTTGGACTCGCCGTCCCAGTTTTCGACGTCGACGGTGACGATCTCGCCGGCGCCGATCTCGCCAAACAGGATCTTCTCGGACAGGTGATCCTCGATCTCGCGCTGGATCGTGCGGCGCAGCGGGCGGGCACCCAGTACCGGGTCGAAACCACGCTTGGCCAGCAGGGACTTCGCCTGCTCGGTGAGCTCCAGACCCATGTCCTTTGCCTCCAGCGCGGTGCGCACGCGCCCCAGCAGCAGGTCCACCATCTGCACGATCTGCTCGCGAGTTAGCTGGTGGAAGACCACGATGTCGTCGATGCGGTTCAGGAACTCCGGGCGGAAGTGCTTCTTCAGCTCGTCGTCGACCTTCTGCTTCATCCGCTCGTACTGCGTGTCCTCGTCGGCTTCGCCGGAGGCGCTGAAGCCCATGCCCACGGCCTTGGAGATATCCCTGGTGCCCAGGTTGGAGGTGAAGATCAGAACGGTGTTCTTGAAGTCCACCATACGACCCTGGCCGTCGGTAAGGCGACCGTCCTCCAGCACCTGCAGCAAGGTGTTGTAGATCTCCGTGTGGGCCTTTTCGATCTCGTCGAACAGCACCACAGAGAACGGCTTGCGGCGGACCTTCTCGGTCAGCTGGCCACCCTCGTCGTAGCCGACGTATCCCGGAGGCGCACCGAACAGGCGTGATGCTGTGAACTTATCGTGGAACTCGCCCATGTCGATCTGGATCAGCGCGTCATCGTCGCCGAACAGGAACTCGGCCAGCGCCTTCGACAGCTCGGTCTTACCCACACCGGACGGGCCGGCGAAGATGAACGAGCCGGACGGGCGCTTCGGATCCTTCAGGCCGGCGCGGGTGCGGCGGATGGCACGGGAGACAGCCTTGACAGCATCGTCCTGGCCGATGATGCGCTTGTGCAGCTCGTCTTCCATGTGCAGCAGGCGGGTGGACTCTTCCTCGGTGAGCTTGAACACGGGGATGCCGGTCCAGGTGCCCATAACCTCGGCGATCTGCTCCTCGCCCACCTCGGCGACTTCGTCCAGCTCGCCGGCACGCCAGGCCTTTTCCTTCTCCGCGCGCTCTTCGCCCAGCTTGCGCTCGTCGTCACGCAGAGCTGCTGCCTTCTCGAAGTCCTGGTCGTCGATGGCGGCCTCCTTCTTACGGCGCACCTCGGCGATCTTGTCGTCGATGTCCTGGATGGCCTTCGGGGCGGTCATGCGCTTGATGCGCATGCGGGCACCGGCCTCGTCGATCAGATCCACAGCCTTATCCGGCAGGAAGCGGTCGTTGATGTAGCGGTCCGCCAGCTGGGCTGCAGCCTTCAGCGCTCCGTCGGTGATGGATACGCGGTGGTGCGCCTCGTAGCGGTCGCGCAGACCCTTCAGGATCTCCACGGTCAGCTCCACGGAAGGCTCCGGAACCTGTACAGGCTGGAAGCGGCGCTCCAGCGCGGCGTCCTTCTCGATGTGCTTGCGGTACTCGTCCAGGGTGGTTGCACCAATAGTCTGCAGCTCACCGCGGGCCAGCTTCGGCTTTAGGATGCTGGCAGCGTCGATCGCACCCTCAGCGGCACCTGCGCCGACCAGGGTGTGGATCTCGTCGATAAACAGAATGATGTCGCCGCGCTGGTTGATCTCCTTCAGCACCTTCTTCAGGCGCTCCTCGAAGTCACCGCGGTAGCGGGAACCCGCCACCAGGGAGCCCAGATCCAGGGAGTACAGCTGCTTATCCTTCAAAGTCTCCGGCACCTTGCCGTTGACGATATCCAGCGCCAGCCCCTCGACCACGGCGGTCTTACCCACACCGGGCTCGCCGATCAGTACTGGGTTGTTCTTGGTGCGGCGAGACAGCACCTGCATTACGCGCTCGATCTCGTTCTCGCGCCCCACGACCGGGTCCAGCTTGCCGTCCTTCGCTGCCTGGGTGAGGTTACGGCCGAACTGGTCCAGTACCAGGGAGTTGGATTTCTGACCCGGGCGACTTGGTGCACCCTCCGGGCTGCTGCCCACGCCGGCGGTAGCGGGCTCTCCGCCACCGCTTTCTTCCTCGTTACCCTCGTAGCCGCTGAGCAGCTGAATTACCTGCTGGCGCACGCGGGACAGATCCGCGCCGAGCTTGACCAGCACCTGCGCCGCCACGCCTTCACCCTCGCGGATGAGGCCCAGCAGGATGTGCTCGGTGCCGATGTACTTGTGGCCCAGCTGCAGCGCTTCGCGCAGCGCGAGCTCCAATACCTTCTTGGCGCGCGGGGTGAACGGGATGTAGCCGCTCGGCGGGTGGCCACCGGTACCGATGATGTCCTTAACCTCGGTGCGCACGGCATCCAGGGAGATGCCCATGGATTCCAGAGCCTTCGCTGCGACACCTTCGCCCTCTTGGATTAGGCCGAGCAGGATGTGCTCGGTGCCGATGTAGTTGTGATTCAGCGCGCGTGCTTCCTCCTGCGCCAACACAACGACGCGGCGCGCGCGATCCGTGAACCTCTCGAACATGGTGTGCTCCCTTTTTCAAAAGATGTAGCTTGCGTATTCGCCAATGTTGCCCACCTTAGCCGTGAGCGTGGACAACTCATATCGCCTTTCACACAACACTGTGTTGTTGTTGCTCTATTCCGACGCCACCTCAGCCTCAACTACCCACATATCAGCAGGTCAACAGGCAATACCGGCCTAGTTTTTTCACACTGTACGCCGTCAGCGAACGCCCCCTATAGACCCCTGTTTCCCAACTCCCCCACAACCTGTCCCCTCATAGTTATTTTTTCAAACCGAGAACTTTTTAACCCAGAAACATTAAAGTGATGCACACCACTAAGGCTCACTGCGGTGGCGCACAAGGGGCCCGTCGGGAAAGGCACCTCAAGAAGACCCCCGGGGATTCCACCCCGGCAATACCGCCCAATGAACCGCCTCAGAAAAACAGTTCAGAGAAACCAGCTCAGAGAGACCAATCCAAGGAGAGTCACCCAGAAATGAACGCAGCAGCAGCCCAGTTGCCCAAGCCCTCCCTCACTGACCAGATTGGAACCGCCGGCACACTTCTTAAAGGCACACTGCCCCTGTTCAAATCGGGCGTCCTGGGGTCTATGGGTCCCGTCGCAGCCGGCAAGGCCCTCAAGGGAATCATCCAGTGGAGCTTCCTACCCGCTGGCCTACTGGCCATCGGCGCCGCGCGCGACCCGTACCACACGGCCATCATCGACGACGCCGGCTCGATGACCTACCAAGAACTGCACGAGCAGTCCACCACCCTGGCGCAAACCCTCTTCCGCACCGGCATTCGCGAGCGCGACCGCATCGGCGTGCTGTGCCGTAACCACCGCGGATTCATCCTCACCCTGTGCGCACACGGTCGGTTGGGTACGGACATTGTGCTATTCAACACTGGGGCGTCAGCAAAGCAGACCCAGGCTGTGCTAAAGGAACAAAAGATCGACATCCTGTTCATCGACGAGGAGTTCCTGCCGCTTCTGCCGAAGGACTTCGACGCCTGCCCGGTCGTCGTGGCCTGGGAGAACGGCGACACGCTGGGACTCACCCGCGAGGCAGAGGAAGCCCTAAAGAAGGCCTCCAATGTTCGGGATGCGATCGACAGTGGCGACTACGCGACCCGCAGCGAAGACTGGCCCTCTCTGCACGAGGTGCTGAGCACCACCCCAGAGAACCTCTCCATTCCCGCCCGCCCGCGTCAGGGGCGCACCATCATCCTGACCTCCGGAACCACCGGCACTCCGAAGGGCGCGCGCCGACCAGAGCCGAAGACGTACATGCCGGCCTCCTCCATCATGAGCCGCATCCCGATGCGCCACCACCGGCCATCATTCCTCTCCGCACCAATGTTCCACACTTGGGGCTTCGCGCAGATCCAGTTGGCGCTAGCGCTGCGCAACACCATGATCATGCAGCGCCGCTTCTCCCCCGAAGCTGCCGTGAAGCTGATCGAAAAGAACCGCCCGTACACCATCGCAATGGTGCCGACGATGCTGCGCCGCATGCTGGAGGTCGTGCCGGAGAACTTCAACTCTGGCACGAAGATCATCGCCACCTCCGGCGAGGCGCTGCCACCGAAGGTAGTGCGCGAGACGCAGGAGAAATTCGGCGACGTGCTGTACAACCTCTACGGTTCAACGGAGGTCAGCTGGGCCTCCATCGCCACCCCGGAAGAGCTGCGCAAGCACATCAACACTGCAGGTAAGCCGCCGATGGCAACGACGCTGAAGGTTCTGGACGATAACGGCAAGGAGCTGCCGAACGGCGAAATCGGACGCATCTTCGTGAAGAATGACATGCTGTTCGAGGGCTACACCCGCCCCGGCTCCGACAAGGAGATCATCGACGGCATGGTCGCCACCGGAGACCTGGGCTACTACAACGACGAAGGCCTGCTGTTCATTTCCGGCCGTAGCGACGACATGATTGTCTCCGGTGGAGAGAATGTCTTCCCGCAGGAGACCGAGGACGTGATTAACTCCATGGACTGCGTCGCCGAGTCCGCCGTGCGTGGCGTAGAGGATCCGGAGTTTGGCCAGGCGCTGTGCGTATGGGTCGTGCCGGAGGGCAAGACCGCTGCCGAACTGACCGACGAGGAGAAGGCGGAGTTTGAACAGAAGACAAAGACGGAGGTCAAGGCTCACCTGGCTCGCCACAGTGTGCCGCGCTACTTCGTCTACCTAGACAAGCTCCCTCGCAACGCTGTGGGCAAGGTGGTTCCGCGCGAGCTGCCACAGCCTTAGCCAGTAGTCCCCTCGTAGTTACCGATCCCGTAGAGGGGTATCCCAACTGACTGAGGGAGCGGGCGCAAGTAGATGCGCCATAATGAGGGGCATGACCAACAACAGCTCCAACATCAACCCCAACAGCTCCGTTAGCCCCAACAACTCGGCCACCCCAGCCAGCTCTAGCAGCCCAAGCCCCAGCGAACCCAGCCCCCTCCGCCCCCGCGTGCTGTCCATCGCCGGCACCGATCCAACAGGCGGAGCGGGCGCGCAGGCAGACCTGAAGTCCATCATGGCGGCGGGCGGCTACGGCATGTCCGTCATCACCGCGCTGGTCGCGCAGAACACGCAGGGCGTGCGAGAGATCCACACTCCCCCACTGGATTTCCTTCGGGCGCAGCTGGATTCCGTGTTCGACGACGTCACCGTCGATACCGTGAAGATCGGCATGCTCGGCGACACGGAGACCATCCAGACGATCCGCGATTACCTGCAGAATCACCAGGTCACGACGGTGCTGGATCCGGTGGCGGTGGCTTCCTCGGGCGACCGGCTGCTCACTGCGGACGCCGAGGACGCACTGCGGGACTTCGCTGCCGCTTCTTCGGTTGTGACGCCGAACCTCCCCGAACTAGCACTCCTGGCCAAGACCGAACTGGCCACCAGCGAGCAGCAGGCGGTGGACATTGCCGCGAAGTGGGCGCAGGAAACCGACACCACCGTCATCGTAAAGCTGGGTCACCTGGATGGACCGGAGGCCGGAAACATTGCAGTATCCCCTGCCGGGAAGACGCACAAGGTCAGCTCCCCGCGCGTGGAAACAAAAAACACCCACGGTACGGGGTGTTCTTTGTCTTCGGCCCTAGCCACTCGGCTGGGCGCGGGTGATTCGCTAGAGGATGCGCTGGATTGGTCTACTAAATGGCTCAACGAGGCCATCGCCAATGCCGACCGTTTGCTAGTCGGTAAAGGCCATGGCCCCGTTGATCACTCGGTGCGCCTGTTCTAGGCAGCTAGGTAGCTAGGCGCGGGAGGCAGGCGCGCAGCGTAGCCGCTGCCTGCGCTCTCGCGCAGCCAGCTACTACTTGAGCTCCTTGGAGGAAAGACCCAGCTCGCGGCGGGCAACAACCAACTGCTGAATCTGCTGGGTGCCCTCGAAGATGTCCAGGATCTTGGAGTCGCGGGACCACTTCTCCAGCAGGTCGCGCTCGGAGTAGCCGTAAGCGCCAGCGATCTCGACCGCACGCAGGGTCAGGTCGGTAGCCATGCGGCCGGCCTTCGCCTTGCACTCGGAGGCCTCCTTGCTGTTCGGCTGCTTGTTGTCAGCCATCCAGCCTGCGCGCAGGGTCATCAGGTATGCAGCTTCCCAGTCGCTCTCCAGGCGAATGTACTCGCTGGCAGCTGCGGGCTGGTTCCACGCGGGGGCGTCATAATCGATCTCCACACCTGCGTCGGCGAGGATCTCGCGCAGCTTCTCGAGGGAAGCGCGAGCAACACCAACGGCCATGGCAGCAACCATCGGGCGGGTGTTGTCGAAGGTGGCCATCACGCCACCGAAGCCCTTCTTGGTGTCCACCTCCGGGGAGCCCAGCAGGTTCTCCTTCGGGATGCGGACGTTATCCAGGATGAAGTGCGCGGTGTCGGAGGAGCGGATGCCCAGCTTGTGCTCCAGGCGGACCAGCTCGAAGCCCGGGGTATCGCGCGGGACGACGAAAGACTTGATGGCTGCGCGGCCTGCGGACTTGTCGACGGATGCCCAGACGACAACGTGGGTGCAGCGCTCGCCGGCGGTGACGAAGATCTTCTCACCGTTCAGGACGTACTCGTCGCCATCCAGCTTGGCGGTGGCGGCAACAGCTGCGGAGTCGGAGCCGAACTGCGGCTCGGTGATGGCCATGGCGGCCCAGATCTTGCCGAAGCGCTCGAGCTGCTCGTCATCGGCGACGGCTGCTACAGCTGCGTTGCCCAGACCCTGGTAGGGGATGGACAGGGTGAGTCCCACGTCGCCCCAGCAGGTCTCGATGACGTTGAGGATGGAGGCCATATTGCCGCCATTCTTGACGCCCTCAGTCTTCTTCTTGTCATCGCCGCGGCCACCGGAGGCACCGGCCATGGTCTGGCCGGCATCTGCCATGCCTTCGACCAGGCTGGCCATGGTGTCCAGCTCGACGGGGCGCTCGTGCTCCGCGAGATCGTACTTGCGGGAGATGGGGCGGAAGATTTCGGCGGCGGCCTGGTGCGCTTGGTTCTGGCCCGCCTTCAAACGCTTGGGGAGTTCCAGATTAATCATGATGTGGTTCCTTCAAGTTCCTTGTGCTTATTCGATATGGATTCGAATTGTGGCGGGGTTAGACGACGACTACGCCCTCGGCGATGCCGATGGCGCGCATGTCGCGGTACCAGCGCTCGACCGGGTGCTCCTTGGTGAAGCCGTGGCCACCGAGCAGCTGCACGCCGTCGAGGCCCATGACCATGCCCTTGTCGGATGCGTAGCGGCGGGCAAGGCCGGCTTCGCGGTTGAAGGACAGGCCCTGATCCAGGCGGGAAACACCGCGCAGCAGGATCAAGCGCAGGCCGTCGAGCTCGATGCGCAGGTTGGCGACCATGAAGGCCACTGCCTGGCGGTGCGAGATCGGCTCGCCGAATGCTTCGCGCTCGTTGACGTACTTCTTGGTGTACTCGAGGATGGCCTCGCCGGTGCCGGCTGCCAGTGCAGCCCAGCCCAGGCGGGAGCGGCGGATGATCTCCGCGTAGTTTTCCTTACGCTCGTCGGCGGGCAGGTCCTTGCCACCCAGCAGCTGGCTGGCGGGAACGCGGACGTCCTTCAGCAGGAGGCGGCCCAGGGCGGCGCCGCGCAGGCCCATGGACGGATCAGCCTCAACAACCAGACCGTCGGTGTCGGACTCGACGATCACGAAGGTGTTTTCGCCGTCGAGGCTCACTGCGATGACGAACAGCTCGGCCTTGCCGGCGTTCGGAACCATGGTCTTCACGCCGTTGATGACGATGTCGTCGCCCTCGCGGACGGCGGTGGTCTGCAGGGTGAACGGGTCGAACAGCGGGCGGGACTCGGAGACGACCACTGCGGAAGCTGGGACGGACTCGCCCGCGAACTCCGGCAGGTAGGTCTTCTGCTGAGAGTCGTCACCGTAGTTGGTGATGGCGTTGGCTACGCCAGCCGGCGCCAGGATGGCGACGGCCTGGCCCATGTCGCCGAATGCCAGGGCCTCGGCGATCAGGGCGTTGGTGGTGGCACCGGAGGCGGAGGCAATGCCTTCGTACTCTTCCGGCAGGTTGATCAGGGCAACGCCCAGCTCAGCGGCAGCTTCCAGCAGGCCTTCTGCCGGCTCGGATGCCTCATTCTGGTCGTGAGCAGTCGGGCGCAGGCGCTCTTCGGCGAACTCGCGCACGGCTGCGACGATCATTTCCTGATCCTCGGTCGGGGTCAAGTCGAACGGTGCCTTGCCCGGTGCCGGTGCCTCGGTTGGGACTGGCTGGTTGTTCTCATCGGTGGTCTGGTTGGCCAGGCGTACCGGCTTGCCGGAGCCCTTGATCTTTTTGAACTGGCGGTTCACGGCACCGAGGGTGCGCATGCCGGTCTTGGTGGACTGGTAGGCAACGCGATCCACCTTCTTACTCAGACCGTACTTCTCTGCCAGGTCGGAGCCGGTGAACTTCGTCAAGACTCCCATGACGGTACCGATTGCGTCTCGCTTGATGTTGTTCAGGCCAGGAGTTGAATCGGCACGCTTGCTTCGGTCGCTCATTTCGTGCGGCTACCTTTCACTGGTTGTCAGCGCAAATCTCATATCTGCATGTGCGGATAATTATGTACTTAGCATAAACCAGCATAATGGCGCGCATCACATTTTGGGCCAAAATATTGATTGATTTACACCCACACGGGCGAGCTACACGCCAGCTACCCCCTCAGTTTTCGAGCAACCCGCGCCCGCTTTTCGCAGGCGCGCACCCCGAAAAATCCCCCCCTTCAGCCT
>NZ_JAKRMU010000013.1 GCF_022345965.1 Corynebacterium sp. ACRQK
CCGACGAAGCCTGATACCGATGGTGACGGCACCAATGATGGTGACGAGGTCAACAACAAGGACAAGGACGGCAACCCTGCGCCGACTGATCCGAATGACCCGAACTCCAAGCCGGGTAAGGGTGACCAGCCGGGTGACGATGACCAGAAGGATACTGATGGTGATGGTCTGACCGACAAGGAAGAGGAGGATCTCGGTACTGATCCGACCAAGCCGGATACCGATGATGACGGTATCAACGACGGTGACGAGGTCGACGGTTCTAAGAACCCGTTCGATAAGGACGGCAACAAGGTTGAGGACGGTAAGCCGGGTGCACCGACTGATCCGACGAAGCCTGATACCGATGGTGACGGCACCAATGATGGTGACGAGGTCAACAACAAGGACAAGGACGGCAACCCTGCGCCGACTGATCCGAATGACCCGAACTCCAAGCCGGGTAAGGATGACCAGCCAGGTGAGGATGACCAGCCGGGTGGCCCGTCCGGTTCTCTGGATGATCCGAACAAGATCGGCGCTATCATCGGTGGCACGATTGTTGGCTCCGGCCTGATTGGTGCCCTGCTGGGTAACCACGACGGTGCTGCTGGTAGCGCTGGCTCCTCTGCTCCGGGCAAGCCGGGCGAGGCCAAGCCGGGTAAGCCTGGTGCTGAGAAGCCGGGTAAGGGCGAGGCTAAGCCGGGCGAGAAGCCGGGCAAGGGCAACGCTGGCAACCAGGGTGGCGCTGACAACGGTGCCGCTGGCAACCAGAGCGCTGGCAAGGGCAGCACTGGTGCTACTTCCCAGAGCACCGAGGCTGGTTCCCGTGGTGGCAGCCTGGCTGTGACCGGTGTATCCGGCCTGGCCATCACGCTGGGTGCGTCTGTGATCGCCCTGGCTCTGGGTGGTGCCCTGATGGCACTGCGCCGCCGCCAGAGCTAACTCCCACAGAGTTAGCCCCCAAAGCTAGCCCGCCCGGGCTAGCTACCCCCGCCTAGCTGGCGCGGAAAACCTCCGCGACCAGCGGCAACTCCTCGAGCCCCGCTCCCGGTGTACGCACCAGGACCGGGGCTCCTGGCATTCCAGACACAAACCCCACCCACTTCAACCTCCGCGCATCCACCGCGCGGCGCCCCACCCGAAACCACCACAAAGCGTGCCCCACCAACGCCCACGAATCATCCTCAAAACGCACCACAAACTCCCGATCCCCCAACTCTGCGCGCCGCAACCCCTCCAGCGCAGCCGCATTCTGCCCCGGCGCCACCGAGAACCCCGCAGCCGTCAAACGCTCCACCACGCCCAGACGATGCACAAACCCCTCCGCATCCTCCACCACCAAAGGAGCCCCCGC
The DNA here is from genome assembly GCF_022345965.1 of Corynebacterium sp. ACRQK. Taxonomy (GTDB): domain Bacteria; phylum Actinomycetota; class Actinomycetes; order Mycobacteriales; family Mycobacteriaceae; genus Corynebacterium. The sequence goes on from NZ_JAKRMU010000013.1 coordinate 1,337, forward strand.
CCGGCACGCCCGCACCGCCCGAAAACGCCACACCACCGGCTGAACCCCCGCACGCCGACCACGCACAACCGCCCACCCCAGCGGCTCCCCTGGCTCCACGGAAAGCGTCACCACCGGCCCCGGATCGGCCGTCTCCACCACCACAGTGCGCGGGGCAGGGGAGGCCGAATGGGCGTCACTAGGTGGAACAGTAGGTGCCCCCGATAAAACCGGGGAGAAAGAATAAGGGTGACGGCGCAATAACTCATCGCACGCCTCCACCAGCTCCGCATCGGTGGCGTTGAAGCCCACGCCCACCGACTCCAACTGAGCCCACAACTGCGCAAACGGCACCGAAGGCTGGGCCTCCCACGCCGCGCGCAGACGCTCCACCACGGCGGGGATGCGCGTCGGATCCTCCGGATGCACGGCGCTAGTCAGTCTGCAAGGCGGCCTGCGGGCCAGCCGACTCAGCGCCAGCCCCAACCAGCCCAGCGGCCGGCAGCGCCCGATCCAGCGCGCGGAGAAGCACATCCGTCTCCTCCGCCGTCGTCACCGTCACGCGCACGCCCTCGCCCGCGAAACACCGCGCGATAACCCCCTCGCGCTTCAGCGCCTCATCCAGTGCCTCCGCGCGCTCGCCCGCGTTCAGCCACACAAAGTTCGCCTGCGAGGGGTACGTCAGCGGCTCGGCGCCCTCCGCGCCGTCCGCAGCCCCGCCCGCCGCGCCGGCACTACCAGCGCCAGCCGGAGCAACCTCCGCCAGGTACGCCTCCACCCGCTCGCGCTCCGCCACCGTCGCGTCCACGCGCGCGGCCAGCTCGCCCTGCGCCTCCACGCTCGCGATACCCGCCGCCTGCGCCAGCGCGTTCACGCCGAAAGGAATCCCCACTTTATCTACGGCTTCCACCAGCTCCGCCGGCCCGACCAGGTAGCCCAGCCGCAGGCCCGCCAGCCCGTACGCCTTCGAGAACGTCCGGCACACCGCCAGGTTCGGGTAGCGCTGCAACTCCTCGAGCGCCACCGGCGACTCCGCATCCCGGTTGTACTCCACATAGGCCTCATCCAGCACAACCGTCACATCCGCAGGCACGCGCCCCATGAACTCACGGAACTCGTCGCGGCTGACTGTCGTGCCCGTCGGATTATTCGGGTTGCACACAAAAACTAAGCGCGTACGCTCGCCGATTGCTTCACTCATTGCCTTAAGGTCATGACGCCCCCTCTTCAGCGGCACACCCACCCCCACCGCACCGGCGATCTTGCACAGGATCGGATATGCCTCGAACGACCGCCAGGCGTACACAACCTCATCGCCGTCCTTGCATGTGGCCTGCACAAGCTGCTGGCACAGGGCAGAACTGCCATTACCTACGGCGACATTGTCGAGGTTCACGCCCAACCACTGCGCTAACTTCCCACGTAACGCGCCCGAAGCCAGGTCCGGGTAGCGGTTGAGGTTCGAGGTGGCGTCATTAATAACGGCACTAACAGAAGGCAACGGCGACAGTGAAGACTCGTTGGAAGCCAACTTCAGCGCGCCCGGCTGTGACGTGCCGGGGACGTATGCGGGCAGGGAGGAAAGATCGGGGCGAATCATACTGCATAGTGTAGTGGGCGCCGGGGACAGGGTTTCGGGGAGTGTGCGGGATTTTGGGGAAGGTAGGCAGGTTGTGTAGGCTAAGTTCGGTCGAGGTTGTGGTATCTGGAAACAGTGCTGCGATACGACGTTCGGAGGCGTGCCAGAGCGGCCGAATGGGGCTCCCTGCTAAGGAGTTGTCCCTTAGGGGACCGCAGGTTCAAATCCTGTCGCCTCCGCAACTTCGACAGAGTGCGTCAGCGCCAGAGCTGCCCACAAAGCTGCCCGGTTACTTGTGGTGAGGTTCCGGGGCCAACAGCTGCGGACAGTGTTGTGGGGCGTGTGGTGCGCCTGTGGTGGTCCGCTGGGATTGTGCCGGCGTGAAGCACTTTGTCGAAGTTTCCAAGCGCCCGTAGCTCAACGGATAGAGCATCTGACTACGGATCAGAAGGTTGGGGGTTCGAATCCCTCCGGGCGCACGATTTTCCCCTGTGGGATTTGCCCCGTGGCTGGCGGTCTACGCCGGCTGCGGGGGTTTCTTCGTGCTCGAATGCTGGGTGGTTGGCATGTGTGCGTACCGCGTGTGTGCACGCGGGGCGCTTGCACGGCGCGCGTTGGGTGCGCCGTGCTCCCCGACTGCAGCGCGCATGCGGGAGCATGGGCGCCGCAGTCGGTTTGGGCGACAGGGGCGGTCGCGTTAGCGATCGACTCCGCACAGCGCACACTTCGGCCGCTGAGCCTTCCGGCGCGCTAAGCGCGCCGGGTCTGCAGATCTTCTCCGTTCCGCCCATGGTGCACTTCCTCGTTCCCATGGCGGTCACGCGAATTACTTCATTCCCGTGAGGGTCCTGGGGCACTAACTATTTCCAGTGATGGCCGTGGTTCCATTTCCGCTGGTGAAGTCGGGATTTGTTGTTTTGTGCCCCCGGTGTGTAAAGTTAATCTGCGTTGCAAGGGCAACCTTGCAGACCTAATCGATGCCCTTTGGGGCAGCGGTGATGCGCCCGTAGCTCAACGGATAGAGCATCTGACTACGGATCAGAAGGTTGGGGGTTCGAATCCCTCCGGGCGCACAAATTTCCCCCGTGGCCAGTGGTTACCCGCCGGCCACGGGGTTTTGTGTTGATGGGCTGGCGCTGGACTGGTGCTTGCTGGTGGGGTGACGCTAGTGTGGTGCCCGCTGGTGTGGGGGACACCGGGGAGGGGTGTTGCTGTTCGGAATTGGGCGCTCGAATGGTCGAAGCTCCGTAAGCGCCATAGACGGCCGAAACGAGGGCAGGGGATACCTGAGTAAGGGGGCGAAATTGCGCCCCTCATTCGGGAGGGGCCTAGAGATTGGCCATTTCGCTGCCTGGCGAGGAGGGGAAATGGTGTGGCGGGCAGGGGTAGCGGCCAGCCGGGGGTGGGAAAACAGCTCAGCGGGGCGGGAAACTTAAAAGAAACTTACAGGGGGCTTGCAAATGGACCTCAGGAAATCTCAAGAATCAGAGATTAAAAAAGACAATCGTTCCGCATAGCGGGCGCGGGCTAACGACAGCCTGCGGGTAGCCCAAGGCGATGACTCGCCGGTAGCCCGCCGATACCTCAAGGCTTTGCCCGCGCAGCAGCGGTTCGCTTGAAGTTTGGGGCCCAGCCTCCAGCAGTGAGTTGGAGAACTGGGCCCGAGCACCGAACTCAAAGACTGAGCTCGGGTACTAAGAATGAGAACTGAAAAGGAGACAGCCGGGTGGTTAAAACACCTACCTCGAGGAACCCCGCGACAAACCGCGGAAACCAAGCCCCCACCAGCGCAAACAGCGCTGAAACGGCAGCCGACGGAACGGCAAATGCAAAGCGCCCGCGCATCCTCGGGCTCGACATCGCCCGCGGGTTAGCAATCCTCGGGATGATCTACCTGCACCTTGGCCACCCGCTATGGCAAACGAAGGTGATCTTGTCGGGGCTCCCGGCTGCACAGTTCGCGGTGATCGCGGGCGTGACCATGATGCTCATCTGGACCAATGCAACCGCACGCGCCACCACTTTGCAGACCATCGCGAAGCTCGCTGCTCGCGGGGCGCTGATCTCCCTCATCGGCCTGGCGCTTCTGCCCGTCGGAGGGGAGATCCAGGTCGTGCTGGTCGTCCTCGGCGCAACGATGCTCGCCACCGCCTGGGTGCCTCCACTGCCGACGGGCGCGAAAGTCACGCTCCTGCTGATCGCCACAGCCGCCGCCACGTGGCGCTACGCCCCGCTGGAACTCCCGCTCCCGTACCCACACCTCGCGTGGGTCGCGTACATCCTGGCCGGGATGATCCTCTTCGACGTGTACGTGGGAAAGGAGGGCACGGGGGCTGGTGGTGTCACAAAGATAACAACCGCAATCGCCTGCCTTGCCGCAGCAATAGGCTTCTACCTGCGCTTTCAGACCGACCTTCCTGGTTGGGCGCGCGCGACCGGGCACACGGGCGTGCTGGGCGAGATCGTGCTTTCCACCGCCGTCGCCGCCATCGTTTTGCACCTGAGCCTGATCGTTGGGCGCCGCGTGCGGGCTACGAATCCGCTGGTCGCGCTGGGTTCGATGGCGCTGACGGTGTACATCCTGCACGTGCTTACGGCTCTGTGGTGGCAGACGCACGTGTCGCTGCACTCGGACCTGTGGGCTGCGGCGTTTATCGCTGCGTTTCTGGCGTTCGCGTGGGCGTGGAAGAAGCTGGCCGCAGGGTCGGCGCGGAAGTTGTTTTCAGGCCAAGGGCCGGCGGAGCGATGCGTCGCGCAGGTGGTCCGGCTGATCGCGGGGGAACGAACGGGGGAGCGAGCATGAGGAGCAGTAAGAGGAGCAGCATGAAGAAACTGACATCACGAATGGTAGCCATCGCGGCCACGGCAGCCCTGGCCGGCGCGTGCGTGGCTCCCGCCAGCGCGCTGGAATACGGCGAGCACGCACCGGACAACGCGGAGTCGCGGACGGTCGCATCCCTGCGCATCGGGCGCGTCGGCAACTTCGGCGACTGCACGGGCACGCTCGTCGCCCCGCAGTGGGTGCTGACGGCGCGGCACTGCCTGGAATCCGTCTCCAACGAGGGCACGCAGGCGCGCATCGCGGGTGCTGTCTACGACGCGGATTCGTGGTCGCTGTCGCCTGTTATGGACGCCGGGCTCTTGCACCTCACCAAGCCCGTCGAGGGAGTCGAGCCGGCGGAGCTGGCCGATAGTATGCCGGGCGTGGGCGACGAGGGGAATCTCTACGGCTGGAGCAGCAGCTCACTGATGGCGCGCAAAAGTGAACTGCCGGTGGCGCGGATGCGAGTGCGGGAAGTTCTCGCTGGGCCGGGCGCCGGCGGTTCACCAACGCCGGCCGCGCCCGCTCCGCACGTTGAGGGTGGCGTGGAATCCATCCCCGCCGAGATCGCCATGGGCGGTGGGGAGGTTTCCGCAGGTGAGGCGGGTGGCGTCATGCCAAAAATCGTCGGCGGCATCCTCGAGGCAGAGTCCCTCTCGCGCGCGGCGATGCAGGGCGGCGACTCGGGCGCGCCGTTCTTCGTTGGCGGCAAACTCGCAGGCCTCGCGACTGCGGGCACGGCCAACGGAGACCCGGATTTGCCCTCGCCGACGGCGGCCATCACCACGCTTTCGGACGCCGCAGCCTGGATCGAGGACGTCACCAGCGGGCGCGACACGTCCAGCGTGCTGACAGCGGACACCACTCCCGCGCCGCCGAAAACACCGCAGACCAGCGGAGATTACGTCGGGCGGTATCTTGCGGTAGCCGCGGCCGGGCTGGTGCTAGCGCTCGCGCTGGGCCGGTTCGGCCGGCGGAAGATGTGGGGAGTGCGCCGGGCCTGACCGGCGCCTGATGCCGCGTTGAGCCTGAACCTACGGGCGGGATGTCCCAAATTCCACGACTTAGAATATAACTATTTTGTTTCCGCAGGTCAGAGCGTTTCATTTCTTTGCTGCAAACCCGCTACTTTCAATAACTCGTAGATTTGGGACATTGCTCCACCGGAGTCGTGTCTGCAGTGCACCTGTAGCATGTCCGCGGGCACGTCTGTGACATGTTCTCGGGGCACGTCTGCGGCATGTCCGCGGGCGCATTCGATGGCCTTCGGATGGAAGTGGGAAGCCTTCGGGTGGGGGTGGGAGGCCTTAGGATGAAGCTAGACGGGCAGATGTGGTGGGGGTGGTTTTAAGCCGAAGCGCTGTAAGCGTCATAGACGGCCGAAACGGGGTGGGGGATACCTGAGTAAGGGTGCGAAACTGCGCCCCTCATTCGGGAATTTCCCAATATTGGGCTTCTCGGAGGCCTGGCACGAAAGGGGGTGTCCGAATTCTTCCACTCTGTTTTTATAACCATCTATTAGTGCAGGTCAGAGGCTTGCAAAATTTTGCTGCAAAGGTACTACTCGTTGAAAGTGGAAGATTTGGGACATCCGGGCTTTCGCAAGCGCTTCCGTTAGGGCTAAAGGAGGTCCAAGCGGGCTCAAATGACAGGGTGTGGGCGGCTTTGGGGCGAGGCGGAGGTGGATCTATGGCGAGTAACGTCACCGAGGAAGTAAGAGTGTCGCCACTGGGGGGCTAAGAGTACTGCCGCAGGGGGCTAAGAGTCTCGACAACGGGAGTGTATGGGGCGCGAGCCTGGGTATTCCTGGCTAGACTGAACGCGATCGCTCTCGGTGGTGATTTGCCGCACAGCGGGAACGCTGCAAGGCGGAAAAGCCGCGTGATGGAACATCGTGTGGTGGAGACGCTGTGCAGTGAAGTGCTAGGAGGCGAGACGCTGCGTGGTGAAGTGCTAGGCAGCGGAGAATGCGCCGCCGAGACGGAAGAGTTCGAAGAAACTGCTGGTCAAGGAGGGAAGATGGCGAGCAATGAGCGCCCCGAAGGTGCTCCACGTCGCTCTCAGAGCTGGCGTGGGATGTACTCAGGTGAGCCGGAATCGCAGGCAGGCGCGCAGCCGGAGGCTGCCGCCGGGGCGCATAGCGCAGAGCTAGCCGCTGGGCAGCAAGGGACTGGCGCCGGGCAAGCCGACAGCTCACCAGCCGGCATGCAGGCCGACGGGCCCGAAGGGCAGTCGCGGAGCGGAGAGGCCGGCGCCCGCGCCACCCGCGGCACACGCGGCGGACTCGTCGCGGGCTTCGCAGTTGGAGCAGCCGTCCTCGCCATCACGGTCGGTTTGGTGATCGGGTTAAACGGCGGGGAAGGTGGCGTCGAGAAGAAGGGCGAAGAGAGCGCACCCGCTGCGCACACCTCCGCCGCGCCCGACAACGACACCGACGACAACGACGGCACCGACGGCGCAGACGCCACCCCGCCCACCGACGAGGAACAGCAGGCGAAGCTGGACAAGCTCGCCGCAGACATCGCCAAGAAGAACAACGTGCAGGTCGGAGTGGCAATCCTCGGGCAAGAAGGCCCGCTGCACGCGGGCAAGCTCAACGAGGAAGGCGCCTGGTCGACGATCAAGGTGCCGATCGCAGGCGCGGTCGAGGAGAAGCTGCGCCGCGCGGAAGCCCACGGCCAGCCCGCCCCTCGCGCCGCGATGGAAGCCGACATGGATGCGGCGATCCACTATTCGGATAATGACGCCGCGTTTCGGCTCTGGATGTATGTCGGCGACGGCTCGGACCGTACCGCCTCCTACAAAGTGCGCGATTACATGCACCGCGTAGGCGACCCGACGAACGCGGCGAAGCAGTTTGAAGATGGGGTCTACGTCGGGTTCGGCGCGATTAAGTGGAAGCTGACGGACCAGGTGAAGTTCATGAACGGGTTCCGGTGTATGAATGGCTCTGACAAGGTACTGGAGCGAATGGGGCACATCATCCCGGATCACAGCTACGGGCTGGCGAAGATCAAGGGCGCGCAGTTTAAGGGCGGCTGGGGGCCGGAGCCGGACGGGCGCTTCATCTACCGCCAGCTTGGCCTGGTGCCCGGCCCGGACGGGGAAATGACCCCCGTGGCGATTATGGCGATTCCCAACGATGGGTTGGAGCCGACCGCGTGGGAGGGCATGGATGCCCTGGCCGAGGAGTTGCCTGACGTGCTGGAAGGCGCTCTGCCGGCCAAGGCAAAGGATGACTGCTAGCGGGGCGCAGCGCGTGATGGCGTCAGACGCAAGCAGCGGCGCCGTGCTATCAGTGGCCTGCTAGAAAATGCCGATCTGCGCGCCCATGGACTCCGCCGAGCGGAGCTGATCCAGCCAACCCGGCGCCCCCGGCCGCACGCGGATAATTGGCCGGTTGGGGGCATCCCCCTCGTTGCGGCCCGCCCGCGCCTCGAAGCGCCCGCGCGCGGCGTGGCCGTCCTCGGCAAGCGTCTTCAGGGAACGATCCGGGTGGGAGATATCCTCCTGCGCGCTCTGCAGCAGTTCAATGGTCTGGTTCAAGGCCTCCAGCACGGCAGGGCGGTTGTTCTCCACCATCGCGCGCACCAGGTCCGGGTCCGTGCCAGCCACGCGTGTGCCGTCGCGGAAGCTGGACGCCGCCAGGCTCAGCGCCAATGGACCTCCACTATCGCCCGCGACTGCCAGTGCCTCGGCGAGGATGTGCGGTAGGTGGCTGACCCGCCCCACGGCGCTGTCATGTCGGCGTGCGATGGCGGGGATTACCGACGCGCCGACCTCCTCGGCCAGCCCGACCACGCGCACCCACGTATCCAGCCAGCGCTTGCTGATCGCGTAGGCGTCGGCGCTGGCAGCTGCGCCCGCTGCTCTCGAAATCGTGCCGCTGCCGCCTGCCACGCCCGCGCCGCCAGCCCCCGCTAGCTCCCGCGCGTTGTCGTACGTCACGACCCACACGGCACCCTGGAATAGCCCGTGCATCGTCGCCTGCCATCCCGAGTTCGCGGTGCCAGCCATCGGATGTCCGCCCACGAAGCGATCGGACATGCCCTTCGCTTCCACGAGGTCGTGCACTTCCTGCTTCACACTGGTCACGTCAGTAAAGCCGCAGGTCGGGGCGTGCTGAGATATGGCGTCAAGAAGAAAAGACAGCGCGGGCATCGGCACGCCAAGGATCAAAAGCGCGTCGGCCTCCTCGGCGCGGCGGAGCGTTGCCTCGAGGTCGCCCGACACGTCGTAGCCATCGCGGCGCGCGCGGGTGACGGTTTTTTCCGATCGATTCCAGCCGAACACGGGCCAGCCGGCGGCCTGCGCATCGCGCATCAGCGAGCCGCCGATCAGCCCCAGACCCAGGATGCACAGCGGACGGCGATCCTCGGGGAGGGTGCTCAGGCGGTAGTCGGAAGAAATTTCGTGGCTCACGCTACCCAGTGTTCCACAAAGCCGACTAGCGTTGGGGGACATGAGCACCGACAGCTTCGACAACGGCGACGGCAGCGACCTGACCTTTGCCGTGTCCGCCATCCGCACCGACGGCCACTGGCACCTGCGCGAACTCCCCACCCGTGCGACGGAAAGCCTGCCCGACCTCGTCGCGGAGTTGCGAGCCTCGCGCGCGGAAGGCCCGGTCGTGGGGCTGCTGTGCATCGAGGACGACTGGTCTGTTGTGCTCCGCCCGGTGCCGAGCGGCGTGCGGATCTTACTTAGTGACGCCACCGCCGCGTTGGACTACGACATTGCCAGCGAGGTGCTGGACACTCTGGACATTGACGAGCCTTCGGAAGAGGAGGCCGACGCGTCCGACGATCCTTGGCCCGAGGGTGACTTCGACCTGCTGGAGGATCTAGGTGTCAGCGAGCAGATAATGTCCATCATCTTCTACGACGATGACCTGTACGGGGCGGAGCAGGTTTTGCGCGTGGCGGACGAACTGGGTTTCGCCGACGAGCTGGCGGACCTGGTGAGCGTGGAGCTGGAGTTCTAGCCGGTGGGGGTGGAGGGCGCGCCGGGCGCGTGCAGCGGGGCTGGCGCGGCTGAGGCGCGCGGTGAGGCTGAGCTGTGCGGCGAGCGGCGCGGGGCTGGCGTACGCGGTGATGCTGAGGCTCAGGCGTGCGTGGGCGGCGGGTTGCCGCAGGCCGCTGGGGATGCGCGCGCGGAAGCGCTGATGCGCCGCGCCCTGGACATCGCTGCGGAGACTCCCGCCGGGGACGTTCCCGTCGGAGCTGTGATTCTCGGTCCGGACGGGCGAGAACTCGGGCGGGGCGTGAACCGGCGCGAAGCTGACAATGATCCCACCGCACACGCGGAGATTCTCGCCATCCGGGAAGCTGTGCGGGAGCTCGGGGACGCCTGGCGTCTGGAAAACTGCACGCTGGTGGTCACTCTGGAACCCTGCGCCATGTGTGCGGGGGCGCTGGTCGGGGCGCGAATTGGCAGCATCATCTTCGGAGCCTACGAGCCCCGGACCGGGGCGTGCGGCAGCGTCTGGGACGTGCCGCGGGAGTCTCCGCTGCACTGGGCGGAGGTTCGCGGAGGCGTGCTGGCCGGGGAGTGCGAAGAACTGTTGCAGCAGTTCTTCGCCCGCCTGCGCTAGGCACGCCAGAGCCTGCGCTCGCGCTCGGGCGCGCCCGCGCCCGTGCTGGATATGCCTGACCCGCGCGCCTGCGCTGGCGCCTCCGCCGGGCGCGCCCGACTCGTATTGCTCGGTTGCTGGAATTCTCCGTGGCCGACGCACTCCCCGGGCATTCCCGTCCACTCAGACTGCGAGGCCCAAGGGAGGGGTGAGGATGCGGAGGATGAGGGGGCGTCAATAAGTGTTATAGAAAATTAATGAGTAGTTCTGAACAGTACTTTTGCGATCGGAATGGGCGTTAAAAGCCTAAGGAGTCGGCTCGGCGGTGGCGAGAATGGCAGAACGAACCTACGTTGGAAATCGAGCGTCCTGGTCGTACGAATGCTGCGGCTGGGGCGCACAAATTAGAACAAAGTTAGTGGCAATAGACACAAGGAGAGATCAATGGATCTGAACAAGGCAAAGGACATGGCAGGCGAGCACCGCGACAAGATTCAGGACGGTGCTGAGAAGGCCATCGACGGTAAGCTGGACGGCGACAAGGCTGACAAGGCCAAGGACGGCCTGAACAAGGGCATGGACAAGGTCCTCGGCGACAACTAAAACCTGCTGGACCTGAGGCCTGCGAGGCGCAAGTCTTCAGTGGTTTCTCCTGTGGGGATTGCCTGCACGGGGACTGCCTGCACGGAGGCTAAAGCGCTGAAGCTGCAAGCCCGCGGCGAACTGGTGGAAGTTCGCGGCGGGCTTTCGCGTGCGCGGAGCGTGTGCGGGGGGACGTGTGGATGCGCGCGCGGAGTGTGTGCGGGGGGCGTGCGCGGAGCGTGTGCGGGGGGACGTGTGGATGCGTGCGCAGAGCGTGTGCGGGGGCTCTCGCATGCGCAGGGTGGGGTTTTGTTGCGAAAAAGTGGGGGTGTTACGCTAGTACGAGTCTGCAATCGCCGACTATGGTGGCGTGTCCGAGCGGCCGAAGGTGCTCGCCTCGAAAGCGAGTGTTGTTAGTAGCAACCGAGGGTTCAAATCCCTCCGCCACCGCCAAAAATTTTAATACCGCGTGCTGTTTTCCGGTTGAACCGGGAGGTGGCGCGCGGTTTTTGCATGCGCGGGGTTAGGTTTTGCCGGGCGCTCAGTCGTAAGGGGCTGGAAGTGCGTCCGGGGAGCTTCAATTC
>NZ_JAKRMU010000014.1 GCF_022345965.1 Corynebacterium sp. ACRQK
AACCACCAGTAGAACCAACGACACTCCGGCTAACCCCGCCGCTGGTTGGTCCCAGGCCCGGGTTGATGCGACGTTCTACGCCCTGGTGTGCGATCTAGCCGGTGCACCTCAGGAACTGATCAACACCACCACCGGTGCCGTCGAGGGACACACCACCCAAACGTTGTACGGCAAGCGTACGTGGGCGGGTCGGTGTACCAGCCCGTTGTTGTTTGCTGGTCAGTATGAGGATGTTGAATCCGGGTGGGCGTACAACCGCTTCCGCTACTACAACCCCACCCTGGGTGCCTACAACGCCCAAGACCCACTCGGACTCGCCCCACGCCTCGCCTCAGCCCAGGGATATGTCGACCACGCAGCACACTGGGTCGACGTGCTGGGGTTGAAGTGCCACGAGGTTAGCCTCAATGAGCTTAAAGCTGCCGGAGTTCCAGCGAAAGACCGATCAGCTGTGCAAGCCTGGCTCAACGGAAGGAATACGGACGCTTATGTCTACTCCTATATGGACAAAACCGGCAACCAGATGCAGTACATTGGAATGACTAATAATCTAGACGCCCGAGCACTGCAACACGGAAACCGTTTCGGAACGCGTATGATGCCAGCGGAACTAAATAAGAAAATGCTGAGTGAGAACGCAGACTCACTGACCCGTCGACAGGCACGGGCACTCGAAGAACTGGGAATCGACTCGCACGGCATGGCGAAGGAGGACGGTTTACTCTTGAATGCTCGCCACGAGATAGGAATAAATGGATCAGCGGGAAAGGAAGTACGCAATGGGGCGCTGAAATGGGCGCAATACATGGTAGATTCAGAGGCAATTAGAGTTTACGGAATGTGAGGGACTAGTGGCCTACCAAATTGTTTTAGATCCCAACTCTAAAGCCATACGACGCGCCGATAATCTTCATTTGAGGCTACAGCTGAAACGCGGAAGTGTAGATGCTTACCTTTTACGGAAAGGTTTTCACGTAGGTTTCGGTTGTCTTATTGGGATCCCGTTTACGGATAATAATTTGGCCGTTCTAGGAGTAGAGAACACATCTCTAGTTACACAGTGGAGTGACCTTGGCCAAGAATGGATTATTCCGCCCTTCACACTGCAAAACAGTTTTTTCGGAAAAGGCGGACCATTTGTGAGGGTAGGTAAACTAGATCCGACTGCGTACGCGTTCGATCCAGAGGCCACGGCAATTCTGGCAGAAGTCGAAGACTACAGTCCGTATCTTCTCGACTTCGTCCCCAGAAGAAAGCTTCAGTCAATCACACTGGGCATTCGTCCTAACGAGTTGGATCGCACCGATTGGCGCATCAAAATGCACGAATCTAAAGCTGCGGTACGAGAGCCAACACAGTCAGAACGCAACCTCCCGCTTGTACCTTGGACCGTCTTCGGCTTAGGGGATCCCGATTTATGGCTCGAACAATTCAGATGTCTATGTCTGGGGCAGCCAATCCCCAGCGTTGTTAAAGGCGCCGACGACTCGTGAAATTTCTAAATCTTATCCAGTTCGACTCAGATTTAAAAAGATCCTGAACTGCTACGACTTAATCGTAGAACGCCCCAACTTCGATCAAATTGTCCTCCTCCCCGTAGAAGGTTTATCCCCCATCGTTACGGAGGACAGAGGTCGAGGTAAAGCCCGACTCGATACTAACGGCAAGCCGGGCAATCCATTCTCGCGGGATCTATAGATCGGAGCATCTGCACCTCCATAACTATTGCGACGCCACGACGCGTGAGCTCATCGACACCACCACGGGCCTGAGACTCGCTGGACTCTGGACAGATAGTTTCGTCGAAATCGATTATAGCTTGTCCTGCCGGAGCTGGCAGACCACAATGATCATCCCGAAACGACTGCATACATAAGCTGCTGACTTTATCTGACGGAAACCGAGGGAATATTTCTATTTGGAGGGATCAAAAGTGGAAACGCTAAACTCACCGAAGGACAACAGCTCGTATGCCTTGAACTCGCTAAGAACGGTGAAGCCATGGACACGCGTTCCGCGCAAGAAACCAAATTGCGTTCCCTTAGGATAGGGGTCGGAGACATGTTGCAGGGGAATTGTCTCACGTTCAATTTGGATAAAAGGCTATGCAGACCAACTGCAAACTCTACCCGACAGCACTGTCCAGAAAGAGATCAGACTCCAATGGCAGCGCCTAAAATCCTTTACTGAAGCGCACGTTTGGTTTTCCGAACGGGGTACAGACGAGAAAAGTTCGACAAAACCACCGAGGCTAAGATTATTGAAGCTGATCTTCGGATTAGTTATTCTTGTGATCCTATTTAGTGCTCTCTGCAACTTTATGATACCCGTTTTGCCTACATAGTCCGCTTTCCGCACTGGGCTAGGTTGAGTTCGTCCCTGCATCTACTGAACTCCAGAAAAGGCAGACCAAATGGAATCAGCAAGGGGTCAGCGCTATTTACCTCTTTTTCCCAAAAATGCACGGGATTGGGTTTATGAACCGCTCAAGAATTCTGGTGCAGGACCGTACTGGGATAATTACTTCGCTATGACGCCGAAGGCTCCTCCAGTCGTTCACCTACTACATTGAGACCCACCGAAAGGATTCCTAACTTATCAACTCCGACATTCCTATTATCGATCCTGCTACGGTGCCGACTGGCATCTCAATTGACCGAGATCAACAGCGACGCGACAAGGACAATGAAGAAGCTGAAGATCCTGTAACCGATACACCATCGGCGAAGACACTCTCTACATCGCCTTCGACTGGGCTGGCGCTAAAGAAAAACACCAGGCAACTAAAGCTATCACCGGTGAGCATGAATTGACCTTCATCGATATCAGCGATACCACGACTATTCACCACCCCGATGGCCGCACACTCACCTGATAGCCACACCGCCGGATGGGTGTGGGAGTGCGGATGAAGCGTCCTGGGTTTAGTTCCTACCTCTGCTAAGGAAGGATTGGCACTATGCCCAGGACGCTTCACCACCGGTGTCGTCGAGGGACACACCACCCAAACCTTGTACGGCAAGCGTACGTGGGCGGGTCGGTGCACCAGTCCGTTGTTGTTTGCAGGTCAGTACGAGGATGCAGAATCAGCGTGGGCGTACAACCGCTTCCGCTACTACAACCCCGCCCTGGGTGCCTACAACGCCCAAGACCCACTCGGACTCGCACCACGACTCGCCTCAGCCCAGGGGTATGTCGACCACGCAGCACACTGGGTCGACGTACTCGGGTTGGCAGGAAACAACGAAGCACACAATGCCGGAAAAAACTGGATCAAGCGGGAAGTCAACGGAAAAGAAGTTTTCCCACAAAAGGGAAAGCACGTATTCGATCCAGATCAAATGAGAACTAAGCCACTTGAATACCGCAGCGGCCCAAACGACACTGAATGGACAAACGCAGAGGCTATGCGTGAGGGAGGCTACGCACCACTAGACCGAGAACATAACCCTGTCAATCTGCATCATATTGGCCAACAAGATGACTCTACACTGGTAGAACTCTCCCAGAGAAGGCACAATGAGTGTGCTAGGCAATTGCATATATACCACGGCCTCCCAAAGGAGCAATGGCCAAGAGACATTACGCCTGTAAATCGCCCAGCTTTCGATACGTGGCGAGATGGCTATTGGAAAACGAGAGGATTGGATTACTAACTAATGCTTACACCGGAAAACTTTGATAGAAACGAAGGAGTCATTCTAACACCATATGAGTTCTCTGATGAACAAATAGCTCAAGCTACTGAGGGTTTGCCGGAATGGCTGCCATCTGAATACAAGCAATTTTTCAAGAATTTTGGGGACTTCAAGGCTCCAGGGTTTACGCTATATTCCCCGCTCTATTCCCCTCAAGAAATGTATTTTATCCGCACTGGATATCGACGTTTTCAAGAAATCTTTCCGCCGCTAACTTCAGATCCAGAGAATTGGATTCCGATCGGACACTACGACGGCTTTTCCTACGCCGCGTACCATCTTATGGATTCAGGTCAGGTTGAGATAGGATCATACGATTTTGAATCAGATGCCTATTTCAATGGTCCTTTTTCCACACTTGAGGATTGGATAAACTCATACGCAAAATAATCGTAGATGACGTTTCAACCCAAATCATCAAGCCGTTTTTCACGCTCGTGAGATTTTCTTACATTCTGACAGTGGATTATCAAACTCTGCATAGGGTCGAACTCAACGAAGTTTGCTTGCATCGTCCATTCATCCTTTCTACTGCGCCGCCAGTGAACAACCCATCCGCTCTTCCTCTTCCAGCACTCCAGGTTTTAACTACCACTACTTTTAAGACGGATTCGGCCGACACATAGTCAAAGACAACATCAATCTCCACCACCGGAGTCGTATTGGGACACGCCCCCAAACGTTGTATGGCGAGCGCACATGAGCTGGTCGGTGTACCAAGTCCGTTGTTGTTTGCAGGTCTGTATGAGGATACGGAATCCGGATGGGCGTACAGCCGCTTCCGCTACTACAACCCAGCCTTTGGTGCCGGTAACGCCCAAGACCCACTAGGACTTGCCCCACGACTCGCCTCAGCACAAGGGTACGTCGACCACGCAGCACACTGGGTCGATGCGCTCGGGTTGGCTTCACATGTTGTGACTGCAAAGGATCAGGGGCGTGCTGAATTTGTTCACAATCGAGTTAACCACCACAAGGCGGAAGTCCTAAAGGATTGGAATGCAGGTAGAATTAACATGACCGATGGACAAGTTAGCCACATCCAGTCCGAGCACTGGCCAAGGGAAATGCACCGCGGAACAGCTCTTGATAGGGAACTCAAAAACAGAGTTGACAATGATAGGTTCCTCTCAGGCCTAGGCGTTTCGTCTACTCCGCAAGGCGCACAGGGAGCTGATTTCAAATTCCAATTTCCTGAATCCAAACAGGAAACTTGGATTGATTTAACTACAGAAAAGCAGTGGTCAGCTCACTACAACAGGTACGGAGGAGTTGAAGGAATTGGTGAGCATTTGCACAAGGCGACATACAACAGCGCTGGCTACTCCGGCTCCATGGACATTAAGGGAAAGGTATTCTAACTGATGCTTTTCGATGCGCTAAACGAACAAGATGAGGAAAGTATTACTCACCTCAAGAATCGCTGGGAATTAAACCTTTCTCTACTCGACCTTAAACAACCATCTCCCTTTGGATTCTTCGAGGGGCGGCAAGATTTCAGAGGCGCAACCTTTACAAAAGGAAGGTCCATTCCAAAGAAAGTCACCATTGATTCTCTGGATCTCTCTTTCTCAAGCTTTCCCACATTTCGTTTGCTGGACGCAACCCTTAATAACATCGTGGCTCAATCCGCCATATTCAACGATTTCAAACTTTTCAAATCACATATCTCTGATTGCATTTTTGTCAACTGCGACCTGTCTCCTAGCGGAGCTGGCAACCTCACTCAATCGACAATTCTGAATTCAACATTTCAGGAGTGCACTGGAGCTCCCGAATTGCTCGGTGGAGTTTGCAGAGTTGAAGATTCAGCGTTCTTGTCTATGGATCTTCAGAATATTGGTGACTTAGACCCGGTTCGGTCTCCAACTATTCAGAACACAAAGTTCACGGGTAAACTACGCAACTCCATTATCCAGCAAGGCAGAGGTGAACAGCAGCTCAAGGGATGTGATATATCCGGGCTGAAATTGAAGAATGTACAGCTTATGGGCGTCAATATGGACGATGTGAGGTGTTCATCTAGCCTCCAGCCCTTCCTCATCCCCAATTGGTCAGAACAAAAAGAAATACTTCATCAAGTAGGCGCAGAGGTATCGACATCCCCCGAACGAGAAGTCTCTGTTGCTGGTGATTCTCTTCAACGAGCCATTAAGGCCGACGATAAGTCCAGCTATTGGATCAAGAACCGATGGCCACGCGGTACCCGCTACGCATATGAACTTGATCCGCAAGGTCCATTACGATCCAAGGCGTCGGGACAAATTAGAAGTCTTTATGAACGGGCAGGCGTAGAAAGCAGTAGCTAGACCAGAAATTCTTTACGCAATGGTACAACACTAGTCATGAGTATGTTTGCTGGATGGGAACGCATCAATAATTCCTGGGAGCTCGGAACACCAGGAGTGCTGACAACTGGAGAATGGATGTTCAGCATCGCAGACACCTTTATAGCCTTCATTACAATAGATAATCACGTAGACGGCGAAGAGGTTCTCTTTCTCGGATCTCAACCAACCCTCCTGTATGACGAGCTGTCGGGCGAACTGCCAGCTGCCAACGTCACTGGCGCCATCGACTTTTTCAGCAGACTATTTCCCACAAGGACACAACAGATCACGGCATTTTTCAACAAGTACACAGCCCAACCAGATTCAACAATGCCTGAATTCACCACGCCACGACAAGCAGGAACAGACCTGTTCATTGAACTTTGTCGCACATTAGACATCGAGCCGCCAGAACAACTTGAGATCTAGAACTCCTGGAACGAACACACGTACAGCCCAACTTGTTTCTTTATGGCACGCCACCGACAAGGCAACAACTACCTCCGGATTTATCGAAGGGCATGCCACCCTGCCCCTCTACCGCGCACTCACCTGAACGAGAAATGTGTACCGACCCACTACATTTCGCTGAACGATTCGAAGTTGCCGAAGCAAGCTGATCCTTCAACCACTTCCACTCCTACGATCCCCCTTTAGGGAGATGCGGCGCACTGGCCCCACTCAAGCAAGCCCCTGGACTAACCCGAGGACAAGGCTCCGTCGACCAGAAAGCCTACTGAAGCGATACGATCGGGCTCACAGAAGCCAGACAGGCAAAATACGGTAGACAGACCACTATCCCCACCTTAATCACGCAGGTAAAGTAACAAACATCCGCAAAGCGAAGCATCCCAGGCTCGTCGCTATGCACCACGAAGTGTCTCTTCGTCTGACCCGAGCTAAAGAAGATATGACTCCGGTCAACTAGAAGGAAACTGAATACGAAAAACAATAGAGAAAACAATTATCCAGATATACAATAAGGAGTTAAATTGCTAAAATTTTCTTTAGACAGCCCTAAAGGCAGCCGCCCTAAAGCGGGACAGCTCTACCTGATGAAAACCACCCTCGGATACATCCCTGTTGGCGTCACCTCCACCGAAGCATTCTTCGGCGCGGCTGCAATGGTCCACCCTTATCGTGCGCTCATCAGCGATCCATCAGACACAACCTGGTTTCCACTCGTCGAAAAGAACGAACTGCTTATTCCACCACTCCGCATCCCTAAACCCGACTTTAGAAAGGGTGGACCGTTCTACAGAGTTACGGCAAAAACTCACCCTGATCCTGTCCCTTTTGATAGATATTTTCATTACTTAGACGCTATTTTCTGGTCACCAGAAGAGCAAGCATTCGTACCCGTAACAAAAGAAGATGAGTGGATGCCACAGGAAAGACGGATCCTTGAGTACATAATCCACGATTCCAACCCAACGCAAGGTGGGAGGGTTGATGAGGCTCCAGACGGTACTTACTTTATGACCGATGTCGTCGGCGGCTATCGCGAAATCGAATATGCCCTTGAAGACGCACTCGCCTACTACGGACTAATCGATACCCCGCGCCCCGCACACCCCGACCTCACCGAAAGCCAGGAACAAGACACAATGCCAACCAACACACAGCAGGAAGACCAACCACTCTTCCACCTCGCAGAAATCGACAGTATGACTACCCTGTTCGCCGCCATGGACACCCTGCCAGAAGAAGCAATCAGCGTCATCGAACAAGCAGGACACACACCCAACGGCTACTTCCTCGACAACCTCACCACGTACCTACTACGACAAGCAAACATCACCACCGACGGCATCGAGTTCGACAGCGAAGCAGGCATGTTCAGCCTCATCGGCACCACCGAAACCCTCCAACCACTCCACACCCAACTCACAGACCTGTTCAACAACACCAACAACCTGCAACGAACCCTCAACCAAGCGAAAGCCGCAGGAACAGACTTCGACGACTAACAGAAAAGCTTTTGTCCTGACACACTAGAAACCAGCCAGCCGGCCGGAATGGTGCTGCTTAACATTGCCGCTACCTCCCATGACAGACTCGCACCGAGACTAGCCTTGGCACAAGGGTATGTTGACCACACACCACTCTGGGTCGGCATACGCGGACTCATGGGAAAGGAAGCTCACAGTAGTTTCGCAATCGACACCAAGAAACCGTAGCTGGCAAAGAGATCTACACAATCGCACCTGGCCACGTCTTCGCCCCATACGAAGGATGTAGTTCATGTCGATCGCAACGCCTTGATTCATGGCGTGAACAATACTCAATATGACTAGCAGGGGACTTTTAATGATCAACTCAAATGATTTTTTAGACAATCGTAAAGTTCAGCTATACGAAGGTGGTCTAGATAAAATGGAACTGGAAGAGGTTCTTGGTTTTGCTCCTACTTGGTTACCTAGCGATCTTATTGACTTCTATTCCAGGTTCAATGGTGCAGAAATTGGAACGATCGAGGTCGTGCCGCCAGGCCCACTTTTTGACTCATCCAATGCACTCAAAGATTTGAACGAACAGATGGTGGATTCTTGTAGCGATACAGATGATTTCTTTGCCATTGCGTATCTAAACGAAGATTGCTACCTCGTTATTCAACGAGAATCAGAAACCGAACTTAGATGCGGTAAGTATGACTTTGGGGAACACGAGTGGTTCGACGGTGTTGCATTTCAAAGCTTCACCGACTGGATGTATTCACAAAAAACTTAAGCCAACAAACTCAGAGATGACGTGTTCCAGATTCTGTTTCGTTCGAGTAGATGAGAAAATCTGGAACATGCCAAAGGGGCCTGGCCAAGATGTGAAGGATTGAGTAGTCTGCCCTGTTGAGGATCGCTTCCTTGGTTGAGGACCTTTCCATGCATAATGCGAGCACGATAGCGGCTCCGAAGCTGGGCGTTTCATGGCACTCAGCCCGGTTGATGCGTCTTGTCGACCTATTGAGCGAAGGAGGTAGTGCTCCTTTAAAAGCAATACCCGGGGGCGCTTCAAAGCCTGTCCACACAGTTGAAAGATGGCATAGCACGAGCCATCACTAAGTTCTAGAAAGAGTCACAATGGACATCCCAAACCCATACGCACTAAAAGATCCTGCTATCAAAGAACACATCATTTCCCTGTTCAAGGAAATCAAGCCCGACTTCCAGGACGATCCCGAAACCAATTTCAACTACGTCATCGAAGCACAACGTGACCTAACGCCCGCACAAAAACGGCAATTCATCAAGGACCATCGGCACGAAGCGGAACGGCCATTAGATGAATGGTCACGATCCTTCATGGGACTACTCATCCATTTAGGTGCGAAAGACCTGGACATCACCAATGCTGTCGATGAGATGCTCGAATACATCGACTGCGGCGGAAAATCTTCTGATATCCGCGCTATCGTTGATGATGATACCAACTTCATCCTCAACAACATCCACCCGAAAAACTTCGAACAAATCAACCGCTTCCTCAAAGCAACCAGCACCAACGAACCAGAAATCCTCTTTGAGTGGCAACGATTCCTCATCAAACAAGGAGTCAGAAAAAAAGCCTTCCGCGAATACCCAGGATTCCAATGGATCAAAACCAGCGCTTTCGCGGAACACCCTCGAGCAAAAGAACACGTCGCAAAGCTCGCCGACGCGTCCTAAAAGGTTCCACTACTAAGAAAGGTCTCGATTCACATGCTTATCCCTAACTACTTGCCCATCACCAACGACCAGTACGAACAACTCACCTCCACCGACGAAGACACCGCCGTGGATCTCGCCATGGACTGGATGGAAGAAGAAACCTCCGGCCCGGGCACCGACATCGACAAAACCGCCGACGACCTCGCCACCGCACTCACCACCCCAGAGGCAAAGCAAGCAGTCACAGGACACACCCTGCTATGTGAAGACCCAGCACTCTACGTCGCCTCGCCACAGCAAACAGCCACCCTGGCACAAGCACTCGCCGACTCGACTGTCGACGAAGACGCACAGGCCGACCTCGACACACTCACCGACTTTTACACCACCGCTGTTACCAACAACCACGCAACAGCAATCCTGTACAACTAACCCACCCAACACACACCAACCCCTGAATCAAAGCACGAGGACAGTCACGTCACTCGGGCTTTGTGTCGTCTTCACCACGCCTACACCACCGGCGGAAAACCTTTTCTGTGCCACCGGTGAACAGACCTTGTCTGCGCCGCCAGTGAACACCCCCAGCTCTCCTACTTCCAACACTCCAGATGTTGACTACCGCTACGCCTACGACGCACTTCGGGCGACGCGTAGCCAAAGACACCATCAACACCACCACCCGGTGACGTAAAAGTGACACACAACCCAAACCGTGTACGGCAAACGCACGTGGTCCGGTCGGTGCACCAGCCCGTTGTTGTTTACTGGCCAGTGTGAGGATGCGGAATCCGGGTGGGCGTACAACCGCTTCCGCTACTACAACCCCACCCTGGGTGCCTACAACGCCCAAGCCCCACTCGGGCTTGCCCCACGACTAGCCTCGGCACAAGGATATGTCGGCCACGCAGCATTCTGGATCGATGTGCTTGGGTTGATGGCACACAGCAAAAGGAGAGATGTCCGAGGTCAAGTACTTTCAGAAATTGCTGAAATCAACAAGGCCGGCTCCGCAGCAAACTCCGCTGTGAAAACGGCGTTATGGACCCCAGCCAGTTAAGAAAAGGCCATCCTGACACAAACCAATATATGGATTCAACGAGGCAGCCGCAGCCAATCGATATGATGCAATGAAGGGCTGGGAAAGGTCTCGCGGAAGCCCCGGACGAATATCCGTTTGCTGCCACCGCCCAAGGCGGCACAGGTTCCCACCTCAACGGCTTTTCGGTTGCCGCTCAGCGCTCTCAGGGAGGCCAAGGGATTGGATTCAAATCAATCCTATCTTGAACTAGGACTGCTAAATAAATGATCTATCACGCCATGTTGCAAGCCAGCGATTTTGTACTAGGATTTTGGGGATCTAACCCAGAGAATATGGGCGAACCAACTTGGAACGAATCGTTCACCTTTGCGAACGCAACCAATGCATTCTTAATCGGATCGCCTGACTTTTCATCAACCTTCAAGACTACAATTCTTATTGATGAACCTCGGTGTATAGAACACCCCGATTTCCACAAATTGCTCGACGTTGACGAACGAGGACTCTTGATTTCAGACATCGTAGAGCTCGATGGGAATAATCAAATCGAATTGAAAAGAGCAAACGTAGGACATTATCTTCCGATACCATGGACAGGAAACACAGACGTCCAAATTTATGTATTGGACTGGGTGAATGATGCAGATGGAAATCCAGCACCTCATCAAATTGAACTAAGACTAAGCTCGCTTTGAGTCCCCAAAGTCGAGGATTTTTCCGGATATATTCCGTCCATTTATTCGACTAGGCATGTCAATGTACCCTCCGTACCTATAACTGGTTTATTCCACCTCGCAGAACTCGACGGTATGACCACCTTATTCGCTTCCGTGGACACCATGCCCAAGGAAGCAGTCGGCGTCATAAAACAAGCAGGACACACACCCAACGGCTACTTCCTCGACAACCTGGAAACCAATCAGCCAGCCGGAACGGCGCTGCGTATCACTACCGCTACGATGACCACGGCCGTGTCACCGCCCAAGTCGGCACCGGTGGTATGTTCCCCAACATCCTCTACTGGGGCGACGACACCGGCGACGACGCACCCACCGGCG
>NZ_JAKRMU010000015.1 GCF_022345965.1 Corynebacterium sp. ACRQK
CTTCAATTCTGCGGGGCGGGGCGGGCGGCAGCGTCCGCGGGGGTTGGGAGTGCGTGAGCGGGGTGCGCGGTCGGGCGTGTAGGGCTGGGAATGAGGGGGCGCTGAGGTGGGAATGTCCCAAATTCCACGTATTAGAATATAACTATTCTATTTGCGCAGGTCAGAGGGTTGCAAATCTTAGCTGCAGATGTACTACTCTCAACAACTCGAAGATTTGGGACATTGAGCCTCGGGGCAAGGGGTCTGCGGCCGGAGGTGGTCTGGTTTTGGCGAAGTTAGAACGCGCTGCCGGAGGAGCGCGAAAGAGGGTGAAGCGTTGTAAGCGCCGTAGACGGCCTGAAAGTGGCTGGGAGATACCTGAGCAAGGATGCAAAACTGCGTCCCGCATTTCGGGAATGCTCCAAAAGGGCGCTTTGAGGCGTAGCGGGAGCGGAAAGTGTCCCAAATCTTCCACTCTGTTTTTATAACTTTCTGTTTCTGCAGGTCGGAAGGTTGCGAAAATTTGCCGCAAATCTGCTACTCGCCGAAAGTGGAAGATTTGGGACATTTGCCCCTTGCGTTGCCTATGACAGGGAAGTTGGGAGCGCGTCTGGAAGGTCCGCCCGGAAGCTTTAGCAACACACGTCACACCTGTCACAACCCACCTGGGCTTTTGGCTACTGTAGGATGTATATTTCGAGAACTGTCTGCGCCGTGGGAAGCACCTCGTGGGAAGCATCTCTCGGGAAACCCCCACCCCGCAGGAGCTGCCAGAGCGCAACCACGAACGCAAGCTCAAGGTCCTACACACACTCAACAGCCGGCGGAAGGTCAACCAGTGGCGAAAATCCTGTTTAACCTCGGACGATGGTCCTACCTGCACAAGAAGCGGGTGATTGCCGCCTGGCTGCTGCTGTTCGTCGGCATCACGGCGGCCGCGCTGGGATTCCAAAAGGGTTTCAACGACGTCTTCGAAATCAAAGACGTGCCCTCCACGCACGCCACGGAAATGCTCCAAGAGAAATTCCCGGGCACGAAAAACCCCGCCGAATCCACCGACGTCAACATAGTTTTCGGAGCCCCCGAGGGGAAGAAACTCGAAGACCCAGAGTTGATGGCGGCAATGGATGAGACGGTGGCGTCATTAAAGAACAACGTGCCCAACTTCAAAGAGGGCATGCAGTTCGGCAACCCGGTAGAGCTCAACGACAAGCTCGGAAGAATGCTCGTCGACCAGATGACGAAGCAGGGCATGCCCGAAGCTACCGCGAAATCCGACGCGGAGAACCTGCGGATGTACTCCGCCGACGGGCGCTACGGCACCATGAGCTTCAGCTACGACGTGCCGCTGCCCGCCGACGTGACCGACGAGGATCGGCAGGCGGTGTACGACGCGATCCAGATCTCGCGCGACGCCGGCATGGACGTGGAGGTCGGCGGGCCCGGCTTCGGCGACCCCATCGCCGTCGAGCCGATCTCGGAAATCGCGGGCGTGGTGGTTGCGCTGATCATCCTGTTGTTCACGTTTGGTTCGCTGCTGGCGGCGGGGTTGCCGCTGGCCACAGCGATCGTGGGCGTGGGTATCGGCGCGCTGGTGACAGTGGGTGCGACGGCGGTGCTGCCGCTGAACTCCATCACGCCGACGCTGGGGCTGATGATCGGCCTGGCCGTCGGCATCGACTACGCGCTGTTCATCATGTCGCGCTACCGCGATGAGCTGCGGCAGGGGCGGTCGCGCCCAGATGCGATTGGCCTGGCCGCGGGAACTGCGGGTTCCGCAGTGGTTTTCGCGGGCCTGACGGTGACGATCGCTCTGGTCGGTCTGCGTCTGGCGAACATTCCGTTCCTGTCGTACATGGGTTACTTCGCGGCGATCAGCGTGATGGTCGCGGTGGTTGTGGCGCTGACGTTCTTGCCCGCGCTGCTGGGGGCGTGTGGCTCGCGGGTCTTTCGTAAGGACGCCACGTTTGGCGCTCAGTACGCCTCCGCCCTCGTGGGGGAGGATTCGGCGCATGGGTATTTCACGGGCGGTCCGGCAGGCCGCGGGCGTGCGGCCCGCGTTGACAGGGATGACGGGGCTGACGAGGCTGACGGGGCTGACGTGGCTGGCGCTGAGGTTGGCGACGGGGCTGGCACCAGCGCGAGTGCTGCGCGCGCGGTAGCGCGCGGGGAGCGCCAGCGCGCGGGCGACGGTCAGCACAAGCAAGGCCTGGCGAGCCGTTGGATCAGGCTGGTCTACAGCTTCCCGGGAATCTCCATTGCAGTGGTGATGCTGGTGCTGGCCGCTCTGACTCTCCCGGCTCTGAACCTGCAGCTTTCGCTGCCGAATGACAAGACGTCGAATGTGGACTCCACACAGCGGAAGTCCGCCGAGATGCTCGAGGAGGGCTTCGGACCAGGCCGCAACGCTCCGTTCCTGGTGATAGTCAACGGCGAGAACGCAAACCCGGAATCGCCGGCGCTCGCCACCTATATCCAGGGTCAGGCGGACGCGCAGGGCGCTGGAGGCGACGCACACGGTAATGAGGCGCCGCACGGCGGCGAGCAGCCGGCGCAGGGCGCGGGAGACTCCCGGGCAGCTGAAGGTGAGAACGGAGATGCCCCGGACGCGCCGGGTGCGGCGCCCGGCCAGGGCGCAGAAGGCGCGGGGGCTGGCCAGGGTGAAGATGCGCAGGGCGCTGGCGACAAGACCAAGGCCGCGGCGCAGGCGTCATTTATCTACGCGATGGAGAACCTCGGCAGCAACATTCATGTGAAGCACGCGCAGCTCATCGGCCAGAGTGAGGACGGGCTCGCCGCGCAGCTGCTGATCACGCCAGTAGGCGGGCCGACCGAGGAGAGCACCGCCACGCTCATCCACGCGCTGCGTGGACAGCAGAACGTGATCGAGCAGGAAACCGGGGTGGACATGGGCATCACCGGCCTGATCCCCATCCAGCAGGATGTCACCGACCAACTGTCGAACGCCATGCCGATATACCTCCTGCTGGTCGTGGGGCTGGCGCTCGTGCTGCTACTGATGATCTTCCGTAGCATCACCGTGCCGATCATGGCGGCACTTGGATTCCTACTCTCCGTCGGCGGCGCCTTCGGACTGACCGTGCTGGTCTGGCAGGAAGGCTGGGCCGGGCTGTGGAGCTCGCCGGGGCCGCTGATCAGCTTCATGCCGATCTTCCTTATCGGCGTGACCTTCGGGCTGGCGATGGACTACCAAATGTTCATCGTGTCGCGCATGCGAGAACGCTTTAAGCACGAATCCTTCGAGGCCGCGAAGACCTCCAAGTACACGCCCGTTGAAGACTCTGTGATCTTCGGCTTCGGCATGGGCGCGAAGGTTGTGACCGTGGCGGCGCTGATCATGATCGGCGTGTTCGCCAGCTTCGTCTTCCAGCCGCTGCCGTTCGTGCAGATCTTCGGCTTTGCGCTGGGCGCCGCCGTGCTGTTCGACGCCTTCCTCGTGCGCATGACCTTCATCCCCGCCATGATGATTCTGCTCGGCAAGGCCACCTGGTACATGCCCAAGTGGCTGGACCGCATACTGCCGACCTTCGACGTCGAAGGCTCGCAGCTGGAGCGCGACTTCCGCTCCGGCGAGATTCAGCGCCTCGACGACGAAGGGCGTGCACTGGAGCCGGCGGAAGCGACGGAGGAGCCGGCGGAAGCGGCACGCTAACCCAGGCTCGGCGCGCTAGCGGTGGCCGCGGCGGCCCGGCTTGCCGAGCCGCAGGCACCCGCCCCCCTGCGCGGCCATGCCGCGCAGCCGCCGCCCGCCGGCCCGCGGAACCTTCGGCAAACGCTAGCCCAGGCGCTCCCGCCAGGCTGGGCCGTAGTAGCGCCCCATGAACTCCTCCCGGAACTCATAGAAACGCCCCTGCTCCATGGACTCGCGAATCCGGTCCACCAACCCCACCATGAAATGCAGATTATGCAGGGTGCACAACGTCCCGGCCAGATACTCCTTCGCCTTCAACAAGTGGTGAATATAAGCGCGCGAATAATTCTCCGAGACATAACCGCCTACTGCGGCGTCAATAGGAGAAAAATCCCTCTTAAACCGCGCACCCATAAGATTCAGCCGACCGTCCAGCGTGTACACGCCACCGCGGCGGCCCAGGCGAGTCGGCGCGACGCAATCGAACGTGTCCGCGCCGGCCTCAATCGCCGTGAATAGGTCATCCGGCTCCGAAATACCGAGCAAGTGGCGGGGCTTATCCTCCGGCAACTCCTCGGCAACCCAGCGGACGATCGTGCCGAGGTTCTCCTTCTCCAGCGCGCCGCCGATGCCGAAGCCGCCGAAACCACGGTTGCCCTGCGCTTCCGCCTCCTCGGACAGCTGCACCAGCCCGCGGGCCGCCTGTCTGCGGAGATCCTCGTACTGCGCGCCCTGCACCACACCCCACAGAGACTGCGGTGGGCGGTGCGTGCGCAAGTCCGTGAGCCGCTGGTGCTCCGCCAGGCAACGGCGAGCCCAGCGGTGCGTGCGCGCGACGGATTGCTCCTGGTAGGGGCGGGTATTCACCAGCGTGGTGAGTTCGTCGAACGCGAACATAATGTCCGCGCCCAGCTGGTGCTGGATCTGCATCGACACCTCCGGCGTGAAGCGGTGCTTGCTGCCGTCGATGACGCTGCGGAAATCCACGCCGTCCTCGTCCACCACGGCCATGCGCTTTTTCTGCTGCTGGATGATGTCCGCCTCGCTGCGGCCTTTCGTGTCCATGGCCAGGACTTTCTTGTAGCCCACGCCGAGGCTCATGACCTGGAAGCCGCCGGAGTCCGTGTACGTCGGCCCGTGCCAGTTCTCGAAGGTCGCGAGCCCGCCGGCCTCGTCCACGATGTCCGGGCCCGGCTGCAGGTATAGGTGGTACGCGTTGGAGAGCATCGCCTGCGCGCCCGTCGACCGCACCTGCTCGGGCGTGAGGGTCTTGACCGTTGCTTTTGTCGCCACCGGGATGAACGCTGGGGTGTGGATGTTTCCATGCGGAGTCTTTATGACGCCCGTACGCCCCAGCGCGCCCGCGCCTGCGTCCACTCGCGCGCTTCCGCCTGCGCTGGCACCCACTCGCGCGCTTCCGCCTGCGCTGGCACCCGCGCCCGTGCCTGTGCCCGTGTCTGCGTTCGTACCCGAGCTCGCGCCCGTGCTGTCGTTATCGCGCAGCCGGGTGCGCACTTCGAAGGATAGGTCTGCGTTAACGCCGGCGCTGGCGCCCGCGTTGGTGCTCTGACCTGTGCTAACGCTGACGCTGGTGCTGGCTGTGTGCTTGCCAGCGCTGGTGTTTCCCTGATCTTCGGTCATGGCACCCCAGTTTATCGTCCGCTTCGCTGTTTCCACTCTCCGCGCTGCCGATTCCCCGCCGTCCCCAACCTCGGCGCTCTCATTCTCCGTCCTCGCGCCACTCACCCCGCCGTTTCTTGCTTCCTTTCGCGGGCGCCCCCCGGAGAGTGTCACATCAACCCCATCGGTCACACACCGCGCAGCTGTTGGCCCGGGCTAAAGTGCGGATGTCCAAAATCTACGAGTTATTGAAAGTAGCGAGTGTGCAGTACAAAATTGCGACGCTCTGACCTGCACAAATAGATTAGTTATATTTTAAGACGTGGAATTCTGGACATTCCGCGTCGTGAGTGTCGGAAAATGTGCAAAACCTCCCCTGCTCGCCTGGCTGATCGGCGCGCCCCTGCCCCTGCCGGCGCATCAAAAATCGCTTAAACGGGCTGAGAATCGCTTAGCCGTCACGGGGCTTCCCACGCTGGCACGCCTCCCCGGTAGCTGGTGGTGGGAAACTCAAGTCCGTTCCGGGTCATCTGTCTGTGGAGCCTGCAAATATCCGCCACGGCGGTGCCATCGCGAAAGTTGTCACGGTCCACCCGGTAAATCCGCGCACCGAGGTTCTGCAGTTTGCGCTCTCGTGCGCGCTCGCTGAGGATCTGCCGTGCGGCGAAAACCTCTTCGTTGATCCCGCCGCCCATCGCACCGAAGGTGTCGCTGCCCGTCTTCCCGGGTTGGTATTTGCTCTGTCCGTCGTACTCGATCACTAGCCCGCAAGGGTAGAAGAAGTCCACTCGACCTGCGAGGTACCCCTCATAGTGCAGTTCCACTTGTTGTAAAGGTGCAGGTAGTCCTGCTTCCCAGAGTTTCACCTTCAGCGCGGATTCCCGCGGGCTTTCGGATGCGCCATTGATCAACCGAAGTGATTCTCTTGTCTTTGAGATCCCTCGGAGTTTCCGCAGTCTGCTTGCGTCGGCACGCAGTTCCGCTATGAACTCCGGAGTTCCCAATCCGCCCATTGCGGCTCGGGCTGCGAACTCTGCGGCCACGACTGCGTCCGCCACACTGTGCCACCGAGCGAGATCGATGATCGTATCGTTAACGCTGGTGAGCCGCACCTCCCGCAATCCGTTCGAGGTTTCTATTTGCAGCGTTTCCGCACGTTTGGCGGCGGTCGCGTGCAATGGTCGTGGGGTTCGGAGGTGCAGTTTCGCGGTTGTCCCTTCTGGCGGATGGAACCCGATCTCCGCGTTGGAGCTAGCGCGCCCCGCGATCGGCAGCCCCCACATCAACGCTGCGGACTGTCCGCAGAGTATTCCGTTTGTGCAGCTCAGGCCGTGTGCTATCGCATGGAGACGCACCTTTTCGTCGCGCGGCAGCGCATCCCAGTGCACCCGCTCGGCGTAGATCCCCGGCGCAATCTTGTAATGCCGCTGTCCGCGCGCCAGCCCTCGCCGAGCACCGCTCGGAAGCTCTTTCGCCTCGATAAGCAGCGTTGTTGTTGTCTTTTCTTTCTGACGCCCCCACGTCAACGAATTCACATTTCCCCCACACGTTGAGCTGGCCCCTTGGCTTCAAAGTATCGCAGAACAGTATTGCAGAAAAGTAGTGCAGATCCAGGGGTAGCCTTGCCAGGGAAAGCGGAAGTAGGAGGCGACGGCATCGTGCGAGCAGCGGAGCAGGCGGACAGCCGGGCGGGGGAGACAGCGGCACCACAGGTAGGGGAGACGGTGGCAGCACAGGCGGGGGAGACGGGTGCGGCGAGAACTGGGGGCTCGGGGGAAATGG
>NZ_JAKRMU010000016.1 GCF_022345965.1 Corynebacterium sp. ACRQK
GTGTTGTTGGTGTTGGTTGATGTGATTTATTTATCCTTTTTTCAATTTTTTTGTCAGTAATTTTTTTGTTTGCCTGGTTTTCAGGCTCACCATGTGTCTGATGGCATTTTTATGGAGAGTTTGATCCTGGCTCAGGACGAACGCTGGCGGCGTGCTTAACACATGCAAGTCGAACGGAAAGGCCCTTTGCTTGCAAGGGGTACTCGAGTGGCGAACGGGTGAGTAACACGTGGGTGATCTGCCTTGCACTTCGGGATAAGCCTGGGAAACTGGGTCTAATACCGGATAGGACCATGCTTTAGTGTGTGTGGTGGAAAGTTTTTCGGTGCAAGATGAGCCCGCGGCCTATCAGCTTGTTGGTGGGGTAATGGCCTACCAAGGCGACGACGGGTAGCCGGCCTGAGAGGGTGTACGGCCACATTGGGACTGAGACACGGCCCAGACTCCTACGGGAGGCAGCAGTGGGGAATATTGCACAATGGGCGCAAGCCTGATGCAGCGACGCCGCGTGGGGGATGACGGCCTTCGGGTTGTAAACTCCTTTCGCTAGGGAAGAAGCCACTTTGTGGTGACGGTACCTGGATAAGAAGCACCGGCTAACTACGTGCCAGCAGCCGCGGTAATACGTAGGGTGCGAGCGTTGTCCGGAATTACTGGGCGTAAAGAGCTCGTAGGTGGTTTGTCGCGTCGTCTGTGAAATCCCGGGGCTTAACTTCGGGCGTGCAGGCGATACGGGCATAACTAGAGTGCTGTAGGGGAGACTGGAATTCCTGGTGTAGCGGTGAAATGCGCAGATATCAGGAGGAACACCGATGGCGAAGGCAGGTCTCTGGGCAGTTACTGACGCTGAGGAGCGAAAGCATGGGTAGCGAACAGGATTAGATACCCTGGTAGTCCATGCCGTAAACGGTGGGCGCTAGGTGTGGGGGTTTTATTTACGATTCCCGTGCCGTAGCTAACGCATTAAGCGCCCCGCCTGGGGAGTACGGCCGCAAGGCTAAAACTCAAAGGAATTGACGGGGGCCCGCACAAGCGGCGGAGCATGTGGATTAATTCGATGCAACGCGAAGAACCTTACCTGGGCTTGACATACACCGGATCGCTGCAGAGATGTAGTTTCCCTTGTGGCTGGTGTACAGGTGGTGCATGGTTGTCGTCAGCTCGTGTCGTGAGATGTTGGGTTAAGTCCCGCAACGAGCGCAACCCTTGTCTTGTGTTGCCAGCACGTTATGGTGGGGACTCGCGAGAGACTGCCGGGGTTAACTCGGAGGAAGGTGGGGATGACGTCAAATCATCATGCCCCTTATGTCCAGGGCTTCACACATGCTACAATGGTCGGTACAGTGGGTTGCGATACCGTGAGGTGGAGCTAATCCCTTAAAGCCGGTCTCAGTTCGGATTGGAGTCTGCAACTCGACTCCATGAAGTCGGAGTCGCTAGTAATCGCAGATCAGCAATGCTGCGGTGAATACGTTCCCGGGCCTTGTACACACCGCCCGTCACGTCATGAAAGTTGGTAACACCCGAAGCCAGTGGCCCAAACTTGTTAGGGAGCTGTCGAAGGTGGGATTGGCGATTGGGACGAAGTCGTAACAAGGTAGCCGTACCGGAAGGTGCGGCTGGATCACCTCCTTTCTAAGGAGTATTTTTGTTTATTTGTTTTCTGGGTGAATAGGTAGCCGGTTCAACCATTTTGGTGGTTGTTGGGTGCTGTTTGGTCAGGTCATTTTTGAAGTGTTGGATGTTTGTAGTGTGTTGGGGTTGGCACTTTTGTGGGGTTGGGTTAGCGAAGTTGTTTGGTTTGTCATGGCTGTTGGGTGTCTGGGACAATCTGTTGTTCCTTTTGGTGGATGCTTGCTAATGGGCGGATGATCACTGTGTGTGGTTGTTTGTGTGTTGTGGGTGTTCAGTGTTGTTTGAGAACTGTATAGTGGACGCGAGTATCTTCTTTTTTGTGATTTTGTTTGAAATCATTTTTGTTCACGCGCTAGTCGCATAGATGTTTTGTTTGTGTGGTTGGTGTGTGGGTGTCTTAGTATTGTGTGTTGTCTGTGAAGGGCGCACGGTGGATGCCTTGGGCATGATAAGCCGATGAAGGACGTGGAAGGCCGCGATAGTCCTCGGGGAGTTGTCAATCGAGCGTTGATCCGAGGGTGTCCGAATGGGGAAACCTGGCCACAGTTGTGTGTGGTCGCTGCATGGATGAATTCATAGTTTGTGTGGTGGTAACGCGGGGAAGTGAAACATCTTAGTACCCGTAGGAGAAGAAAATAATAATGATTCTGCTAGTAGCGGCGAGCGAACGTGGATTTTTGGCTAAACTGCATGCGTGTGATACCTGGCAGGGGTTGCGTGTGTGGGGTTGTGGGGTTGTGTTGTGCGGTGCTGCCATGCCGTGCCCTGATGTCATGTGTTAGCGGAAGTGGTTTGGAATGGCCTGCCGTAGACGGTGAGAGTCCGGTACGTGAAAGCATGTGGTGTTGGGGTTGACGTGATACCCGAGTAGCAGCGGGCTCGTGGAATCTGCTGTGAATCTGCCGGGACCGCCCGGTAAGCCTGAATACTTATTGTGACCGATAGTGTATGAGTACCGTGAGGGAATGGTGAAAAGTACCCCGGGAGGGGAGTGAAATAGTACCTGAAACCGTGTGCCTACAAGCCGTCAGAGCCTTTGGGTGATGGCGTGCCTTTTGAAGAATGAGCCTGCGAGTCAGCGGCATGTCGCGAGGTTAACCCGTGTTGTGGGGTAGCCGTAGGGAAACCGAATCCTAACTAGGGTGTGTGAGTGGCGTGTCCTGGACCCGAAGCGGGGTGATCTACCCATGGCCAGTGTGAAGCAGCTGTAAGAGGCTGTGGAGGCGCGAACCCACTTAGGTTGAAAACTGAGGGGATGAGTTGTGGGTAGGGGTGAAAGGCCAATCAAACTCCGTGATAGCTGGTTCTCCCCGAAATGCATTTAGGTGCAGCGTCGTGTGTTTCTTGCCGGAGGTAGAGCTACTGGTTGGTTGAGCGGGACTATCATCTTAGCGACGTCAGCCAAACTCCGAATGCCGGTAAGTGAGAGTACGGCAGTGAGACTGCGGGGGATAAGCTTCGTTAGTCGAGAGGGAAACAGCCCAGATCGCCGGTTAAGGCCCCTAAGAGTGTGCTAAGTGGAAAAGGATGTGGGATCGCGAAGACAGCCAGGAGGTTGGCTTAGAAGCAGCCATCCTTGAAAGAGTGCGTAATAGCTCACTGGTCGAGTGGTTCTGCGCCGACAATGTAGTGGGGCTCAAGTACACCGCCGAAACCGCGGAACTCAATCTTTTGGTTGGGTTGGTAGGGGAGCGTCGTGTGATCGTTGAAGCTGCCGGGTGACCGTGTGGTGGAGGTTATGCGAGTGAGAATGCAGGCATGAGTAGCGAATGATGCGTGTGAAACGTATCCGCCGGATGACTAAGGGTTCCTGGGTCAAGCTAATCTTCCCAGGGTGAGTCGGGTCCTAAGGCGAGGCCGACAGGCGTAGTCGATGGTTAACGGGTTGATATTCCCGTACCCGTGTGTGTGCGACCAATGGTGAATCAGTGATACTAACTACCCTGAAGGATGCTGCATGCACTTTGTGTGTGTGGTGTGTGGATGCGTGGGACCTGATCTGGTAGTAGCCAAGCGATGGGGTGACGCAGGAAGGTAGCCAAGCCACTTATTTGGATTGTGGTGTAAGCGTGTGGCCCGCAGGATAAGGTAAATCCGTCCTGTATATGGGTGAGGCGTGATGCGTACCCGTTGTGGGGATGTTGGTGATCCTATGCTGTCGAGAAAAGCCTCTAGTGAGTGCATGTACGGCCCGTACCGTAAACCGACACAGGTGGTCAGGTAGAGAATACTAAGGCGTTCGGGTGAACTGTGGTTAAGGAATTCGGCAAAATGGCCCCGTAACTTCGGGAGAAGGGGTGCCACTACTGGTGAACGACGTGTTGAGCTGGTGGTGGTCGCAGAGAATAGAGGGAAGCGACTGTTTACTAAAAACACAGGTCCGTGCGAAGACGGGTAAGTCGATGTATACGGACTGACGCCTGCCCGGTGCTGGAAGGTTAAGAGGACCTGTTAGGACGTTTGTCCGAAGCGGAGAATTTAAGCCCCAGTAAACGGCGGTGGTAACTATAACCATCCTAAGGTAGCGAAATTCCTTGTCGGGTAAGTTCCGACCTGCACGAATGGCGTAACGACTTCCCTGCTGTCTCAACCACAGGCCCGGTGAAATTGCAGTACGAGTAAAGATGCTCGTTACGCGCGGCAGGACGAAAAGACCCCGGGACCTTCACTATAGCTTGGTATTGGTGTTCGGTTCGGTTTGTGTAGGATAGGTGGGAGACTGTGAAGCGGCTACGCTAGTGGTTGTGGAGTCGTTGGTGAAATACCACTCTGATCGGATTGGGCATCTGAACCTCGGCCCGTGATCCGGGTTAGGGACAGTGCCTGGTGGGTAGTTTAACTGGGGCGGTTGCCTCCCAAAGTGTAACGGAGGCGCCCAAAGGTTCCCTCAGCCTGGTTGGCAATCAGGTGTTGAGTGTAAGTGCACAAGGGAGCTTGACTGTGAGACTGACAGGTCGAGCAGGTACGAAAGTAGGGACTAGTGATCCGGCACCGGCTTGTGGAAGCGGTGTCGCTCAACGGATAAAAGGTACCCCGGGGATAACAGGCTGATCTTCCCCAAGAGTCCATATCGACGGGATGGTTTGGCACCTCGATGTCGGCTCGTCGCATCCTGGGGCTGGAGTAGGTCCCAAGGGTTGGGCTGTTCGCCCATTAAAGCGGCACGCGAGCTGGGTTTAGAACGTCGTGAGACAGTTCGGTCTCTATCCGCCGTGCGCGTTGAAACTTGTAGAAGGCTGTCCCTAGTACGAGAGGACCGGGACGGACATACCTCTGGTGGGCCAGTTGTCACGCCCGTGGCATGGCTGGTTGGCTACGTATGGGAGGGATAACCGCTGAAAGCATCTAAGCGGGAAGCCTGTTCTGAGATGAGGTTTCTTTTGAGGTTCCCTATAGATTATGGGGTTGATAGGCCGGATCTGGAAGTCATGTGAGTGATGGAGGTGACCGGTACTAATTAGCCGATGTTCAACACATTGAACCACGTTTGTGGTTAAGACGATTTCGATTTGTCGCAAATTGTGTGTGCTCGCGTCTGTTATGCAGTGTCTGGAACGGCACTACACACCAGTGAACCCTGAGTTTGGGTTTGGTTGGGTGTGTGTTTTGTTCTGATTATGGTTTGTCGGTGGTTGTTAGCGGTGGGGTCACGCCCGGTCCCTTTCCGAACCCGGAAGCTAAGCCTACCTGCGCTGATGGTACTGCACCTGGGAGGGTGTGGGAGAGTAAGTCACCGCCGGCACTAAAACTAA
>NZ_JAKRMU010000017.1 GCF_022345965.1 Corynebacterium sp. ACRQK
TGTTCCGGTTCCGGAGGATGCGACCCCTGGTGACAAGATCACCGTTCCGGTTGTTGTGACTTACCCGGATGGTTCCACCGACACTGTCGATGTGACTGTCACGGTTGATGAGCCGGATGCTAACCCGGAGGTTCCGGGTTCTGATGTGAGCGTTGATGCTGTTCCGGATACGAAGGTTCAGCGTGGCGAGAAGGTGTCTATTCCGGTCAAGTCCACCGAAGGTTCCGAGGTTACGGTTACTGGCTTGCCTGAGTACTTGACGTACAACCCGGAGACTAAGGCGATCGAGGGCGTGGTGCCTGCTGATGCAGAGCTGACGTCCTACGACGTTGAGGTCAAGGCAACCTTGGACGGCAAGGAAGCTACGGATGAGTTCAAGCTCACTGTCACCGAGCGCATGATCGAGGATCCGGACACCGATGGTGACGGTATCCCGGATTCTGAGGATCCGGACATCGATGGCGATGGTGTCAATAACTCTGACGAGAAGGCTGCCGGTACCGATCCGAAGAACCCGGATAGCGACGGTGACGGCGTCAACGATGGTGACGAGGACACCGACGGCGACGGCAAGCCGAACAAGGACGAGTCCAACCCGAACGAGGACAAGACCACCGATAAGGATGGCGATGGCATCCCGGACATCATCGACAAGGATGATGAGGATGGTCCGAAGGGTGACAAGGATGGCGACGGCATCATCAACGCCGAGGATCCTGACGCTGATGGCGACGGTGTATCCAACGATGATGAAAAGGAAGCCGGTCTGGATCCGCTGAACCCGGACACCGATGGTGATGGCACCAACGATGGTGACGAGGACACTGACGGTGACGGTAAGAAGAACAAGGATGAGTCTGAGGTTCCTGACGCGCCAGTGTCCGACTCCGATGGCGATGGCCTGGGTGATACCGGTGTTACCGATAAGGATCCGGAAGATGGTGAGGCTGACATCACCGATGGCCCGCTGACCAACGACACCGACGAGGATGGCATCCCGGATGCGGTTGATCCGGATATCGATGGTGATGGTGTCAATAACACCGACGAGAAGGTTGCCGGGACCGATCCTTACGACAAGGACTCCGATGATGACGGTGTCGAGGATGGCGACGAGGACGCCGACGAGGACGGCAAGTCGAACAAGGACGAGTCTGATCCGAATGTTGACGAATCCAAGGATTCCGACGGAGACGGCATCCCGGACATCATCGACAAGGATGACGAGGACGGCCCGAAGGGTGACAAGGACGACGACGGCATCATCAACTCTGAGGACCCGGACGCTGATAACGACGGTGTTTCCAACGATGATGAGAAGGAAGCTTGCCTGGATCCGCTGAACCCGGATACCGATGGCAACGGCACCAATGATGGTGACGAGGACACTGACGGTGACGGTAAGCCGAACAAGGAAGAGTCCGAGGTTCCTGAGGGCAAGGTTGAGGACAAGGACGGCGACGGCCTTGGCGATACCGGCATCACCGACAAGAATGACAATGGTGTTGCTGACCTGACCGAGAAGGATGACGAGGGTGACCAGCCGGGTGAGGATGACCAGAAGGATACTGATGGTGATGGTCTGACCGACAAGGAAGAGGAGGATCTCGGTACTGATCCGACCAAGCCGGATACCGATGATGACGGTATCAACGACGGTGACGAGGTCGACG
>NZ_JAKRMU010000018.1 GCF_022345965.1 Corynebacterium sp. ACRQK
ATAGTGTGGCGGGTTTCTTCGCCACTGGCCAGGCGCGTGGTTTCAGCGGTGGCCCGGCCGTAGGTATCGCGGGTGTAGGTGATGGTGGCGGCCGGGTTGGTGATGCTGGTCAGGCGACCGAAGGGATCGTAGTCAAACAGTGTGGTGCCGGAGGCATCCTCAACGCTGGTGGCAAGGCCTAGTTGGTTGTAGGTGGTGGTTGTTGTTCCCGCTGGGGTGGTGACTGCGGAGACGAGTCCGTCGGGGCTGGTTGTGTTGGTGGTGACGATACCGTTGTAGTCGGTTTGTTGGGTGATGTCCCCGTCGAGGTCGTAGGTGTAGGTCCAGGTGTGGCCGTCGGCGTTGGTGATGGCCACGGGTTGCATTTGGGTGTTGTAGGTGATGTGGGTGGTCGCACCGGTGGCGTCGGTGGTGGTGGCTGGTTTGTCGAAGACGGTGTAGGTGGTTGTGGTCGTCGCACCCATTTCATTCGTTGACGATAGTTGGTTGCCTTCGCCGTCGTAGGTGGCGGTGAGGGTGGTGCCATCGGGGTGGGTGAGTGTGGTGGGCCAGCCTTCGGGGGTGTAGTCGATGCGGGTGGTGTTGCCGTCGGGGTCGAGGGTGTCGGTGATAAGGCCTTGGATGTTGAGGGTGTGGCTGGTGCGGCGGCCGGCGGGGTCGGTGATGGCGATGGTGCGGCCGGCGTTATCGCAGTCGATGTGGGTGGTGGCTCCATCGGGGTTGGTGATGCTGGCAGGGGTGATGCCGGTGACACGGTAGTCGTAGGTGTAGCTGGTGGTGGCTCCGTCGGCAGTGGTGATAGCGGTGGTCATGCCGAAAGCATCAACCTGGTAGTCGGTGGTGTGTCCGTCGCGGCCGGTGATGCGTACGGGCATGCCCCAGGTGCCGGGTTCGATGGTTGTGGTGGTCCCGTCGGGGTAGGTGGTGTCGACGATGAGGTCGTTGTCGTCGTAGGTGTAGCTGGTGGTGGCACCGGCTGTGTTGGTGACGGTGGATGGGAGGTGGTGGTCGGTGTAGGTGGTGTCCTGGATACCACCTTCGGGGGTGATGATGCGCCAGACGTCGCCGGAGGCGGTGGCGCGGTAGACGGTGGGGCGGATGTCGCCGAGGAGGTCGTCGGTCAGCCAGTCGGTGGGGATGGTCCAGTTGGTGGTGGTGTCGCGGTTGGTGGTGCGGCCGCGGCCGGTCAGGCCTGCTTGTTCTAGTCCACCGTTGAGGAGGGCTTGGTAGAGGGGGAGGTTGTGGAGCCGGTCGAGGTAAGTGTCAACGACGCTGTCGCCGGTGTCTAGGGGGTTGCCGGTGAAGTCGCCGGCGGTTTCGATGAGTACGCAGACGGTGCCGCCGGTGGGTGCGTCGTCGCCGGTGTCGTCGCCCCAGTAGAGGATGTTGGGGAACATACCACCGGTGCCGACTTGGGCGGTGACACGGCCGTGGTCATCGTAGCGGTAGTGATACGCAGC
>NZ_JAKRMU010000001.1 GCF_022345965.1 Corynebacterium sp. ACRQK
GTTGTTAGCGGTGGGGTCACGCCCGGTCCCTTTCCGAACCCGGAAGCTAAGCCTACCTGCGCTGATGGTACTGCACCTGGGAGGGTGTGGGAGAGTAAGTCACCGCCGGCACTAAAACTAAAGAAGTGGGGTGTGGGTCGTTGTAGCCTTTCAAAAGGTTGCAGCAACCCACACCTCATTTTTTATGCCTTTATCGCAAAGCTGCGGAAAAGTAGGCGTCATTAGTAAAAGTCAACAACATTGCGCCTCCGCAACAAGCGAAACTAGGATTGATAAGGTTCACGGGACGGGCCCTACAACCCGAAAAGACGAAGACGACGGAAGGTGTACCCCCAAGCATGGCTGAAAACTCAAGCAAAAATCGCGGACGCGGTGGCCGGCCCCAGGGGGAGGGCAAATTCCGCAACAAGGGCGGCTTCAAGCCCAACCGCGGCGGTCGCCCCAGCCGCAACTCCAACAAGAAGCGCGGCTCCAACTGGGAAACCCAGCGTGGCCCACACAGCGGCCCGCAACGGACCGGCTACCGCGAAGAGCGCCTCAACAAGCGGCTTAACGAACCAGAGGTTCCCCAGGATCTCGATCCGAAGGAGCTCGACCCTTCCGTACGCCAGGAACTCCGCAGCCTCTCCAAGGACAACGCGGACATGGTGGCAAAACACCTGATCATGGCCGCCACGCTCCTAGACGATGAGCCGGAGAAGGCGCTCGCCCACGCTCGCGCCGCCAAGGACCGCGCAGGTCGAGTCTCCGTTGCCCGCGAAACCTGCGGCATTGTTGCCTACCACGCAGGCGAGTGGAAGGAAGCCATCTCCGAGCTGCGCGCTGCTCGCCGTATGGCTGGAGGTCCCGGTTTGCTGCCCGTCCTCGCCGACGCGGAGCGCGGGCTAGGCAAGCCCGAGAAAGCCCTGGAAGTAGCCAACGACCCGCAGGCCGACAAGCTCGACGCCGAATCCAAAGCAGAGCTGGCCATCGTCGTCGCCGGCGCCCACCAGGATCTCGGCCAGTCCGACGAAGCCCTGCTGGCCCTGGAAGCTCAGCTGGACAACGCCGAGGCCCCAGACGTAACCCGGATGCGCCTGTACTACGCCTACGCAGACGCGCTTGCCACCGCCAAGCGCACGGATGAAGCGATTGACTGGTTCACTCGTGCAGGCGAAATGGATACCGAAGAGGTTCTGGACGTTCCGGATCGTCTGGCTGAACTGGGCTCGGACTCTAACGGTGCAAATCAGGACAAGGATAAGTAGCCCATGGCACACCCGCTGCTGGATAACTACGACGCTCTGCTGGCGGACCTCGACGGCACCGTGTTCTCTGGCCACACCCCGATTCCTGGCGCGGCAGAAGGCCTGGCAGGCCGCAAGGTCATGTACGTAACCAACAATGCCTCGCGCGCCCCGCAGCAGGTCGCCGAGCACCTGAACTCCATGGGCTTCCCGGCGAAGGCGGAAGAGGTAGTTACCTCCGCCATGGCCGCCTGCGACCTGGGAAAGCGCTACATCGCCGAGTGCAGTATCGAGCAGCCAATTGCATACGTTATCGGCCACGATTCCTTTAAGCAGTTGGTGGCCGACGCCGGTTTCGAGCTTACGGAGACCGCCGACGACCAGCCGCATGTTGTTTTCCACGGCCACAGCCCGGACAACAACTGGGCACGCCTCTCCGAGGGCGCCCTGGCCATCCAGCGCGGCGCCCGCTACTTTGCCTCCAACTTGGATACGACCTTGCCCTCCGAGCGTGGTTTTCTGGTCGGCAACGGTTCTATGGTCGCAGCCGTGACTTCCGCCACGGGAGTCACTCCCGAATCCGCTGGTAAGCCTGGCCCCGCCATGTTCGAGGTCGCCGCCCGCCGCGTCGGTTCTACGAAGCCCCTGGCCGTCGGCGATCGTCTGGATACCGACATCGCAGGTGGTAACGCCGCGGGGATGGACACGCTCTGCACCGTCACTGGGGTGTCTACCCACACCGATATTATTGACGCCCCTTCGTCCCACCGACCCAAGTTCATTGCGGGTAACCTACGCGACCACCTGCCCGGCTGGTCCGCGAGCGTGGACGAGGGAACAGCTCGCATCCGCGTGACCGCCGGCGAGCTGGGAGACGTGGAAGTCATGGCCGCCGAAGCGCTGGCCGTGGCTGCGCCGCTGGCGTGGAAGCTGATCGACGACCCGGAGATCCCGCAGATCACTAGGGCTGAGAACATCGACTTTGTAGGAGCAGACGCGCAGGCCATGGAGGCCCTGGGAGGTTGGAAGTAAGTGGGCGAGGGGCAACCGAAACCTTCGATGCTGTCGGGGGACAGTAGGCGTCAACAAGAAGAGCTGGCACAGGCCGTCGACGAGCTACTCGCGCGCGACGTCCACGGCGCCGAAGAAGCAGCAGTGCTGGAAGAAGCTCACCGGGTAGTCAACGAGGCACTCGGAGGCGAACGCTAATGGCCAAAAGAGGGCCGAAGCTGCAGCGCCTGGACGCGGAACTGGTGGCGCGGAAGATCGCCCGCAGTCGCGAGCATGCCCAGGAAATGATCAAGTCCGGGCGCGTGACCGTCAACGGCATGCTGGCGAAGAAGCCGGCCAGCGGCGTGGACGGGAACGTATCCATCAAGGTCGCAGAATCCGAGGACGACCGCTGGGCAAGCCGCGGCGCGCACAAGCTGCTGGGAGCACTTGAGGCTTTCGAACCGCAGGGCCTCAGCGTGGAAGGCAAAACCGTCCTGGATGCCGGAGCCTCCACCGGCGGCTTTACCGATGTGTGCCTGGATCGCGGTGCGGCGAAGGTAAAGGCAGTGGACGTGGGCTACGGCCAGTTGATCTGGCGGCTGCAGAACGACGACCGGGTGGACGTGATGGATCGCACGAACGTGCGTACCCTCACCCCCGAAAACCTTGGCGGACAGGTGGATCTGATGGTGGGGGACTTGAGCTTCATTTCTATTCGCCTGGTGCTTCCCGCGCTGTCCGCGTGCGTGATGGAAGGCGGGGATCTGCTGCCGATGGTGAAGCCGCAGTTCGAGGTCGGCAAGGATCGTCTGGGCCACGGCGGGGTGGTCCGCAGCCCCGAATTGCGTGCGGAAGTGACCCGCGAGGTGGCCGTCGAAGCGATGAAGTATGGTTTGAGTACAAAGGCCGTTGTCGCCTCTCCGCTGCCGGGGCCGAGCGGCAATGTTGAGTATTTTCTTTGGTTGGTCAAGGACAGTGCTGCGGTTTCACCTAGCATGGTTGAAGAGGCTGACTACACCGGCTTGGACGAGATGATTGCAACCGCCATTAAGGAGGGCCCGCAGTGACCACACCGGGGACTGACCACGCCGCGGATCAGGGCGCGGAATCTGGTGACAAGGGCACCGAGGCTACTTCGGGCGCGAAGACCGAGCGCGAGGTTCTACTGGTCGCGCACACCGGTGTGCACGAGAACCTAGGCCTGGCGGCGGAGGCAGCGTCGCGGCTGCAAAAGGGTGGCATCAACGTTCGCGTGATGGCCACGGCCGATCCTGCTCCGGTGGCTCGCCACGAGATTCTGGGGCGCTTCAAGCGTTTCGGCCACACCAAGGAAGCCGCCACGGGCGTGGAGATGGTGATCGTCCTGGGCGGCGATGGCACCTTCCTGCGCGCAGCTGACATTGCGCACTCCGCGGACGTACCGGTGCTGGGCATCAACATGGGCCATATCGGCTTCCTTGCCGAGTGGGAGCAGGAATCGCTGCAGGAGGCTGTGGATCGGGTGATCGACCGCGATTACCGCATTGAAGACCGCATGACCTTGTCGATCACCGCCCGCGACATGGACGGCCGTGTGCTGGGCACCGGCTGGGCACTGAACGAATGCTCTGTGGAGAACCTCAACCGCCAGGGCGTGCTAGATACGATCCTGGAGGTCGACGAGCGCCCTGTTTCTTCGTTCGGTTGTGACGGTGTTTTGGTATCGACGCCCACAGGATCCACCGCCTACGCCTTCAGTGCAGGTGGCCCGGTTCTGTGGCCAGAGCTGGATGCGATTCTGGTGGTAACCAGCAACGCGCACACGCTCTTTAGCCGCCCGCTGGTGGTCTCCCCGAACTCGATGGTGGCAGTGGAGACGAACCCGTCGACTTCGCCCGCGACCGTGGTGATGGATGGTTTCCGCCAGATCCACATGCCCCCGGGAGCGCGCGTGGAGATCCGCCGCGGCCCGCAGCCGGTGCGCTGGGTGCGCCTCGATTCGGCTCCGTTTACCGACCGCCTGGTACACAAGTTCCGTCTGCCCGTGACGGGCTGGAGGGGTCCGCGCCACTAGTAATGCTGCACGAACTACACATTCGCAACCTCGGCGTGATCGAGGAGGCGACGGCGGAGTTTTCCACGGGCTTGAGCGTTGTTACCGGCGAGACCGGTGCGGGTAAGACGATGGTGGTTAGTTCCCTGCGTCTGCTTTCCGGGCACCGGGCTGATGCTTCCCGCGTGCGCAATGGCGCGGACAGGGCCAGCGTGGAGGGGATTTTCTCTGCGGATTCCGCTGCCGTGGATGAGCTGGTTGAGCAGGTCGGCGGGTATGTCGACGACGGGGAGGTCATTGCTTCCCGTACGGTGAACGCCACGGGGCGTTCGCGTGCGCACCTGGCAGGCAAGACTGTGGCTGCGGGCGTGCTGGGAGAGTTCGCGGGCCACGTCATTACGATCCACGGGCAAAACGACCAACTGCGGCTTCTGGATCCGGTGCGTCAGCTCGGTGCCTTGGATGACTACGCGGGGCTGGGGGAGAAGGTCGCCACCTACCAGGCTCGCCGCGCTGAGTGGCTGCGTTTGGATAAGGATCTGCGCCGTCGCATGGAGGCGCGCCGCGATCTGGCCCTGGAGAGCGAAACTCTGCAGCGCGCGGTGGAGGCGATAGACGAGATCGACCCGCAGCCGGGCGAGGACGTG
The DNA here is from genome assembly GCF_022345965.1 of Corynebacterium sp. ACRQK. GTDB lineage: Bacteria > Actinomycetota > Actinomycetes > Mycobacteriales > Mycobacteriaceae > Corynebacterium. The sequence continues at coordinate 4,899 of NZ_JAKRMU010000001.1, forward strand.
GAGGTTAAGGCGCAGATCAAACGCCTGCAGGCCGCGGATGATATTCGCGCGGGTCTGCAACGTGCCCAGGCGGCCCTGGACGGCATGGATGGCCTGTCCGGAGATGATTTCGGCGATTCCGAAGGCGCTAGTGCCCTGGTTGGCCAGGCGACCAACGAGCTGACCAACCTGACGGATACCGAGGCGGAGGGCGGCAACCTTTCCGACCTGGCGGACCGGCTGGGCGAGGTGAGCGTGCTGCTGGCCGACATTTCCTCCGAGATCGGACAGGCACTGTTGGACGTTCCCGACCCCGACGAGCTGGACGGGCTGCTGCAGCGCCAGACCCAGCTGCGAGAGCTGCGCAAGTATGCCGTGGACGTGGATGGGGCGCTGGCGTGGCGCGATCAGGCGCGCGAGCGTCTAGAGTCCATGGACGTTTCCGATGAGGCGTTGCAGAAGCTGCAGGACGATGTCGCGGCTGCGCGGGATGCGGCGCGCGCGGTGGCTGAGGAGTTGTCTTCGGCGCGCGTGAGGGCGTCCAAAAAATTTTCGAAGGCCGTCACCGAAGAGATCCGGGGACTGCATATGTCGGCCGAGATCCGCGTTGACGTGCGGCAGCCCGGTGAGAAAGCGGATGAGAAGGCGGGCGAGCTCGGGCCGCACGGCTTCGACGAGGTGGAGTTCCAGCTGGTGCAGGGGGGCAATGTGAATCCGCTGGCGGGTTCGGCTTCCGGCGGTGAACTTTCGCGCGTGATGCTGGCGCTAGAGGTCGTGTTGGCCGCGGGAACGGAGGGCGGCCGGACGATGGTCTTCGACGAGGTCGACGCGGGCGTTGGCGGTAAAGCTGCCGTGGAGATCGGGCGCCGTCTGGCGAAGTTGGCGGTTGATAATCAGGTCATCGTCGTTACTCACTTGCCCCAGGTTGCTGCGTTTGGTGACGCCCACGTGTACGTGGCTAAGGCGACCTCCGCGGACTCGGTAACCTCCTCGGTCCGCACGCTCAGCGAGGATGAGCGGGTGGAGGAGCTGTCGCGCATGTTGGCTGGTTTGGAGTCCGAGACGGGGCGGGCTCACGCCGAAGAGCTGATAGCGATGGCTACGGAAGCGAAAGCGGAGCTGTAGAAAAAATTTTTCTGCCAGCGGGCGCGGGGGTGTGATCGGCGCTACAGTGGTGCTGTGTTAAGAGGGGGAGCGCGCACCCGCAGCGATCTGCGTGCAGTGTGTGGGGGCTAAGACGGTGAAGCGTGTAGCGGCAAGTGTGTTTCTAATTTTTTTTGGATTTGCGTTGACTGCGTGTGGCAGCGAGGGGGATGAACCTGCACTGACCGGCGCTTTTGCTGAAACTGAGGAGCAACCTACAGGCGACGGGCCTGTGGATAACTCGGGTTCGGGTGAGGCCGAAGGCGACGGCCGTATGCTAAAACCTGAGGGGCACAAGGGGATGTGGTTCGAGACCGAGCCGACGGATCCGTGGGAGCACTATGTGTGGGCATCGCAGAAGTTCGTGGGGGATCCCATAGAACTTCCGAAGCTAGAGGGGAAGGCTCCCGACGATCCGCTGGCTGGTCTGCCTGATGTGTGCAACGAGAAAGTGATCGAGCGAATGGAGGAGGTGGGGTTTGAGCGGAGAAAAGGAATGAGTTTTTCTGGATTTTCGAGATGTGGGTTCTCAGATATTGATTTCAGGGGGTATTCTGTCGGCCCCACGTTCATCTCTTTGACATACGACACGAATATTGATGAAAGAACACGGAAAGTTCAAGAACGTGAGTTAAATCCAGAAGATGATCCCCTGTTGATTGAATGGTTGGATTCAAATGAAGTGGATTGTCGTTATGGAGTGGAAGAAGATGAAATGATTGTAGGATATACAACTTTTCATTCGATAGATGATAGCTATGGCGGGAAGTATCAATGTCATGCCGTAAAGCTAGTGTGGCAGTTATTCTATAATTTGACATAAAGTAAACGGGGGGGACAATGTTAAAGTTCGATTTAGCGGCGCTGAGTAAAGTTCAAAACTCATTAACAGAAGCAAATGATGCGCTAATCACCTTTTCTGATGCTGTCAGGAGCAAAGGAGCCTATACAACGGTTCCTTCGTTGGGTTCAGCGTTCGTGCAGCACAGTACTTTCTGGTCTGGTCAGTCAGGATCAGCGATGGAAGTACTGGACATTCTTAAGTCCAATGTGAGTTGGCTGTTGGAGGTATTCTCCAACCAACTGGAAGGCTTCGACCTGCAGGAGCATTTCAGCAAACAATCCTTTGATCAGGTAAATTCCCAGGTCTCGGTCGCCGACAACAAGATGCGGAAGTTTTTTATCCCAACCCGCGATTCCCGGTCGATCGACAACCTGATGTACAACACGCCCGTGACTGTTGCGGAAGCCACGATGCCGCTTGCGTCCCTCATTTCAGCTTTCCAGGGGGATGATTCCGCGCCTCTCGCGGTCGCGGATTCTTGGGAAAATGCGGCCAAGGCGCTCAAAGACTCCATGGATAACCTCAAGAGCGCATCCACTGGCCTGGCCAGCTCCTCCGAGGGTTACTCCTTCGACACAGCCCGTGAGGCCATCGATGACGTCCACAAAACCGGGCTCGTCGTCGCCTCCAACACCACCGCAATGGCCGGCTCCGTTCGCCAGTTCCCACTCGTTCGCAGCACGAACCTGCAAGCACTTGAAACCATCCAAGCTACAACCTCGCTGATCGCCGACCCTGCGGAACGCCTACTCGCCGAACAAGCCGCCGTCGCCAACTTCGTTTCCTCGCAACTGCAGCCATCCCTAGAGATGGTGCGCCCTCCCGTCTCCAACCTCGGGGTTCCGATCGTTGGGCACTCTGGTGGAGGAACTCTGGACGCCACCACCGTCTCCGCCGCCTCCGCGCAACCGACGGTCACGCACATCAACGGCCACACGAATGCCGTTTCTCCGGCAAGCGCCACGGCGCACGGCGAGCAAGCTGCCAACGCAGCAACGAATGCACCTAAACCCACTGCAGCTCCCGCAGCCACTCACGCAGCTCCCGCGCCAGGTGGTTTGCACACCCCTGCCAACACGCCCGCACCCGTCCAACCCGCAGCGGCCACAGCAGCACCTCAGGCGCCCGGATTTGCGCCCGGAGGCATCACGTCACCGGCACAGGCGCCAACGATAGCCCCGCACCAAGCAGCCACGGCCACCGCCACTCCAACCGCTCCCGGCCAGGGCGGTACTTCCATGCCCGGGACGGAGAACCTCATCAACGCACAGAATCGCTTCGGCGCCGGAAATGGCGCAGCTGGGCGCCCCGGCGCGGTCAGTGAACTGGGAGGCAGGGGGAGCGGCCCACAGCTTCGCAACATCAGTGGAGGCGCCGGTTCCGGAAGCGGTGCAAACTCCGTCACCGGCACCCCTAAGGCAGACTTGCGAAACGTCTCCACCACGGCACCTCGCCCGAACCTCCCGGGCAGCCTGAAAGCAATCTCCAGCCCTCTCCACGCCCCTCACGGCGAGAACGCGCACGCGAACACTCCCAACTCCGGAAAGAGTGCAACCTCTGCAGTCCACGGAACCACTGGCGCAAAGGGCGGTGCTGGAGTGAAGGGCGGCGGGAACGTGGCGTCCACAGCAATGGGCAGAGGAACAAGCATCGGCCGAGCAGGCAAGGGGGAGAAGACTGGTCTGCGCGGGTCGGCGGTGACATTCGGCAAGCAGGATCGCTCGTACTTCCGCCGCATTTTCCTTAGCGGAGAGGATCCGCTGATCTCCGGGAAGAAGGCGCGTGACCGGAAGGAACGGGACGCCGACCGAGCTACTGCGCAACAGACTGTAAAGAAGGTGATTCGTTAGAGCAAAACAGCCTTTCACCGGCGCGCCTAACGCAACACAGGCCACATGAATACCACAATGGTGGGCATGATTTTCTCCCGCAGCGACCAGCCCGGAATCAACGGCGCCACCCGTGACCTCACCGGACCCAAGGGATTTACGAAGGCCAGGATCTCCGAGGGCGACATTGCCATTGTCGACGAACCCGATATCAACCGTGCTAACTGCCAAAAACTCATCGACGCGCGCGTAGCCGCCGTGGTGAACGCACAACAGTTCACCACCGGCCAGGTGCCGAACTTCGGACCGCAGATGATGCTCGACGCAGACATTTTGCTGATCGAAAACGCCGGCGAGGACCTGCTCTCCAAGGTCAAGAACGGCAAGAAGGGCCGCGTTGACGAGGGCAAGGTCTACTACGGCGACCGCTCCATCGGCGGTGGCGAATTCCTGGACATGGATACCGCCGCCACCCGCTTCGAGGACGCCCGCGAGGCGCTCGGCGACCACATGGAAGCCCTGTCTGGCAATATGTCCGAGTTCGTCCGCTCCGAGGCCCCGCTGCTGGTCGATGGTCTCGGCATCCCGGATGTCGACGTGGACATGGACGATCGGAAGGTGCTGGTGGCCAGCCCTGATGCGAACATCGAGCAGAAGCTGAAGGACCTGCGCTACTTCATGCGCGAGTATTCGCCAATCATTGTCGCTGTGGAGAACGCAGCCGACAGCCTGATGCGGGAGGGCTACCGCCCGAACGTGATCATCGGCGACCCGGAGAAGATCTCCAACGAGGCTCTGCGCTGCGGCGCCACCGTCGTGTTGCCCGCAGACCCGGACGGCCACGCGGTTGGCCTGGAACGTATCCAGGACCTCGGCGTGGGCGCCATGACTTTCCCCGCCGCCACCCAGGATCCGACCGACTTGGCGCTGCTGCTGGCCAACTACCACGGTGCATCCATGGTGGTAAGCCTCGGCGAGGCGGAGGATCTTGATCGCGTGTTCCAGCGCGCCCAGTCGCCGGAAACCCCGTCGGCTTTGATGTCCCGCCTGCGCGTTGGCCCCCGCCTGGTCGACTCCACCGCAGTGGCGGAGCTCTATCGTGTTTCCCGCTCTGGCGGCGGTTGGATCTGGGCGCTGCTGGGCATCCTGGTCGCCCTGGCCGCCATCGTTGTGATCATCGGCTTCTCTGGCGATGGATCTTTCGTGGACAACCTCGTGGACACCTGGAACAACTTCGCGCTGAGCGTGCAGGATCTGTTCAAGAAGTAACGCAGGAATAGCAGGGAGACAAGAGGCAAAAGCATGAGCAAGAACTCGAAGGGCTCCGCCGGCAGAGTGATCGCCGGCCTGGGCTTCGGCGTGGCCGTCGGCACAGCACTGGGATTTTTCGCCCTCGCCCCGAACGTGCCGGGCGGGCCTGTGGCAAAGGATTCCTCCGCCGAGCAGGAGCTAAAGAGCGAGCAAACCGCGCGCGAGAAGGCTGAGGGACAGTCCACCGCCAGCGACAAGGTCTTGGGCTCCGTCGCGGGCCCGGCGGTGCGCAACCTGTTGCGCGGTTCGTCGGTAGACCTTTTTGTGCTTCCGGACGCCGACCAGGCCAACGTCGATAGCCTCCAGCGCCTGGTCAAAATGGCCGGTGGGGAAGTCCACGGTGTGATCGAGGTGACGGAGAAGGCGCTGGACGCCAACAATGGAGACTCTCTGAAGTCCATCGCGGCGAACTCCCTGCCGGCTGGCGCGAAGCTTTCGGAAGACAAGCTGGACCCGGGTATGCACACCGGCCAGCTGCTGGGCGCAGCCCTGGGCGTAGGTGACAAGGAAGCCAGCGAATCGGACCGGGGCGTGGCCCTGGGCGCACTATCCAACGAGGACTTCATCGCTTACCAAGGAGAGGCGCCGAAGACCGCCGACCTGGCCCTGGTCGTGGGCGGGGACACTGCCGACGACAAGGACCGCGGCAACTACGGCACCAAGTTCGTCGCCGACTTCGCCGCTGGCTTGGATTCCCGCATGAAGGGCGCCGTTCTTGCCGCCCAGGCAGGCAGTGCAGAGGACGACGGCGCGGTGGGCCAGGTTCGTGCGGACCGGGCTTCGAAGGAAGCCGTTTCCACCGTGGATAACGTGGACACCGTCGCAGGTCGCATCGCCACGATTCGCGCGCTGGGCCAGCAGAAGGACGGCAAGGCGGGGCACTACGGCGCTGCTGCGAACGCGTCGGATGCTACGCCTGAATAGGCTTGTGTTAGGCTGAAACCCCGTAGATAGCGAAGTTTAAGCGTCGTTGATTCGGGAGTTACCTTGGCCACTAATTGTGCAAAGAACAGCACTAAATACATCTTCGTCACCGGCGGCGTGGCGTCCTCGCTGGGCAAGGGGCTCACAGCAGCAAGCCTGGGGCAGCTGCTGTCCTCCCGTGGTCTGCGCGTAACGATGCAGAAGCTGGATCCGTACCTGAACGTTGATCCGGGCACCATGAACCCCTTCGAGCATGGCGAAGTGTTCGTCACCGAGGACGGTGCGGAGACCGACCTCGATCTCGGCCACTACGAGCGTTTTCTGGATCGCAACCTCTCCGCCGCGGGCAACGTGACCACCGGCAAGGTGTACTCCAACGTCATCGCCAAGGAGCGCCGCGGAGAGTTCCTGGGCAAGACCGTCCAGGTGATCCCGCACATCACCGACGAAATCAAGGCCGCAGTGCTGGCCATGGGGCAGCCGGATAAGAACGGCCAGGCGCCGGACGTCGTCATCAGCGAGATCGGTGGCACCGTCGGTGACATCGAGTCCCAGCCCTTCCTGGAGGCCATCCGTCAGGTCCGTCACGAGGCCGGTCGCGAGAACATCGCCTTCATCCACGTTTCTCTGGTTCCTTACCTGGCGCCGTCGGGCGAGTTGAAGACGAAGCCGACCCAACACTCCGTCGCGGAGCTGCGCAGCATCGGTATCGTCCCGGATGCAATCGTCCTGCGCGCCGACCGTGAGGTCCCGCAGGCCATGAAGTCCAAGATCGCCCTGATGTGCGACGTGGACGAGGACGGCGTGGTTTCCTGCCCGGATGCGCCTTCCATTTATGACATCCCGAAGGTGCTGCATTCCCAGCACCTGGATAACTACATCATCCGTCGCCTGAACTTGCCGTTCCGTGACGTGGACTGGACGACCTGGGGCAACCTGCTGGAGAGCGTCCACAACCCGCAGGGCGAGGTGACCATCGGCATCGTCGGCAAGTACATCGACCTGCCGGATGCGTACCTCTCCGTCGCGGAAGCCATCCGCGCTGGCGGTTTCGGTGCCAACGTGCGTGCCAACGTGAAGTGGATCGCCTCCGACGAGTGCGAAACCGAGAAGGGCGCGGCCGAGGCTTTGAAGGATGTCGACGGTGTGGTCATCCCCGGTGGCTTCGGCAATCGCGGCATCGAGGGCAAGATCGGCGCCATCACCTACGCACGCAAGAACAAGCTGCCGCTGTTGGGCATTTGCTTGGGTCTGCAGTGCATCGTGATCGAGGCCGCGCGCACCGCGGGGCTCACCGATGCTTCTTCTACCGAGTTTGACGCCAACGCCTCCACCCCTGTGATTTCCACCATGGAGGAGCAGAAGGCGGCTGTCTCAGGCGAGGCAGACTTGGGCGGAACCATGCGTCTGGGCGCCTACCCGGCGCGTCTGGCCGAAGGCTCCCTGGTCGCTGAGATGTACGGCGCCACCGACGTCTCGGAGCGCCACCGCCACCGCTACGAGGTGAATAACGCATACCGCGAGCAGATCACCGAAGGTTCCGGCCTGCAGTTCTCCGGCACCTCCCCGGACGGCACCCTGGTGGAGTTCGTGGAGTACCCGAAGGACGTGCACCCGTACTTCGTGGCCACCCAGGCTCACCCGGAGTACAAGTCCCGCCCGACCCGCTCCCACCCGCTGTTCCAGGGGCTGGTGGACGCTGCGCTGAAGCACCAGGCTGAACGCCCCTAAACCGGCGCTCCTAATCCAGCGCTCCTACACTAGGGAGTCATGAGCAACGACAGCACCCCGTACCGCGTTGTAGATAGTGAACTGCTGCTGGACGCACCAATCATCGGCGTGCGACGCGATACCATCACCACCGCCACCGGCGAGGCGAAGCGCGAGATCGTGGAGCACTTCTCCGCAGTCGCGGTCGCCGCCGTGCGCGATAACCACGTGATGATGATCCGCCAGTACCGCCACGGCGTGGGCCGCCACTTGTGGGAGATCCCCGCCGGCCTGCTGGATCTGGTGGGGGAGGATCCCCTGGAGGCTGCCCGCCGTGAGCTGGCCGAGGAAGCTGGCCTGCGCGCCCACAACTGGCACCTGCTGGGGGATGTCGTGACCTCCCCGGGCTTCAGTGAAGAAATGTGCCGCGTCTACCTGGCCGAAGACTTGGACGATGACCTCTCCGACTTCGACTTGCCGGAGGCTGAGTTCGAGGAGGCGGAGATTGAAACCCGCTGGGTGTCCATCCCCGAAGCCATTGAGTGGGTGCAGACAGGCAAGGTGGAAAACTCCATTGCCACCATCGCCCTGCTGCACCTGGCCGCAGGCACCCGCCGGGACGTCTCCGAGGTCTTCAACTACCACTCCGGCCTCGCCGATCGCCGCTCCGCCAGCGCGGAAGCTAAGCCCGGCACGGACATGAAGTTTATCCGTTGAGCGCAGAGGCCAACCGCAAGCTCGTCACTGCCTATATCCGGCACTTAAAGACCGAGCGCGATGTGTCCGTACACACCCTGTCGAACTACCAGCGCGACCTCGATCGCTACCTGGAGTGGCTAGGGGCCAAGGCGCTGCAGGACGTCACCGCCGCGGACATCGAGGACCACCTGGTTTATCTCCGCAAGGATCTGAACCTCGCGGCATCCTCCGCCGCCCGCGGGCTGGCGGCGATCCGCGGGCTGCACTCCTTCGCCCATGCCGATGGCCGCTTGCACTTCGACGTTGCAGCGGACGTTCCCACGCCCTCGCTGGGCGGTTCCATCCCGAAGGCCCTGAGCCTGGCACAGGTAGAGGCTTTGCTGAACGCGGTGCCGGCGGGCGACGGGGCGTCCCAAATAAACATCCGCGACCGTGCGCTGCTCGAGATGCTCTACTCGACCGGCGCGCGCATCACCGAACTTCTCGACCTCGACGTTGACGACCTCGACCGGGAACAGCGCGTGCTGCTGGTGCGCGGCAAGGGTGGCAAGGAACGCATCGTGCCGCTCGGTCGCCCCGCGCTGGAGTCAGTGGAGCGCTACCTGGTGCGCGCACGGCCGAGCCTGAACAAGAAGGGCAGCCCCGCGCTGTTCCTCAACAACCGCGGGGCGCGCCTCGGCCGACAATCGGGCTTCAAGATCGTTTCGCAGGCGGCGGAGGCGGCGGGGCTAGAGCACGTTTCGCCGCACAGTCTGCGCCATAGCTTCGCCACGCACCTGTTGGAGGGCGGTGCGGATATTCGTGTGGTGCAGGAACTTCTCGGGCACGCTAGCGTGGCCACTACGCAGATTTACACCAAGGTCAGCCCTGAGCACTTGAGGGAAATTTGGGCCTCATCTCACCCCCGTACCTAGTGCGCCTGATAATCTCTAGGGTGTAATTAAAGGCTTTTTATCACAATCAAGGGAAAGGGCTTGACGGGATCGCCGATGTCACGTTCACAGTCACACGCGGATGCGTTGTTTGATAAGCCCGATCAGCGCATCGGCCTGACCGGACGACCGATCAAGGAGCTGCCGGACCCCGAGCCGTTGGACCGCCACGGCCCGGCGGCCATCATCGCGATGTGCAACCAGAAGGGCGGAGTGGGCAAGACCACCTCGACAATCAACATCGGTGCTTCGCTGGCCTCGTTCGGCCGCAAGGTGCTGCTGGTGGACCTGGACCCGCAGGGCGCACTGTCCGCAGGTCTGGGCATTAGCCACGACGAGTTGGACGTTACGGTCTACAACCTGTTGGTCGATTCTTCGGCCTCTATTCTGGACGCCATCCACTCCAGCCCCGTCGACGGTCTGGACGTCGTTCCGGCGAATATCGACCTGTCGGCTGCGGAGATCCAGCTGGTGAACGAGGTCGGCCGCGAGCAAGCCCTGGCCCGCGCGCTGCGGCCCGTGATGCGCGACTACGACTTCATCATCGTCGACTGCCAACCTTCGCTGGGTCTGCTGACGGTCAACGCGCTGAGCTGTGCGGATTCGGTGATCATTCCGGTGGAGTCCGAGTACTTTTCCCTGCGCGGCCTGGCGCTGCTGATGGACACGGTGGATAAGGTCCGCGACCGCCTGAACTTCAAGCTCGAAGTGCTGGGCATCCTGGTGACGATGTTCGACCGCCGGACCCTGCACGCCCGCGAGGTGATGGAGCGGCTGGTGGAGGCGTTCGGGGACAAGGTCTTCGACTCCGTCATCACCCGCACCGTGCGCTTCCCGGAGACCTCGGTAGCCGGCGAACCGATCAACACCTGGGCGCCGAGCTCATCTGGCGCCGTGCAGTACTCGAACCTGGCGAAGGAAGTCATTGAGCGCGTCGCTCAGCAGATCTAGCCAGCCCGTGCAGGAGCCAGCGCAGTCGGAGCAGCCGGAACAGCCGGAGATCACTGGCTTCCGGGTGGCGCTGGCTAACTTCGATGGCCCGTTCGACCTGCTGCTGCAGCTGATCCACTCCCACAAGCTGGACATCACCGAGGTCGCTCTGGCTCAAGTCACCGACGAGTTCATCGCCTACACCAAGAACTTGAGCTCCAGCGCCGAGGACCTGGACGAGGTCACGGAGTTCTTGGTGGTCGCCTCCACGCTGCTGGACCTCAAAGCAGCCCGCCTGGTGCCGCGCGGTGAGGTGGACAGCGAGGAAGATCTCGCACTGCTGGAAACCCGCGACCTGCTGTTCGCCCGCCTGCTGCAGTACCGCGCCTACAAGCAGGTGGCCGACCTTTTCGCCGACTGGCAACGAGACGCCGCCCGTGCCTACCCGGCGACCCTGTCCCTGGAGGAGCACCACGCAAACCTGCTGCCTGAGGTGAAGATCGGCAAGACCGCCGACGAGTTCGCCGAGCTGGCCGCCGCCGTGTTCCGCCCCAAGCCCGACCACGTGGACACCGGACACATCCACCAGGTCGCGGTCTCCGTGCCCGAGCAGGCCGGGCGGATCCTCAATACCCTCAAGGTCGCCGGCGAGAACTCCTGGGTGACCTTCGGTGCGCTCATCGCCGACGCGGAGCTGAACATGATCGTCGTAGGCCGCTTCCTGGCACTGTTGGAGCTGTACAAGGCCCGCGCCATCGGCATCGAGCAGCCCGAGCCGCTGCAGGACATGTCGGTGGCTTGGACCGGGCTGGATGTCGATCCAGCGGTGGTGGCGGCCAGCAACTGGGAGTAGGCGTCACAAAGAAAGAACAGAAAGGCACACACCATGAGCGATCTAAACCCCAACCCCGCGCCGCTGCCGCAGGTGTCGGTGCTGCGCAGCCGCGTGGAATCGCTGCTGCTGGTAAGCGACGAGGCAGTGACACCCACAGAGCTCGCCCGCGTGCTTTCCAACGAGGACAATGCGGTGCCAGAGGCTGAGGTGGCGCGCACCCTCCACGAGATCGCAGCGGAGTACGACGCCCGGGGAAACGGCTTTGAACTGCGTGAACATGAGGGGGCTTTCCGCTTGTACACCAGGCGCGCGAATTCGGACGTGGTGGAGGCGAAGCTGCTGGACGGCACCCAACAGCGCCTGAGCCGCGCGGCCCTGGAGACCCTCGCGGTGGTGGCCTACCGGCAGCCCGTCACGCGCAGCCAGGTGGCGGCGGTGCGCGGTGTGAACTGCGACGGCGTGATGCGCACCCTTTCCCTGCGCGGGCTGATCGCCGAGACAGGGGAGCAGGGCGGGGCGCACCTGTACTCGACGACCGAACTTTTCCTGGAACAGATCGGCATCGAATCGCTGGAGGAACTGCCGGATCTGGCGCCGCTGCTGCCGGAAGTAGACAGCATCGACAGCCTGGACAATATCGACAATTAAGCAGGTTGAGGGGTATAGTTCGGGCTGATAATTCAAGATTTTAGTTCGAAGGGCTAGAAACACCGTGGACACACCCGCTCGCCGAGACGGCACACCGGAGACCGCTCCGAAAGACATCTACCTATCCCAGGCCAAGCCCGCCAAGCGCCAGCACGTGACGGCGCAGGAGGCAGAGGCCGCCCTCAACAAGCCAGATTCGGAGAAGGCCCAGGTACGCCTGCAAAAGGTGCTCGCTTCTGCGGGCGTGGCTAGCCGCCGCATGAGCGAAAAGCTCATCGCAGCCGGTCGCGTGGAAGTAAACGGCGAAATCGTGGTGAAGATGGGCACCCGCATCGACCCGAGCGTGGACATCGTCCGCGTGGACGGCGAGCGCGTGCAGGTCAACGAAGAGATGGTCTACTTCGTGCTGAACAAGCCCCGCGGCGTGCACTCCACGATGAGCGACGACCTGGGCCGTCCGTGCGTAGGAGACCTGGTGGGTACGCGCCTGAAGGAAGGCCAGGGGCTATTCCACGTCGGCCGCCTGGACGCCCAGACCGAAGGCCTGCTGCTGCTCACCAACGACGGCGAGCTGGCCAACCGCCTAATGCACCCCAAATACGAAGTAAAGAAGACCTACATGGCCACCGTGCTGGGCGAGGCGAGCCGCAAGCTGATCCGCGAGCTGAAGGACGGCGTGGAGCTGGACGACGGCATTGCCCGCGCCGACAGCGTGCAGATCGTGGACGTGTGGCAAGGCAAGTCGCTGATCAAGGTGGAGCTGCACGAGGGGCGCAAGCACATCGTACGCCGCATGCTGAAGGAGGCCGGCTTCCCGGTGCAGGCGCTGGTACGCACCAAGATCCACACCGTGCAGCTGGGCGAGCAGAAGCCGGGCACGATCCGCGCGCTGAACCAGGCGGAACTGCAGAGCATGTACAAGAAGGTCGGGCTGTAGTTAGCCAGTAACCAGCCAGCGCAGCTAAAACAGCCGACATAAACACACAATTATTTAGGGGAACGACCTTTCTATGACGAACGCACCTTTCTACGAGCCCGGCTCCGCGCTGGATCAGCTCGCCAGCGCAAAGAACATTGAGGACGGCGGCCTGATCGTCGCCGTCGACGGCCCGAGCGGCACCGGCAAGTCCACCGTCTGCCGCCGCCTGGCCACCGCCGCGGACGCGAAATACCTGGATACCGGCGCTATGTACCGGGTGGCCACGCTGCATGTCCTGCGTCAGGGCATCGACCCTTCCGAGGAATCTGCACGCGAGGCGATCATCGCCGCCACCGCCGACCTGCCGCTGGAGATCAACGAGGATCCCACCTCCACCGAGGTGCTGCTGGACGGCACCGACGTTTCCGGCGAGATCCGCGGCCCCGAGGTCACCGCGCACGTATCCGCCGTCGCCGCCATCCCGGAAGTGCGCGAGAACCTGGTGGCCCTGCAGCGGTCTCTGGCCTTCGCCGCCGGTCGCTGCGTGGTCGAGGGCCGCGACATTGGAACTGTGGTTCTTGAGGACGCCCCAGTGAAGATCTTCATGACGGCCTCCGCCGAGGTGCGGGCCCAGCGCCGCTACGATCAGGACCTGGAAGCTGGCCGGGACGCGGATTACGAGGCTGTACTCGCGGATGTGCAGCGCCGTGATGAGGCCGATTCTTCCCGCAAGACCTCTCCGCTCCGCCCGGCAGAGGATGCCGTGATCGTGGATACCGGCGAGATGGACATCGACGAGGTGCTGGAGAAGCTGGCGCAGCTGACCCTGGCCAGCGCTAAGCCGGACAGTCTGGATTCCCCGGCAGAGCTGATCTTCCGCACCGCCGATGGCGAGGTGCTGGGGGAGTCCGACTTCTCCGCCGCCGAGTTCTCCGAGTACGACGATGACGAGTTCGACGAGGGCAACGAGTCCGGCCCCGAGGAGTTCTTCATCACCGGCCCGGACGACTTCACCCTCGAGGGCGGCGGCGACATGCCGGAATCCGACGAGGACTGGGAAGCCCTGGAGGAGGCCTTCGGCGTGCTCGGCGACGAGGAGGCCGAGCAGGAGGCCCTGTGCACCGTTGCCATCGTCGGCCGCCCGAACGTGGGCAAGTCCACCCTGGTGAACCGCTTCATCGGCCGCCGTGAGGCCGTGGTGGAGGACTTCCCGGGCGTCACCCGCGACCGCATTTCCTACCTGGGCGAGTGGTCCGGCCGCCGCTTCTGGGTGCAGGATACGGGAGGCTGGGACCCGGACGCGAAGGGTATCCACGCAGCCATCGCCCGCCAGGCGGAGACCGCAATGGAAACCGCCGACGTGATCGTCTTCGTGGTCGACTCGAAGGTCGGCATCACCTCCACCGATGAGGTCATCGCCCGCAAGTTGCAGCGCAGTAAGGTGCCCGTGATCGTGGTGGCTAATAAGTGCGATGCGGACGCGCAGCTGGGCGACGTCGCCGAATTTTGGGCGCTGGGCCTGGATAACCCGTACCCGGTGTCCGCACAGCACGGCAAGGGCGCGGCTGACGTCATGGACGAGGTGCTGCGCGTATTCCCGGAGCACCCGCGCGAGCTCTCCGTCGTTTCCGGTCCGCGTCGTGTGGCCCTGGTCGGCCGCCCGAACGTGGGCAAGTCCTCCTTGCTGAACAAGATCACGGGCGAGGAGCGCTCCGTGGTCAACAACGTTGCGGGCACCACCGTGGACCCGGTTGATTCCATCGTGGAGCTGGAGGAAAAGACCTGGAAGTTCGTGGATACCGCCGGCATTCGCAAGAAGACGAAGCACGCGCGCGGCCACGAGTTCTATGCCTCGCTGCGCACCCGCTCCGCGATCGACGCGGCGGAGGTTGCGGTCTTTCTTGTTGACGCCAGCGAGCCCATCGCCGAGCAGGACCAGCGAGTGCTTCGCATGATCCTCGACTCGGGGCGTGCCCTGGTAGTGGCCTACAACAAGTGGGACCTGGTGGATGAGGACCGTCGCGACCTGCTGGAGCGGGAGATCGAGCTGCAGCTTTCCCACGTCCCGTGGGCCCGCCGCGTGAACATTTCCGCAAAGACGGGCCGCGCGCTGCAGAAGCTGGAGCCCGCGATGATCGAGGCCTTGGAGAGCTGGGATCAGCGTATTTCTACCGGCCAGCTGAACACCTGGCTGCGCGCGGTGATTGCGGAGACCCCGCCGCCGATGCGCGGCGGCCGCCTACCACGCGTGCTGTTTGCCACTCAGGCCTCCACCAAGCCGCCGGTGATTGTGCTGTTCACCACTGGCTTCCTGGAGCACGGCTACCGCCGCTTTTTGGAGCGCAAGCTGCGTGAATCCTTCGGCTTCGAGGGCTCGCCGGTGCGCATCGCGGTGCGTGTGCGCGAGAAGAAGCGCAAGAAGTAGGCGCGAAAAGCAGGCGCTAGCGCAGCACCAGGATCCAGATAGCGATGTGGTGCAGCAGCGCCGCCAGGATCGTGGCGGCATGGAAGACCTCGTGGAACCCAAACCACCGCGGGGAGGGGTTGGGCCACTGCTTGGCGTAGATCACCGCGCCGAGGGAATACACGATCCCGCCCAGCAGCATCAGCAGGCTCACGGCTACGCCCAGCTGTTGGTAGTAGCCCACGGCGCCGATGGCAGCCAGCCAGCCGAGGGTGAGGTACGTGGTGGCATCCAGCCATCTCGGGTGATCAATCCACACCAAATTCAGTACCACTGCCGCGGTGGCAGCCAGCCAGCAGACGGCCAGGATCCATAAACCACCCGTGTTGAACCAACCCCAGCCGGTGAACCATCGCGCGCCGAAAGCGCCGACTGTCACCGGCCCGTAGGTTCCGGCGATGAAGACTGCGATCATGGCATGGTCAGCACGCCGCCAGCTGTTTACCGCGCCCTCGGAGCGCCACGGCACGCGGTGGTAAAGCGCGCTCACGGTGAGCATCCCGGCCAGGCACAGTGCGTACAGCGCCGTGGCAAAGGTCATCCAGGACAAGTGGAACTTGGAGGCCGCGACGATAGTCAGTGCAGTTCCCATTCCACCGAAATACCAGGCCGCGGCGGTGTGCAACCGTCCGCGCATATACGGACGTGGCCCGCGGTCGAACACCGGGCGAGGAGAATTCTTCGTTAGCACTTGAGTTTTATGCACGAAATAAAGCTTACGCCCTTTCGCTCTTAGAACAGCCCCGAAATAACCCCCTGCGCGTTCACATCGATGCGTTCGGCCGCGGGCTTCTTCGGCAGACCCGGCAGAGTCATCACGTCGCCCGTGAGCGCCACGACAAAGCCGGCGCCGATGCGCGGCACCAGCTCGCGGACGTGCAGGGTGTGGCCGCTCGGCGCACCCAGGGTCTTGGGGTCATCGCTGAAGGAATACTGCGTCTTCGACACGCACACCGGCAGCTTGTCCCAGCCATTATCCTTCAGAAACGCCAGATCCTTCATGGCCTGCGGGCCGAACTGCACGTCCGCCGCACCGTAGATCTCCTTGGCAAGTGTACGCAGGGTGGCTTCCACGCCATCGACCGGCTGATAGATCTGGTGGCTGGAGCTGGGGGCGTCCTCACCAGAAACACCATCGACGACCTCCAGCACCGCAGAGGCCAGATCCGCCGCGCCGGCACCGCCCTCGGCCCACACGTTGCACTCCACCACGCGCACGCCGAACTGCTCGCCCCAGTCGGCGACCTGAGCGCGCTCGGTGGCGGTGTCAGAGCTAAACAGGTTTAGCGCGACCACGGGTTCCACGCCGAACTTGCGGATGTTGCTGACGTGGCGCTCCAGGTTGGCCAGACCGGCCTTCAGCACGGAATCGCCGTTGTGCTTCAGCGAGCGAATGGTGGCCACCACGACCGTCGCGGCGACGTCGAGGCTACCGGCGCGGGACTTGATGTCGAAGAACTTCTCCGCGCCCAGGTCGCTGCCGAAACCGGCCTCGGTCAGCACAACCTCCGATAGATCCAGTGCCGTGGTGGTTGCGATCAGCGAATTGCAGCCGTGGGCGATGTTGGCGAAAGGCCCACCGTGCACCAGGGCAGGAGTACCACCCAGGGTTTGCACCAGGTTCGGGTTGATCGCGTCGCGCAGCAGGGCGGTGATAGCACCCGCGCACTTTAGGTCGCCCGCGGTGACAGGCTGGCGGTCATAAGTCTGACCCACCACGATGCGCCCGATGCGCTTCTTCAGGTCCTCCAAGTCGGTGGCCAGGCACAGGATAGCCATGATCTCGCTGGCCGCCGTGATGTCGAATCCTCCCTCGCGCGGAGTGCCCTGCCCCGGCCCGCCAAGGCCCGTGACCACGTGGCGCAGCGAGCGGTCATTGACGTCCAGGCAGCGCCGCCACGTCACGCGCCGCGGGTCGATGCCCAGGGCGTTGCCGTGCTGCACGTGGTTGTCGACAATGGCCGCCAGGGTGTTCGTCGCGGCGGTAATGGCGTGCATGTCGCCGGTGAAGTGCAGATTAATGTCCTCCATCGGCACGATCTGCGCATAACCGCCGCCGGCCGCACCACCCTTGATGCCCATGACTGGCCCCTGGGACGGCTCGCGGATCGCCACCATCGTCTGGCGACCAGCCGCGCGCACCGCGTCCGCCAAGCCGATCAGCACGGTGGACTTGCCCTCACCTGCGGGGGTCGGGCTCATTGCGGTCACGAGCACGAGCTTGCCCTTTTTATTGACGCCCTCACGCTCCGCCCGCAAAGCGGGAACGTCGATCTTGGCCTTTGTCCGGCCGTAGGGGATCAAAGCGGCCTCTGGGATGCCGGCGCGCTCCGCGATCGTGGTGATGGGCTCCAGAGTGTGGGCCTGTGCGATGTCGACGTCGCTCGGTTGGGGATTGCTGGATGCAGAAGAGTTAGTCATATTCCCAGAATAAACATCTACCCCTTATCGCCCCCGTAATAGCGGGTGTAAGCGTGGGGGCAACTAGACTTCAGGGGGTAAGAGGGTAACCCCCCGAATATTCGCAAAACGATTACTTCCAGTGAGGTAGTGAGGTATAGATGACCGACAACGCACACACCAAGAGCGCTCTGCACAGCGATTGGAACGAGCGGCTGGCCCTGGCGCAGGAAATGCTGCCTCTGATCAGCCGCCTGCACCGCGATAAGAACGTGGTGACTTCCATCTTCGGCCGGCTGCTTGTCAACGTCACCGATATTGACATCATCAAGTCCCACCGCTACGCCCGCCGTGTCGTGGAAAAAGAGCTGCCGCTGGAGCAGACCCTGCCCGTGCTGCGCGAGCTGGTGGAGATGAACCTGGGCACTGCCTCCATCGATATTGGATCGCTGGCTAGCCGCTACAACAAGGACTCCGAGGGGCTGACCCTGCGCGAGTACCTGGAGCGTGAGCTGGCGGAAGTCATCGATGGCCCGGAGCAGGTCGAGCCCCGCGACATCGTCCTGTATGGCTTCGGCCGCATCGGCCGCCTGCTGGCCCGCATCCTGGTTGCCCGCGAGGCCACCTATGGTGGTGCGCGCCTGCGTGCCGTCGTCGTCCGTTCCAAGGGTGAGGGCGACCTGATCAAGCGTGCCTCTCTGCTGCGCCGCGACTCCGTCCACGGAGCCTTCGATGGCACCATCACCACGGACGAGGAAAACAACACGATCTGGGCCAACGGCACCCCGATCCGCATTATCTACGCCAACAACCCGGCGGAGATCGACTACACCGAATACGGCATCAACGACGCAATCGTGGTGGACAACACTGGCGTGTGGCGCGACCGGGACGGCCTTTCTCAGCACCTGGAGGCCAAGGGCGTGGCCAAGGTTCTGCTGACCGCACCGGGCAAGGGCGATATTAAGAACATCGTCTACGGCATCAACCACGGCGACATCACTGAGGATGATCGCATTCTGTCTGCGGCGTCCTGTACTACCAACGGCATCACCCCGGTGCTGAAGGTCATCAACGACCGCTACGGCGTGGAGCACGGCCACGTGGAGACCGTACACTCCTTCACCAACGACCAGAACCTGATCGACAACTTCCACAAGGGCGATCGCCGTGGCCGCGCTGCAGGCCTGAACATGGTGCTCACCGCCACGGGCGCGGCAAAGGCCGTGGCTAAGGCTCTGCCGGAGTTCGCGGGCAAGCTGACGGGCAACGCTATTCGCGTTCCCACCCCGGACGTATCCATGGCAGTGCTGAACCTGACCCTGAACCAGGATGTTGAGGCCGACGAGGTGAACAACTTCCTGCGCCGGGTCTCCCTGCACTCCACGCTGCGCCAGCAGATCGACTTCATTAAGTCCCCGGAGGTCGTCTCCACCGACTTCGTCGGTACTACCCACGCGGGCATCGTCGACGGCCTGGCCACCATTGCCAACGGCAACCACCTGGTGCTGTATGTCTGGTACGACAACGAGTTCGGCTACTCGAACCAGGTGATCCGCATTGTCGAGGAGATCGCCGGCGTACGCCCGCGCGTGCTGCCGCAGCGTGCCGCTGCACAGGACCTGTAGTAGTTACTAGTGCTGGTGCTGGGTTATAGCAGCATCAGCAGGAGCATCTGGCAGCCGATAATCTTGCCGATCATCGCTGCCGGGTACACGGTGGCGTAGCCACGCATGGGCAGCTCCGTGTCCGCCTGATCGTTGAGATAACTAATCACCGCGGGGTTGGTAGAGACGCCCGCGGCCATGCCCATCGCCTCGTCCCACTTCAGACGTAGCAGCCACATGCCGACAAGGCCACAGACGATGGCTGAGGTCACGGTGATGATGAAGCCGAGGGCGATGTAGTTGAGGGACGTGATGTCCGTCAGTGCGTCGCGGAAACCCGTGCCCGCGATGGTGCCCACGCCAGCCAGGAAGATGGCCAGACCCAGGCTGCTGAGGGCCTTGTTGGCGTGATAAGGGATTTGCCACCCAATGGGGTCGGTGCGGGCAAGTGCTCCAAAGATGAGACCCATGACGATCGGGCCGCCACCGAAGCCCAGGTTGAGCGTGGTGCCGCCGGGCAGGGGGATGGGGATTGCACCGATGAGCAGACCGATGGCCAAGCCCAAAGTGAAGGGCAGCAGGTTAACGTCCGCCAGGGAGCGTTCGGAATCGCCCAGGAACTGGGAGACCTCGTCGATGCGGTGCTTGGGGGTCACCACTCGCACGCGATCGGAGTAGTGGAGCACGTCGTCCGGGCCGGGAACTAGGTCTTCGTCGCCGCGACGGATGCGGGCAATGATGAAACCATGGCTGATCGGGTCGATGTCTTTGATGCTGCGCCCGGCGATGCTGGGGTTAGAGACGGTGATGCGGCGGTAGCCGATGTAGGAGCTATCCACGTCGATGTCGACCTGCTCGCCGAGCGCGGCCGTGGCCTTGTCTAAGGAGTTCGGCGTACCGGTGATCACCACGATCATGCCGGGGTATACCTCCGCATCCGGGTAGGCCAGCTTGTGATCCTTTTCCTGAACGTCCTCGGTGGCGTGGTGGGGGCGAACCAAACGGGTGACGATGATCTTCGCATTCGCGATGGTGCGCAGGTCGCGCACGCAGCCTTCGATGCCGTCGCGTAGGCGTACGCCGCGGTGCTCCAGCGGCGCATGCAGCACCCCCTCGTCGATGGCGTCCTGGCGGTGGTCGACCTTCAAGAGCTTGGTTCCGATGGCAGCAACGGCGATGGCGCCGAGCACACCGCCGGGGTAGGCCAGGGAGTAGCCGACGACCGGGGCGGCGGCCAGCTCTGGGTGGGTGCCTTCCAGCATGTCCACCACGGCCGCCATGCCGGGGGTGGATGTCAGCGCGGCGGCGAAGGAACCGGTGGCCGTGGCGGCCTCGACGCCGAAGAGTGGCACCAACAGCCACGTCATGCCCATTAGGCCGACGAGTAGCACCACAACGAAGAGGATCATGCGCCAGCCGCGCTCGCGGAAGTCGGCGAAGAAGGCGTGCCCGGCTGTCAGGCCGATGGCGTAGACGAAGACTGCCAGGCCGAATTGGAAAATAATAGGGGGCAGCTGGATGTTGGGGTCCGCCGTGGAGAAGGCAATGGCGACGAAGAGAATCGCCGCGGTGCCCAGCGACATGCCGCCGAGGCGGATCTTGCCGATGGCGAAACCGAGGGCGAGGATAATGACTAGAGCGATCAGCGGGTTTTCAGCAAGGAATGCCAGCATGCTCTTGATCCTATAGAGAAATCCCCGCTCACACGAGGTGAGCGGGGACCCAAGAGAAACCTCAGATTAGGACTTTCTGAGTGGTCGGTTTTTACTTGCCGGAGATCAGGCCAGCCAGGCCGGCGAGTGCGCCGCCGATCAGCTCAACGAGACCCTGGAAGAAGCCTGCAATCAGTTCAATCATGGGAGTGATCCTTTCAGTGTGTAGTGTCGGGCGCTAGGGAATTTTGTGGGTTTGTTAGCGCCTTCACACTAACAATCGTTTGGGGTCTCTAAGCGTTACGCCCTAGATACAATTTTTTCGAGAAAATTGTGAAAGACGTTCTTTTCGGAGGTGAGAGCCAGAAAAGAATTTTCCCTACGCTAGGGTACATGGCACGAATCACTCTCTCGGATCTCTTTACTCGCACCAAGAGCCTCGACGGCGCGGGCTACGGCGCCTACAAGAAGCTGAAAGGCGCCTATAGCGAACCGGATCTAACGGTTTCTATCGACCGCGTGCAGGCCGATCCTTACGCTAGCCCCTCCAAGGTGCGGCTCATCCTTTCCATGAAGGCTGCGGGCATCCCACAGCACCTCGTTGACGATGCCACCGGCAGAGTAGCGGTAGCCGACTTCCTGGCCCGGCGGATTCAAGCCGAGTCCCACCGCTCGCGCAACGTCCACATCGGCGACATCGGTCAGCAGGTCCTCGAACGTACTCACGTGCTGGTCACCCCTGATCGCGTGGAGGCCCGCCTGCTCGTAGGCCTTCCGGCCAAAGGCCGCCGTATCCTGGGCCGCCAGGCCGCACACCTGCTGGCCGATGACTTGCCGCAGCTCGCCGACGACTGCCTGCGCCACGATCGTTTCGCTCCCGCCGATGTGCAGGCCCTCGAAGATCACGTGGCACTCCTGCGCGACCAGGAAGCCCTTCGCGCCCAGCTGAAATCTCGCAAGCTCGTCGCCTTCGTCGGCAACGGCGCGATCCTCCCGCGCGCTGCGGGGGATAGCGACCGCCCACTCGCCGCTAACCAGGCCACGACCTTCGAATCCCCGGAATCGCTTTCCCAAACCTTCGAACTCCCCAGCGGCCGCATCGTCACGGGCATGGGTATCCCGGAGGGGCTCACCGTGATCGTCGGCGGTGGCTACCACGGCAAGTCCACGCTCCTGCGCGCCCTGGAGCACGGCATCTACCCTCATATTTCCGGCGATGGCCGCGAGTGGGTGATCTCCCGTGCCGACGTCGCTAGCGTGCGCGCCGAGGATGGCCGCCCCATCACTGATGACGACATTTCGCCGTTCATCACCAACCTGCCCACTGGCGCCGACACGCGCCACTTCACCACCACGAACGCCTCGGGCTCCACCTCCCAGGCCGCCAATGTCGTCGAAGCGCATGCCGCCGGCGCCTCCGCGCTGCTCATCGACGAGGACACCTCTGCCACCAACTTCATGATCCGCGACCGGCTCATGCAGTGCCTCGTACCGAACAACAAGGAGCCCATCACCCCGTTTGTGCAGCGCGTTCGTTCTTTATATGACGCCACCTCGGTCTCGACTGTCCTGATCGCTGGTGGCTCGGGTGCCTATCTGCGGCTGGGCGATACGGTCATTGCGATGGATGCCTACCGTCCCAGCGAGGTGACCGCACGTGCTCATGAGATCGCGCGGGAGGGGGAAGCACCGGAAGATGCAGGGGAGTTCCGCCATATCACTGCGGAGCGTGTCCCGGCATGCGGAACCCTGTCTTCCCGTAAGCCTCCGAAGCCACGCGGTCTGTCTACAATCAGCGTGGACCGCTCCGATATTGACCTGAGCGCTGTCGGGCAGCTAGTTGCCCCGTCTCAGACGGCGGCGATCGCGGCGGCTCTGGCGTGGTTGTCCAAGAACGCCGATGGCCAGACCCCGCTGGTGGATCTGGTTGCTCGTTTGGAGCGGCAGATCACCGAGAAGGGCCTGGCCGTGTTGGTTCCGGGGCGTGATCACCCCGGCCACCTGAGCCGCCCGCGAGGGGCAGAGATCCTGGCTGCGGCAAACCGCTACCGGGAGCTCAAGCTCACCTAGAGAACCTGGAGCTTGTTCTCCTTGAGAACCTCCATGCCACGGGTCGGATAGTCGGTGATCAGACCGTCGACCTTCGCGTCAATCATCGCCTGCATGTCGGGCTTCTCGTTGACGGTCCACGGCAGAACCTGCAGGCCAGCCTCGTGGGCAGAGGCCACGCTTTCCGGGGTGACCAGCTTGTAGTGCGGAGACAGGAACTCCGCGCCCAGCTGGGTCGCGGCCTTGTTTACGTCGCCGCCAACCTTGTCGTAGTCAACGTCGCCGATCCACTGGGAGCCGGACTTCCACGTGGTGGCGTCATAAAGAAGGGCCAGAGAGATATCCGGCTGTGCCTCGCGTACCAGCGGCAACGAGCGCCAGTCGAAGGACTGGATGGTGGTGCGGGATGTCGCCTTGTTATCGCGGACAACCGGCAGGATCGCGTCGACGAATTCTTGCGGGGTGGCGGACTTCTCGCGCTCCTCTGCCTCGATCTTGGTTTCGATGTTGAAGCGCATCTGCGGGTCGGCAGCGGCGATCTCGAACACGTCCTGCAGCTGTAGCAGCTTGTTTTCTTCCTCGGCCTTCGCATCCGGGAAGTCCTTTAACACCTTGTTGCAGTTCAAGGTCTGCAGCTGCTTCCAGTTCAGCTCGTGGACGAGCTTACCCACGTAGGGGAACTCCGGGTCATTTTCGGTGGCGGGCTTGGTGTCGGTGCACTTGTCGGCCTGGATCTCCGGGTCGTGCCAAACAACTGGGGTACCATCCTCGGCCATCACGATGTCCAGTTCCAGGGTGGATACGCCCATCTTCACGGACTCTTCGAATGCCTTGCGGGATTGCTCGGTGTGCTCGCCGCGGCCACCACGGTGGGACTGCAAGTCGAAGCCCTGTGGCTCTTTTGGCTGGGGCTGGGAGGATCCGGCGATGGAGGAGCCGAAGCCAAAGGAGGATCCGGCGATGGAGCCCTGCGCGGCAGCTGCGGTGCCGGCGGAACCGAGGGAAACGATGGCGGCCACTGCTGCGGCAGCGGTCTTGCGCCAGGTGAGGGATGTCTTCATGCTTTCCTAACTGCGAGTCTTCTTGTCTAAGGATCATGTGCCTAATGCGAGACAACGCACATAAATTTAACAAGGATTCAGCTACTCGGCAGCGCGTGCTAGATCCACCCATTCGTCTTCGCCACGTGTGCCGCCTCGTAGCGATTCCCGGCACCTGTCTTCGCCATGATGCTGGAGATGTGGTTACGCACAGTTCCCGGCGATAAGTGCAGCGCCTTGGCGATGGAAGGGGAGCTCTTGCCCTCGAAAAGCTGCTGGCACACCTCGGTTTCCCTCTCGCTAAGGGGATTATCGGGCGTCAATAGGCTTTCCTGGGCGAGCGTCGGGTCGATAACGCGTAGGCCGACATGGACCCGTCGGATAGCATCGGCGAGCTCCTCGGGGGGCGTGTCCTTAACGATGAACCCGTCCACGCCAACCTCCATGGCACGTTTCACGTACCCGGCCTTGCCGAATGTCGTCACGATCAGGCAGCGGCATCGATTACCGGCAAGCTTCTTTGCGGCATCGATGCCGTTCATCCCGGGCATCTCGATGTCCAGCAGAGCCACGTCGATGGGCTGTTCCTGGGCGAGGGCCACGGCCTCGGTCCCGGTCGCGCATTCGGCAACGACCTCGATGTCCGGCTCCGCGTTCAGCAGCGCGATGAGCGCCCCGCGCACGAGCGATTGATCCTCGGCAAGTAGCACACGAATCGTCATCGGGCGGCCTCCTCGGCCACTGCGCTATCGTCGATCAGCTCGTCGTCGTCTTCCATCGCGATCAGCACGGTACTCAGGCCCTGTTCGCGGCACACAATCAGCTTCCCACCGGCTTCCTCGACTCTTTGGCGCAGGCCGGCCAGCCCGCCTGTACCCTGCGTGGCCTCGCCGTTAAATCCGCAGCCGTCATCGGTGACTTGTAACTTGTCGGCTGTGACGCTCACCCAGCACGCGCTCGCCCCGGAGTGCCGCACCACGTTTGTCGTAAGTTCGCGCAGACCCCAGGAAAACACTGTGTCGTGCGCGCCCGGTGCCTGTAGGAGTTCGGGTAGATGCGCGGTGACGCCCTTAGTTTCCAAAGCCCGGCGCGCCGCCTGCAGCTCACCGGCGAAGGTGGGTGTACGCATTCGGGTGACCGTCGAACGCACCTCCGCCAAGGCTAGGCGGGAGAGGTCGCTGATTTCCTTGAGTTCCTGCCTAGCCTGCTCGGGGTTGTTGTCCATTGCCCGCCTGGCGACCTCGGACTTTAGGTTGATCACCGTCAGCGAATGCCCCAGCAGATCGTGCACATCCGTGGCAATGTCCTCCCGCTGCTGCGCCAGGTCCAGCTCGTGCCGCAGCTTGTGGCGGGATTCATCGTATTGGCCGAAAATCCCAAGTGCGACGAGTAATAACGGCATGACGAAAAGGGTGAGTGCGGCCCAGGTAAGGTCGTCCGGCGACCAGTTCCACACTGCAACTGTCCCGAGTACACCCGTTGCCACCACGATCGGCAGTGCCTTCCGCAGCGTCACCGTGAATCCCAACATCGCGGCCAGGTAGGGGGCAAAGGCCACCGAGCCAGTTTGCATCGCTGGCACGCTAGCCAACGCAATGGCTAGCAGAATGCCCCAGCGCAGCAGTGCCCGCGCTAGTGTTCCCCAGGCGCGGGGGAAGTATCGCAGAGAGCCAAAGGCGTAGAAGTAGAACGCGCCGAAAGCCAGCAGGCATATTGTCATCCAGGCTTTCGCCATAATGGCGAATCCTTCCCCTGTGTAAACCTGCAGGGCGACGGGCACCAGGAATATCAGCCATATTGAGGCGAAGATGGCGGAGTTCAACTGAAACCCGTCGAAAGGGCGCATTAGCTGCGCTCCTTGTCGCGCTTGCCCATCAGCAGGCAGAAGCCTACGAAGATCGCCGTCCATACTGCGATGCTAACCCAGGCGTACCACATCGGGTCGTTGATGAATCCGTGGTCGAGCAGTTGAGCGCCTTCGGCCAGCGGCCAGCGAACCAGCGTCACTGCGCCATACATCGGGGTGAAACGGCCCACCTGCAGCAGCGATCCGCTGAG
Source organism: Corynebacterium sp. ACRQK (assembly GCF_022345965.1). Classification (GTDB taxonomy): domain Bacteria; phylum Actinomycetota; class Actinomycetes; order Mycobacteriales; family Mycobacteriaceae; genus Corynebacterium. The sequence continues at coordinate 30,872 of NZ_JAKRMU010000001.1, forward strand.
AGGCATAAAAACGTTTCCGGCGAAGGCCAGGATCACGATGGATGCAGTGGCGATGGAAACCGTGTTCGATTTCGGAACCACCAGCGTCCACGCCAAGCCGTAGAAGCCGAAAGGTATGGCACACAGTACACATGCGACAAAACTCAACGCCCATTGGTCGGCCTGCATGTGGGCCCGGGTCAGTCCGCCGACTATAAACACGGCCACGATCGGCAGCACCGCACGCACGGCGATGCTCAGGACATTGGCGAAGGCTAGCTGCCACGGGCGCAGGGGAGTAAGGGCCAGCTGCCTGCCCCAACCACTGCGGTTATCTGTCACGGAAGTACCCGCTGCGCCGACGGCGCCTACTACGCCGGCGTAGAAGGCCATGCCCAGCATGACGAACGCGGAGACGTTTCCGCCGTTCATTTCCTGATCGCCATATTCCTGCATTGCGCCGAAAATCAGGTAGAAGAAGATCGGCAGGCCGACGCTGAAGAACAAGGTGGTCATGTCCCGGCGCAGGCGTAGTAGCTCGTAGCCAGCGAATTTTAGGGTGGTGCTCATTGCTCTAGGCCTCCTGGTTTTCGTTCGTCAGCGTAAGGAACGTGTCCTCCAGGCTGTGGCTGGTGATGTCGAGATCTCGGGCGTCAGTTTCCGTTAATAGGTACCGGGCAAGCGCGTCAGAGTCGTTGGTTGTGATACGAAGGCGACGGCCGTTTACTTCACTCTTTATGACGCCCCTAAGGCTCGATAGCTCGGGGAATCCACCCGGGAACTCGGCGCTAACCACGCGGTTGGCGCTCATGTTTCGCAACTCGTCGGTGGTGCCGTCGACAACAATCTCGCCTTCGTGCATAAGCACAATTCGCTGGGCGAAATTGTCCGCTTCCTCTAGGTAGTGGGTCGCGAAGATGATCGTGCGGCCCAGCTGCGCCTGATGCTTCATGGAGTCCCAGAAGCGGTGGCGTGCGCCGGCGTCCATACCAGCGGTGGGCTCATCGAGGATGAGGATGTCCGGGTTGCCGAGGATTGCTAGGGCGAAGCGAAGGCGCTGCTGCTCGCCACCGGAGCACTTGCCTACGCGGCGCTTGTAGATCGGCTCCAGGTTGGCCTGCTCGATAACCTCTTCGAGCGGTAGGTGCTCGGGGAATGCGGCGGCGATCATCTCCACAGTGTCCTTCACGGTCAGATCGTGGAGCAGGCCACCGGTCTGCATCAGTGCGCTGATGTTTTGGTCGTACACTGCCTGCTTGGGGGAGCGGCCCATGACTCTCACCGTCCCTGTGGTCGGGGAAGTAAGCCCCAGGATCAGGTCCACGAGGGTGGTCTTGCCCGCGCCGTTGGTGCCAAGCAGTGCAATGATCTCGCCAGGGCGAACGCTTAGGCTTACGTCCTTCAGCGCGTGCACCGGTTTGTTGGAACGTGGGTTGAAGGTCTTGCTGATTCCTCTTATTTCTATGGCGTGGGCCAGTTGTGTCGCACTCATGGTCTTCACGTTATTTCGGGTCTGAAAAGTGCACGGATAGTTTTCGTCACGGAATTCACCATGACGTTTGTCATGGGCTGTCTTGGGTGCTGTAGAAAATCCTGTTCTTTGTTGCTAGGTCGTGGTAACCAAAAAGCAACGATTGGCGTTTTAAAGTAAACGAGATGAGTTTTATAGCTTCCACCAGTTCGCGCGGCGCCTCCAAGAGGCTTCCGGGCGCTTTTGGTGCGTTTGTGGCTTTCGCTCTTCTCGCTGCCTATGCAGTGTATCGGCTTACCCTGCCGGAGGTTCGCTCCTCCTGGTTCACGAACCTCTTCAAGTGGCCAACGGACTTCAAGGTCTATTACAACGCTGCGGTTGCCCTGAATAGCGGGCAGGAGTTGTACTCCCAGCCCTTCGTCGGGGGTTTCCCTTTTACTTATCCGCCGTTTTCGGGCGTGATTTTTAGGGTCTTGCCGTTGGCGCGGTTCGAGGTTGCGGCGAGTATCTGGCTAGGCCTCACCGCCTTGGTGCTGTTTGCTGTGATTATCGGGGTCTTCCGCGAGCGCGGTTATGCCTGGTCCCCGGGGCTAATCCTCGTTTCCCTGGCGGCGCTAGTCGCTTCCATCCACCTGGCTCCGGTTTTCGGTACCTTCTTCTGGGGTCAGATCAACATCTTCCTCATGGGCTTGATCGCCTTGGATTTCCTGCGCAGGCGCACTGGCAACCGAGGCGGGGGTATCTTCAGCGGGTTGGCCGCGGGAATCAAGCTCACCCCAGTGTTCTTCTACTTGCCATTGTTGCTGGGGAGGCGCTGGCGGGCGATGGTCTACATGACCGTAACGATCCTCGCGACTGTCGTCATCGGTTTCCTCTTCGTCCCGGACGCCAAGGCATTCTGGCAAACCAAGATCTTCGAAACGCAGCGCATTGGCGGTGAGGACAACCCGGGAGCGCAGTCCCTCGGCGCCGTCTTGCATCGCCTGGGTTACGACAGCACCGTACTGTGGCTCGTCTGTGTGATCGCCATCGTCGTGCTGTACAGCATCGTGGTGTTGGGCTGTTACCGTCGCGGTAACTACTCGATGATCATGGCCCTCGGCGGAGTTGTTGCCTGCATTATTTCGCCGTTTAGCTGGTATCACCACTGGGTGTTCTTGGTGCCGCTCTTTGTCGTTTTTCTGGACGCCGGGTTCCAGCTGGTACAGGCGGTCTCAGACAAGGTGAAGGGAGTGCTGGGCTGGGTTGTTGAGCAGCTTTTGAGCTTCGCAGTGGTGGCGGTATTGACGGTGGTGTTCCTGCCTTTTGTCGGCAACGCCACTTCGCGCAAATTCGGCTTCTTCGGCCAGAGCGTGGCCCACAATAACCCGTTTTGGCAGGGCGCCTTCACCTTCCTTGGCGTGGCCTTCGTCGTGGTGGCTGCTGCGTACTACGCGGTCCGGTTTTTCACGGACCGTCGTACTACTGGAACCGATCGCGACGCTGCTGATTCTCTGTAAAGGTGCGCTCGGCAGAGTGTTTGGTCTGCCGAACTTCTGACGTTGACGACACCTCACATGTGACGTACAGTTTCCTGTACAGGAGGTGTGCTGTGAAAACGTTTAATTATACCGAATCCCGCGCGAACTACGCGAAGGTGCTCAGCGATGTTGTCGACGATCGCGAGGAAGCCATTATTACTCGAGCTGGTCACGAGGACGTCGTGATCGTTTCGCTCTCCGAGTACGAATCGCTGCGAGAAACTGCTTACCTTCTGCGCTCTCCCGAGAACGCTCGCCGCCTCCTCGGTTCCATCGAGAACCTGGAGCGGGGGCGCGGCGCCCACCACGACCTCATTGAGGACTAATGATTCTCGTTTGGGATGAGTCTGCCTGGGAGGACTACTTGTGGTGGCAGACGGCGGATCGCCGCACCCTGAAGAGAATCAACCGGCTCATTAAAGACATTGCCCGCAATGGTAACGAGGGCATCGGCAAGCCTGAAGCCCTCAAGCACGGCCTATCTGGCTATTGGTCCAGGCGGATCACCGACGAGCACCGCCTGGTGTACAAGGTAGTGGACGGAGAGATTCGCATCGCGGCTTGTCGATACCACTACGGGAGCTGACTTAGAACGGGTAGTCCGTGGCGTCGGGCGTCAAGAAAAGAACGCCAACTACCGTGCCCTCTCGGCTGACGGCGATCCGAGACATCAGTTCGCCGGCTTCATGGTTGAGTGTCGAGACGACGACGGAAGTGCCCGTGCTTTTTGTGGAGAGCGCTTCTGACGCCGGTGCCGCGTTGCGGTCTCCCTTGATGGGCACGATCGTCTGGTCGGTGATCTCCTGGAGTTCGCCGAAGTCGGTCAGGATTGAAGTCCACACGTCCACGATGACGGACCAGGGGAGGTCCTCACGGACGTGTGGGTCGAGCATTTCAATGGTTTCTGCTTCTTCGCCTTTGGAAATGTGGCGAATGAGCTTGTCTGAAATCTCGGGGAGATTGTCGATTGATACTGGGGCCATGGTTTCTCCTGTAAAGGGGTTCCGCACCGCACCGAATCGTTTGAAGGCTGCCTGGCGGGAAACATTGAGCGCTTGCCCAATGTCCGCCCATGAATGTCCCGCATGTCTAGCTTGCGCGACGGCATCTTCCAACTCGTGTTCGGCGAGGCTGACTGCTTGCAGTGTGTGTCGGATATTCGTCAATGGATCCATGACCGTAAGTTAACCATGGGTTGACGGTTGTGTCAACTAGTGGTTGACACGGGGCTGGGAGGTCGCTCTTAAACCTTGAAGTAGTGAAGTGGGGTAGGTGCAGCACGTTAGAGAGTGGGGGCGGTGGCTAAGGGTGGTTTATAGGACAAGACAGCAAGGCTTGAAAGATTGAAGTTGTTCGATATTTCGTTCGAGGGTGACAGCACGGTGTCTATCGGGGGTGATGCACTAGAAGGCGAGGCAGCGCGTGCGTGTCTCGAGAACGATTTTGGACAGTGCGTTTACCGTAGCGGCACTGAGACTTTCGGCCCAAGGAGGCATGCCCGGATGAGTACAGCGGAACTCAATCAGTCCGCCGTTTGGAACACAGCAGACAAGTTTCTGCGCTCCATCGTCGAACCTGAAGATTACGGAGACTATATTCTGCCGATGACGGTGCTGCGTCGTCTCGAGTGCATTCTCGCGCCGACCAAAGACGAAGTTCTCGACCTGGTATGGAGTCTCCAGGAGGAGGGCTTCAGTGACGAGATGATCGATTGGGAGGTACAGGCCCGTTTTGGCCTTTCCTTCTATAACTCTTCTCGCCTGGACCTGACGAGGATCGCCCAGCTCGACGATCACGTATATGAGGCGCTGATGGACTACGTCGGCGCGTTCTCGGCCTCCGTCCGCGATGTGTGGGATGCCTTCGATTTCGCGGTGAAGATGAAGACCCTCGATAGCGCTTCTCGTCTGTGGCCGGTGGTCAAACACTTCGCCACCATCGACATGAGCATGGAGGCGCTGCCGGATGCCCAGATGGGTGACCTCTTCGAGCACGTCATGTACAAGGCCTTCGACACAAAAGGCAAGGCCGCGGGTGCGTTCTACACACCGCGTGACGCGATCCGGCTCATGGTGGATATTCTTTTCGCTTCCGACGACATCGGACTGGCCTCGGACGGTGCTTCACGCACCGTGTACGAAACTTTCTTGCCACGACGGATACAAATGCGTGCGAACTGCGTTTTGGTCGTCTGATTGGTTCAAAACGGAGGCAGCTGGTCAATTCAGCGTTTCGCCCCTATTACGGAGCCGCTTGAGTCTCAGCGAATCGCGTATAATCGCGTATAATTAGACTGGATTCGTCGACTGACGACCTACCCGAACCGAGGAGCGTGTAATTCCGGTGAACATGTGATCTCCACTCAGCTCTGCTGAGACGTGACTGAAGTTACTTCTTCCTATTGGAGATTACTATGCCCGAAATTTTGCTCGATTCTATTTCTTTTTCATTCGGCTCCCGCCTTATTCTCGACCGTGTGAGTTTGCATGTGCCAAACGGTGAACGCGCCTTTTTGATTGGCCCGAACGGGGTCGGCAAATCCACCCTGTTAAGGGTCCTCACTGGTGAGTTGACGCCTGATTCGGGCCGAATTGTTTCTGGGCCTGTTCCTCAGCACGTTCCCGATCCAGAGTCTTTCGACGGCAGCGTTGCGCAATTCCTTGACTCGGCGCTTAAACCGTTTAATGAGCTACTCACGCGCTTCGACCAAGCCACAGAAGCCATGGCAGCGGGAGACACTCATCTAGCAATGGAGTTTGACCAACTTCTTGCCCGGTTGAACGCCCTTGATGTGTGGTCGTTGGATGCACGAGTGAATGAAACACTCGCAGGACTGGGACTCGTAGATTTCATGGGGTCGGGAAGCAATCGAATGATGCAGACCCTTTCGCCAGGTCAGCGTGCACGCCTGAAACTGGCTACCCTGCTGATGATGCGACCTGAGGTGTTGATCCTAGACGAGCCGACCAATCATCTCGATCATGAAGCAGCCGATTTCCTCACTGGTGTTGTCAAGAACTGGAACGGCCCTGTGCTCGCTACGAGCCACGACAGATCTTTCATCAACGACACCGCCACTGCCATCTACGACATGGACATCACCGTTTGGCAAGAACTCGCCAAAGCGGACGGACAGAAAGTCGTGGGCTTGTACCGCAACGCAGGGGACTACACGCACTACCTGCTGGCGAAGAAGACTGCCCGTGCAAAACACCGACAGATCCACGCCGCACAGCAAGCTGAGAAACGCGAGCTACACGAGCATCGGCGCGAAAGCATGAAGATCGCCCGTGGTGGGGTTCGGGTTGAAACCGCAACTCGCAAAGAGAAGAAGTTCTTCACCGATCGCGCAGCAGCCACATCGGCAAAAAGAACCCGAAGTGACGACGTCCGCCTGGAACGCATTTCAGAGCGAGAGATACGGAAACCCCGCCACTACAACCTGGCGTTCCCCTCCCTCAAGATTGACCCCGGAACTGGTTTGGCCGTCTCGCTCAGAGATGCGACAGTGGCAGGTCGGCTTTTGCCGGTTACGTTCGATTTAGGGCGAGGCGAGCACCTCCTCGTGACAGGAGAAAACGGGGCGGGTAAATCAACCCTGCTTAACTGGATCGCCACAGGAAACGCACCCGAGGGGACTATGAACAGTGGCACCCTCACCCGTGATGATCCCGTCGGCGTGGTGCCGCAGACGCTTCCTGATGGTTCAATTGCAGGATTTGACTCGGAGAGGTGGCAAGATGGCGTCGGCGAGGCTGGAAAAGGAATTCTGCATCCTTCAATGTGGAGCACTCCCATCGTGAACTTGTCTGCAGGGAATCAACGCCGGGCTCAATTTGCAGTCGCACTAGCGAAACAGCCAGCTTTGTTGATCATTGATGAGCCAACTAACTACCTTGATTTGGAATCGATGGATGCACTCGAGAACGCGCTACGGGACTGGCGAGGAACTCTCATCATCGCCAGTCATGACCGTTGGCTGATTGAACATTGGCACGGACGTCATCTCCACCTCACTTCTGTTCACCAGTCAGCATCGACATGAGACTTGGGAGTCCTCCCTAAATGTGAAGGTCAGAGTTCCTTTCTTGTCGACCTTGGCGTACTCGCCTCGGATTACCGCGTCGGCGAGGGCGTCGATATAGACGGAGGGCTTGGGTGAGGGCGGTGTGGGCTTTGCCGGTGGCGTCGGGGGAGCACCCTTGGAAGTGCCGAGGAGCTGCTTGCCGGAATCAAAGTCAACAACCTCGTGGATCGAGCGTCACAACGGGTTGCCTTAGATGCGGTCGCTCAGTCATTTTTGATAACGACGAAGTGATCGAAGGCCTGCCATATGTAAAGAAGCCTTAGTTATTCTTTGTAGGTCAGTGCCAGCCCAATACCTGCACCAAGGAGAGTTATTCTTTTTCTGTGGTGATGGTGAGGTCATGCCCCCCAGAATAATGAAATTGGTCGGACTGACAGGATTTGAACCTGCGACCCCTACACCCCCAGTGTAGTGCGCTACCAAGCTGCGCCACAGTCCGCCGAAGCCCTACTAAAAGGGCAACGGCGATAGGTTACCCCACTCCCATCGCCGTTAGGAAATCCCCTGCTTAGACCGGCTGCACAATCTCGTCGGAAACGATGATGCCGTCCGAATCGCAGTAAATGTACTCGCCGGGGATAAAGTCCACGCCGCCGAAGCTCACCGTCACGTCGCGCTCGCCCTCGCCGGTCTTCGTGGACTTGCGCGGGTTGGTGCCCAGCGCCTTGCAGCCGAACTCCATCTGGCCAATCACCTTGGAATCACGGATCGGCCCGTTAATCACCACGCCAGCCCAGCCGTGGTCCTTGCCCAGCCCCGCAATAATGTCGCCCACCAGTGCAGTGTGCATCGACGCATCACCGTCGATCACCAGCACACCACCGGGGTTGTCCTCCTGCAGCACGCTCTTCAGTAGCGCATTGTCCTGGAAGCACTTCACCGTGGTGATCTTCCCGCAGAATTCAACCACGCCGCCCAGGTCGCGGAACTGCGTGTCACAGCTGCGCACGTCGCTGCCAATGATGTCCACCAAGTCGGCGGTTGGAATAAAAGTCAGTTTCTCTTCAGCCATGCCACCTACTCTAGGCGCAAGGCCTCCCACGCCGCGATCATTTCGCCTACACGCTGGCCGGATCCCCTCTGCAGAAGCAGGTGATCCATCCCCTCCAGGCTTACCCAGTCCGCGCGAGGCAGAGCCGTCCGCATCGCATGCGCCTCCGCCACGGGAACCACCAGGTCATCGGGGGAGTGCAGCACCAGAGACGTGGCGTCACTAGAAGAAACAGCAGCCACAGTATCGGCCGAATCGGCCGCGGCGAGCTCATCCAACAGCGCCTGGCCCAAAGAAAGCTCCCGCTGGCGCTCGAACATCTGCATAATCTCCGGCGCGCGCTTCGCGGTTTCCTGCAGTTCGAAGGGCGTGCCGACGGTCACAATGCTCTCCACCGAAGCGACCTCCGCCGCCGCCCGCTGCACCGCGGTTCCTCCCAGCGAGTGCCCCACCAGCAGCTCCGCCCCGCCGAACCACTCGGCGGCAGCGCGCACGTCGGAAACATTCGTCCCCAGCGTGGTTTCCTCGAATTCGCCTCCCGAGTCGCCCAGTCCAGCGAAATCGAACCGCAAGCTCGCATAGCCCGCCCGCGCCAAAGCCTTCGAAATGCGCGTCACCCCAATCGCCCCGCGCGTACAAGTGAAGCAGTGCGCGACGACCGCCCGCCGGGGCGCATCCTCTAATTCCACATCCCGCGGCATATCCACCGTTCCCGCCAACTGCCAGCCACTTTCTGTGGGAATGGTCACGTGAACGGAGCGTATCGTGCGGGTCATGGATCGCCTCTCGCCTCAAGTCGATTAACGTGGTCTACATATTCTTACACCTCAAACTCGAAGGGCACATTCATGGCATTTGACTGGTTCTGGAAGGCAATGGGATCTTCCCCGAAGAAGAATCAGAAGAAAAGCCGGGCCGTGGTCGCTCAGGCCGACTCGTCGCGCTACTCGGGGCTAAGCGATGCGGAGCTTCGTGACGCCGCCTCGGACGTGGTGACCGAACAATCCACTAGCGAGGATGGCCACCACTTCGGTGGGCAGGTAGACGACGCCCCCGCGCTGCTGGCAATCCTGCGCGAAGCGGCAAGCCGGACCCTGAACATGGAGCCTTTCGACGTGCAGATGCAGGGCACCTACCGCTTGCTGCACGGCGACGTGGTGGAGATGGCCACCGGTGAGGGTAAGACCCTAGCCGGCGCGATGGCCGCCGTGGGCTTCGCACTGCAGGGCAAGCGCGTGCACGTCATCACGGTCAACAGCTACCTGGCCGGGCGCGATAACGACTGGATGGGCCCGTTGTTCGACTTCTTCGGGCTAACCCACGGCGCGATCCACGAGGACCTCACCGCGGACCAGCGCCGCGACATCTACTCCCGCGACGTCATCTTCGGAGCCATCAACGAGCTCGGTTTCGACGTCCTGCGCGACCAGCTGATCACCCGCCGTGCCGACCAGGTGCGCACCCCGGCGGACGTGGCCGTGATCGATGAGGCCGACTCGGTGATGGTCGACGAAGCCCTGGTGCCGCTGGTGCTCGCCGGTTCCGAGCCCGGCCCCGCGCCCGCCGGCCGCATTACCGACCTGGTCAAGCGTATGGAGGAAGACAAGCACTTCCATGTCTCCGAGGACCACCGCAACGTCTTCCTCACTGACGAGGGCGCGGCCTTCGTGGAGAAGGAACTGGGCGTGGAGTCCCTTTACGAGGACGAGGGCGAGCTACTAGTGCAGGTGAACGTAGCCCTGCACGCCGAGCACCTGCTGATCCGCGACGTTCACTACATCGTGCGCGACGGCAAGGTTGCTCTGATCGACGGCTCCCGTGGCCGTGTGGCCGAGCTGCAGCGTTGGCCCGACGGCCTGCAGGCCGCGGTGGAGGCCAAGGAGGGGCTGGACGTCACCGACGGCGGCCGCATCCTCGACCAGATCACCATCCAGGCGCTCGTCGGCATGTACCCAGAAGTCTGCGGCATGACGGGTACGGCCCTGGCAGCCGGCGACCAGCTACGTCAGTTCTACAACCTGCAGGTTTCCGTCATTGAACCGAACGTGCCGAACATCCGCTTCGACGAAGCCGACCGGGTGTACGTCTCCGCCGCCGAGCGCAACGACGCGGTGGTCAAACACATCGTCGAGGTGCAGAAGACCGGGCAGCCACAGCTGGTGGGCACCCAGGACGTCGCGGAATCCGAGGAGCTGGCCGAGGCCTTGCTCTCCGCGGGCGTGGAATGCTCCGTGCTGAACGCGAAGAACCACGAGGCCGAGGCGGCCGTCGTCGCCGAGGCCGGCCGCCCGGGCCGCGTGACCGTCTCCACGCAGATGGCCGGCCGCGGTACGGACATCAAGCTCGGCGGCACCGACGAGGCCGAGCACGACGAGGTTGTAGAGACCGGTGGCTTGCACGTCGTAGGCGTGGGCCGCTTCCGTTCCCAGCGCTTGGATAACCAGCTGCGCGGCCGCGCGGGCCGTCAGGGCGACCCAGGCAGCTCCCTGTTCTTCGTTTCCCTGGAAGACGATGTGGTTGCCGTGGGCGGCGCAGGGGAGGAGCTGCAGGCCCAGCCAGAGGAGGACGGCTTGCTGCCGCAGAAGAAGGTTCAGCAGTTCGTGGACCACTGCCAGCGCGTGACCGAGGGCCAGATGTTGGACATTCACGCGACTACCTGGAAGTACAACAAGATGATCAAGGACCAGCGCGACATCGTCAACGATCGCCGCGACACCCTGCTGGATACCGCCGCGGCTTGGGACGACCTGAGCTATCACAACGTTGACCGCGCCGCGGAGCTGAAGAAGCAGGGGATTAGCGAGGAAGTGCTGGAGCAGGCCGCCCGCGAGATCATGCTTTTCCACCTGGATAACGAATGGTCGGAGCACCTGGCCTACCTGGATGATGTGCGTGAGTCTATCCACTTGCGCGCCATTGCCCGCGAATCGCCCATCGACGAGTTCCACCGAATGTCCATCGCCGCCTTCGGCGAGCTGGCAGAGCGTGCCGTCAACAAGGCTCGCGAGACGTTTGACGAGGTAGAGATCACTTCCGAGGGCGCCCAGCTGGGCGAGATGGGCCTACACAAGCCTAGCGCTACGTGGACTTACATGGTGAACGACAACCCACTGTCCTCCTCCGGGGGATCTGTGATGGGGTCTATCGTTCAGATGTTCCGCTAGCTGCTTTAGGGTATTGTTAGACGTATTGTTAAAGCCGAACCGATTAGTTCGAATGAGAGGACTTGAAAGCCATGAGCGATAACACCGGAGTGCCTGAGGCATCTGTCGAGACCACGTCAGTCTTTCGCGCAGACCTTCTGAAGGAGATGGAATCTGGCTCTCAGCACGATGCCTCTCCCGCCGGTGTCGAGGGTCTTCCCGAGGGCTCCGCGCTGCTGGTTGTGAAGCGCGGCCCGAACGCCGGATCCCGCTTCCTGCTGGACCAGGACACGACCGCCGCTGGCCGCCACCCGGACAGCGACATCTTCCTGGATGACGTCACCGTTTCCCGCCGCCACGCTGAGTTCCGCCGCAATGGCGACCAGTACGAGGTTGTGGACGTCGGATCCCTGAACGGCACCTACGTCAACCGCGAGCCGAAGAACTCCTCCGTTCTGTCCAACGGCGACGAGATCCAGATCGGCAAGTTCCGCCTGGTGTTCCTGAACGGTTCGAAGGAAGCCTAAGGAAAAGTGAGCGCACAGAGAAGCCACGCTAGCGCTCCTGCACCTGCCTCCTCACCAGCCGGAAAGGTTCTGCCCACCTCGTCTATTGGCGATGTGCTGAAGCAGCTGAAGCCGGATTTCCCGGACGTCACCGTCTCGAAGATCCGCTTCCTGGAATCCGAAGGCTTGGTTAGTCCGCGCCGTTCCCAGAGCGGCTACCGGCGTTTTTCCCCGGAGGATATTTCCAGGCTGCGCTACATCTTGACCCTCCAGCGGGATAATTATCTGCCGCTGAAGGTTATCCGCGAACGCCTGGAGGCCATGGATTCCGGCAAGGTCACCCCCGTGACCGCCGCCCGCAAGTCCGCCCCCGGTGCGATTTCCCCGGAGCAGATGCGGGCCACGCAGTCCCGCCGCTTGACTCGCGCGGACGTTACGGCGCGCGCCAACGTGCAGGATTCCTTCACCGGATCCCTTATCCGCATGGGGCTGATTTCCGCCGACCCGGCCGGTTTCTTCTCGGTCGATGATGTGGAGATCGTGCAGATCGCGCAGAACCTGACCGACCACGGCCTGGACAACCGCCACCTGAAGGCTCTGCTGACCATCGCGAACCGCCAGTTCGACATGGTTTCCCGCATCGCCGACCCGCTGGCTCACGGCCGGGACGAGAACGCCCAGCAGCGCTCCGCCGAGACCGCCCGCGAAATGTCCGCGCTGATCATTTCCCTCAACACCGCGCTGGTGAAGGGCAACCTTGGCTAAAGGCACCGAAGTCGTCTTCCTCGGCCGCGCTGTCGGTAGCTCGCTCGGGTGCGGCGCGCCCGTGCCCGATTGCCTTATTTTTATGACGCCCCAGCGCACCCACATCCTGCCGATCTGGGTAGAGCCAACGCTGGATCTAGGCGGGCGGCCCACGGATGCCGAGGTACTGGCGAACATCCTGAAGCACGATGACGCGCGCGACCCGTGGTTTGCCCGCATCGTCACCAACTCTCGCGGCCAGATGACCGCCGGTTTGGTGCTGGAGGAAGGGGAGTCCGAGCGTTTCATCGACATTCGCCCCTCCATCCTGGAACCCTTGTGGCACGCAGGCGTGATCTTCGACGTGCGCGTGGAACCCGGAGTGGAAAGCGCACTCATTCGCGTAAACCCCGCCTGGGTCGACGAGCTCGAGGCGAAGCTCAAGCAGGTAGACGAGGACGGCGACCAGGTGGACTTCCTGCTGGACTGGAACCCGGAGGACATGGGCTTCACTGCCAGCGACAACGCGGATTCTGACTTCCAACAAATGTGGGAGGGCCTCGGGCTGTCGAGTGACCTCGACGACTGGCTCAAGGAATGACACGCCTGTTGTTACACGTGTGATTTTTGTGACTCGTGTTAAAGTAATGTTCGGCTAGCGGTTGACTGTGCCGCAAACCGGTCTAATCTTTAGAAGAGAATTGAAATTACACCAGGAGTGTTTCATGCAGGATGCCCTATTCGACGTCCACGGCCCCGACGACGAGGTCGGCTACCGCGTACCGATCGCCTGCCAAGTCGCCGGCATCACCTACCGTCAGCTGGACTACTGGGCCCGCACCAAGCTGGTTCAGCCCAGCATCCGTAACGCCGCCGGCTCCGGCTCCCAGCGCCTGTACTCCTTCCGCGACATCCTGGTGCTGAAGATCGTGAAGGGCCTGCTGGATACCGGCATCTCCCTGCAGAACATCCGCAAGGCCGTGGAAAAGCTGGAGAACCTGGGCGTCGATGACCTCGCCGGCATCACCCTCGTCTCCGACGGCCACACCGTCTACGAGTGCCGCTCCTCCGAGGAGGTCATTGACCTCCTCAACGGTGGGCAGGGTGTATTCGGCATCGCTGTCCCGGGTCTGATGAAGGAACTCACCGGCACCATCACCGCCTTCCCCTCCGAGAAGGTCGTGCAGGACGCCGCCATCGACGAGCTGGCCGAGCGCCGCCGTCGCCGTATGGCCTAGAGCTGCCTCAGAAAAGCTCCCCGCGCCCGCTGGTTCAGCTCCGGCAGGGGACTGTCCCGCAGCTGCGGGGCCAACACTCCACCATTCTCTTCTGCGGTCTCCACCTTGGAGACCGCCAGCGCCTCATCAGCCAGCTGTCTATCCGCTGGCTTCCACAGCTCCGCGCCCGGCTGGCCACCCTCACCCCACGCCTTGTAAGCCTTAATCGCCTCCGCGTCCGGCTTACGCACAACCTCCGCCCTCAGGCAGTGGTCCAGCTCCACCTCGCCCGCATCGTTGAACTCCTGCACCGCATCCTTCAACTCTGCCTCATCTGCAGCCCACACCTGCACCACGAAGTCCCCCTGCGGGCATTCCGGCGCGGCCAAGTCGTCCTGGTTATTCCGCGCCAGTGCAACCCACCCGGCCACCAGGAGCGCCACCACGACAACGGCCGCGAGCGCTGCCCAGACCCATCCGGCAACCCGATAGTTCTGCTTTCCGCTTGCGTGACGTGCCACGATTCTTCTTCCTCCCAGTAGTTTCTATCCAGTGTAGGCCAGCAGCCGCTTGCGCAGCTCCTGTCCGCGTTCCATCAGCCCCTTTTGCCGAGCCACGTACTCCGCCCGCCCCGCCGGGGTCTCGATCCGCACGGGCTCGAAACCCCACTCGCGCAGATCATAGGGCGAAGCCTCCATGTCCAGCCGACGCACGTCGCACGCCAGCTCGAAGCAGTCCAGCCACAACTCGCCGGGGATCAGCGGCCCCAGCTTCGTGGCCCACTTGTATAGATCCATAGTGGCGTGCAGGCAGCCCGGCTGCTCGAGCTGGGACTGCGAGTCGCGTGTTGGGGTGTGGGCGTTGCGGGGCGCTGCGGCGTCCGTAAAAAAGCGATAAGCGTCAAAGTGCGTGCACTTCAACTGCGACGCTTCCACCACCTCGTCGGTACCGGCCGCACCCAGCCGCAAAGGCTCGGGGTGGCGGGGCGCATCTTTGTAGACCATCGCCCACTCGTGCAGTCCGAAGCAGCCGAGCACGGGCGGGTGCCGATACGTCGCCTCCAACAACCGCGCGATATAGCGCACCGTCTTGCCTCGCGCGGCCATAAACCGTTCCGCATCGAGGGACCACACGTCGCCACGGCGCACATAGTGGTCCTTGTAGTGCGGCAGGTCGCCGTCGTCATCCCACACCACACCCTTATTGACGCCCGGATGCCAGTGGCTCAACTTCCCAGGAGAAGTGGGGTAGTAGGTGAACATGAAATCCCACACTGGGTGCCTTTCACCCTCCGCGCGGCGCCGGCGGTGCCCCTCGGTGAGGCGCTGCACGCGCTCCCGGTGGGCGGCTTGTCTATCGCGCCAGTCGTGCAGTACCTCAGTCATGGGTCCAGTCGCGGACCGTACCGACGAGCTCTTCGATGATGTCCTCCAGCGTGATCATGCCGATAATCTGCCCATTTGCATCCACTACCGCGGCGATGTGGCTGGAGGTGCGCCGCATGTTGCGCATTGCTACGTCGAAGCTGGAGCCAGTCTCGACTTCCAGAAGCGGTCGGATGTCCGTGGTATCCAACTGGCCGTCGGGCTCCACCAGGTTGTCCAGCACGTCCTTGACGTGGACGTAGCCGATCCACTTGCCCTTGGCATCGGTAACGGGGAAGCGGGAGTAGCCCGTCTCCTGCACCGCCTTCTCTACGGCCGCGACCTTCATCCGCGGGCCATCCTGTCGGATGCAGTGCACGTCGGCCGCGGGGATCAGCACCTCGTCCAGCGTGCGCCGCGATGAGCTCAAAGCCTTGTCCAGACGGTTGGCCTCCTCCGGGGCGATCAGCCCTTCGGAGCGGGAATCCTGGATCATGCTGGCCAGCTCGGCGGGGGAGACGGTGGAATCCAGTTCGTCCTTCTGCTCCACGCCCACCAGCTTGAGCGTATGGCGGGCGATCCAGTTCAGCAGCTGCATGATCGGGTTTGTGACCTTCACGAACAAAAGGTGCAGCGGCACCACGAACGTCGCCACAGTCTCCGGGCCGGCCAGGGCGATGTTCTTCGGCACCATCTCACCCAGGATGATGTGCAGCATTGTCACGACCAGCAGGGCAATCGCAAAGCTCACTGGGTGCAGCAGCTCCGGCGGTAGCCCCAGCGCCTCAAACGGCGCCTCGATGAGGTGCGCGATCGCGGGCTCGCCGACCTTACCCAGCAGCAGCGAGGCGATCGTGATGCCGAACTGCGCGCCCGCCAGCATGATTGACAGGTGCTCACTGGCGTAAAGCACCCGCTTGGCTCGCTTGTTGCCCGCGGCGATCATGGAGTCCAGGCGATCCCTGCGCGAGGAAATCAGTGCGAACTCCACCGCCACAAAGTAGCCGTTGAGTGCCAACAGGAAGACGGCGAAAACTATGGCCCAAATGTCACCCATTAGTTTGCCTCCTCCTTAGTCAGCGGCTGCAGCAGCACCTTGTCCACGCGCCGGTTATCCATCTCCTTGACGATGGCCCGCCAGCGTCCGGACATGCCCGTTTCGAAGCTCTCCATCATCTCATTATCACCGGCGGGCAGCAGAACCTCATCACCCTCTGCGGGGATGCGCCCCAGCGTGGCCATGATTAGACCGCCGAGCGTATCGTAGTCGCCCTCTGGCGCGGTGTAGCCCACGGCATCTGGCAGCTCGTCAGTGCGCACCAGGCCGGAAACCTCCCAGTGGGTGCCCGTCTTGCGGACTTCCTTGTCCTCTTCCACATCGTCGTGCTCGTCCCACACCTCGCCGAGGATCTCCTCGACCACGTCCTCGATCGTCACGATGCCGGCGGTGCCGCCGTACTCGTCCACGACCATCACCAGCTGCGAGCCCGCGGCTCGCACCTGGTTCAGCACGTCATCGCCGCTCAAGGAATCTGGCACGGAGGGGACGTTCTTCATCAGCTTGTTCAAGGTGGTGGTGGGGCGCGAGTCGTGGGGGATAGTCAGCGCATCCTTCACGTGCACCACTCCGACAGTCTCGTCCAGATCCCCGCGGGTCACGGGAAAGCGCGAGTGTCCGGTCTCCAGCGCCAGCTCGATCAGATCCAGCGCGGTCTCATCGACAGTTAGAGATTCGACGGTCGACCGGGGTGTCATTACATCCTCCGCTGAGGCGTCACTAAACCGCAGCGACAGATCCAGAATCCGCGCTTTAGACTCGGTGAACCCACCGTTGCCTGTCGAGTTCCTAACCAGCGCCGAGAGCTCTTCGGCCGATCTTGCGGACGCCAACTCGTCCGCCGGCTCAATGCCCAGCTTCCGCACAACCGCGTTCGCAGTAGCGTTCATCCCGTTGATGAACCATTTCAGCGCCACGTTGAACGTCCATGCCGGTCGGATAGCGGTTCGCGCCACTTCGATGGGGTGGGTGATCGCCAGGTTCTTCGGCACCAGTTCGCCGAACACCATCGACAGCACCGTCGCCACAATCAGCGACAGAACCAGCGCGATGGGCATGGCGGCGGCCTCGCTTAACCCCATCCACTCCAGCACCGGGTCGAAGAACTTCGCCAGGATCGGCTCTGCCAGATATCCCGTCGCCAGGGTGGTGATCGTAATGCCCAGCTGGGCGCCAGAGAGCAGGAAGGAGAGCTCCCCGTGCGCCTTTTGCAGCAGCTTCGCCGTGCCGTCGCCCTTGGTGCGGGCGTGCTCGTCGATGGTAGAGCGTTCCAGGCCCGTCATCGCGAATTCCACGGCCACGAACAGGCCAGTTGCGCCTGTAAGCAGCACAAACAGGACTAGCCCAACTAGGGAAAGAACTATGTCCACTTGAGTATTCCGACTCCTAAATCTATTTCAGCTCGGCGACCAATTTGGCACCCGGCAGCACGGTTGGGTGTACCCCGGCCTTGGCCATCATTTTCTCGGTATCAGCTTGCTGGTCTGCGAAGGAAAGCGTCACCACCGTGCCGCTGGCCCCGGCGCGGGCGGTGCGCCCGGCTCGGTGGACATACGCCTTGTGCTCTGCGGGCGGGTCGATGTGCACGACCAGTTCCACGTCCTTCACGTCGATCCCGCGGGCGGCAATATCGGTGGCCACCAGTACGGTGTTCTTGCCTTGGGTAAAGCCGTCCAACGCCGCTTGGCGGGTGTTCTGTCCCTTGTTTCCGTGGATCCCCACGGCGGGGACTCCCGCTCGCACCAGCTTCTTGACCTGCCGGTCCACAGCGTATTTTGTGCGCATAAACATTACAGTGCGCTTCCGCAGCTTTCCAATGGCCACGACCAGCTCGTTGCGCTCCTCGCGGCTTTCCACCACGCCCAGCAGGTGGCGCATCGTGTCTACGCTGGCGGTGGCCTCGCCGGTGGAGTGCGTCACGGGGTCGCGCATGTACTTATCCACCAGCACCTGCACGTCGCCGTCCAGGGTGGCGGAAAACAGCAGATGCTGCGCCTGCTTCGGCATGCGGTCCAGCAGTTTGGTCACCTGTGGCAAGAAGCCCATGTCGGCCATCTGGTCGGCTTCGTCGATGGCTACGACCTTCACGTCGGAAAAGTCCAGCATGCCTTGACCCAGCAAATCCAGGGCGCGCCCCGGCGTGGCCACCAGAATGTCTACCGGCCTGGCCAGCGCCGTAATGTTCCGCTGAATCTTCACCCCGCCGACGACCTCAAGCAGCCGCTGACCGGCCGCGTTCGCAATCGGATCCAGCCGCGAGCGCACCTGCGTCGCCAGCTCTCTGGTCGGTACCAGCACCACACCACGCGGCCTTTTTGGTTTGGACGCCCCCCGCCTCAGCAGCTGAATCATCGGCAGCCCGAACGTGAATGTTTTGCCGGAACCTGTCGGTCCACGGCCGAGAACATCCCGCCCCTCGACGGCCGCGGGGATGGCGGCCGCCTGGATGGGGAAGGGCTTGGTTATTCCCTCGGCGGAAAGCTCCTTGGTGATGCAATCATCTAGCCCGAGCTTTCCGAACTCTGATCGGGACAATTACGCTTCGACCTCACTGCGATCCCCGGACCAGAGGGTGTGGAAAGAGCCCTCGCGGTCGGTACGGCGGTAGGTGTGGGCGCCGAAGTAGTCGCGCTGGCCCTGAATCAGGGCCGCCGGCAGACGCTCGGCGCGCAGCGAGTCGTAGTAGGACAGGGAAGATGCGAACACCGGAACCGGCTGGCCCAGCTGGGTAGCCAGGATAACCACGCGGCGCCAAGAGTCGATCAGGCCGCCCAACTCGCCCTTGAAATACGGGTCCAGCAGCAGGGAGGGCAGCTCCGCGTTCGCGTCGTAGGCCTCGCGGATGCGGTTCAGGAACTTCGCACGAATGATGCAGCCGCCACGCCAGATGGTGGCCAAGTCGCGGGGGTCCACGCCCCACTTGTGCTCCTCGGAGCCGGCCTTGATCTCGTCGAAGCCCTGCGCGTATGCCACCAGCTTGGAGGCGTACAGCGCGCGGCGGACGTCCTCGATGAACTCCTCCTTCGGCACGTCCAGGGTGGACAGCTCGCCGCTGGGCAGGTTGCCGATGGTAGCGTCGCGCTGCTCGCGGGCGCCGGACAGCGCACGGGCGAACACGGCCTCACCAATACCGGTGGTCGGGATGCCCAGGTCCAGGGCCGCCTTCACAGTCCAGCGGCCGGTGCCTTTCTGCCCCGCGGAGTCCACGATCACGTCGATCAGCGGCTTGCCGGTCTTCTCATCGGTCTGCGAAAGCACCTCGGCAGTGATCTCGATCAGGTAGGAATCTAGGTCACCCTCGTTCCAGGCCTTGAACACTTCCGCGATCTCCGCCGGCTCCATGCCCGCGCCGTAGCGCAGCAGCTGGTAGGCCTCGCCGATGACCTGCATGTCGGCATACTCGATGCCGTTGTGCACCATCTTCACAAAGTGGCCCGCGCCGTCGGGGCCGATGTGCGTCACGCACGGGGTGCCGTCGACCTTCGCGGCCACGGACTCCAGCAGCGGCCCCAGGGCCTCCCAGGAAGCCGCCGGGCCACCGGGCATGATCGCCGGGCCGTTCAGCGCGCCTTCCTCACCGCCGGAAATGCCGGCGCCGACAAAGTTCAGGCCGCGCTCGGACATCTCGGCCTCGTGGCGGATCGTGTCGGTGTACAGAGCATTACCACCATCAATGATGATGTCGCCTTCGTCCATTTCCTCGGCGAGCTGGGAAATAACGGCGTCAGTACCAGCACCTGCCTGTACCATGATGAGGGCGCGACGGGGCCGCTCCAGCGACTTAACGAAATCGGCGATTGTTTCCGCGGGAACGAAGTTGCCGGTCTCGCCGAAGTCCTCCATGAACTTGTCGGTCTTCGCAGTGGTGCGGTTGTAGACGGCCACGGTGTGACCGTTATTGGCAAAGTTCCGGGCGATGTTGGAGCCCATCACGGCCAGTCCAACAACACCAATCTGGGCGGTTCCTTCAGCAGTAGTCATGGTTTTACATCTTACAGGGCGATGTCTTGGTTAGTCTTAGGCACATGTCCAATATTTTCATTGAACTAATTCGTGTCGCCACCGAGCGTGATCTCACCGAGCAGGAGATCGCCACCCTCAACGAACTGCTGGCCAAACACCCCACCCTCGACCGCACTCTTGGCGTGCAGTACCGCGCCGTCGGCCCGGACAAGATGCAGCTGGCCCTCGAAATCACCGAGGACCACCTGCAGCCCTGGGGTGTGACCAACGGCGGCGTGTACGCCAGCCTGGGGGAGACCGCCGGTTCGATGGCCAGCTTCGTCGCCGCGGGCGCCGGCCCGGCAGTCGTGGGTACTTCTAACCAGACGCACTTCCTGCGCCCGTCCGTCAAGGGCGACGTCATCGTCTCCACCGTCCAGGCAGAGCATGTTGGGCGCACCACGCACCTGTTCCGCATTGAGCACAAGAACGAAAAAACCGGCAAGACCTGCGCCTTGACCTTCCTCAAGACGCAGGTAGTGCCGGATATGCCGAAGGCCTAGTCGGAGACTGCGCGGGTGTCGCGGCCCTCGCCGAAGCGCAGGTTGTCGCGCACCTCGATGGAGCGGATGCCTTCCTTGTCCTCCAGGTCGCGCAGCTTGCGGATCGCGTTGCGCGCGTGCAGCTGCTGGCGGGTTGCCACCAGCTGCCAGCGGCGGCGGGACACGGAGTTCAGGCCCCAGCTGAAAGCTGCGACTGCACGGTTGCGGAAGCCGACCATGTACAGCAGGTGCAGCACCAGCCACATGACCCAGCCGAAGAAGCCGGAGACCTCGGCCTTGTTCATCTTCACGACCGCGTTGAAGCGGGAAACGATCGCCATGGAGCCCTTGTCGAAGTAGCTAAACGGAACGCGCCCCTCGGGGGAGGTGCCGTTGTTGACCTCATCCAGGATGGTGCTTGCCGCGTACTGGCCGCCCTGCATCGCCACCTGGGCCACGCCCGGCAGACGGTCCTTGCTCATCATGTCACCGACGATGAAGATGTTGCGGTGCTCGCCCAGGGTCAGGTCGTCGTTAACCGGCACGCGACCCGCACGGTCGACCTCGATGCCAGCCTGCTCGGCCACGTGCTTGCCCAGCGGAGAAGCGGCGACACCAGCGGACCAGATCTTGGCGTAGGAGGGCACAAAGTGCTCCTCCTCGGTCTTCATGTCCTTGTAGCGCACGCCCTCCTTGGATACGTCGGTGACCAGGGAGTTGAGGATGATTTCCACGCCCAGATCCTCCAGGCGTCGGGCAGCCTTGCGACCCAGGCGTTTGCCGAACGGCGCCAGCACCTGCGGGCCACCGTCGATCAGCAGGATGCGGGTGTCCTCGGTGTTGATCTCGCGGAACTCGTCGCGCAGGGTGCGGTGGGACATTTCTGCCAGCTGGCCGGCCAGCTCCACGCCGGTTGGGCCGGCGCCGACGACCACGAAGGTCAGCAGGCGTTTGCGGGCCTCCGGGTCGGTGGTGATCTCGGCGCGCTCGAAGGCGCCGGTCACGCGGGCACGGATCTCCAGCGCGTCATCGACGGACTTCATGCCCGGCGCGAACTCGGCGAACTGCTCGTTGCCGAAGTAGGACTGGCCGGCGCCGGCCGCCAGGATCAGCGAGTCGTAGTTCAGTACGGCATCGGTGCCGCCCAGGTCGGCGGTGACGGTCTGCTCGTTAATGTCTACGTTGCGGACCTCGCCCTTGACCACGCGGACGTTGTCCTGGTCCGCCAGGATCTGGCGAATGGACGGAGCGATTTCGCCCTCGGAGAGGATGCCGGTCGCAACCTGGTAAAGCAGCGGCTGGAACAGGTGGTGGTTCGTCCGGTCGACGATCGTGACCTGGACGTTTTCGTTCTTAAACTTCTTCGCCGCAAACAGTCCACCGAAGCCCGCGCCGATGATTACGACGTGGTGGCGGTTTGATGTGCTGGTCATCTAGTTGCTTCTCCTCAATGATGGTTGTAATCCGGCACCATCTTAATTGGTTAAGGCGTGTCCTTCATACCGAGAGCCCCCGGTTTTCGAGAAAATTGGGCGCTTTCGGTTGCGCCTCGGAAGGCAAAAGTTGTTTTCCTAGTAACTTCGGGGGGAGTTGAAGCGCAAAAGGAAGGCAAGATGACGTCTCCATACATCGACGAGGAACGCTGGCCGCGCCTGGTTGCCGCCCCGCACTCTCGTTTTATGGGCCGCCGGGCCGAGGCCGTCACCACGCGCATGGAAGCGCTACTTTCTTCTCACGGAATTGCTTTGGACGCCGGCACGGTGCCGCACATGGTCGTTCGGGATGGCCAGGTGATCGATCGGGTGGTCGCTGAGGGCTGGTTGGGTCTGGCAGAGGGATACATGGCCGGGGAGTGGTCCGCCGAACCCCTCCCGGAGGTCCTCGGAGCCTTGATGGATCAACCCTTCGAGGGGAAGTTCGGGGAGTTTTTTGCTCGCCGGACTACGAAGCGCCGCGGCCCTGTCCCGGGGGAGCTGCCAGAGGCTCTCGTAGAGCTCTACGCCGGTGCCACCCGCGCCACTGGTGCCGCTCAATTCAACAGTGCTTCCCGCACGAGTGCGCACGAGGAAGGTATTGATTTCACCTGGTTTGGTGAGCCGGATCCCGTGGAACGTCTCGACCTGGACGACGCGCAGCGCCGCCGCATCACCACCATGCTCGACGAGGCCGAGGTCGACCCCGGCGACCGCGTGCTGGAGATGCCCTCTTCCGGTGGCCAGCTGGCCGTTCAGGCTGCCAAGCGCGGCGCTCGCGTAGACGTCCTGACCAGCGACGAAGACCACGCGGACGCTGTGCGTGCCCGCGTCCACACCGCCGGGGTTGGGGGAGCGGTAAACGTGGAGGTCATTGCCGGGCCGGTGCCCTCCCCACGCCAGTGGTCCGGCCGCTACGAGGCCATCTTCTCCGTCGAACGCATGGAGACTTTAGGACTTGGCGGGTTGAGCCACTACCTCAAGGCCGTCGACCGCATGCTCTCCGACGACGGACTGGCTGTCATCCAGTCGATCATCGCCACCGACGAGATGCGGGAGACCTCTCGCGAGTCCCTGGATGTCATGCGTGCCTACGTCTGGCCCGCCCTGGAGTATCCCACCGTCCAACAGGTTCGCGAGGCCACAGCCGAGCATACCCAGCTCACCGTCGTCGCGGAGAACAACCTCAGCGCCCACCTGCGTGCGACGTTACCTCTGTGGCGTGCGAACTTCCTCTCCCGCGAGCGCCAGGCCGCGGCCGCCGGCTTTGACCCGGTGTTCCGCCACCTCTGGGATTACCAGCTGGCCCTCCACGAGGCTCTGGCCGCCGCTGAGGACATCGGGTGCGTCCAATTCGTCCTCGCCCCTAAGTAGTTTTGCGATTTCCTCGCGGGGCTCGCCGGATAGTTTTAGCGTAATAATAACTATTCGCACATAACCCCGAGAGGAACTCTTCTGTGACCACTCCCACTAACCCCGATGTCATCATCGTTGGCGCCGGTCTAGCCGGCCTCGTCGCCGCCTATGAGGCGCAGAAGTCGGGGCTGAAGGTCCTTATCCTGGACCAAGAAAATCGCAACAACCTGGGCGGACAGGCCTTCTGGTCGCTCGGTGGCCTGTTCTATGTGGGAAGCCCCGAGCAGAAGCTGATGGGAGTCAAGGATTCCGAGGAGCTCGCTTGGCGCGACTGGGAGAACTCCGCGCAGTTCGACGACTCCCAGAACGATTACTGGCCGCGCCGCTGGGGTCGCGAGTACGTTCGTTTCGCAGCCACTGAGAAGCGCGACTACCTCAAGGCGCTCGGCCTCAACGTGCTGCCCACTGTCGGCTGGGCCGAGCGCGGTTCCGGAGACGCCAGCGGCCACGGCAACTCCGTGCCCCGCTTCCACCTGACCTGGGGCACCGGTCCCGAGGTCGTGCGCGTCTTCCGCGAGCCCATTGAGGCCGCCGAGGCAGAGGGCAAGGTCGAGTTCCGCTTCCGGCACCAGGTCGACGAGCTAATCTTAGAAAATGACGCCGTCGTCGGCGTGCGCGGCAGCGTGCTGGAACCGAGCGATCTGGACCGCGGCGTGGCGTCATCTAGAAAGACCGTAGGGGAGTTCGAGCTGCGCGCGCGTGCCGTTGTAGTGACCTCCGGCGGCATCGGCGGCAACCTCGACCTGGTGCGCCGCGCGTGGCCGACCGACCAGTGGGGTCCGGTGCCGAACGACATGGTCACCGGCGTGCCCGCTCACGTGGACGGCCGCATGATCACGATCTCCGAAACCGCTGGTGCGAACCTGGTGAACACGGATCGCATGTGGGCCTACACCGAGGGCATGAAGAACTGGAATTCCATCTGGCCTGGCCACGGCATCCGCATCATCCCGGGCCCGTCCTCGCTGTGGATCGACGCGACCGGCAAGCGCTTCCCCAGCAACATCATCCCAGGTGGCGACACGATCTCCACCATGAAGCACCTCGGTACCACGGGCCACAGCTACTCCTGGTTCATCCTGAACAAGACGATCGCCGACAAGGAGTTCATCTTCTCCGGCTCCGAGCAGAACCCGGATCTGACCATCAAGAAGGTCAAGAACCTGCTCTCCAAGGTCGGCCCTGGCACCCACCCGGCTGTAAAGGCATTCATGGATCACGGCGAGGACTGGGTGGTCGCCGACGACCTGGGCTCCCTGGTCGAGGGTATGAACGCCATCGCCGACGATGATGCCCCCGCCATCGACGTCCACGACCTGCGCCGCATTATCGAGGATCGCGACTCGCAGGTGGACAACAACTTCAGCAAAGACGCGCAGATCAATTACATCCGCACCGCCCGCGGATACCTGGGCGACAAGATCGTCCGCTGCGCCGCCCCGCACCGCCTGCTCGATGAGTCGAAAGGGCCGCTGATCGCCGTCAAGCTGCACGTGCTGACCCGCAAGACGCTCGGTGGCATCGAAACCGACCTTTCCGGCCGCTGTCTGCGTACCGACGGCTCGGTCCTGCCCGGCCTCTACGCCGCCGGCGAGGTCGCCGGCTTCGGCGGTGGCGGCATGCACGGCAAGAACGCTCTCGAGGGCACCTTCCTCGGTGGTTGCATCCACTCCGGCAAGCGGGTCGGCGAGAATCTGAAGGCTACCATTGCTCAGCTCTAGTGAATGGCGCGCTGAGGCGCTGGAAGACGGCGCTGTACCGCTCATTGAGAAGACCCTGCGCCGCATCCGCGCCCAGGACCGGCACTTCAATGCCATCTCGGTACTCCTGGACGATGAAGCGCTGGCAGCCGCCGCCGACCTAGATTCCAGCACCGACCCCGGCCCACTGCACGGCGTGCCGGTGCTCATCAAGGAGGAAGTCGCGGTCCGCGGAGTACCCACCACCTTCGGCACGAACGCGAACCCCACGCCCGCTACCGCCGACGACGAAATCGTTCGCCGCTTGCGCAAAGCCGGGGCGATCATTCTAGGCAAAACTACCATGCCTGCGTTTGGCGCATTCCCGTTCACCGAGTCCGTGGCCCGCGGGATCACCCGCAACCCGCACAATCCGCGTTTTACCCCGGGCGGTTCCTCCGGAGGCTCTGCAGTCGCCATTGCCGCAGGTTGGGTGCCTTTCGCCGTCGGCGGTGACGGCGGCGGGTCCATCCGCATTCCCTCCGCGCACTGTGGCCTTTACGGTCTTAAGCCCGCCCGCGGCACACTGCCGGGGGAGGATCTGTGGTGCCGTCTCGGCACCGCCGGCCCTATCGCTCGTTCTGCACGCGACTGTGCCCTTCTTTTTGACGCCCTATCTGACTCCGTCGCTACCGAAACCGAGGGGGCGTCACTAAGAATCGGTGTGAGCCTGCAACCCTCAACGCCGCTAGCCCCACCGCACCGAGACCACGTCCGTGCTGTGCGCGCGATGGCTGACCGGTTGCGCGGAATGGGCCACGAGGTGCGCGACTGCACACTGCAGCATAAGGATCCGACGGCGGCGTTCGTCACGCAGTTCTTCGCGGGGATTCGCAAGGAGATCGCACAGCTGGAATATCCCGGCCGCATCGAAAGGCGCCACAAGGTCACTCGCGCGGCAGGAGTGTGGGCGCAAGGTCCGGTGCTGCGCTGGGCCGAAGAGTTTTCAGATCGGCTGGGGGAACAGTTGGATCGGGTATTCGACGACATCGACGTGCTGCTGACCCCAACCGTCGCTTCCCGCCCGGCTCGCGCCGGTGTGCTGTCGGGCAAGGGCATGCTGGCTGCGCAGATCGCTAGCTTGCCGTCGGTCGCTTACACTGCCTTGTGGAATGTTTCCGGACACCCCGCGATAAGCATTCCTGCAGGTAAGGGGAGTGATGGCCTGCCTGTCGGCGTGCAGCTAGTCGCCCGCGATGAGCGGCTATTGCTGGAGTTAGCTAGCGCTTCATCACCCGCGCCATAATCTCCGTCATGGCGCGCCGTGGCATGCGCTGCGACACGCTCATCAGCACCTTGTTGAACGTGCCCGCGACCACGGACGGCGGCGGGGACTTGCGCAGCAGTGCTTCGATGCCGGCAGCTACAACGTCGCGGCTGCTCATGCGTTTTAGGCCGCCGTCGGCCCGGTCGCTGCCGGCTACGCGGAAGAATTCGGTCTCCGTCGGCCCTGGACACAACGCCATAATCCGCACGCCGGAGCCCTTGCGCTCGGCGTACAGCCCCTCCGTGAACGACAGCACAAACGACTTCGTGGCGCCGTAAACGACCATGCCAGGGGAGGGCTGGAACCCCGCGATAGACGCCACATTCAGGATGAAGCCATTCCCGCGATCCTCGAACCGTGGCAGGAACATGTGGGTCAGCTCCACCAGCGCGTGCACGTTCACTGCGATCTCCGCGCGGAGGCGGTCGGTTGGGATGTCGCTGAAGGATTCGTAGTTGGCGAAGCCCGCGTTGTTGATCAGCGAGGTCACCGTGATCCCGCGCGTCGAAAGTTCCCACGAGATCTCGCCCGCCACGCCGTGCTCGGATAGGTCTTTGGCTATTACCTCGACCTTTACTTTATGACGCCTCTTAATCTCCGTCGCAATCTTGTTCAGCCGATCCTGGCGGCGTGCGACCAGAACGAGGTTTGCGCCCTTGGCTGCCAGTTGGGTGGCGAATTCCTTGCCGAGACCCGAGCTGGCGCCGGTGATGAGGACGGTTTCTTGGGAGAGATCCAAAGTGCTCATGGTGTTATTTTTACACGAAATCTGGTGGTTGGGTGGCGAAAGAAGAATGGTTCAAACGTTCTAGTCAAGGTTGAGTCTTAGCATTTAATTCGCTAGGGATATTGACATAGTTCGATTATGTGTTCTAAACTAGATTTAGTTCACGAAGGGGATCGTATGAACACCACTACACTCACCACAAACACCACCGAACCACCGCCCGATACCGTCGAACCTTACTACCGGCTTGCGCGTTCCGACGACCCACTAACGGCGACGTCCCGTGCCCTCAATCTGACCCACCTCGCCATGGTCGAGCAGTCTACTCCGGGGCCGGACGACCTCGTTCCCGATCATGTTTCCAAGCTCGCCGTGCGTTTCGGTATCAGCAAGGTAGTGGCGGCCAACTATGCCGACGCTGGACTGATGCTCCAAATCTTCCCACAACTCCACCAGTTGTTCCGCAGCGGCGCTTTCACTATTCGCCATATCCAGCAGGTCACGGAGGCGGTTCAGGCTGTAGCCCCGGACAAGCGCGCCGAGGTGGAGCAGGAGATCCTGAAGGCCCTCAAACCCACCGTGCCGAACCAGCAGGTTCCCACCCCGCGGGCGGCGTACAACAAGGTCAAGGCGATTGTGGGGGATCGGGACAAGCTGGCGGCTCCATTGGACGATACTCCGCCCATGGATACGAATTCGCCGGAGCTGGTGATCGACCGCAGTCAGTACGAGACCACTGCGTTTACCCTCACAGTTCCGCGCCTGCGTGGCGTGGAACTGCACAAGGCGGTGAAGGCGGCCTCCCTGAAGCGCGGATGCTCCATGGGAGAGGCCTTCTTGGTGATGCTCGAGCAAAACATCACCACCGAGGTCACCTTGAACCTGTATAAGGCCGTCGGGTCGCAACCCCGCGGAGTCTTCGCCGAGGACCACTGGCTATCCGAGGCCGCTAGCTGCGAGTGGCTCGCGAAAGTCACCCACCTGGCAGCCCCCGGTTACACCGCGACGGAGGGATACCAGCCGACGGAGTTGCTGCGGGCGTCAGTAATAGGGCGCGATGGGCACTGCCGTTTCCCGGGCTGCGATGCGCCGGGGTACACATGCGACATCGACCATGTGCACCGCCACGCCGACAGCGGACCGACGTCGACGACGAATATGCATCTGCTTTGTCGTACCCATCACCGCCTGAAGACGGCTGGTACCTGGGACGTCGCGCTGCACGCTGACGGCACCGAAGTGTGGACCTCGCACGGTGACGGCCACGAGGTTGTGACCGTGCCCGACGGGCCGCTAGCACGCGAAAACTTCGCGGAGCGTGGGGTGCGCAAGGCGAGGGTGGTGCGCAAACTCAACGAGGAGAAGCTCAACGCCGATCCGATGATGCCTCGCGGGCTGTCTATCACCCGCGAGGAGCTGCAGAAGATGCTGAACTGTGCCTCCGTGGAGGAAATCAAGGAAGAGCTACAGCGACGGATCAACAGTGAAATCACGATTGCCAACGCCATCGCCGAATTGGCGCGAGAGGAACTAAACAGCCAGATCGAGCAGCTCGAACAGCTACAAAAGGACGAAGAGGAGCCGCCGTTCTAGCCACTACTTTGAGGAGGTGACGGGCAGAACCAGCAGTGCACCGAAAACGCAGATGATACTGCACATCAGGAACATGCCGGGGTAATCGAAATGCCTCAGCGCAAGGGCTGCCAGGCCACCACAGAACATATTGCTGACCCCTTGGGTGAGCGACATTAGTGACACGTCGCGCGCACGGTTCTTCTTGCTGGGCAGCGACTCGTTAACCATGGCCTGATCCACGCTGCTGAACACTCCCCAGCTCAACCCCAACAGCATCGCCGCGGCATAAACCAAACCCATGCCGGTGGCGATAGTCATCATGCCCGTAGCAACAGCGACACCAAGTGCCGAGATGACCACCAGAATCTTCCGTCGCTCCAGCCGATCCGACACGCCACCGCTGATAAACGCAGTGATGATGGTGAAGATCGCATACAACAGGGTCAGCCCCAGCACGCCCGCATCCGGATCCGGTATTCCAATGTGATCCCGCAGGTAATACAGCAAGTAGAACAGGCTGGTGTAGTTGGCCAGATGAATCACGAAACGGCTGGTGAAGACAAGCCAATAATTGCGGTACGAGCCCTCGTCGCCGACCGTCGCGGACAGCGAATCGTACGGGCGCACGTGCATGTCCACGTGACCACGACCGAAAGCGAATTGGAAGATAAAGAGAAGGGAAATGACGCCCACAACCCAGTACGCCTGCTGGATCGGCAAAGCCGCGGCAACGGCGGTCCCGCCAACGATTCCGAAGGTGTAGGTCGCGCCGACAATTCCAGACACCAACCCGAACTTCTCCTGCGGGACAACATCTGCGGTGACCGTCATCAGGTTATTCGTTACAAAGGCAACAAACACCTGCACCAGGCACCACAGCCCAGTGAGTACCCAAAAGTCGGGGGTGAAAGACATCAGCAGCAACCCCAGCGTGGCCAGGGGCGCAGCCAGCAGAACCCACGGGAGCCGCTTGCCCCAACGCCCCACCCAGAACCAGCTGCGGTCGGCGATATAGCCGGTCAGCAGGCTCGTTACTACGGCGGTCGCGCCGCCGAGCATCATCATCAGGGCGAGGGAATCCTCCTTGGTGTCCGGCCGTAGTTCAATCATCTGCAAGCCCAGCAGCAGCTGCGTGGGGCCTGCCCAGGTGAAGACGGATCCGAAGAAGGCCACGCCGAACTTCCAATAGAACCACTTCGGCTCGCGCTCGGCGGAAGTAAGAGTCTGCAACATCACTGGCCCTTCTCTCTGAACTTGGCATCGATTTCCGGGGTGATGGCGCCCTCGCGGATCAGCGCTTGCAGCAGACGCCCAGCGGGCTTGACCTGCCGATCAACGTCCACCACGCCAAACTTCTGCGCCATGCCCTCGGACCACTCCCAGTTGTCCACGAAGCACCAGTGGTAGTAACGCTCGACCTCTGGCACGCGGGAAAGCTCCGCCAGGTGATCCAGGATGAAGGCGCAGCGGAAGCGTTCGGCGGCGTCGGCGGTTCCGTTCTCCGTGATCCAGACCGGCAGCTGGTAGCGCTTGGCCAGCTCGGCGGAGACCTCCGCAATCCCCGGCGGGTAGATCTCCCAGCCGAGGTCATTGGTTGGGGTGGCGGGGAAGGTGGCGTCAGAAAAACCGCGAACCGCCGTGCGCGAGTAGTAGTTAATGGCCACAGCATCGGCGAAGACCCCGCCGCTGGGCAGGTCGAGGCTAGGGCGACCGAGCACGGGGTGGAAGCGCCCCTCGAAGAAAGCGGGCTCGATCGCGCCTTGGAAAAGCCATTCGACCAGGGAAGTAAGCAGCCGGTGGATGGGGTTGCGCGGGTTCATGGGCGCGAAGACTCGGCGGTGGTGGGCGAAGGCAACTCGCGGATTATCCAAGCGTGAGTGGATGCGTTGGTAGGCCAGTAGGTGCGCAGCCGCCATGTTCCGCAGGCACGGGCGCACCTTTGGCAGACCCCCGCGGCCGGGTGGGGTGGAGCCGAAGAGGTAGGCCTCGGTGGCGAAGACGTTCGGCTCGTTGATGGTGATCCAGTCGGTCACCACGTCACCCAAGTGGTCGAGCACGACGTCGACATAGCGCAGGAAAATCTCCACGTTCGACTCGCGGGTGAACGCGCCGTTGGCTTCGAACCAGGCGGGATGGCCGAAATGATGCAGGGTGACTAGTGGTTCGATTCCGCGTTCGCGCAGGTCGAGGAACTCTTCTCTGTAGCGTTGAAGCGCGTCGTGGTCGTAGCGGCCGGGCTCGGGTTCCACGCGCGACCACTCCACGCCGACGCGAGCGATCTGCAGGCCGAGGTCGCTCATGAGCTGGTTGTCTTCGCGCCAGCGGCGCCAGTGGTCAGTGGTGGGGTGCGGGGTGGTGCCGTCTTTGGCGACCCACTCGCTCCAGTTGTTGGGGCGCGGTGATCCTTCGATCTGCAGCCCGGCCGATGCGGTACCGATGCGGATGTTGCTGAGGTCCATGTACTTAACTTATTGACGCCCTTAGTTTCTGTTGGCAAAGTTTTCGGTTTTTACCCCATCAGGGGTAGTTGGTTTGGTACAACAAAGTAATGCTCAAGAAAACAGTAGCGCTCGCATGCGCAACAGCCATTGCATTTACCGGATTCGCGTCGCCCGCCGAGGCTGCGCAGATAACTAAGAGGGAGAAGGTCGCATATTCCAATGTGTTCGGCGACCTGCACATGAGGATGCCGAAGACGGTGGACCGAATCGAATACACGACGACCACCTCGGACGGGAAGAAAGCCCAGGTCAGCGGCTACATCGTGGAGCCGGTCGTGGAGTGGAAAGGCGAGGGGCCGCGCCCGACAGTGGTGATCGGCCGCGGAACGGTCGGGCAGGGCGACCAGTGTGCGCCGAGTAGGAACTGGCCGCTGGACGGGCAGCCGGATCCGATCAAGGCGAAGCGGGCGGTGAACCTGGAAGGTATCTACGACTGGGTATTTGCCTCCAAGGGGGTGCGCGTGGTGGTGACGGACTACATCGGTATGGGAACCCCGGGGATTCATACGTACATGAACCGCGACGATCAGGCGCATGCGATGCTGGATGCGGCGCGTGCGGCTGGCGTGGGTGACGGACCGGTGGCGTTTTATGGACACTCGCAGGGCGGAGGCGCGTCGGCTGCGGCGGTTGAGGCGGCGGCTGAGTATGCTCCGGAGCTCAATGTGGTCGGGGCGTATGCATCTGCGCCGCCGGCGGACTTGGAGGCGGTGCAGCGCAACATTGACGGTTCAGACCTTATGGGAGCAATCGGCTTCACAATCAACGGCCTGTTGGAACGCTATCCGCACCTGCAGCCGCTGCTGGATAAGCACCTCAACGAAGAGGGTAAGCAGGCGCTGAAGGATCTATCCACGATGTGCACTGGGGAGATTACGGACAAATATGGCCACAAGAAGACCAGCGAGTGGACAAAGTCGGGCAAGACGCTCGATGAGTTGTTGAAGGCGATGCCCGAGGCGCGGGAAGCTATGGAAGATCAGCGCATTGGGCTTAAGCGTCCGGTGGCGCCGGTGATGGTGATATCTGGGCGTCACGACAAGAACG
This sequence comes from Corynebacterium sp. ACRQK, assembly GCF_022345965.1. Taxonomy (GTDB): domain Bacteria; phylum Actinomycetota; class Actinomycetes; order Mycobacteriales; family Mycobacteriaceae; genus Corynebacterium. The sequence continues at coordinate 63,179 of NZ_JAKRMU010000001.1, forward strand.
TCGAGTACAACCAGGCGAAGGAACTGGCGCGCACGTGGTGCGAGAAGGGCGCACAGGTTGAGTACCGCGACGACATCATGCCGCCGGTGGGCGAATACAATCACTTCATCCAGGCGGTGACGGGCGGCGCGTTCGGTATCGACTTCATCTTGAAGCGTTTCCGCGGCGAGCCGCTGGGGCGCACGTGTGAGGCGCCGGTGGGGCAGCTGCAGGGGTCTGTGGAAGGCAGCGCAGCGCTACCCAACGTGGCAGGAAGCTAAAGTGTCATAATGTATATTATCGGCTAATTCCTGGACTGCCACAGCTGATAGCAGGTGGCAGCCAGGAACAGCGCACAGACCGCGGCGAAGAAATACGTCAGGCCCGTGCCCTGCCACAGCAGATAGCCGATAAAGAACAACAGCACCACGATGCGCATGATGCGCGAGTACTTGAGCATCTCTGGAGACATTTGACCGAGCCTACTTATCCTGCTCGAGTACGAGCAATAGATCGATGGTGCCTTCGTCGGCGATCGTTGCGGCGACGAACTGCGGAGTCTGGATGTCGAACTCGCTGCGCTTAAACGGAATGTTGCCCTGCAGGATCACGTTCTCGCCGGTGCGCAGAACCTTCAGCTCGGCGGTCACCGGATTCTTCTTGCCGCGCAGCTCGAGGTCGCCGGTTACTTTCACCTTCTCGGTCGTGCCGTCGTCCGGCAGATTGGAGACGTCGGCGGGCTCCGTCAGTGTGAACGTGGCCTTCGGGAACTTATCGGTGTGCAGGATGCTCTTGCGCACGTTGATGTCGCGTTTTTCCACATCACTGCTGATGCTGGCGACGTCGACCGTGATCTTGCCCTCGGTGAGTTTCTTATCCTCAACCGTGACGTCACCCTCAACGTCCTCGGTGCGCCCCGAGGTGGTCTTGGAGCCCGCGGGCAGCTTCTCGTCGAAGGTGTAGCCAGCCTGCGAAGTGTTGTCGCCGGCTCCCCGTACCACGTGCCAGGAGCCGTCCATTCCCACGCTAGCGGGCTCTCCACCTGCGGTAATGTCGGCAGTTCGCAGTCCCCGGTCGCTAAAGTAGTTCGCCACCAGCGGCCCGAAAGCCATCAGCACACCGACAATCATGCCAATTACGGCGAGAGTGATGATTCCCTTACGCATGCCCTATAGCATAGCTCTTCCTACCTGTGTCCCCTAAGTTGCTCGATGCGGCGAGCAAGGTTCTCTAGTTCTGACGCCAACTCCTCCACCACCTCGGAGGACTCCCCTTCCTTTACCGCGGTGCATAGGTCCTCGGCTGCGCAGCGCAGCTCGAAGAGGTCATCGTGGAACCGCTCGGCCGCGCGCGCCGACATGATGACGGAATCCGCGGGAATCGAGGTGCCCGCCAACTGGGCGCGCTGCTCGTAGGCGCGCTGACGGCACGACTGGTTGCAGAACTTGCGGGGCCGGTTCGTCGGGCCGGGTTCAACTACCCTGCCGCACCAGGCGCAGTGCTTGGGTCGACGCATGGAACAATTCTTACCGAGACTTCGTTGATATGATGGATTAGTTCGAACTGATTTAGGAGTGATGAAGAATGGCCGATCGCGTACTGCGCGGAAGTCGCATGGGTGCCGTTTCCTATGAGACGGATCGCGACCACGACCTAGCCCCCCGCCGCATGGTGAAATACCGCACCGAAGCTGGGGAAATCTACGAGGTTCCCTTCGCTGACGATGCGGAGGTTCCGCAGGAGTGGATGTGCAAGAACGGCCAGATGGGCACGCTGGTTGAGGGCGAAGGCCAGGAATCCAAGCCGGTGAAGCCCCCGCGCACTCACTGGGACATGCTGCGCGAGCGCCGCAGCCTCGAGGAGCTCGACGAGCTGCTAGATGAGCGCATCGAACTGCTCCGTAAGCGCCGCCGCACTGCGGTGAAGCTTATGAAGGAGCAGCAGGAAGCAAATCAGAAGTAGCTACGTACGGTGCCGACGCCGATGCGCCAAGACTCCTGAGCCAGGTTCTTCACCTGGTTAAAGCGGTGCGCGGCACCCCACTTCGTCACCTGCAGCAGAGCCTCGGAGACGATGTTGCTGCTCATCTTGGAATCGCCGATCTCCCGCTCAGTGAAGGTGATCGGCACCTCCCGCACGTCGAAGCCGGCCTCGACTGCGCGCCAAGCCAGATCCACCTGGAAAACATAGCCAGCGGAATCCACGGCATCCAGGTCGATCTCCTCCAGCACCTCGCGGCGGTACGCACGGTAGCCGCCGGTAATGTCGGACAGACCCGCGCCCAGCGCCAGAGAGGCGTAAATGTTGCCGCCGCGGGACAGAACCTCTCGGCTGACCGGCCAGTTCACGGTCTTGCCGCCCTTGACGTAACGGGAGCCCAGGACCATCTCCGCGCCCGCGTCGATGCGGTCCAACAGCAGGTATAGCTGCTCGGGAGCGTGGGAGCCGTCGGCATCCATCTCGCAGAGGATTTCGTAGTCCCGCTCCAGGCCCCAGTGGAAGCCAGCGATATAAGCGCCGCCCAGGCCGCCCTTGCCGCCGCGGTGCATAACGTGAATCTTTGAGTTCTCAGCGGCCATCTCGTCGGCCAGCTCCCCGGTGCCGTCCGGGCTGGAATCATCGACGATGAGGACGTCCACGCGCTCGGGCTCGGCCTTCAGCAGTCGACCGATGATCAGAGGAAGGTTTTCCCTCTCGTTGTAGGTCGGGATAATGACCAGTGTTTTATCGCTCAGCTTAGTCATGAAAAGCTTTCTTACCTCTCCTATAAGTAAATGCCACGGACAGCAGACCCAGAATAGCTAGAATCCATTCCACCCATGGGCCGACGCGGGCTGACAGTGTCATTGTATCGCTTAGGGGCAACTCGGCCTCGAGGGCGTCAGAAGTAAAAATGGCGGTGCGCTGCTCCACCGAACCATCGGGCTTGACGATCGCCGAAACACCCGAGGTCGCGGCGACCACCACTGCGCGATCATACTCCTTAGCTCGCATGCGAGACATTGCGAGCTGCTGGTACGTCATGTCTGTAAACCCGAAGGTCGCGTTGTTCGTCGGGCTCGTGAGAATCTGCGCGCCGCCCTGCACAGCCATGCGGAACGCCCCGTCGAAGCTGACCTCGTAGCAGGTCGCCACGCCGACGGGGACGCCGTTCATATGGACCACTCCATTGTCGTCGCCGGGCTGGAAGTTGCCGGCGCGATCGACATGCTCGCTGAACCTGCGCAGGAAATCACGGAAGGGCATGTACTCGCCGAAGGGCTGCAGAAAGCGCTTGACGTGGCTCTCCCCTGGGCCGTCGCTATCCCAGACCATCATCGTATTGTGCTCCGGGCTGACGGTACCGACGAGGATTGGCGCGTCAATGGACCGCTGGGCGCGTTCAATCTGCTGGCGGGCGGCGGGGTCGCTAAAAGGATTGACATCCGAGGAGTTTTCCGGCCAGATGACTATATCCGGGTGTGAATGCAGCTGCTCAGTGCGCCGCACATGGTTATCCAATACGGCGCGGCGCTGCGCATTGAAGTCCAGGCCTAGACGCGGAACGTTGCCCTGTACGGCGACCACATCCACGGTGCGGTCGGCAGGTGTGGCGGGAATCAACAGCGCATAGGCGGCGATTATGGCCACCACGCCAGCCAAGGAATACGCGGGCGAGCGGTGTTTACGGATACTCAAAGCCAGGAGCAGGCCGATCAGCACCACGGCGAAGGTGACAAGTGCGGGGCCGCCGAGACGGATCAGCCAGCTGATCGGGCCGCTGGCCTGGCCCCACGCGATGCGCCCCCATGGAAAGCCGCCAAAGGGAAAGGAAGAGCGCAGCCATTCAGTGGCGACGAACCAGGTCGGAATGCCGATGATCTGGGTGCTAAGGGGGCGCTGGACTAAAAGCTTTAGCCCTGCGCCGAACAGCAGACTGTAGAGGGACTGGACCAGCGCCAAAGCGATCCAGGCGGCCGCGCCGACGAACTCCCCGACCCACGGCAGTAACAAGCCGTAGATGGTGAGGCCTTGCACCCAGGCCATCAGCATGGCGTGGCGGTGGTCGGCGAAGTAGAACAGCAGCGCGAACCCGAGCGGCGCGGCCCACCACAGGCCGGTCGGCTCAAAGGCGGCAAAGACCATCACGCCGCTAAAGACAGCGGCGAGGAGCCTTAGAATCATCCGTTCTCGCCCGCGCGGTGGTCGATGACGTCTCCCCAACCGCCCGAGTTCTGGATGTGGCTAACGCGCGAAAAGGTGGTCACGCCGAAACGCTCCAGGGAACGGCGCGCAGCCTGGCCCAGCATCCTGCGGATCAAGGAACGGGTCGGCGGAATCAGGAAGAAGATGCCGAAGAAGCTCGAGACAATGCCGGGAACGGCCACGCCCACTGCACCCACCATGGACAGCGCCATGTCGGCCGTGAGCTCGCCGGGATGATCATTCTGCTGCAGCGCGCGGACGGTGAGCTCGCGCATCTGCCAGGTGGCCAGGGCGATACCCAGCACAAACAAGCCCAACAGGAGCAGCAGCGCCCAGCCCCAGCCGATCCACACTCCCAGGAGGATGAAGGCGATGATTTCTACGACGAGATACACGGCGGGTAAGAATTGCATGGCTGTAGGGAGACTCCTATAGTATCTGTCTGAAAATTTGTTATGAAAACGCGATCTTTGTAACGAAATCGTGCTTACATAACGATAACGAAAGTGTGGGAAAAATAGTTCCTACACGCGATAGCTTAACTACGTTTTAGGGAGTACTTCGATGCGTCTACGCCGCTCTATCTTCGCTGCAGTTCTGGCCCCCACGGTTGCTCTGGCATCCGTCACCCCGGCAGTGGCAGAAACTGACACCCAGAATTCCAGCACCAGCTCCAGCTCGACGACAGAGGGCTCTAGCTCCAGCTCGAGCGACTCCGACGAGTGGTGGGAGAACCTGAACCCGATCGCCAAGGTTGCGATCGGCATCGCAGCGGCTACCGGCATCTCCGTGGCCTTCGGAATCCTGCGGACGATCTTCTACAACATCTTCCACGTCTAGCGTGGTGCGCGCCGCCACAGCCAACGCGGGACCACCTGCATGACGGCGGCCAGCAGCTTTAGGGAGCGCGGGATCCACACGGATTCCGCGCTTTCGTCGTTGATAGCGCGCACCGTGGCCTCGGCGACCACATCCGGCGTGGTGGACAGAGGCGCCGGATCCATGCCACGGGTCATACGGCCAATCACGAAGCCCGGGCGCACGATCACCAGTCGCACGCCGGTGCCCTGCAGCGCGTCCTGCATGCCCTGGCAGAAGCCGTCCAGGCCGGCCTTCGCCGAGCCGTAGACGTAGTTCGGGCGGCGCACGCGAGCCCCGGCGATGGAGGAATAGGCCACCAGCACTCCCCTGCCGCGATCCTTCATCACCTGGGACAGCTCCGTCAGGAGTACCGCCTGGGCGGTGAAGTCCGTGTGCAACACGCGGTAGACCTCGGAGGAATCGCGCTCCGCGAGCTCCTGGTCTCCCAGCACGCCGAACATCGCCAGCGCTACGTCCAGCGGGCCGGTGGCCTCGATCTCCGCAATGAGGTCGGCGTGGGAATCCACGTCGGTGGCGTCAAAAAAGAAGGAATCAACCTGCGTGGCACCAAGGCGGTACAGCTCATCGGCCAGGTCCGTGGTTCGGCGGGCGGCAAGCACCAGGTGGTTGCCAGGGGCGAGCAGGCGGGCGATCTCGCCGCCGATTTCGCTGGTCGCACCGAAGATCGCAATTTTCTTAGCCATCGAGGGCCACAACTCCTCGTCTCATTGCGGCGACCGCCTTGCGGGAGGCCGCCTTCACTTCATTGGAATAGCCAGTCAGCTTGATCTGATCCAGCAGGTCGATAACGCGGCGGCACCAGCGCACGAAATCGCCGGGGGTCAGGGTAGCGCCGCTGGCCTCGGCTGCGCGCAGGCAGTACTCCAGCGGAGCGCCGGCGGTCCACTGATGCACCGCGGTGGCAAAGCCCAGCTCCGGCTCGCGCGTCACAGTCAGGCGGTGGCGCTGCTCGTCGGTGGAAAGTTCCTGGTAGATGCGCCACGTCTGGCTGATCGCCTCGGCCAGCGGCTCGGTGGGCACCCCATCGTCCTTGGCACCGGAATCGCGACGGTTCTCGAACACGCAGGTGCTGGCCACTGCCGCCAGCTCCGCCGGGTCGAGCTCGTCCCAGATCCCGCGGCGCAGGCACTGGGCGACCAGCAGATCGGACTCGTGGTGGATCTTGGACAGCCGCTCGCCCTCCATTGTGATGCGGGCGGTGTTGTCCTCGAGCTCCACGTAGTCCAGCTCCGCCAGCAGCGCAAGAATTCGGTTGAACTGGGCGGACAGGGAATCGGATTCCTGCGGCTGCTCCTTCTGTTCGAACTCCAGGCGGCGGGCTGCCTTCAGGTACTGCTCGGCGGCGCGGCAAAGTTCCTCGCGGCCTTCCCAGGCGTGCACCGGGTGGGCGTGCACCTGCTCGCGCAGCTCAACAGCGCGCAGCGAGCGGCGGCGCGCCCGGGGCCGGAGCTTCTTGGGCTTATCCAGCTGCAGACGGCGCAGGTTGGCGGCCACTCCCCTGGCCTGCCGCTTCGGGTTGCGTGCCACGCCTTTGTGCAGGCGCATGTGGCCGATGTGCACCGGGGTGTTGCCGAACATGTCCGGGTTGATGCGCTCCACCCAACCGTCGTCAGTGATGATCGTCGGCCGACCGCGGTGGTCGGCACGCGCAATAACGGCGGTGGTGGGGTTCTTGCCGGTAGGCAGCGCGATCACGTCGCCGGGCTGCAGGGACTGCAGCAGTGCCGTGGTTTCCGTCGAGGCCTCGTCGATGACCATGCGTTTGGCGCGGCGCTCCTCCTGTGAAAGCTCGCGGCGCAGCTGGCCATACTCGGTGACCAGCTGGAAGTCCTCGTTGAGGCTGTTCGACGGGCGGCGCACCTCGCGGATTGTGGCCTTGAGCTGCTTTTCCTGCTGGGCCAGCTCACGGCGGCGCTTTTCAATCTGCTCGGCGCTTTCCACCACCGCGCCATTGGTCTGGTACTGCGCAAAGGAACGCAGCAGCAGCCGGTGGGCCTCGTCCAGCCCCATCGTGCCGATGAGGTTCACGGCCATGTTGTAGCCGGGACGGAAGGTGGAATCCAGCGGATAGGTTCTTGTTGACGCCAAGTCTGCAACCCCATAAGGGTCCAGCCCCTGGCTCCACAGCACCACCGCGTTACCCTTCGTGTCTATGCCACGGCGGCCAGCGCGGCCGGTGAGCTGCGTGTATTGGCCTGGGGTGAGGTCGGCGTGCGTCTCGCCGTTGAACTTCACCAGCTTCTCCAGCACCACCGAGCGGGCAGGCATGTTGATGCCCAGCGCCAGAGTCTCCGTGGCGAAGCAAACCTTCAGCAGTCCGCGGGCGAACAGATCCTCCACGATGTGGCGGAAGGCCGGCAGCATGCCGGCGTGGTGAGCGGCGAAACCGCGCGACAGGGCGCGCCGCCATTGGCGGAAGCCCAGGACGTTCAGGTCTTCCTCCGTCAGATCGGAAACGCCTGCGTCGATCGTGCGCAGGATCTCCTCCCTTTCCGACGGAGACGAGTAGTCCACGCGATCGATCAGCAGGGCGCGGACGGCGGCGTCACAACCAACGCGCGAGAAGATAAAGTAAATCGCAGGCAACATACCCGCGGTGGCCATGTGCTGTACCACGTCGCTGCGTTTCGGCCCGCGGCGCTTGTCGGTTTCCTCGGCCTTCGCCGCAGCGGCGACGACCTTGCGGTTGATGGCGCCGAGGTGCTGCTCCGAGCCTTCGAAAAGGGGCAGGACCTGGCGGCCGACCATCATGAACTGGGTCAGCGGCACCGGCCGCTTCTCGGTGACGATGATTTCGGTATCGCCACGGACAGCGGACAGCCAGCCGCCGAACTCCTCGACGTTGGAGACGGTGGCCGACAGGGACACGAGGATTACGCGGGGGTCCAGGTTGAGAATGGCCTCCTCCCAGACCGGACCGCGGGAACGGTCGGCCAGGAAGTGCACCTCGTCCATGACGACGTGCGTGAGGCTTTCCAGCCGCTCGGAGTCGGCGTAGATCATGTTGCGCAAGACCTCGGTGGTCATCACAACGATGGGCGCGTCGCCGTTGATGGTGACGTCGCCGGTGAGCAGGCCCACGTTGGCCTCGCCGTAGCGCTCCACCAGGTCGTGGAACTTCTGGTTGCTCAATGCCTTGATAGGCGTGGTGTAAAAGCAGGTGCCGTCACCGTGGAAGGCGGCGAACACAGCGAACTCGCCGACGATGGTCTTGCCCGCGCCAGTCGGGGCGGCGACGAGCACCCCCTTGCCCCGGTCGATGGCTTCGGCCGCTTGAACCTGGAAGTCGTCCAGCGGGAAGTCGTACTGGGCGCAGAAGCGCTCTACCTGAGGGCTAGAGAATGTCATCGAAATCGCTGCGGGTGAAGTCTTGAGCCTTGGGATCCTGGCGCTTCGGCGAGTCAATTGGGCGGGCCGCGCTGGTGGACTGCGGCGCCGGGGTTGCCGTCACCGGGGCAATGGGTGCCGGGGTGGCGATGCCGGTGGTCTCGTCATCATCCACCTCGAGCCAGTCCGCCTCGTTCTTTTTGCGGCGCTTGTCGTTCAGGCGGGCGATCTGAGTAGCGATTTCCATCATCGCGCACAGCGAGATCGCCAGGATCACCATCGAAATCGGGTCCTGACCCGGGGTGACGAACGCAGCGAAGAGGAACAGGAAAGCCCAGATGAAACGGCGCTTTTCCTTCAGCTGCTGGTACGTGACGACGTGCGCCAAGTTCAGCAGCACGGTAATGAGCGGCACCTCGAAGCTCACACCGAATATTAGCAGCAGCGCCATGGCGAAGCTGAAGTATTTCTCGCCGTTCAGGGCAGCGATCTGCGCCTCGTCGCCGATGGTCAGCAGGAACTCCAGACCGAAGGCGAGTACGAAGTAGGCCAGCACCGCGCCGACGGTAAACAGCAGGCCGGCGGACATGCCTACGCCCAAAGTCCAGCGCTTCTCGTTCTTGTGCAGCCCCGGGGTGATATACGCCCAGATCTGGCCCAACCAAATGGGCGAGGAAAAGACCATGCCTGCTAGGGCGCCGACTTTCAGGCGCAGCATGAACATCTCGAACGGGCTGGTCGCCAGCAGGCGGCACTCCCCCGCCTCGGAACCGAAGCGGGCTTCCGGCGGCAGGTTGCAGTACGGCCCGCGCAGTACCTCGCCCAGCGAAGGGATCGGACCGACTTCGACGTTGTACCAGATGTAGCCGATAATCGTGCCGATGAAGATGGCAACCAGGGAAATGAATACGCGCTTGCGCAGCTCATTGATGTGCTCGACGATGGTCATCGAACCATCGGCAGGCTTCTTTAGCTTCTTAGCCACTTAACTTTTAAGCGTTGTGCTCGTTCGGCTGCTCGGACTTGGGCTGAGCCAGGTCTTGGGCCTGCTGCTGCTCGGCGGTCGGAGCCTGCTTCTCGGTCAGCTCCTTGTTGTCCTTGTCGGTCTTCATCTCGTCCATCTCGGACTTGAAGATACGCATCGAACGGCCCAGGGAACGTGCAGCGCTGGGCAGGCGGGTCGCTCCGAACAGCAGGAAAATGACCAGAGCGATGATTAGTAGTTCAGGAACGCCAAGGTTCGGCATTATCTACGAGCTTTCTGTCGTTGGGGATCGGTCTTACTATCCTAGCCCGCGAGCCTCGTAGGCATCGAGGCCACGCCGCGCTAGGGCTTTTAAGTTCTCGGCTAATGGTAGCGGTTCTACCTTGCGAATACCGGGTGAAAACCCTAGCAGGAACCGTAAAAACCATTCACCGGTGTCGGGCACGTCGACGACCAGCCGGGTTTCGTCCTCGACTACCCACATGGGGAAGTACTCCAACATCCACCGCAGCGACTCGTCTAACTCCAGGCGTGCCCATTTGTCGCTGAGGCCGAAACCGAAGGGATCCTCTGGGTCGATCTCGGGTACCTGTTGGGCACTGGCCGAACCCTCCTCCCTCAGGTCAAGCCCGTCGATGCGCGCAAGCGCAAAGGTTTTTGTGGTGACGCCACGTTCCCGCGCCCACAGGTAATACTCGCCGTCCACGAGAGCCACATGGTCGGGGTCTACCGTGCGGGTATTGAAGCTATCGCTGGATATCGACTGGTAGTTGAACGTGACCTGGCGGCGGGATTGGATGGCCTCCGAGAGCTGACGGCGCAGCTGCACATAGGCGGGGGTTGAGGGCGCCGTTTCGGGGGTGAAGGAATCCGTGTACTCGCGCCGGGAGCGCAAGAGAGCCTGAATCTTCGCGCTGGCGGAGTCGATGTCCGCCTGTGCCTCCGCCGGCGCGGTGGAGCGCAGTGCCTGCAAGTTCAGCAGCAGCACACCGGCCTCCATCGCGGTCAGGGCCAGCGGGCGATCCAGACCCGCGGAAAACTCCACTGAGGCGTGCATGCGATCCACGGTGACCTCCACCGGCATGTCGAGGATGCTGGCGGGCACGCGGCACTGGGAAACCTGACCGAGCTCGTGGGCGATCTGCGCGGTGGATAGGTCCAGCGCTCGAGAGGCCGCCATCAGGCTGCTGTCCGGGTGGGACCGGAACCAGGCGAGGACGGACAGGGTACGGAGGAACTGTTCGGCATTGGAACGAGGGGGCGTCATGAAGCAGCCTCCTTTAAAACGGCAACAACATCGGCGACGACATCCGGCGGCGAGGTAACCACCACATGGGGTGCGTAGGCAGCGGCGGTGCGGACAAACCAGTCGCGCTCCACCGGGCCGATCTGGCCATGATCGTCGGCCAGGCGCCGCAGCTCCCAGGCGCCAGGTTCGGGGAATTCCACGGTGGCGGTGACCATCTGGCGGCTGCTCAAAAGCCCCTGCTGGATCAGCTGCTGTGGAGTGCCTTCTGGGCGTGGGTGCTGGGCGAATTCGGGGAGGGCGGTGACGGAATCGATGCGCGCCAGGCGGAATGTGCGCTGGGCCTCGCGGTCCGGGTCGAAGCCGGTGACGTAGACCAGGCCGTCCTTGGCGCCGTAGGCCCAGGGTTCCAGGCGACGCAGCTGGGGAGTGTCGACCAGCGAAGGATAGTAGTTGAAGCTTAAGATCAGGCCGTTGTCGAGGGCGCGGAAAATCGCGTCGAGGGAATCGCCATCCAGGGCGGTATGGTCCGGGACGCTGGGGACAGCCACCTCGCCGGTGGACACGCGGTGCTGCATGCCCGCGGCGGCCAGTTTGGTGTATGCGGAGCGGGCGGCGTGCTGCATCTCCCCCGACTGGGCCCACCGGCTGGCGGCGGCGAGGACAGTGGCCTCGCCGTCGGTGAACTCGATATCCTGCAGGAAGGTTTGGGCGGGGTCGAGGAACAGCATGTCTTCGCCTGTGATGTGCACGCCCAGCTCGGCGAGGTCCTGGCGGTCGCGGCTCAGCTGTTTGCGGGCGGAGCCATCCTTGGCGTGCTGATAGCCCTCGACGTTGGCGAGCACCCATTCGATAGAGCGCGGGGTGTCGGAGTTCAGCAGTGCGATCACCAGGTTAAACAGGCGCGTGGCACCCGAAATCCAGTGAGTCTCGACGGGGCGATTGCGGTTCATCGGGCTTCCAGGGACTCGATGATGCGGTCAACGTCCTCGCTAGTGTTAGCGAAGGGGTCGGCCAGCAGGGCCTCGGCACCGTTCTCGCCGTTGACCTTCACGCGCATCCAATCCACCGTGTAGGAAAGTTCCGGGCGGGCGCGGACCGCAGCGATGAAGCGGCCGCGTACCGCCGCGCGGGTTGTTGGCGGGGCTTGGCGGACGGCCTGCTCGATCGTCTCCGAAGCCAACAACGTGCGCGCCAGGCCGCGGCGGGCCAGCACGTTAAACAGGCCGCGGGTGGGGTGAATGTCGTGATACATCAGGTCGAGCTGCGCCAGGCGCGGGTCGATGGGATCCAGGCCGCGGGCGGCGGCCATGCGGTCCAGCAGCGACTTCTTGATGACCCAGTCGATTTCCGTGGAGACCGGTGAAAAGTCGCCCGTGTCGAAGCAGTCCAGCACGCGGCCCCACAGGTCCACCACGGGGGTTAGCTCTGCGTTGGGAGTGCCCCGCTCCGGGTCTTCACGCGAGGCGAGGTAGGCGCAGGCGGCGTCATAGAAAGCGCGCTGGATCTCCAGCGGCGTGGCAGTCGACCCGCTGCGCAGCGCAATGTCCACCTGGCCGGTGAAGTCGCGGGAGATCTCGCGGATAGAGCGGATCTCGTTGGCCATCTCGAAGTCCGGGAGGGCCACGCCGGCCTCGATCATCTCCAGCACCAGCAGCGTGGAGCCAACCTTCAGAGCCGTGGTGACCTCCGACATGTTCGAATCGCCGACGATGACGTGCAGGCGGCGGTACTTAGAGGAATCGGCGTGCGGCTCGTCGCGGGTGTTGATGATGGGGCGTGAGCGGGTCGTCGCGCTGGACACTCCCTCCCAGACGTGGTCGGCGCGCTGGCTCATGGTGTAGCCCGGGCCGAAGTTCTCGTTCGGCGCGCCGGGATAAGGGATCGCGAGCTTGCCCGCGCCACAGATCAGCTGGCGGGTAACCAGGAAAGGCAGCAACTGCTTGCTGAGGCCCTTCAGAGGAATATCACGGCTGACCAGGTAGTTCTCGTGGCAGCCATAAGAGTTGCCCAGGGAGTCCGTGTTGTTCTTCAGCAGATAGACCTTGCCACCGACGGCCTGCTCGGCGCGGTCGGCCAACTCGTGAAACATCAGGTCGCCAGAGCGGTCGTAGGCGATCAGCTGGTGCAGACTATCGCACTCCGCGGTGGCGAACTCCGGGTGCGCGCCGACGTCCAGGTACAGGCGCGAGGCATTCTCGGTGTAGATGTTCGAGCTGCGGTGCTTTTCCACCACGGGGGCGAAGAGCGTGCGGGCAATCTCGTCGGGGCCGAGACGCCGGGAGGAATCCTGCATGTTGGCGATTCCATACTCCGTCTCCAGGCCCATAATGCGGCGGCGGATGGCGGTCACTGGCCGCCCTTTTGTACGTAGGAGCGAACGAACTCCTCCGCGTTGTTCTCCAGCAGTCCGTCGATCTCGTCCAGCAGATCGTCGGTTCCGGTGACGTTCACCTGCTGGGTGCCCGCGCCGGAGGTCTGCTCGATTGCTTCGTCGTCGTCGCGCCGACCGCCGCCGGCGCTGACCTGTCCGCCCTGTGCCATGATTAGTCTTCCTTTCTGCCAATCCCGGAGATCTTGTCCGGGTTGATTTCCTTCAAGCCTGCCACGAGCTCGCCGATGCCGGGGCGCGGTTGCGCTTCCAGCACCGCGCGTAGCTCCAACTGGTTGAACCCGCGGGGGTCGTCCATAGTGATCTGCACCGCGCCGTCCGGGGTGTCCACGATGACGCTATCCCAGTTTGCCGAGAGGATGTCGGCGGAGTAGTTCGCCACCAGGTGCCCGCGCAGCCACGCGCGCGTGGCCTCCGGCGGGGTGTCCATCGCGGCCTCGATCTCCACCGGGTCCAGCAGGGTTTGCATCCGGCCCTTCCGCACCAGGGCGTGGTAGAGCCCGCGGCGCGGGTCGATGTCCGAATACTGCAGGTCCACCAGGGCCAGGCGGGGGTCGGTCCACTCCAGGCCGCGCGCCCTGTAGGCGTTCATCAGCTGCAGTTTGGCCGTCCAGTCCAGCCGGTCGGCGGTGGACAGCGGATCGGACTCTAGATCGTCGAGGAGCTTGCCCCACAGCTCATAGACCTCCAGGTCGTCGCCGCGCAGCTCCATGATTTCCCCCACGCGCTTGCGGATCTCCCGCTGCGTCTCGATGGCCGTGCGTTCTGCCTGTCCGTAGAAGCGCAGGCGGTAGGTGCAGTCCAGATCTCGGGAGACGCGCTGGACGTCAGCCACCGGCTCTAGCAGCCGTAGGTCGCCGAAGTACGCACCCTGGGCCACTGCCGCCAGCACCAGTGCGGTGGTGCCGAACTTCAGGTAGTTGGAGAACTCGCTTAGGTTCGCATCCCCGATGATCACGTGCAGGCGACGCCACTTGTCGGCCTCCGCGTGCGGCTCGTCGCGGGTGTTCACGATGCCGCGGTTAAGCGTGGTCTCTAGCGAGACCTCCGTCTCGATGTAGTCGGCGCGCTGGCTGATCTGGAAGCCCGGCTGCTCCCCCTGTTGCCCCAGCCCGATGCGGCCGGCGCCGCAGTAAACCTGCCGGGTGACGAAGTGCGGGATCAGTGCCGCCTGCACGTCCTCGACGTCCAGGTCGCGCGGGTACAGGTAGTTCTCGTGCGAGCCGTAGCTGGCGCCTTTGCCATCCACATTGTTCTTGTAAATCTTCAGCTCCGGCTCGGCGGCCTCGGCGGCGCGGTGCATGATGATGTCCCCGGCCTTGTCCCACACCACCGCGTCGCGGGCGGTTGTGGTCTCCGGGGAGGAATACTCCGGGTGCGCGTGATCCACGTAGAAACGCGCGCCGTTGGCGGTAATGACGTTCGCCGCGCCGAGCGCGTTCGGATCCAGCACCGGGGCGGAACCACGACGGTAACGGCGCAGATCGAAGCCGCGGATGTCGCGCAGGGGGGATTCGTTCTCGTAGTCCCAGCGGGTGCGACGGTTCACCCCCTGGCCGCTGTGCTCGGCATAAGCCACAACGGCCTGGGTGGAGGTGTGAATAGGGCTGGCCGACGGGTCATCCACGGCGACGATGCCGTACTCCGTCTCCGAGCCAATGATGTGCGGACCAAACAAACTTGTATCCTCCCTAGACCTTGTGCACGTCGATGTCCACGACGCGCTTCGTGCCATGGCCATAGATGCGCGCCCACTCCGCGGGGTTGGTGGTATCTGGCAGATCTTCGGAATCCCCCACCTCGGCCAGAACGGCCGCGTTTACGTGCTCCGGGCGCAGGCCGTCTGTGCCGTTATGCAGCGCGTCCTTGATAGTTAGGGTCTTCGCTCGGTCTACGATGTTCGCAAGCATCGCGCCGGAAACGAAGTCTGCCCAGTACAGGTCCTCGCGACTGCCGTCGGCGTAGTGGAGCGTGACATAGCGGTGCGCCTCGTCGCGGGTAAACAGCTCGTCGACGATGCTCTGCCGCAGGGCCGCCGCTGCTGCGTCGTTGGAACCGGCGGCGGCGGAGAAGTTGGCGTCAATAGGTAGAGAAGCATCGAGGTGCTTCGACAGGATGGCAGCCGCACCGTCGGCATCGGGGCGGGCGATGCGGATCTTCACGTCCAGGCGGCCGGGGCGCAGGATGGCCGGGTCGATGAGCTCCTCGCGGTTCGAGGCGCCGATGATGATGACGTTGCCCGCGGCCTCCACGCCGTCGAGCTCGGCGAGCAGCTGCGGGACGACGGTGGACTCCATGTCGGAGCTCACACCCGTGCCGCGGGTGCGGAACAGCGCTTCCATCTCGTCGAAGAATACGATGACGGGGCGGCCGGAGCTGGCCAGGCGGCGGGCCTGCTCGAAGATCGCGCGGATCTGGCGTTCGGTTTCGCCCACGAACTTGTTCAGCAGTTCGGGGCCCTTGATGTTCAGGAAGTACGGGGAATCCGACTGCGCCAGAGAGTTCGCCACGGCCTTCGCAATCAGGGTCTTACCGTTGCCAGGTGGGCCGTAGAGCAGCACACCCTTCGGCGGGCGCAGGCCGTAGCGGGTGTAGATCTCGGGGTGCAGGAAAGGCAGCTCGACCGCGTCGCGGATCTGCGTGATCTGCTGGCCCAGGCCGCCGATGTCGTCGTAAGTGACGTCCGGGACGTCCTCCAGGATCAGGTTGTTCGTCTCCGCGCGGGGAACGGCCTCGAAGGCCCAGCCGGACTTGCGGTCCACGATCACGGAATCCCCGGTAACCACATCGCCTGCCAGGTCGCCGGCGGCCTTGACCACGTACTCCTCGCCCACCTTGTCGGCGATGATCAGCCGGTCGCCGGTAACCTCCACGACCTGTGCGATGCCGCCGAAGTCCGGCTGGCCGGTGACTTCCACGACCTGCTGGCCCTCCCCCAGGCGCACCATCGCGCCGGGCACTAGCTGGTGCTGTGGGACGTGTGGCGAGACCATCAGGCGCATCCGGCGGCCGGCGGTGAAGACTTCGGCGGTGAAGTCCCGGTTGGCCTGCAGCAGCGTGCCGTAGGTGCTTGGTGGTTCGGCCAGCGCTTCCAGCCGACCGTTGATCTCCTCCAGCTTCGTGCGGCTGGCCTGCAGCAGCTCCACAAGCTTCGCGTTGCGCGCACCGAGTTGTCGGTTAGCGATCTGCAACTCGCGCAGAGTCTGTGGCCCTTCCGCTGATGTGTTCTCGGTCATACTGACCAGTCTACTAACGGCGCGCGCGGCGTTGCGGTCGAGGTGCGGTGACGCCATCAGCCAGCCTGCGTGCCAGGATCAGAAATGCCGTGTGCGCGTTCATCCGGTGCTCGGGGCGGGTGGCCAGGCCATCGACCTTCCACTCACGAACTAGGGATTCCCAGGCCTTCGGTTCGG
This sequence comes from Corynebacterium sp. ACRQK, assembly GCF_022345965.1. GTDB lineage: Bacteria > Actinomycetota > Actinomycetes > Mycobacteriales > Mycobacteriaceae > Corynebacterium. Next base: position 79,588 of record NZ_JAKRMU010000001.1, read on the forward strand.
TGAAGCCGCCCGTCTCGCGGATGCCCTCCATGACCTTCATCAGCTGCGGGACAGTGGCGACGTAGGTCATGAACACCCCGCCGGGGATCAGCACGTCCTTGACGGTGTCCAGCATCTCCCAGGGTTCCAGCATGTCCAACAGCACGCGGTCGACGTCGCCGACATCCTCCTTGGTGACGGTCTTCAGGTCGCCCAAGCGCAGATCCCAGTTGTCCGGATGGCCGTCGAAGTAGTTCTCCACGTTTTCCTTGGCGTAGGCCAGGTGATCCTCGCGGATCTCGTAGCTGATGACCTTGCCCTTTGGCCCTACGGCTCGCAGCAACCAGGTGCTCATGGCGCCGGAACCCGCGCCGGCCTCCAGCACCGTGGCACCAGGGAAGATGTCGCCTTCCACGAGGATCTGGGCGGCGTCCTTCGGGTAGATCACCGCCGCGCCGCGGGGCATGGAAAGCACGTGGTCGACCAGCAGGTGGCGGAAGCACAGGTATTCGGCGGCTCCGGACGACTTGACCACGGTGCCCTCGTGCTGGCCGATTATGTCGTCGTGGCGGATTTCGCCCTTGTGGGTGAAGAAACTCTCGCCCTTGGCCAGGGTGATGGTGAAGTGGCGGCGCTTGGCGTCTGTGAGCTGCACGCGGTCGCCTTCGGTGAAACGGCCGGAATATGCCATGTGGTCTTCCTTCCTGCTTTAAGAGATCCGGTTCATTTTACTAGGGTGGAGCGGGTGACTACGAAACTAGCTCTCTCCCCTTCCCGCGCCAACGACTACAAGCAATGCCCGCTGCTTTACCGTTTTCGGGCCATTGACAAGTTGGAAGAGCCAAGCACGATTGCCCAGGTGAAGGGCACGCTGGTTCACGCGGTGCTGGAAAATCTGCACCAGCTGCCACGCGGCGGTCGCACCTACCCGGCGGCGGTGAAGATGATCCGCCCAGAGTGGGAGAAAATGCGGGCCAAGGATCCAGAACTTTCCGAGTTGGTGCCTGAACAGTCCACCGTGGAGTTCTGGGAGGAGTGCCGCGCGCTGGTGAAGGGCTACTTCCAGATGGAGAATCCGGATGGTTTTGACGCCCACGAGTGCGAGCAATTCGTGAATCTAACGCTGCCCAACGATGTGCCGGTGCGCGGATTCATCGACCGGGTGGACATCGCGGAGACCGGCCAGGTGCGTGTGGTGGACTACAAGACGGGCAAGAAACCCGCGCCCCGCTTTGCGGACTCAGCCCGCTTCCAGATGATGTTCTACGCCCTGGTGTGGTGGCGCATGACGGGCGAACTGCCCACCCAGCTGCGGCTGATGTACTTAAAGGTCAGCGACGACATGGTGCTAAGCCCCACCGCCACCGAGCTGGCTGCCTTCGAGCGCGAGCTGGGCGAGCTGTGGGCACGCATCCTGGCGGATGTGCGCAGCGGCAACTTCCAGCCGCGCACGACCAAGTTGTGCGGGTGGTGCCACTTCCAGGACCTCTGCCCTGCCTTCGGTGGCACCCCGCCGGACTATCCCTTGGAGGTTTCCTCCTCGTAGTCCGTGTACAGCTTGCCCTGGAACGTCGGGTTCAGCAGATTCTCCGGGCTCAAAACCTCGTCGAGAGTTTTCTCGTCCAACAGGCCCTTTTCCAGAACCAGGTCACGCACGGACTTGCCGGTGCGAGCGGCCTCCTTGCCCACTAGGTCGCCATTGTGGTGACCGATCAGCGGGTTCAGGTAGGTGATGATGCCGATGGAGTTCTCCACGTAGCGGCGGCATACGTCGGCGTTGGCTGTGATGTCCACTACGCACAGGGCCCGCAGCGTGGTGCAGGCACGGGCAAGGAAACGAACGGACTCGAACACGCATTGGGCGATGACCGGCTCCATGACGTTGAGCTGCAGCTGGCCAGCCTCGGCAGCCATGGACACCGTCTGGTCGTTGCCGAAAACCTTGAAGCAGATCTGGTTCACAACCTCGGGGATGACCGGGTTCACCTTGGCCGGCATGATCGACGAGCCGGCCTGGCGCTCCGGCAGATTGATCTCGTTCAAGCCGGCGCGCGGGCCGGAAGACAGTAGGCGCAGGTCGTTACAGATCTTCGACAGCTTCATGGCTACGCGCTTCACGGCGGCGTGGGCATTAACGTACGCGCCGGTATCGCTGGTGGCCTCGATAAGGTCGCGAGCCGGTTCGATCTTCAGGCCGCTGACCTCGCTGAGCGCGCGGATAACGGCGTTCTGGTAGCCGGGTGGGGTGTTGACGCCCGTACCGATGGCGGTGGCGCCGAGGTTCATCTCGCGCAGCTGTGCCTGGGAACGTTCGAGCTGCAGTCGCTCCTCGGCGATGTTGTAGCCGAAGGCGCGGAACTCCTGGCCCAGGGACATTGGCACGGCGTCCTGGAGCTGGGTGCGCCCCATCTTCAGGATGTTGCGGAACTCGTGCCCTTTGGCCAGAAACGCGCGCTCGAGGGCATCAAGGTGCTTAATCAGCTGGTCGATTGCGAAGTGCAGACCCAGGCGGAAGCCGGTGGGGTAAGCGTCGTTAGTGGACTGGGACATGTTGACATCATCGTTGGGGTTGATGACGTCGTAGGAACCCTTGGGGTGCCCCAGGTATTCCAGCGCGAGGTTTGCGATGACCTCGTTGGTGTTCATATTCACACTGGTGCCCGCGCCGCCCTGGAACACGTCGATCGGGAACTGATCCATGCAGCGGTGCTCTTCCAGCACCTGGTCACAGGCCCAGATGATTGCTTCCGCTTTCTCATCCGGTAGGGCAAAAATCTCGTTGTTGGCGATCGCGGTGGCCTTCTTGACCATCACCATGCCACGGATGAACTCTGGGATTTGGTTGATGGTGGTACGCGAAATCTGGAAGTTATCTACCGCGCGAAGGGTGTGCACGCCGTAGTAGGCGTGATCCGGAACCTCCATGGTTCCCAGCAGGTCCTCTTCGGTGCGGAAGTTCTTTGCAGCACGCGCCAGCTGGGAGTGTGTTTCAGCCGACGTGATGATGTCAGTGGAGCTCACGACTGTATCGCCGTGAACCTCCGCCGCTGCCTTCGACGGAATTGGTTTATCGGTCACGATTCGTCCTCTGGTTGGGGAACAACTTTCTGTTCCCCCACCCTAACGAAAATGAACCTAGATGCGCGCGATCCTTATGTCGGTGGCCAGAATTGCCTCCGCACCCAGTGCCGAAAGCTCGTCCATCAGGGAGTTGGCCTGGGTCTTTGGCACCATCGCGCGGACAGCCACCCAGCTGTCGTTGGCCAGCGGAGAGACGGTCGGGGCGGACAGGCCTGGCGTGATGGCGGCGACCTTGTCCAGGTTCTCGCGGGCCACGTTGTAGTCCAGCATCACGTAGTTGTGGGCGTGCAGGATGCCCTGGATGCGCTTGATAAGCACCTGCTGCTCCCCGGTGACCTTCGCTCCCTTGCGGCCAACGATCACGGCCTCGGAGACGCACAGTGGGTCGCCGAAAGGCTTTAGCCCCTGCTGGCGCAGCGTCCGGCCAGTGGAGACCACGTCGGCGATGACGTCGGCCACGCCCAGGCGAATGGAAATCTCCACCGCGCCGTCCAGGCGAATCACTTGTGCCTCCAGGCCCCGGTTGGCGAGGTCCTTGCGCACCAAGTTCGGGTAGCTGGTGGCGATGCGTTTGCCGGCGAGCTGCTCTACCGTCCAGTCCTCGTCCTTCGGCGCGGCATAGCGGAAGGTGGAAGCGCCGAAGCCCAGGGGTAGCAGCTCATCGACCTCCTCGCGCGTGTCCGCAGCCAGGTCGCGGCCGGTGATGCCGATGTCCAGGTGGCCAGAGGCGATGTAGATCGCGATGTCCTTGGGGCGCAGGAAGTAGAACTCCACCCCGTTGTCCTCGTCGGCGATAGTCAGAGACTTCGAATCGCCGCGGGTGGCGTAGCCGGCCTCCTTCAGAATCGAGGTGGCCGTCTCGGACAGGGATCCCTTGTTGGGGACTGCGACGCGCAGCATGATCGTGGTGGCTGCCTTTCTCGGGTTTGCTTTCTGGGGGTTTAAAGGTACTTGTAAACGTCAGCGGGGGTCAGGCCACGGCCAACCATCACGACCTGCAGCCAGTACAGAAGCTGGGAGATCTCCTCGGCCAGTTCCTCGTCCGACTCGTACTCCGCGGCCAGCCACACCTCGCCGGCCTCTTCGACGATTTTCTTGCCCTGGAAATGCACCCCGGCATCCAGAGCCTTGACCGTGCCGGAGCCCTCGGGGCGCTCCTTGGCGCGGGAAGACAGCTCGGCGAAAAGGGAATCGAAGGTCTTGAGTTCTTGTTCGTTCACATCTTCCATTGTGGCAGATCGCACACTGGCAGTGGTGGTGTGCCCCAGCTCTGCGTGAATCTGGCGCAGATCCTCCAACGCGAAGCCGCTTAAGCTCTGGGCTCCCCCGCGCAGCTCAGCCAGGGTGCGCACCCCCTGCGGGATCGCGGTTTCCGGGTCGGTGGGGGCGCCCAGCACGCGGCAGCCCGCGTCGCGGGCGGCGGTCATGCCCGTAGTGGAATCCTCCACCACCAGGCACTCGTCGGGGGCGAAACCAAAGCGCGCGGCGGCGGTGGCGTAGATATCCGGGGCGGGCTTGCCATTGGGCACCTCGTCGCCGCACAGGGTGAAGTCGAAGAACTCGCGGCCAATGGAGTTCAGCGAAACCTCCGTCAGGGCGCGGTTCGTGTTTGTCACCAGCGCCATCGGGAACCCAGCGGCCTTGGCTTCGCTAAGAATCTCCCTGATACCGGGGCGGAATTCCAGCTGCCCCGCAAGGAGCTCCTCGACGCGCGTGTACATGAAGTTAAGCCAGTCGGCCTTGGCGGCGTCATCAAGCGCCAACCCCGCATGAGCCGCGCAGATCTCGACGGTGGTGGGGGTGGTCGCGCCGACCGTCTTCTCGCGTACTTCCGCGGTCAGCGGGCGACCCATCTTCTCGCCCATCTCGAAGGTCGCGATGCCCCACAGCGGTTCGGTGTCGACCAGGGTGCCGTCCATGTCCCAAAGTATTGCTTTCATGATGACGTTCAGTTTAGGTCAATTGCGCTTCCCACTGGCGCCCCTGTGCCATAGTTAGTGACGTAGCACACACCCCAGGACTAAGGAGCGCGATGAGCGAGCAGTCGGCATACTTCATCCCCGGCAAGATCACGGAGGAAGAAGGCCAGATCTACCGCAACTACCACCCCACCCAGCACACGGAAAGCCCCTGGGGGCCGGGTTTCCAACACGGCTCCCCGCCCGCCGCACTGGTAGCCACGGTGTTGGAAGACGGTGCGCGAGACGCCGGGCTGTCCCTGGAAGAAGGCCGTTTTAGCCGCATGACCGTCGAGATCCTGGGGGCCGTTCCGCTCAGCGAACTGCGCACCCACGCGCGGGTGGTGCGCCCCGGCAAGCGCATCAGCTTCCTGGAGGCGATCGTCACCGACGAAACTGGCCGCGAGTTCATCCGGGGCTCCGGCTGGTGGATCCGCCGCGGGGATACAAAGGAGATCGAGCGCACCGTCGGCGAGCCCATGCCTGGGCCCTCCGGCGCCGGGGACGGCAGCGACTTCCTCGAACGCTGGGCCAGTGGCTATATCAACTCCATCGAGGCCCGCCGTGCCGACCTGGACGAGCGCCACTTGGACGTCGACGAATCCCGCAACCCCGCGATCTACTGGTCGCGAACCGACCTGCCCGCCGTCGAGGGTAAGGAAGATTCCACGTGGGTGCGCCTGATGAAAACGGTGGACATCGCCAACGGCCTGAATAATCTGCTGGATACGGATAAGTGGACGTACATGAACGTCGATACCACTGTCTACCTGCACCACGAGATGCGCGGCGAGTGGCTAGGCCTATCTGCCGAGGCCAACTACGGCAACGATGGCATCGGTACCACCGTCACGCGAATCTATGACGAGCAGGGTCTGATCGGCACTTGTAACCAGGGGATTATGCTGGCCCCGCGCTAGGCCTCGCAGACGGCCTCGGCCTGGGTAGCCACGAACATATCGTCGGCATCCAGGTCCACGGCCAGCTTCTCCACCAGGGCGAGCAGGTCTTTGATTTCCTCGTCCTCCAGCAGCGCGTCGTCGTGGCGGGCGGAGAGCTCCTTGAGTTTTTCGATGTGCTGGTTGATCACGGCGGTGATCGCGAGGGTGGTTGCGGTCGGCTGCTCGTCGGCGCTCTCCTCGGTGTTCTGCAGGTGCAGAGAGGCGGCTACCTTCCTCAGCTCTGCTTCGTTGCTGGAGGCCACGGACTGCGCAGCCTGCAGCATGCCGTCGACGATGGCCTGTGCGTCGTCCACCGCGGACTCCGGGTACGGGGCTTCCCAAAACTCGCGATCCTCGTCGCGCAGGTAGCTGCCTGTCGCCATTTGGCGCAGGTTGTCGAGGAACTCTTCGCGGGCGGATGTGGTGGCTGTGCTCAGCTGTGTGGTACTCATAAGAGACAGTTTGCCCTGTGTGAGCTAGAGGCGCACGCCCAGCAGCGCATCGATTGCGGTTTTTACTTCTGACGCCGCAGCCTCATCCCCTGCCGCCCCAGCTTTGGTGGCCGCGGCCCAGTCGTCGAGCGCCTCCAGAGCAGCCGCCGTGTCGAGGTCATTGGCCAGGTGGCCGCGCACGGTGGCTACCAGCTCGCGGGCCTCGTCCGCGGTGGTGGAGCCTGCGGCCAGGGCAGCCCGCCAGCTAGCCAGGCGATGCTCGGCGTGGGCCAGCACGTCCTTGGTCCAGTCGCGGTTCTGGCGATAGTGGCCCGCGTACACGCCTAGGCGGATGGACGCGGGCTCGTGGCCGGCGGCGGTGAGCTTGGAGACGAAGACGAGGTTGCCCAGCGACTTGCTCATCTTGGTGCCGTCCAGGCCGATCATGCCGGTGTGGACGTAGTGGTGGGCCATGCGATCCACCCCGTGGGCGGCCTCGGCGTGGGTGGCGGAGAACTCGTGGTGTGGGAAACGCAGGTCGCTGCCGCCGCCCTGGATCGCAAAGGGGGCGCCCAGGCGGTTGACGGCGATGGCCGAGCATTCGATGTGCCAGCCGGGGCGGCCGGGGCCGAAGGGGGAATCCCAATTCGGCTCGCCGTCGCGGCGGGCGCGCCACAGCAGCGCGTCCATCGGGTGCCGCTTGCCAGGGCGCTCCGGGTCTCCACCACGCTCGGCGAAGAACTCCGCCATCTGCTCCTCGTCGTAGCGGGATTCGTAGCCGAACTGTGGCAAGAAGGTGTGGTCGGCGTAGATGTCCGGGTACTCGTCGCCTTCCAACTGGTAGGCGGCGCCGACTTCCAGGAGCTTTGCCACCATTTCGATGACCTCGTCGATGGATTCCATCGCGCCGATGTAGTCGCGCGGCGGGATGACCGCCAGGTCCTCCATGTCGGAGCGGAACAGGTCGATCTGGCTAGTGCCCAAATCCTGCCAATCCACCCCGTCCCGCTCGGCGCGCTCGAACAGCGGATCGTCCACGTCGGTGATGTTCTGCACGTAGTGCACGCCGTGGCCGCCCGCGCGCAGGTAGCGGTGGATCAGGTCGAAGGTCAGATAGGTGGCTGCGTGGCCCAGGTGGGTGGAGTCGTACGGGGTAATGCCGCAGACGTACATTCCCACCTCCCCGGCGGGAATCTCGACGGGCTTAACTGCGTCGTCGGCGGTGTCGTACAGGCGAAGCTGCGGGGCATCACCCGGCAGCTGTGGGACTTCCGGTTCGGGCCAAGAGTGCATGGGTTCCGATTCTAGGCTGGCAGTACCCCGAATGCGAGCAGACCCATAACCGCGAGGCCCAGCGGGATGCGCCACAGCGCGAACCAGGCAAAGGAGTGGTTGGCCACGAACTTCAGCAGCCAGGCGATAGACGCATAGCCCACGGCAAAGGCAATTGCCGTGCCCACGAACAACTGGGCGCCCGAGGCGGCCTGTCCGGCGTCGGGGCTAAAGGCGTCAGGAAGCGAGAAAAGCCCCGAGGCCAGCACAGCAGGGATGGCGAGCAGGAAAGAGTAACGGGTGGCGACCTCGCGATCCAGGTTCAAGAACAGGCCGGCGGAGACCGTGCCGCCGGAGCGGGAAACACCCGGGATGAGCGCCAGGCACTGCGCGAAGCCCATGATCACCGAATCGCGCATGGTCAGCTCGTCGAAGCTGCGCTCGCGGCGACCCATGCGCTCGGCGAGGATGAAGACGAAGGAAAACAGCACCAGCATGGTGGCCGTGATCCAGAGGTTGCGCAGGTTATCGCGGATCAGGTCCTTGCCCAGGTAGCCCAAGACGGCCACGGGCAGGGTACCGACGATGACCATCCACCCCATCCGGTAATCGAAGGTCTCCCGGTGAACGCGGCGGCCGTGCTTGCCGGTGAGGTCGCTGAGCCACTCCCACACGCCCTTGCACCAGGCACTGGCGATGTTCCAGATGTCCTTGGCGAAGAACACCAGCACCGCCAGCTCCGTGCCCAGCTGGATGACGGCCGTGAACGACGCACCGGCATCCTCGCCCCACAACAAGGTGGAGAAGATGCGCAGGTGGCCGGACGAAGACACAGGTAGGAACTCCGTCAGACCCTGGATAAGCGACAGAATGATCGTCTGCGCCCAAGTCATATCTGTAGTCATGGGGATTGAGCCTAGTCCTTCTCCCCCGTCGTGAAAGAGTGACGTGGCCGGGCTGGTAGCGTTAGAAGTTGTGAATGTGCACGTCAATCGCTTTAGCCGAACCCTCTGCGTGACCGCCACTGCCGCCCTGGCCCTGGGGTCACTTTCCGCCTGTGGATCCGAAGAACCGGAAGAAAACGCGCCCGTTGCAGGTGAGCCCGCGCAGCCGCAGGACTCCCCCGATAGTTCGTCCGGTCTGGGCGAGCAGATTGAGCTGGGAGAATCCACCCTCGGAGCCGCGCGCGTGGGGCTTTCTGCCGACGAGAACGCGCCGGGGGCGAACCTGGTTGCGGTTCTTACAAAGGGCAAGGTGCACTTTATTGACGCCACCAGTCCCAAGGACAAACCAAGTCAGGTAGACGTCGACGATTCCTGCGACAACATCTCCACCACCGCGACCGGCGTGGCGGTCGCTTGCCAGGACAAGGCCATCGAGCTGGGCTCGGACGGCAAGGAAACGCGCAGCCTTGACGTAGATGGCAAGGTGACCACCGTGACCTTCCTGGAAAACGGCAAGGCCGTGCTGGGCAAGGCAGGCGAGGACAAGGCGCGCTTCTACGATAAGGACGGCAACGAGACCGGCGAGGCGATCGTGAGCCGGAGCCTGGACGAGGCGGTGTTGGTGAAGCCGCACGGCCGTGGGCAGCGCGCCGCGTTGATCGACCGGGGGCAGACCAGCATCAACGACGTGGACGTGGACGACGGATCACTGAACGCTTCCCTGCGCATCGGCCAGGGCGTGGGGCAGGTGGCCACCGGGCGCGGCGACGACGGCGTGGTGGTTGCCAGCGATGCGCGCCAGGACCAGATGCTGATTTACACCTTGAACGACGTTGTGCGCCTGCACCAGGCAATCCCGACGAAGGCCTCCCCGTGGGGCGTGGCGTGGGATGCGAAGCGCCAACTGGCTTGGGTTGGGTCGGTAGGAGAAAACAAGCTGACGGCCTTCCGCATCGACAGCGGCGCTCCGGTGAAGGTTGCCGAAGTCGAGGCACCGAGCAAGCTACGCGGGGTTCTAGACGCTGCCAATGGCGCGTTAGTACTGGTCACAGAGGACGGAAAGGTCAACGTGTACAGCGCCCGGAACGTGGACGACGCGGTGAAGGATAAGCAGACAGCGCCGGATGACGAGTACCCGGCGGAGAAGGAATAAAAGGGGATCAGAAATGCTAAGGAAGATTCGCCACGGCGCCTACCAGGTGGCGCTGAAGGGAATGTTTACCCTGCGCCCAGAGCGCATTCATGGGCTGATGTCCCGCGGGCTGCAGCAGGTGGCGGGCTCCAGGGCGGCCTTGTCCGCGATGGATGGCGCGCTGGCCGTGCACGATGATGCGCTGAGCCAGCAGATTGCCGGGCTTACCTTCCCACGCCCCCTCGGTCTGGCTGCGGGCTTTGACAAGGACGCCAAGGAGGTAGACGCGTGGGGTCCGCTGGGCTTCGGTTTCGCAGAAATCGGCACCGTCACCGCCCTGGCACAGCCGGGAAACCCCACCCCGCGCCTGTTCCGTCTGCCGAAGGACAAGGCCATTCTCAACCGCATGGGCTTCAATAACGAGGGCTCCCGCGCGGCGGCAATGCGCTTGCAGAAACGCAGCACGGACATCCCGGTTGGGGCGAACCTGGGCAAATCCAAGCTGGTGGCCGCTGAGATTGCGGACCGCGACTACCGCGAGTCCGCCAAGGCCATCGGCGGGGTGGCTGACTACCTGGTTATCAACGTCTCCTCCCCCAACACGCCTGGACTGCGCGACCTGCAGGCGGTGGAATCCCTGCGCCCGATCATCAGCGCGGTGCAGGAGGAAAGCACCCGCCCGCTGTTTGTGAAGATCGCCCCGGACTTAAGCGATGAGGACATTGACAAGGTCTGCGACCTGGCTATCGAGATGGGGGTCACTGGGCTTATCGCCACGAACACCACCATCAGCCGAGAAGGCCTGAAGACCCCGGCCCACGAGGTGGAGGCCATGGGTGCGGGCGGCATTTCGGGCGCTCCGGTAGCAGCCCGCGCGCTGGAGGTTCTGCGCCGCCTGGCGGCCCGTGCCGACGGGAAGCTGGTGCTGATCGGAGTGGGGGGCATCGACACCCCGCGGGCGGCGTGGGAGCGCATCGCCGCTGGCGCCAGCCTGATCCAGGGCTACACACCGTTCATCTACGGCGGCCCGGACTGGATCCGCGAGATCCACCAGGGCCTGTCCGCGCAGCTGAAAGCCCACGGCCTGGAGAATATCTCGCAGGCCGTGGGCAGTGGGTTGCCGTGGGTGGAAGCTTAGCTAGTTCTCGGCCCAACCCCAGATGATGCCGCGGGCGGTGGCCTTGAAGTTCAGGTTGAAGCCCAGGACGGTCGGGGTCTGGCGGTCGTCGATGTCCAGCTCCTCGTCTACCGCGTGGACGGCGAACAGGTAGCGGTGCGGACCGTGGCCAGCCGGCGGGTTGGCACCGTAGTAGCCCCAGGAACGGCTGTCGCCGCGCAATGCCACTGCCCCCTTGGGTAGGCCGCTGAGGTCTTCGTTGCCAGCTCCTAGCTGCAGGGAGGTTACATCCGCCGGGATGTTAAAGACGGCCCAGTGCCAGAAGCCGCTGGCCGTAGGGGCGTCCGGATCAAAACAGGTAACCGCGTAAGTCTTCGTGCCCTCCGGGCCTGCAGACCAGCTCAGCTGGGGCGAGACGTCGTTGCCTCCCAGCTGATCCTCTGGCAGGCGATCGCCATCGGCGAAAGTCTCGCTGGTGACCTCCAGCGCGGGCAGGTCCGTCAGTGGCGCGTAAGGATCCGGGCCGGGGAAACGGTCGTCGATGTAAGTGGGCTGGTGCTGTGCGTTGCTATCGGACATAGCACCACGCTAGTCAAAGCTTTGGGCGAGCGCACTAAAGTGATTATCCAGATACAAGTAACTCACCCTGACCTGTGTATTTGTGCAAATCACTGGCTTGGCATTAAAGTGGCGGGAGTTGCCACCACTTCCTGTGGTGTGCGCAACCCAAGTCCGGGTGGCGGAATGGCAGACGCGCTAGCTTGAGGTGCTAGTGTCCTATTAACGGACGTGGGGGTTCAAGTCCCCCTCCGGACACAACATGAAGATTGCACGCTTTGTAGGCCATGCCTTTAGCGCGTGGTGGGGGCTAAAGCTGCGGTACCGCTTCCTAAGCGTCCTAGTTCCGATCCTGCTGGTCGCTTTCGTCTACTTCGTTCCGAAGCCCGCGGTCGACGATATTCGAACGTGGGTCGCCTCTACTGGCGCGTGGGCGCCGCTGACTTTTGTAGTGCTGTTGGTTGCCTTTACCCAGCTACCGGCCCCCCGCACGATCTGGACCATCGCCGCGGGGGTGATGTTTGGATCCCTGTGGGGCTCGGTGCTGGCACTGGTGGGCGTGGGCGCCTCCGCCGCGCTGTCGCTGATACTGGTGCATGCTGTCGGCGGCACGTGGGTGGAAAAGAAGACCCGTAACGATCAGCGCATCCAGCTGCTGCAAGAAAGGATCGCCGAGCGCGGCTGGATCGCCGTGCTGGGGCTACGCATGGTTCCGGCCATCCCCTTTTCGCTGCTGAACTACGCCTGTGGGTTAAGCCGTATCCCGTTTGTGCCCTATGTGCTGGCCACGATCTTCGGTTCCGCGCCGAATACCATCGCCACTGTCATGGCCTCTGACGCGCTTGCGACCGGTGGCCAGCCGTGGATCCTGATCCTTAGCTTCGTGGTGGTGTGCACCGGTTTCGCTCTCGCCGCGAACGAGATTCGACTCTGGCGCCAGCTGCGCAAAGCCAATGAAGTAGGTTTATAAACATGTTTGCCGTGTATGCCGCCTACAGGGGTCGTTCGCAACGCCGTGGAGAGTACGTCCGCGACGTCGCAGCGGCACTGGAGCGATCCTCGATGGTCGAGTCTGTGGAGATGAAGGGCATCGAGGACTTTGTCTGCATCGCGCCCGGCCCTGACGAGGCCGGCGGTCTAGTGATGTCTTTGTTGCAAGCGGGTGACTTCGCGCTCGGCATTGGCTCGGTGGTGGCGGAGGTTGATGGTGACGCCCCGTCGTCCGTCGCAGATGCCATCGGCGCAGCCACCCGCGCGGTGACCCGCTCGCAGCGGGCGGGAGCGGTATCGGTGCGGATTGAGAAGCCGGGCCCAAGCGGGGTGATCGCCCCAGGGCGTGCGGCGGAGGTGGCCCAGGATATCGCGGCGGCCTTTACCCTGCTGGCACACGTGCTGGCACGGCGCACGAAGGAAGGCCGCGAGGCCACTGCCCTGCTGCGCGCTGGGCATTTGCAGGCCGAGGCGGCAGAGATTGTGGGCATTAGCAAGCAGGCGATGAGCCAGCGACTGGCCGCGGCGGGCTGGCATGCGGAGCAGGCCGGCTGGACCCTGGCCGTGCACATGTTGGCCAGGGCAGACGAGCTAAAGAACTAGCCCTCGTTGTAGGGATTCTCGAGCGCAGCTTCGTCGACGGGCTTGTTCGCCACGGCATTGGCGGCGGCCACAGCCTCGGCGATCTCAGGCGAGGAGGCGGTGTTGAACCAGTCCTCGGAGCTGGACTCGTTGGCCTGCTCGCGAGTGGCATCGTCCACCGGTTTTGGCTCGTAGCGGAACACGCCTTCGTCGTCCTTCTTTGCCAGAGCCTTGGCGAACTGCTCCAGGGAGTCGCCGAACTGCATGGGGATCATCCAGGTCTTGTTGGCAGAGCCCTTTGCCATCTCCGGCAGCTTCTCCAGATACTGGTAGGCCAGCACCTCGGGCGTGACCTGGGCGGACTTGATGGCCGCGTTGACCTTCTGGATGGCCTTGGCCTCACCCTGGGCCTCCAGATAGCGCGCCGCGCGGGTACCCTCGGCGCGCAGGATGGCGGCCTGGCGCTCGGCCTCCGCAGCCAGGATGTGCGCGTGCTTTTCACCCTCAGCGGCCAGGATGCGAGCCTGCTTTTCACCCTCAGCGGTCTTGATGTCCGACTCACGGCGACCCTCGGCGGTCAGAATCATGGCGCGCTTTTCGCGGTCCGCCTTCATCTGCATCTCCATCGACTGCTGGATCGATGCCGGGGGGTCGATGGCCTTCAGCTCCACGCGGGAGATGCGCAGCCCCCACTTGGTGGTGGCCGCATCCAGCTCGCCACGCAGGCGGCGGTTGATGACCTCGCGGGAGGTAAGAGTCTCCTCCAGCGTCATGCCACCGACCACGTCGCGGAGCGTGGCAACGGAGATCTGCTCCACACCCACAATGTAGTTGTTCACGCCGTAGATGGCGCGGGCTGGATCGTTGATCTGAAAGGTGACCACGGTATCGATGGCGACTGTCAGGTTATCCTGCGTGATCACGGCCTGGGGCGGGAAGCTCACGACCTGCTCACGGGTGTCGACCTTGTCGCGGATACGGTCGACAAAGGGAACGAGAAGCGTCAAACCACCAGAAACAGTGCGGGTGTACGTACCCAAGCGTTCGATAACAGCCGCCTCACCCTGTGGGATGAGGGCCACCATCTTGATGATCACCGTAGCGATGATGAGCAGCAAGACCACCAAGAAAATTGTGAAGCTCATAAGTCGTTAAGCCCTTCTATTAGTTCTTCCACACGACCGCAGTCGTGCCGTCGATGTCTATCACCTGTACGGACTCTCCCTGGGAATAAACATCCCCTGGGGTTGCCGAGCGCGCCGACCACAGCTCGCCGGCGATGCGCACCATACCGCCGCTTTGTACTTCGGCACTAACAGCCTCAACCACCACCGCGCTTTTACCTGTCAGTTCGGCGTGGTCGAATGTATGTTCAGAGCGTGCTTGCATAAGGCGTTTGCGTAGGATGGGCCGAATCGTCAAGATGGTCGCCAGTGAAGCCAGACCGAAAACCAGTATCTCTGCCCATACCGGAATCTCCGCCAGCGAAACCCCGGCAGTGATCAGTGCAGCCGCACTGAGCATGAGCAAGGACATATCCGCAACGAGGAGCTCGCCAAGGGCCAACACTCCCGCTGCGATTAACCAAATGATCGGACCCATAGTCAGGATCCTAGTTGGTGTTTCAGTATTCTGGCGGGACAGTAACGAAATCGATCAGCCTTTCCACCGCACCGATAAGAGTGGAGTCCAGATCGCGAAAGGTCTTGGCTGCAGCCGCCACCCGACGCCAACCGTCCTGTGGGGTGCCCCAGCCGAGCTCTTGGCACACGCCTGTCTTCCAATCGATGCCGCGCGGGATCTTCGGCCACTCGCGGATGCCAACGCTTTGCGGCTTCACGGCCTCCCAGATGTCGATGTACGGGTGGCCGGTGACCATCACGTGCGGACCTAAGGATGCGGTCAAACGCGCCTCTTTCGTTCCCTCGACGAGGTGGTCCGCAAGCACGCCCACACGGCGGGTCGCGGAGGGCTGGAACTCGGAGAGCCGCTCCGGCAGATTGTCGAGGCCCTCCAGGTACTCGACCACTACGCCTTCCACGCGCAAGTCATGCCCCCAGACTTGTTCGACAATTGCGGCATCGTGAATGCCTTCCACCCAAATGCGGGAGGGCGCCGCGACTTTGGCTTGTACGTTTTTTACTCGCCGCGAGCCTGAGTTGGAGGTGTGCTGCTTCGGTGGCAGCATCCTGGGATCTACATAACGAGTCAAGGTAATAGGCTTGCCCTCAAGTAGAAATGCGCCCTCGCGAAGCTTAAACAGGCGCGTTTTTCCGTAGCGATCCTCCAGGCGAATGAAGTCGCCGTCGGCGGTCTTCTCCCCACCCACCACGGCGCCGACGAAGTCATCGGCGATGACCTCCACCACCATGCCCAGCTCCGGCGTGACGCGCGGAATGCTGGGTTTCTGGTTGCGAGAGTGGCCCTTCATGATGTCACCGTAATTGAAGCTCATGGGCAACCAGCTTAGGCTAGGAAAAATGACTGATCCGGTACCGACGTGGCTTGGGGCGCAACTGTGGTCGCCCGTGCAGAACACCTCCCTATGGCTGGCCTGGTGGCTGCACGGGATCATCGGGGCAGACGAAGTGATCGACGCCTTCCACGCCACTCAGGGTAAGCATCACCGCTTGGAGCCCGACGGGGGCGGACTGGTGGAGATGCTCGGCCATATCCGCTCCGTGGCCGACGAGGCGCCCGTCGGATTGGACGAACGCCCCTTGATCCAGCTGGCGCTTTCCGGCCCCGGCGACGCGACCGTGCTGCCAGTTGGCCCGGAGGGGGCGTCATTAATCATCGCCGATCGCGACCCCCTGGTCAGTCACGTGCTTAGCCCTAGTGTTATTGACGCCCACCTGGTCAGTTGGTCGTGGGATCAGGTAGAGGGGCCGGTTCCGCCGCTGCCGGTCTACTCGCCGGGCGAGGCGGATCAGCTGCTGCGTGAGGCTGCGGATAATGCAACGCGGATGGTGCGGAACGCGGGGCACGTGCCGAGAGGTGGCGCGGCATTTCAACGCGCCGAGCTGGCTGTGGGGGCCTTAAACGATGCTTTCGGGCTACCCGGGATGCCGCCGGGAGTGCCCAGTCGCGCCGCGAAGCTGATGGCCAGGGCCGATCAGGTGGCGGCGATTGTGGAGGTCACCAAGCGTTCCGAGGTGGGTGCGAGCCTGGACCCTCATCTAATGCCAATGCTCCGGGCGGTAAGAACCGCCCGGATGGTGGCTGTGGACTATGCGCAGCGGGAGCTGTTGCGCTAGATCATCACTCGATCATGCGGACAGCCATGGGCTGCATGCCACCCCAGCGCACATCGGAAATCTTGACGACATCGCCGGACTGCGGGGCTTCGATCATTTTGCCGTCACCGAGGTAGAGGGCGACGTGGCCGGGCCAGAACAGCATGTCGCCGCGCTTGGCCTCCGAGGAAGGAACCTGCTTGCCGGCCGTGTACTGGTAGCCGGAGTAGTGCTGCAGCTCGATGCCTACTTCGTAGAAGGCGTACATCATCAGGCCGGAGCAGTCGAAGCCAACCTTGTTGTAGTCGCCGTGCGCGTCGGCTACACCGCCGTCGCGAATACCCTTGGTCGGGCCGTGGAAGTTGCCGCCGCCCCATGCGTAGGGCAAGCCCAGCTGGCTTTCGGCACGCTTGATGACGCGCTCGATCTTCTCTTCGGCGCTGCCGGAGGTATCGGGGCTGCTCGGATCCAGTGCGTCAGCGATGGCCTCAGCCGGGTTCTCCGGAGTTTCCGGGGCAACGGCCTCGTCGGGAGCCTCGGGTGTCTCTGCAGTCTCCGGGTTCTCCGGAGCTTCAGGAGCCTCGGGAGCCTCTGCAGCTTCCGGGTTTTCCTGCGCCGCTGGTGCGGTGCTAGTACCGGCGCCCATGGCGCGGTCATACTCCTGGCCTGCTGTTTCGCGGCCCGCGTGGGCCGCGGCTGCCACGGCACCATCCGGGTTGCCGGATAATGCGGTGGTGAAGCCGGCCATCAGCGCGGATTCGCCGGCCTTGCGCAGACCGTCGAGGGCAGCCTGGCGCTGGTCATCGCCACTGGGGTTCAGGTCGTAGGAGGACTGCAGCTCCGCCGGGAGCTCCGGCAGACCCGCCGGGTTGCCAAGGGAACCCTGTGCCGGGGATTCGTCGGACTGGTCGGACAGGTCGGACTCAGTGGATTCGTTAGCCTCAGCCGGCTGAGCGCCCTCAGCGTTCTCAGTGGTCTCGGAGTTTTCAGTGTTTTTGGTGTTCTCGGTGTTCTCGGCGGAGTCCTCAGTGGACTGAGTCTCCTCCGCCGGAGTCTCCTGGGACTTATCTTCGGAGTCCTCGGCCTTCTCGACCTCGGCGCCGGCCTTCTCTG
Source organism: Corynebacterium sp. ACRQK (assembly GCF_022345965.1). Lineage (GTDB taxonomy): Bacteria > Actinomycetota > Actinomycetes > Mycobacteriales > Mycobacteriaceae > Corynebacterium. The sequence goes on from NZ_JAKRMU010000001.1 coordinate 96,922, forward strand.
CCGCCTTCTCGGCGACCTTGCGCTTGTCCCAGCTAGAAGCCTCCGGGTGGGTGTTGGTAAAGGTTTCCACAGCGGCGCGAGCCTCGCGCAGTGCCTTTTCCGCCTTCGACTTCTCATCGAGCAGGCGCTTGTATTCCTTCTGCTTCTCGGTGAGGCTGTTCTGGGAGTTGTTCAGCGTGTCGCGCGCGGTGTTGTACTTGCTTACTGCGTCGTCGACGGCGGAGTTCGCCTTGTCGCGGGAGTCGCGCAGCGAGGATTCCTCGTTGGCGTTCTGGGTGCGCGCTAGGTCGAGGCGGTCGACCTCGTTCTGTTGCTTCTTGGAGGCTGCGTCGATATAGGAGGAGCGATCGAGCGAGTCACTAACTGCGTCGCTTCCGCCGGCAGCCAGGTTCACTGCGGAGGCGTCGCCTCCTTGGGCGTAGGCGGAACGCGCGATGTCGTTCAGCTTCGCCTGTGCCTTGGTTACCTCGGTATCGGAATCCTTGAGGCGCCCGCGCGCGTCCACGACCTTGTCCTGGGCCGTTTGGGCAGCGGACTGGCTGTTAACGAGGTCGACGCGAGCCTTGTTGGCATCCTCTCGCAGCGACCCCATAAGCGTCTCCATCTCGGAAACCTGGGTCTTAGCGCGAGAAACCTGGCCGACGAGGTCGGCCAGGAAGCTTTCGACGGTGCGCTTGTCGTCGGCCTGGGCGACCATAGTCGTCGACTGCAGCGTCACTCCAGCGGTCACTGCGACGGCCAACACCGTTCGCTTACGGCTTTGTGGTCGTGGTGTCACGATCGATTCTCCTGGTGTTTATACAACTGGCTTTGAAGCGAGTGAAACCCTCGGTCCAGCTGACCGCACTTCCCCATGCGATCAGTACAGGTCCCGTCGGGTGACTCTCAAAAATCACTTCGAGATCAACTCGTTTCAAAAGTTGACACTGGGAACCCTAGAGCACACGAGTCAAGGCCGTAAACTTTTTCACCATGAATCCCATGAATCGCACTAGTCACATAAGTAACGGCAATTGCCTTGACCTGCGAATAGTAACGGAAAAGTTACGAATGTGATTTATGTCACATTTACGAGCGCGTAGGTGTGTCGCATTGCAATGTCCGTAGGAAGCCCTAGCTTCTCTAGATTCACCCTTAAGGTTAGTCAATCCCCCAGGCTTGACTATTTTAAACCGTTATCTACTTCTGCTTAGTCCGCAGCTTTGACAACGAAGCGATTACGGCCGCCACGGCCACTGCTAGAACCACTCCCACGTTGGCCAGACCGGTTGGAGCTTCATACCCTGCTGCCTGATTGAGGAACTCCTGTGTCGCCTCCGGGTGACTGTTGGCGCCATAGAGAATCTTGTAGTTCGATTCGATGGCATAGCGCGACAAATTCTCCGACACTGCCGTCGCCTGACTCGGGGACTTCAGAATCACCGTGTCCGCGTCTGTGCCGTCGAGCACCTTCTGTGCGGCGTCGCGCAGATTGTTGTGGCGCTCCCCGTCCTGACTGATGTAGCCGATCTTTAGGGTGCCTATTTTGGACGCCGACTCTCCCCTCTCGGTCGCCTCAACCACCTCGTTGAGGCCCTTGGATAGGCCGGCCGATCCAGACTCCACCTCGGTCGGGAAATCCTCGGCAACGAAGACTGGGGCGTCATTAAGAGAGGTGATGAGCTGCGCAACGTTGTCCGAAGGGGCAGGGTTAGGCGTATCGGTCATGGGACGTTTTTAGCACCAAAAGAGGGGTGGGGGTATCGGCGACACGCTTAAACCCGCAGGATTCGCAGCAGGACAATCGTACTGTTAAAATTTGTTGTGACGTCGCGGCAAGAATGCTGCCACAATGGTAAGCAGAGCCTCCGCCGCGGGCGGCTGTCCCGTGCGTGGCGGCGACCACATCGACGACGACATTTCGACTAAGAGAAGAGATTAAAGGAGCTCACTGTGGCTGAAAGCATTAACTCCTTCGATTCCAAGAGCACTCTGCAGGTCGGCGAGAAGTCTTACGACTACTTCGCGCTGGATGCTGTGCCGGGAATGGAGAAGCTTCCCTACTCCCTGAAGGTTCTCGGCGAGAACCTGCTTCGCAACGAGGATGGTAAGAACATCACTCGCGAGCACATCGAGGCCATCGCCAACTGGGATCCTTCCGCAGAGCCCAACTTCGAGATCCAGTTCACCCCGGCCCGCGTTATCATGCAGGACTTCACCGGCGTGGCCTGCATCGTTGACCTGGCTACCATTCGTGACGCCGTGGTTGCACTGGGTGGCGACGCAGACGACGTTAACCCTCTGAACCCGGCTGAGATGGTCATCGACCACTCCGTTATCATCGAAGCATTCGGTAACGCCGACGCTCTGGAAAAGAACGTCGAGATCGAGTACCAGCGCAACGACGAGCGCTACAAGTTCCTGCGCTGGGGCACCGGCGCCTTCGAGAACTTCCGCGTTGTTCCTCCGGGAACCGGCATCGTCCACCAGGTGAACATCGAGTACCTGGCCCGCTCCGTCTTCGACAACAACGGCCTGGCATACCCGGACACCTGTGTTGGTACCGACTCCCACACCACCATGGAAAACGGCCTGGGCATCCTGGGCTGGGGTGTCGGCGGCATCGAGGCTGAGGCTGCAATGCTCGGCCAGCCGATCTCCATGCTGATCCCGCGCGTCGTTGGTTTCAAGCTAACCGGCGAGATCCCGGCTGGCGTTACCGCCACCGACGTCGTTCTGACCATCACCGACATGCTGCGCCAGCACGGCGTGGTCGGCAAGTTCGTCGAGTTCTACGGCAAGGGTGTTGGCGAGCTGCCGCTGGCCAACCGCGCAACCATCGGTAATATGTCCCCGGAGTTCGGCTCCACCGCTGCTATGTTCCCGATCGACGAAGAGACCGTGAAGTACCTGGAGCTGACCGGCCGCGACCAGGAGACCTTGGACCGCGTCGAGGCTTACGCCAAGGCACAGGGCATGTGGCTGGACCCGGAGAAGGAAGTCGAGTACTCCGAGTACCTCGAGCTGGATCTGTCCACCGTCGTTCCTTCCATCGCTGGCCCGAAGCGTCCGCAGGACCGCATCGAGCTGAACGACTCCAAGGCACAGTTCCGCAAGGACCTGCACAACTACGTCGACGCCGACGCTTCTGCCTCTACCCCAGACTTCGACGCAGAGGGCCCGGCTACCGAGAACACTTCTGCCCAGGCTGCCGGCACCCCGGCATCCGCTGCTGATGCGAAGGGGAACATTCCTTCCGCAGCAGCAGGCGCAGAGGGCCGCCCGTCCAACCCGGTCACCGTCAACTACAACGGCGAGGACATCGAGTTGGATCACGGTATGGTCGCCATCGCTTCCATCACCTCTTGCACCAACACCTCCAACCCGTCCGTCATGGTCGGCGCTGGCCTGCTGGCACGCAACGCTGCTGCCAAGGGCCTGAAGTCCGCACCGTGGGTTAAGACCTCCATGGCGCCGGGTTCCCAGGTTGTTAACGGCTACTACGAGAAGGCGGGTCTGTGGAAGGACCTAGAGGCCATGGGCTTCTACCTGGTCGGCTACGGCTGCACCACCTGTATCGGTAACTCCGGTCCGTTGCCGGAGGAGATCTCCGCAGGCATCAACGAGGGCGACCTGGCCGCCACCGCTGTCCTGTCTGGTAACCGTAACTTCGAGGGACGCATCAACCCGGACGTCAAGATGAACTACTTGGCCTCCCCGATCCTGGTAATCGCCTACGCGATCGCCGGCACGATGGACTTCGACTTCGAGACCCAGCCGCTGGGTCAGGATCAGGATGGCAACGATGTCTTCCTGAAGGACATCTGGCCGTCCACCGAGGACATCGAGGAAGTTATCGCTTCCTCCATCACCAAGGACCTGTACGCCGAGGACTACGCAAACGTCTTCGAGGGTGACGAGCGCTGGCGTTCCCTGGAGGTTCCGTCCGGCAAGACCTTCGACTGGGATCCGAAGTCCACCTACATCCGCAAGGCTCCGTACTTCGACGGCATGAGCAAGGAGCCGGAGGACGTCAACGACGTCAAGGGTGCACGCGTCCTGGCTCTGCTGGGTGACTCCGTGACCACCGACCACATCTCCCCTGCTTCCACCATTAAGCCGGGCACCCCGGCTGCTCAGTACCTGGATGCAAACGGTGTGGAGCGCAAGGACTACAACTCCCTGGGCGCACGTCGTGGTAACCACGAGGTCATGGTTCGCGGTACCTTCGCTAACATCCGCCTGCAGAACCAGCTGCTCGACGGTGTTTCCGGCGGCTACACCCGCGATTTCACCCAGGAGGGTGGCCCGCAGTCCTTCATCTACGACGCCGCTATGAACTACCAGAAGGAGAACACTCCGCTGGTCGTTCTGGGTGGTAAGGAGTACGGCACCGGCTCCTCCCGCGACTGGGCTGCTAAGGGCACCCTGCTGCTGGGCGTGAAGGCCGTTATCGCCGAGTCCTTCGAACGTATCCACCGCTCCAACCTGATCGGCATGGGTGTAGTCCCGCTGCAGTTCCCGGAGGGTGAGTCCTGGAAGTCCCTGGGCATCGAGGGCACCGAGACCTTCGACATCGAGGGCATCGAGGAGCTCAACAACGGCTCCACCCCGAAGACCGTCAAGGTAACTGCTACCAAGGAGAACGGCGAGAAGATTGAGTTCGACGCCGTGACCCGCATCGATACCCCCGGTGAGGCAGACTACTACCGCAACGGCGGCATCCTGCAGTTCGTTCTGCGCAACATGATGTCCGGCAAGTAAGGAATAACTCCTTATAGGCCTGGCATAAGGCGGTGACCGGCGCCCTCTTCCCCACAGGGAGAGAAGCGCGGGTCACCGCCTTTGTGCTCTTAGACAACACAACGAGGTTAAGCAGATGCCCAAAGTGAGCGACATGGACCTGGCAGAGCGGAAGGTAGAGATCCTATCCGGCGCGCGCCACTGCTTCGCTACCTACGGCTACGACGGCGCGACCGTCGCCCGGCTGGAAGAAACCATCGGCAAGTCCCGCGGCGCGATCTTCCACCATTACGGCAACAAAGATCAGCTGTTTCTCGAGGTTGCCCATGAAGACATGCGCAAGATGGCCGAACTAGCGGCCGACGAGGGGCTGATCGGCGCGATCCGCGCCCTAGTCAAGTCAAAAGACTTGACCGATTGGTGGGGTATGCGAGTGGAAATCACCCGTCGGGTGAACATTGATCCCTGCTTCGCGGCGAAGTGGGAGCTGGACCAGCTGGCGCTACGTGAGACCGTTCGCACCCGCCTGCGAGAACAGCGCGCCAGCGGGCGAATCCGTAAGGACGTGGAGATCGAAACAATTGCCCAGACCCTCGAGCTGGTGCTCGAGGGTGTCCTTGGCCGGCTTGCCCAGCGACAGGGCACCGAAGGGCTATCCGACGCGCTGGACTTCGTGGAAAGCGCGCTGCGTTCCCCCGGACAATAGGCTGTCCAGCCCGGTGAGTAGCATGTAGTGCATGATCGCAATCATGACCGTCACCGGGCTGGACCACACTGGGATTATCGCCGCCGTGTCCACTGCCCTGGCCGAGCTAGACGTCAATATTCTCAACGTTTCCCAGACCATCATGGACGACTACTTCACCATGATCCTGCACGTTCGGATCGACGACTCCCAGCACGGGATCGCCGATGTGCAGGATCGCATGGCGGAGGTCGAGAAGCAGGAGAAGCTTGTCATCCGAGTGCAGTCGGAGGCCATCTTCTCCGCTATGCACGACGTGTAAGAATTCGAAGGGGCTAAAAATGAATCCACGTCGTGGCGTCACCAACCAAAGCAACAACATCCTAGAAACCATCGAGATGATCGAGAAATACCGTCTCGACATCCGAACGGTAACGATGGGCATTAACCTCATGCCCTGCATCCGCGAAACGATGGAGGCCACCGCTGAAGCGGTGTTTGAGCGCGTGGTGGACTATGCGCGGAACCTCGTGCCGGTGGCTCAGGAGATCGAACGCGAGCTGGGCATCCCCATCGTGAACAAACGTATCTCCGTAACCCCGGTGGGCATCCTCGCCTCGGCTGTAGAGGGCAACCCGGTGCGCATTGCAGAAGCGCTAGACCGCGCGGCCACCGAGGTGGGCGTGAACTTCATCGGCGGCTACTCCGCCTTGGTGGACAAGGGGGCCACGCGCGGCGAGCTGGACCTGATCCGCTCGCTACCCGAGGCGCTGAACGAGACTAATGTCGTCTGCGCGTCTGTGAACGTCGGCAGCTCGAAGGCCGGCATCAACATGAACGCGGTCCGCGAGATGGGGCACGTTATTAAGGATGCCTCCACTTATGGTGCGGGCGGTACGCTGGCCTGCGCGAAGCTGGTTGTGTTTGCCAATTCTGTTTCCGACAACCCGTTTATGGCTGGCGCATACCACGGGGTGGAAGAGCAGGATTGTGTGATCAACGTGGGCGTATCCGGCCCCGGCGTGGTTGACCGTGCAGTTGCCGGAATGGAAGGCGCAACGCTCAACGAGGTCTCCGAGGAGATCAAGCGCGCGGCATTTAAGATCACCCGCACCGGCCAACTGGTGGGCGTGATGGCCGCGCAGCGGTTGGGTGTTCCCTTCGGTATCGTGGATCTGTCCTTGGCCCCCACTGCCGAACTCGGCGATTCCGTGGCGCATATCTTGGAACACATGGGGCTCGGCCAGGTGGGCACTCACGGCACCACCGCCGCCCTGGCGCTGCTGAACGATGCGGTGAAGAAAGGCGGCATGATGGCCTGCTCGCGCGTGGGTGGCCTCTCGGGTTCCTTCATTCCGGTCTCCGAGGACAAGGGGATGATCGACGCCGTGCGCAGCGGCGCCATCAGCATCGACAAACTGGAGGCTATGACGGCCATCTGCTCCGTCGGCCTGGACATGATCGCAATCCCGGGCGACACTCCCGCGGAGTCGATTGCCGGCATGATCGCCGATGAGGTGGCCATCGGTGTGATGAACCATAAGACCACGGCAGTGCGTGTCATTCCAGCTGTCGGCACAAAGGTAGGCGACGACGTGGACTTCGGCGGCCTGCTGGGTTATGCGCCGGTGATCGGCGTGAACCGGGCAAGCAGCGCCGAGTTCATCAACCGCGGTGGCTTCATCTCCGCCCCGCTGCACGGCTACCGCAACTAGGAAGGGGTATTCGCTCGCATGGTGGAGGTCTTTAGGTACGGTCGCTCTTCGGTTGTAATCGATGATCCGCTCGATGGGCTCGTGCGGGGAGAGCAATCGGGCACATTCGATCAGCGTTGCACTCTACCCGCAGGGTCGGCCGCACTGAATGCTGCTTTGTCTAACAACGGCCGCATGCCGGTCGCCGGCAACACCGCAGGATTTAGCGTGGTGCAAACGGTGGTGCTGACAATCGGCGTGGTGCTGTTGGGTCTGGGAGGCTTCCTAGTTGCCCGTGGAAGTACGCAGCCTCTGGTGATCGGCTTGGTGATCGGGGCTATCGGCCTGCTGATGGCAGGTGTTGCCCTGTATAGCGCAGCCAAGCGCCGCAGCCGTCTGCGTATCTTGGGCAAGGCCTGGGGAAACGGCTGGCTGCGCTTCGCTCCCGCCCGAGTGGGAGGCGTGTGGATTGCCCGGGTATCGACGCATAACGACAACGGGGAACGCACCAATACCGAGCGGCGCTATTACTACAAGGCGATGGTGCAGGCCTACCCCACCGACGGCGCCGAACCTTTCACGTTTCGCACCGGCGAATTCAACGCCCCCGCCAACTGGGAGGGGCAGCCCTATAACCTGCACATGGCCGACGGTCCCATGGATGTGCTGGAGCCCGAGTTCACGAACGGCTGGACCATCTGCCGGTACATCGCGGGTCGTCCGGAAACAGCCACGATCTCTACCGACTTGTCGGCCAAGCAGGTCAAGGCGGCTCTAGAGGTTTCGCAGGTCCGCTAGGGCCTGCAGCAGCTGGCCGTGGCGGGCGGGGATGCGGGAGCGCAGGATGATCTCCGTTCGCGTGCGCTGCACCCCTTCGACTTCCTGCAATTTCAGGGTGATCTGCTCTAGGTGCTCGTGATCGCGCGCCACCACTCGGCATGACAGGTCGTAGGGTCCGGCGATGGAGTGTGCCTCTGTGATCCACGGGATCCTCAGGATCGCCGCCGTCGCCTGATCTAACGCCCGCTGGTCCAGCGTGACGTGCACGAAAGCGCCTAGCGGGCAGCCGAGCGCGCCCGGGTCGAAATGCGGGGCGAAGCTGCCGATCACCCCCCTTTCCACGAGTTTGTCTATACGACTGCTCACCGTCGCGCGCGCCACCCCGAGCATGCGCGCGTACTCGCGTACCCCGGCCTTGGGTCTTTCGTTGAGTAGCATGCAGAGCTCGATGTCTATCCGGTCGAGGTCTCTCATTCTTCCGACCTTTCTTTGTTACGCCCACGAACGGCCTGTTGGCAAGAAACATCTACTTTTGTGTGCAAATCTGGTCTTGCTTGGGTTGGATTCTAGGCCATTGGCCTAGTTTTCGACCCTGGAACCTAAAAAACCTTTGCTAAATGAACTATTTTTCCGAGCAAGCTATCTGGTTCCACCAGCTGTCGCTTAATGTGATTCAAACCACAAACTGACAGCTCGTACGAAAGGGTGAACAGCGATGACCTCCACCTTCATCCCCGACACAATTTCCACCACCCAGGACCTTCCCGACTACACCCAGTCGCGCTACAGGGAGAAGACTGGCCACATCCACCTGACCGGCATCCAGGCTCTCGTGCGCACCGTGCTGGATCGCGCGGAGGCTGACCGCGAGATCGGGCTGAGAACCTCCAGCTTTGTCTCCGGCTACGAAGGTTCCCCACTGGGCGGATACGACCTCGAGCTGGGGCGCCGCAAATCGCTGCTCGACCAGTTTGATGTGCAGCACTTCCCTGCTGTCAATGAGGAGCTGGGCGTCACCGCCGTAGCGGGATCGCAGATGACGGATCGGGCGACGGTCAAGGAAGGCATCGACGGCGTGGTCGGCTACTGGTACGGCAAGGCGCCGGGACTGGATAGGGCGGCCGATGCGCTGCGACACGCGAATATGACCGGCACCACCAGCACGGGTGGTGCGGTGGCCTTCGTAGGCGATGACCCGACGGCGAAGTCCTCGACGATTCCCTCGGCCTCCGGGCGAATCCTGGCGGATCTGGGGTTGCCGACCCTCGTGCCGGCGGACGCGGGCGACGTGCTGCGCCTCGGAACCCACGCGGTTTGGATGTCACGCTACAGCGGACTGTGGACGGCGCTGCGCATCACCACCCCTGTGGCCGACGGCTCGGCCAGCGTTGATCTGGAGGCTATCCGCACAGCCACGGCGGCCCGTGGCCTGGAGCAGGGCGGCAAGCATGTTCCGGAAGCGCGCCTGCTGGGCAAGCGACTGCTGGATCTGGAGGATACCCGCGTGGGGGAGCGACTGGATCGCGCCTTGGAATACGCCCGCAAGCACCAGCTGAACCGCTGGTGGGGCGCGCGGGACGGCGACCGCGTGGGTGTGATCTGTGCGGGCAACACCTCCCTGGAGGTAGCGGAGGTCGTGGGTGAGGCGCACTTGCGAGTCCTGCAGCTGGCAATGACGTACCCGCTGGACCCGCAAGAGTTAGAGCGCTTCTGTGAGGGACTGGATACTCTGGTGGTGGCCGAGGAGCTCGGCACCCATCTGCTGGAGTCCGTCCGTGCTTGCCTCTACGACCTCCCGGTGCGTCCCACGATCGAGCATGTGAATGACCCGCTGAAGCAGCTGCCCAAGCTCCTGCGCAACGAAGGTATCGAGGTTGCTGGCGTGACGAGCGGCCCAACGCGTATCTCCCTGCCACTAGCGGTCCCCAACCGCGTGCCCCACTTCTGCTCCGGCTGCCCGCACAACCTCTCCACCCGCGCAGATGAGGACACTCTGGTGGGAGCCGGAATCGGCTGCCATGCCATGGTGATGCTGATGGACGACAAGCGCGTAGGCAAGATCATGGGCACCGCACAGATGGGGGGCGAGGGCGCACACTGGATCGGAATGCACAGCTTCGTGTCCGAGGAGCACTTCGTGCAAAACATGGGCGACGGAACGTTCCTGCATTCGGGATCGCTGGCACTGCGGGCAATGGTGGCGTCCAAGGTAAACGCAACCCTGAAGCTACTGCACAACGGCACGGTGGCGATGACCGGCGGCCAAGATCCTGTCGGGCAGCCGAGCTTGGCGGGGCTGGTCGACATGGTGCGGGCAGAGAATCCGGCCAGGATCGTTGTGACTAGTGACGATGTGCGGCGCACACGACGTGCTTTGCGGGGGTCCGGCGTGCAGGTGCGCCCGCGCGAGGACCTGGCCAAGGTGCAAAAGGAGCTGGAGGCTCAAAAGGGGGTCTCCGTGCTAATCCACGACCAGGAGTGTGCCGCCGAGAAACGTCGCGCCCGCAACCGCAACCAACGTGCCGAAGCGACCGAGAAAATCGTGATCAACGAGCGCATCTGCGAAGGCTGCGGCGACTGTGGCGAGAAGTCCGGCTGCCTTTCCCTGCAGCCAGTGGACACGCAGTTTGGCCGCAAGACCCGCGTGGATCAGACCAGCTGTAATACCGACCGTTCGTGCCTGTCCGGTGATTGCCCGGCCTTCACGACCGTCGTTGCGGTCGAGGAGAAGCGCGAGGTGCCGCCTATTGACGCCAGCGCGCTCGACCCGGTTCCGGAAAGTGCGCTGGACAGCAAGCACCCGTGGAACATACGCATTTCGGGCGTGGGTGGCACGGGCGTGATGACGGCCTCGGCCGTTATCGCCACTGCCGCGCACCTCGATGGACTAGCAGTTCGGGGCACGGACATGACGGGCCTGGCGCAGAAGGGCGGGTCGGTGGTTTCCGACCTGCGCATCTCCAGGGACATTGGCCAGCACACAGGCACGGTGCCGCGCGGTAGTGCGGATCTTCTGATCGCGCTGGACGGCGTGACGGGCGCAGAAGACGCCAGTACGTCGGTGCTCAATGCAGCGCGGACGATTGCGGTGCTGTCGAACTCCGCGACCCCTACGGGGCAAATGTGCACGGACGTCAAGGCCACCCGTCCCGACGGCGTGCAGATTACTGGTGCGCTGGGGCATGCAGCCAAGCGGGCGATCATTACCGACGCGATCCGCGTGTCCACCAAGCTCTTCGGCGAGTCCACGTTCCAGATCATGCTGCTCATCGGTGCTGCCGTGCAGGCAGGTGCGCTGCCGGTTACCCCGGAGTCGATGGAAAAGGCCCTGCGGATCAATGGCAAGAAGGCCGAGGCCAACATCCAGGCCTTCCGCCGCGGCCGCCAGCTAGTGAGCCGCCCGGAGGCGTTGATCGAACTTATGGGCGTGGAACCCGACTACGCCCAGTACCAGGAAGTTCAGCCCCTTGACCGCACTCGGGAAAAGATCGAAGAGGTGCTGGAGCCGAGCCTGGTGGATGAAGTTGCGGTGTACTTTGACGAGATGCGCCGCTGGGGCTCTGAGCAGGACGCCCAGGATTACCTGACAGATGTGCGTGCGGTCTACGCCCACGAGCGCCGTGTGAACCCGGATGGTCCCGCAGAACTAACCCGCAGCTTCGCTGCCGGACTCCACAAGCTTTCGGCGTACAAGGACGAGTACGAGGTGGCCCGCCTGGCGCTGGATCCCGGATTTGCAGAGGCACAGAAGGGCGGCAAAGTAACGGTGCAGTTCCAGCCGCCGCTGCTGCGAGCCCTGGGGCTGAACCGCAAGATCGGGCTCGGGCCGCGTATGCGCCCGGTGCTCAGTGCGCTGGCGAAGGCCAAGGGGCTGCGTGGCACGCGCCTGGACATCTTCGGCTACGCGGAGGTGCGGAAGATGGAGCGGAAGCTCGTGAACGCCTACAGGGAGGAAATCCTGAGCCGGGCGCGAAACCTGCACACGCTCGAGCAGGTAGTGGAGCTGACCGGATTGGCCGCTGCGGCCGATGGGGTGCGGGGATTCGAGGATAAGAAAATCGACAGTGCGCAAGAGTTGTTGCAGAAACTGGGGCGCGAGGGCGTCAAATAATAGTAAATAGACCAAGCGGTCTGTTACAGTAGCGAATGTGACTTTCGTACTGCTAAGCCCCCGCAGCGGCGTCGAGGTGCTCGCCGCGGAATATGCCGATTTCCTCAGCTATAGCGGGCTCACCCCCGCCGAGCTCGAACAGCGACCGCTGGATAACCCCGACGCCGATCTGGGAAGCTTCGACGGCATGGAGGGGGTGTTCATCGGCGGCTCGCCGTTTACAATCACCCGCCCGGTCGATGTGGAGTGGCAGGAAGCGATTTCGCAGAAGCTGGTGGAGTTCATACAGGTCGAATCCGAACGGCAGCGCTTCGGCATCTTCTCCACCTGCTACGGCACCTCCATGCTGGCGCACTACCTGGACGGCGAGGTCAATAGCCTGTACTCGGAATCGGCTGGCACCAGCGAGGTTTCTCTTACTGACGCCGGGCGTGTCGATCCCATTACGAGTGCGCTCCCCGACCGCTTCACCGCGCTGACGGGCCACAAGGATTCCGTGGTGCGCGTGCCCGAGGAAGCCACCCTGCTGGCCACCGGCGAGACTTGCCCGGTGCAGATCTATCGCTACCGCGAAAACGTCTGGACCAGCCAATTCCACCCGGAGATGGATGCGGCGGGCATCACCCGGCGACTCAGCTTCTACGAGGACGAGGGCTACTGCGACCCCGCGGAGATTACGCAGACCTACGCCCGCTTCGAGGGGCAGGATACGGCGGCGGCGAACTCGCTATTGGGACGCTTTGTGGAGCATTCCCGCAGTTCGCTGGGGATGGTGGGCTAGCTCGCTGGGCTAGGCCAGCTCGACGATCTCCATGTACTCGTCGCTCCACAGATCCTCCACGCCGTCGGGCAGTACGATCACACGCTCGGGTTCCAGAGCTTTGACAGCGCCAGGGTCGTGGGTGACTAGCACTACCGCACCGGTGTAGGTTCGCAGGGCGTCGAGCACCTGCTCGCGGGACTGCGGATCCAAGTTATTGGTTGGCTCGTCCAGCAGCAGCACGTTCGCCCGGGAGCTCACGAGGGTGGCCAGAGCCAAGCGAGTCTTCTCGCCGCCGGACAGGGTGCCGGCGGGCTGCTCCAGCTGCTCGCCGGAGAACATGAAGGCACCCAGCAAGCCGCGGAGGTCCTGCTCGCCTGCATCGGGGCAGGCCTCGATGGCGTTGTCCCAGACGGACTTGTCCGGGTCGATAGTGTCGTGCTCCTGGGCGAAATAGCCGACCTTCAGGCCGTGGCCGGTGACGATCCCTCCCTCGCCGTCGGTGCGTTCCACACCCGCCAGCAACTTCAGCAGCGTGGTCTTTCCGGCACCGTTGAATCCGAGTACCACCACGCGGGAGCCCTTGTCGATGGCCAGGTCCACCCCGGCAAAGACTTCCAGGGAGCCGTACATCTTGGTCAGCCCCTTGGCGTTCATAGGGGTCTTGCCGCATGGGGCGGGCTCCGGGAAGCTGATGTTGGCCACGCGATCCTCGACGCGAATCTCGTCCAGATTGCCTAGCATCTTCTCTGCGCGGGCGGCCATCTGCTTGGCGGCCTTCGCCTTGGTGGCCTTGGCGCCCAGTTTCTCGGCCTGCTGCTTCAGCGCGCCGGCCTTCTTTTCTGCGTTGGCTTTCTCGCGGCGGCGGCGCGCCTCGTCGGTGGCGCGGGCGTCCTTGTATTTGGTCCAGCCCATGTTGTAGACGTCGGCCTCGCCGCGCACGGCGTCCAGAAACCAGATTTTGTTGCAGACGTCGTCTAGCAGCTCCACGTCGTGGCTGATCATAATCAGCCCGCCCTCGTGCTTGGCCAAGAAGCTGCGTAGCCAGGTGATGGAGTCGGCGTCTAGGTGGTTTGTCGGCTCGTCCAAAAGCAGTGTCGTCTGCGAACGGCCGGAGCCGGCGGTGGCTGCAAAGAGGATCTGCGCCAACTCCACGCGGCGGCGCTGGCCACCGGAGAGGGTCTTCAGCGGCTGGTCCAGCACCCGTTCGGGCAGCCCCAGTGAGTCGCAGATCTGCGCGGCTTCACTGTCGGCCTCGTACCCGCCGAGGGCGTGGTACTTCTCCTCCAAGCGGCTGTACTTGAGGATCGCGGCATCGCGCTGTCCAGCGGATTCGCTGGTCTCCATGATCTCCTGCTGGCGCTCCATGGAGTGCCGGATGCGGTCCAGGCCACGCGCGGAAAGCACGCGGTCGCGCGCACTCTGTTCGATGTCGCCTTCTTTGGAGTCTTGCGGCAGGTAGCCCATCTCGCCGCTGCGTGTGACGGTGCCACCGTAGGGTTCGCCCTCGCCCGCCAAAATGCGCATGGTAGTGGTCTTACCCGCACCGTTTCGCCCGACCAGGCCGATGCGATCGCCGGGCTGCACTCGCAGGTGCTGCCCGGGTGCGTTCAGCAGGGTTCGGGCCCCCACCCGAACCTCGAGGTCATTAGTAACAATCACAAGGAAGAAGCCTATCAGCCATCCCCGCCGGCGACCCTTCCCACCCCATGAACACCGGAGTCGCGTTGCCCGGGTCCCCCACAGTCCCGAGTCGCATCCGGTGTGTGTCACCGACGGGGTTGTCTTCTTCTCGTGCCCCACCTTTCGGTATGTTCGTACCGAGTAGGACAACGTTTATGTTAGAAACTGTGTTTGGTGCCCGCAGGCTAAGCGTCACACCCGATTTTGGCCTGTCCCCCAAACCTTGAACTTAAACCTGAGCTTGCGAAACTTCTTATTCTATTAGGCAATTCTTATACATGCAGCTAATGCATTAAGCCGCAAAATTTCCTAAAGAAGCGATGAGTAAAACACCGCTGTGTAAGTTCGGGGGTAAGAATCCTGAATCGGAGGTTTAAAATGACCCAGCGGCTCGCGCTTAAAGGCCTCGGACCAGCCGGTGCGCTTCTAGCCATTCGAGCTGCACAGCGCGGTTTCCACGTCACCGCCTATGATCCGGCCTTCGACGACCACAGCTCTTCCCCCTTCCCCGGCACCTATGGGGTGTTCTCCACGCAGATACCCTTCTGGGCCGATCACTTGTTTGGCCCACCAGAATCTTTGGAGGTCGTCGCGGGTACTCCCCTCACCCGCCGCACCCTCGGATTTAGCTATCGGATGCTGAACCAGGAGGCGGTGGTCGAAGTACTGAGAAGCTCGGGCGTGCGCATCAAACCTGAGCGCCTTCCCAATGGTGTCGAGGCTATTGACTGCACCGGCGCCCCACGTACGGACGCCGCACTGTGGCAACTGGCTGTCGGATGGTTCCTGCCTTTTGGTGACGCCCCTTCAGAATCCACCCCCACCTTCATGGATTGGACCGGAACGGTGGCTCAGGCCGGGGATTGCTCGCCCAGTTTCTGCTACGTTCAGCGCACGGACGACGGCTGGCTATACGAGGAAACGATCCTGGCGGTCCACTGCAGTGCTGACACGGCGAAGCAGGAGCAAGTATTCGAGGTTCTGCGGGCGCGCCTAGCAGAACGCGTAGGCACCCAGACGGTACTGCGCGAAGAACGGGTCGCGATCCCGATGGGGACCAGGCGGCGTCATAAAGAAAGAAAGTTCGGCGCCGCGGCGGGGTTTATCAATCCCGCGACGGGCTACTCGCTGGGCCATGCCCTGGAGGCTGCCGACGGTTTTCTGGACGGCAAACACGCCGGCGGGTGGCTGGCGTATGGGCTGCGGCAGGTCGGCGGGGAGCTCATTGCCCGGGCCGACGGCGCCGCGCTTCAGGACTTCTTTGGGCACTTCTTCGCCTTGGACACACGGGCGCAGCTGGCCTATTTAAGCGGGCAGGACGGGCTGACCGTGGCGCGTACAATGTGGGCCCTTAAGGAGGGAACTGGGCTGCGCCACGAGTTCCTCCGTCCTCTATACCGCCACCCCTGGTCGGTGGGGCGGGCGGTTTGTAAGAGGCTGTTCGCGGGTTAGACCGTGAAGCCGAGGAAACGCAGCTGCTCGCGGCCTTCTTCGTTGATCATGTGCGGGCCCCAGGCCGGGGTCCACACCCAGTTGATCTGCAGGTCGGAAACCTCGTCGACGTTGTTGATCACAGCATCGCGCGCCTGATCCTCCAGCACGTCCTGCAGCGGACAGGCCGGGGAGGTCAGAGTCATGTTCAGCACCGCGGTCTTGTCCTCGATCCAAATGTCGTAGACCAGGCCCAGATCGATGACGTTGATGCCGAGCTCCGGGTCGATAACGTCCAGCAGGTGCTCTTCGACCTTGCCGGCCAGCGCCATGTCCTCCGGGCTGCGCTCCGACGGGCCCTCCGGAGCCTTGTCCAGCGGCGAGGGATCCATCTCCGGGGCGGTGGGTTCTGCGTTCTCAGTCATGGTGTGTTCCTTACTCTGTGTTGGTGTTAGTGCTCACGCCAGCCTCAGTGGCAGCGGCCTCGAAGGCCTTCCAGCCCAGCAGGGCGCACTTCACGCGGGCGGGGTACTTGGAGACACCCGCGAAGGCAATGCCGTCGCCGATGATCTCGTCGTCGCCTTCGACCTTGCCGCGGGAGGTGACCATGCGCTCGAACTCCGCCAGTTTGGCGAAGGCTTCCGCAACGGGACGGCCGACCAGCTCCTCGGCCATGACGGACGTGGAGGCCTGGCTAATGGAGCACCCGACCGCATCGTAGGAAATGTCTTCGACCGTCTGGTTGTCCTCGCTGAGGTGCAGGCGCAGCGTGAGCTCGTCGCCACATGAGGTGTTCACGTGGTGTACTTCGACCTCGAAAGGCTCGCGCAAGCCCGCGTACTGCGGGTGCTTGTAGTGGTCCAGGATCACTTCCTGGTACATCTGCTCAAGTTTCATAGGGGCCTAGTATCCTCTAGTACTTTCCTCAATCGCCGATTCTGCGCTTTTACTTTTACGCCGTTGTCTTCTACGCCGTGCCGAAAAACTCTTGTGCCTTGCGGATGGCAGCAACCAGCGCGTCGACCTCCGAAAGGTCATTGTAGATGTAGAAGCTGGCGCGAGCGGTAGCCTGCACATTCATGCATGTGTGTACCGGCCATGCGCAGTGGTGGCCCACGCGGATGCACACGCCCTGATCGTCGACGACCTGCCCCAGATCGTGTGGGTGGATACCGTCAACGACGAAGCTCAGTGCACTTCCGCGATCCGCCGAGTCGGTGGGGCCAATGATGCGCAAGCCCTCGATGGTCTGCAGCTGTTCCAGGGCATAGGCCGTCAGCTCCGCCTCGTGGGCGGCAACCCTGTCCATACCTAGCTCCTCCAGGTACTTCACGGCTGCGCCTAGCCCCACGACCTGGGAGGTCATCTGCGTGCCCGCCTCGAAACGCTGCGGGGCCTCGGTGAAGGTCGTTCGCTCCATTGTGACCTTCTCCACCATCGAACCACCCGTCAGGAAAGGAGGTAGCTGAGCAAAGTGCTGGGCCTTGCCATAAAGGACGCCGACGCCGTTAGGCCCCAGCATCTTGTGCCCGGAGAACGCGGCGAAGTCCACATCCAGCTCGTGGAAATCCACGGGCATGTGCGGCACGGATTGGCAGGCGTCCAAAACAAAGAGTGCCCCGACTTCGCGTGCGCGACGGACGGCCTCCTTGACATCCAGCACGGCGCCGGTGACGTTCGACTGGTGCGTCAGCGCAACCACCTTGGTGCGTTCGCTGAGCTCTAGGCTGTCCAGGTCGATGCGACCATCCGGAGTGGCGGTGTACCACTTCAACGTCGCGCCGGTGCGCTGGGCGAGTTCCTGCCACGGCACCAGGTTGGCGTGGTGCTCCAGTTCGGAGACGACGATCTCGTCGCCTTCTGTGACCTGCAATTCCCCTGCCCGGACGTCGCCCAGTATGTAGGCGACCTCGTTGAGCGCTTCGGTGGCGTTCTTGGCGAAGGCGATCTCCCGGTCTTCGGCGCCGACGAAGGCCGCAATGGCCTCGCGAGCCGACTCGTAGGACTCGGTGGCCTCCTCCGCAATCTCGTAGGCACCACGGTGCACCGGAGCGTTATGGGTGGTCAAAAACTCCCGCTCCGCATCCAATACCTGCACTGGCCGCTGGGCGGTAGCTCCGGAATCCAGATACACCAGCTTCTTCCCGTCGCGCACAGTGCGCGAGAGAATCGGGAAGTCGCTGCGGATCTTCGCGGTGTCCAGGGAACTGTTTGAACTCACAAGTTCACACTTTCTGCCCAGTTGATCCTGGGGCGAGCAAGGTTGGTTGAAAGAAACGGATGGGGGGGATAGACCGCAGGCTTAGATGAACTTGTCGTAGCCTTCGGCCTCGAGCTGCTCAGCCAGCTCCGGGCCACCGGATTCTACGATGCGGCCGTTAGCGAAGACGTGCACGTGGTCTGGCTTCACGTAGTTCAGGATGCGCTGGTAGTGGGTAATCATCACCACGCCACCGTTCTCGCGCTCCTGGTAGCGGTTGATGCCGTCGGAGACGACGCGCAGCGCGTCAACGTCCAAGCCGGAGTCGGTTTCGTCCAGGATGGCGAACTTCGGCTTCAGCAGCCCCAGCTGTAGGATCTCATGGCGCTTCTTCTCGCCGCCGGAGAAGCCCTCGTTGATGGAGCGCTCGGAGAACGACGGGTCGATCGCCAGCTCTTCCATCGCGCCGCGGGCTTCCTTGACCCACTCGCGGATCTTCGGTGCCTCACCGCGCACAGCGGTGGCGGAAGAACGCAGGAAATTAGCCATGGAGACACCCGGTACCTCAGTCGGGTACTGCATAGCCAGGAACAGGCCCGCACGGGCGCGCTCGTCGACTTCCATGTCCAGCAGGTTCTCGCCGTCCAGCAGCACCTCGCCTTCAGTGATCTCGTAGCGCGGGTGGCCAGCGATGGCGTAGGACAGGGTGGACTTGCCAGAGCCATTCGGGCCCATGATGGCGTGAGTCTCACCGGAGTTGATGGTCAGATTAACGCCGTGCAGGATCGGCTTCGGATCCTCGTTCTCGTCGGCGGGGACGACCTGCGCGTGCAGGTTCTTGATTTCCAGAGTGCTCATTGTGTGTAAAAGCTTTCTTTGGGTGTTTGACGGGTGAATGAATTTAAAGAACCGTGTGCTGCAGCTCGGCTTCGACCTTGTCCTCCAGCAGCTCGCGGATGGACTCTTCCGGAATGCGCTTGATCACGTCGGTGAAGAAACCACGGACGATCAGCATTTTTGCGCTAGCCGGGTCGATGCCTCGGGACTGCAGGTAGAACATGTGCTCGTCGTCGAAGCGACCGACGGTGGCGGCGTGCCCCGCGCCGACGATCTCGCCGGTCTGAATCTCCAGGTTCGGCACCGCATCAGCGCGCGCGCCGGAGGTCAGCAGCAGGTTGTTGTTCTTCTCGTAAGTGTCGGTGCCCGTGGCAACCGGGCGGATCAGAACGTCGCCGATCCATGCCGTGCGTGCCTCGCGGGCATCTTTGCCCTTCTCCGGCTCGCCCTGCAGCGCACCCTTGTACAGCACGTTGGAGCGGCAGTTGCGGATCGAGTGATCCACCAGCAGGCGCTGCTCGAAGTACTGACCCGCATCCGCGAAGTACAGGCCCAGCAGCTCAGCGTCGCCGCCGGTGTCCGTGTAGCGCACGTGCGGCACGGAACGCACGACGTGGCCGCCGAAGGCCGCGTAGTAGTGGCGCACGGTTGCATCGCGGCCAACCTGGATGTGCGAGTTCGACAAGTGTACCGCATCGTCGTTCCAGTCCTCGAACACCACGGTGGTCAGCTTTGCACCGGTGCCAACGACGAACTCGACGTTGTCAGAGTGTGCGCCGGAGCCCTCGTAGCGGACGAACACCACGGCCTCGGCGTGGGGCTCGAGCTCCACGACCAGGGTGCCGTAGGAGACCTCGTCTTCCCCCGGGCCGTCGACGGTGATGGTCACCGGAGCCTTCAGCGCCGCATCCCTGGAGATGCGCACGTAGTCCGCGGACTCGGTGTTCTCCCACGCCTGGGCTGCGGCACGATCCACGGGAGCACCCGCGCGGCCGAGACGCTTGTCGCCCGGTTCCAACTGCTCGATGGTCACGTTGGGGGCGTCATCATCAGAAACACCGACAGCAACCGCAGCGCGCTTGCCAGCTACGGCCGAGCCATCGTGCAGGCCGCGCAGCTCGCGCAGCGGGGTGAAGCGCCAATCCTCATCCTTACCGCGCGGCACGGCGAAGTCCGCGGCCGAGAAAGAGGTGAAACGGTCACCCTTGGTCTGGTGATCCGTACCAGCCTGGACCGGTGTGATAGTCGCTTCGGTTTCGTTGAGTTGGGTGGTCATTTGGTTTAACCCACCGATCCTTCCATCTGCAGTTCGATTAGACGGTTGAGCTCCAGGGCGTACTCCATGGGCAGCTCCTTGGCGATGGGCTCCACGAAGCCGCGGACGATCATCGCCATTGCCTCTTCCTCCTCGATGCCGCGGGACATCAGGTAGAACAGCTGATCCTCGGAGACCTGGGAGACGGTGGCCTCGTGGCCCAGCGTCACGTGGTCGTTACGAATGTCGTTGTACGGGTATGTGTCCGATCGAGAGATGGAGTCGACCAGTAGCGCGTCACACTCGACGTTCGACGCGGAGTGGTGCGCATCCTTGTTCACCTGCACCAGGCCACGGTAGGCAGCGCGGCCACCGGCGCGGGCGACGGACTTGGAGACAATGTTCGAGCTCGTGTGCGGAGCCATGTGCACCATCTTCGCGCCCGTGTCCTGGAACTGACCCTCGCCAGCGAAAGCCACGGAGAGCACCTCACCCTTCGCATGCGGGCCGGTCATCCACACGGCCGGGTACTTCATGGTCACCTTCGAGCCGATGTTGCCGTCGACCCACTCCATCGTGCCGCCCTCTTCGCACTTGGTGCGCTTGGTGACGAGGTTGTAGACGTTGTTCGACCAGTTCTGGATCGTGGTGTAGCGGCAGCGGCCGCCCTTCTTCACGATGATCTCAACCACTGCGGAGTGCAGGGAGTCGGTCTTGTAGATCGGCGCGGTGCAGCCCTCGACGTAGTGGACGTATGCGTCCTCGTCGACGATGATCAGCGTGCGCTCGAACTGACCCATGTTCTCGGTGTTAATGCGGAAGTACGCCTGCAGTGGGATGTCCACGTGCACGCCCTTCGGAACGTAAATGAAGGAACCACCGGACCAGACGGCCGTGTTCAGTGCGGAGAACTTGTTGTCGCCGGCCGGGATAACGGTGCCGAAGTACTCCTCGAACAGCTCAGGGTACTCGCGCAATCCGGTATCGGTATCGACGAAGATCACGCCCTGCTTTTCCAGGTCCTCACGGATCTGGTGGTACACAACCTCGGACTCGTACTGGGCGGCCACGCCAGCGACCAGGCGCTGCTTCTCGGCCTCCGGAATGCCCAGCTTGTCGTAGGTGTTCTTAATGTCCTCCGGCAGATCCTCCCAGGTCTGAGCCTGCTTCTCGGTGGAGCGGACGAAGTACTTGATGTTGTCGAAGTCGATATCGCTAAGGTCCGCGCCCCACGTCGGCAGCGGCTTCTTGTCGAAGATATTCAAAGCCTTCAGGCGGCGCTTCAGCATCCACTCTGGCTCGTCCTTCTTCGCGGAGATGTCGCGGACGACGTCCTCGTTAAGGCCGCGGCGGGCGGAGGCGCCGGCGACATCGGAATCGTGCCAGCCGTAGCCGTACGCGCCGATGGAATCGATGATCTCTTCGTCGGTCTGGGGTTTAGTTTCAGGTGTTTGTGCAGCTTGAGTCATGGTTTAACTTTCCTTCTTGGGGGAAGGGTCAATGGTTCTAAGCGGAATATAGGTGGTGCAGACACCGTTGCCGTCAGCGATCGTTGCCAAAGGTTGAGTGTGCTGTCCCAGCAGCTCTGCAACCACCCGGTGCTCCGCCGCGCACAATTCTGGGAACTCGTGAGCGACATCTTGGATCGGGCAGTGATGACGGCAAATCTGTACGCCACCGCCTGCGTGACCGACAGTGGCAGCGTAACCCCGCTCGGTCAATGCATCGGCAATGGCCTGGGCCTTGGCGGCAACGTCCGCATCGGCGTCGGAGACGTCCTGCAGCAGATCGTTGATGCGCTGAGCGGCGAAATCCTCCACCGCTTCCTCCCCGCCGGCAGAGCGAAGAGCGCGCAGCGCCAGCAAGGCGAGCGTGTCGTAATCATGTCCAAACTCGGCCCTGCCTTCGTCGGTCAGCCTAAAGAGCTTGGCGGGCCGTCCACGTTGCCCGGATCGAGGTGCCTCGACGACCTCGGCGAGGCCATCGGAAACGATGTTGTCTAAGTGACGCCGAACGCCGGCGGCGCTTAGCCCGAATGCCTCGCTAATGTCCGATGCGCTCACCGGACCGTGGCGCAGCACGTGCAGAAGAATGCGGTGCCGCGTGTCGTGTTCTGCGGTGGGCTGGGTTGCCCGCTCCTCAGATGTCCGTGCCACGCTGTACCTCCTTTGGCTCCTGTTCGAGTGCGCCTGTGCAACTAAAAGTTGTGCCTACATGATTAGACAACAAAAGTGTGTCGTAAATATTCCCGCTTGTCTACTAAGGCAACCCTGCCTAACTGGAACTGAGTGTGCTTCTTTTCGTTGTGGCGCTGGTCACGGCCATGCATGACGAAGATTGCTTGCGACATTCGGTAGTATTTGCACCTATGACTACCCCCACCTCAGCCACCCCGAGCTCGCCTCGGGGGTCGCGTCTCCTGGCGCCCTGGCGGAGGTTCCAGGAGCAATTGCCCCAACTGGGCCTGGCGGGATCGCGTTCGGCACAACTGCACTCTGATTCCGAAGGCGACAATGTGCCGGAAAGTTCGCTGCAGCTCCAGCCTCTCAGCCGCGGGCTGTCTATGCGCCTCTACGCTGCGGTATTCCTAGGCGCCCTAGGCACCATGTTGATCACGGTCGGCGGCTTGGGCGCCGGCGCGTTCCCCGTGATTCACAACCCCTATTGGGACTTCCCCGGTGTGAACACGCTGGCGCGGATGCTGCACTCCACCACCGTTCTTGTCTTCGTGGGGATCGGCTTCTTAGTTTATGGCTGGCTGCTTCTGTTTACCTTCGCTGTTTCAGCGCCTGGTCGGCCCAACCAACCGATCCCGGTACGCACCTACTGGCGCACTTTCTTCGTGTGGGTCACCCCGCTCATGGTTACCCCGCCGCTGTTCACCCAGGACATTTACTCTTACCTGGCGCAGGGGGCGATCGCCGCGAAGGGCTGGGACCCCTACAGCGCCGGACCTGTAGACTTGCTGGGCATCGATGATCCCTTAGCCCGTTCCGTGCCCTTGATGTGGGCGCACTCCCCCGCCCCCTACGGCCCGGTGGCGCTGGGCTATGGCGAGGTCATTTCCATGCTGACCGGCAACTCCATCATCCTCGGCATCGTGCTGCACCGGTTGGTGGCCATTCTGGGGCTGGCCTTAAGCGGCTGGGCGCTTGTCCGTCTGGCACGGCGCTGTGGCGTGTCGAGCGGAGCTGCGTTGTGGCTGGGCGTGTTGAACCCGCTGGCGATCCTGCACCTGGTCGGCGGCATTCACAACGAGGCGGCCCTGATCGGCCTTCTCCTTGCCGGGCTGGAGCTCGTGCTGCGTGGCGTGGATAACGAAGAACGCCCCCTCACCAGCCGCTGGATACTCATCATCGGCGGTTTTAGCCTGATTACAATGGCCGGCCTAGTCAAAGTCACGGCCTTCATCGGCCTGGGCTTTGCCGGTGCCGCGCTCGCCCGCTGGTTCGGCGGGCGCCTGGTGGATCTCTTCTCTGCAGCGGCCGTCGCCGTAGTGGTCGCAGCTGTAACCTCCGTCGTATTCTCCCTCGTCACCGGGGTCGGCTTTGGCTGGATCACCTCCCAAGGTGGCGCTGCGGAGATCATTTCCTGGATGTCGATCACCACCTCCCTTGGCTTGACCTCCGGAGCACTCGGATCTCTTTTGGGGCTGGGCGATCACACTGATTCGGCGCTCATCGTCTTCCGTACACTCGGCCTGCTTGTGGGCGCGTTCTGGGTTGTTCGCATGCTGTGGGCCTCTTTCCGCGGCCGTATCCACCCCGTAGGCGGGCTGGGCGTGGCCACCCTCATCCTGGTGCTCTTTTTCCCCGTCGTTCACCCGTGGTACCTCCTGTGGGCGATTCTCCCCCTCGCGGCCTGGGCGAACCGGCGTGCGTTCCACCTCACCGCCGTGATCTACTCGGTGGTGTTCAGCTTTTTTATCCTCCCCCGCGGATTGTCCCTGCCGACGTCCACCGTTATCTACATTTATGCAATGAGCTTCGTATTCTTCCTGGTAGCGCTGGTTGTCCTGCGGGCATTTGCCGCCCACAACGCAGATCTGGCAGAGGCTTTGTCGTTCCGCCCCAGTACACTCAGGCGAACGGTAGCCGCTACTACGTAAAACCCTTCTAGGGGGCTAGACTCTCTCATCATGACAACAAGACCTGAAACCCAGGCACCCCAAGCAGCCCCAGCACGGGCAAGCTCTCCCGTGCTTCAGCTCCGCGACGTAGTCAAGACCTACGGTGAACGCCGCGCCGTCGACGGACTGAGCCTTGAGCTGTCCGCCGGCCAGGTGCTCGCACTGCTAGGCCCGAATGGCGCGGGCAAAACCACGACCGTCGAAATGTGCGAGGGCTTCATCCGCCCCACCGAAGGCACCATTCGCGTATTCGGCAAGGATCCCGCCGTCGAATCGGATGAGGTCCGCAGCCGCATCGGGGTAATGCTGCAAGGTGGCGGCGCGTACCCCGGGATCCGCGTGGGCGAGATGTTGCGGTTGGTGGCGTCGTATTCGAAAAACCCCTTGGACCCCGACTGGCTGCTCGAGACCGTCGGGCTGACCGGCCACGAAAAGACACCCTACCGGCGCCTATCGGGCGGTCAGCAGCAGCGCCTGAGCCTGGCCTGCGCGCTGGTGGGGCGGCCCGAACTGGTGTTCCTAGACGAGCCGACCGCCGGCCTGGATGCCCAGTCCCGCCTGGCGGTATGGGATCTTGTGGCCTCGCTGAAGCGCGACGGCGTGGCGGTGGTGTTGACCACCCACCTGATCGACGAGGCCGAGGCGCTGGCCGACCAGGTGGTCATCATCGATTCCGGTTGCGTGGTCGCTTCCGGCACACCGGAGGAGATGATGTCAAGCCGTGACCCGAACTCCACCGGCGCGTGGCTGTCGGTGCAGGTTGATTCCGACGCCGCACTCCCCGCTGTCTCCGCGGCCATCGCCAAGCGCGCGGAGGAGCCGGTGACGGTGGGCGAGCTGCGCCCCCGCCACTTCAGAATCGAGGCCGAGGGGCTGAGCCCGCAGTTGGTCGCAGCGGTGGCCGAGGCTTTCGCCGATGAATCCGTGATGATTAGCCAACTCGAGGTCAACAGGCAGTCGCTGGAGGACGTCTTCCTCTCTATCACCGGAAAGGACATCCGCTCATGAGTACCACCAGCCGCTTCGAGCCGGGTCTCTTTGCCCCTGCATCCCAGCAGGCGAAGTCTGGTGACATCGTCAAGGCCCAAGCCAAGATCGAATCGCTGCTCTTCTTGCGCCACGGGGAGCAGCAATTGCTCTCTATGGTCATTCCGCTGGGGCTGCTTATTGGTCTGACGCTGATTCCCGGCGATGACGCATCCCACGCAGTGACACGCATATTTCCCATGGCTTTGGCGATCGCCCTGATGGGCGCGGGCTTCACTGGACAAGCCATCGCAGTGGCCTTCGACCGGCGCTATGGGGCTCTGAAGCGCATCGGCGCGGCGGGCGTGCCCACCTGGGCGCTGATCGCGGGCAAGGTCGTCGCGGTGTGCATCGTGGTCTTGCTGCAAGTGTTGGTGCTTTCCATCGCCGCGTTCGCGCTGGGGTGGCGCCCGGACATCGTGGGGCTGCCCGCTGCCCTGGTGACGGCGGTGCTGGGAGTGGCGGCCTTCACCAGCCTGGGCCTGCTGCTGGGCGGCACCCTGAGCTCGGAACTGGTGCTGGCGCTGGGCAACACGATCTGGTTCGTTCTACTGGGCGCGGCTGTGTTCGCCACCATGGCAACCCCGGCCGGTGAAAACGTCAATGCTTTCCTCATGGCCGTGCCCTCTGTGGCGCTGATGGAAGGCTTCCACACCGCCGTGGTTGCCGGTGGATTCAACTGGTTGGCGCTGCTGAGCCTAGCCGTGTGGGCCGTGATCGGCTCGGTCCTCGCACTGAAGCTTTTCCGCTTCACCATGGAGAGCGACTAGCGGAAGAAGGGCTAGCGGCAATTAGCCCCGCCACGTGGGCTTCCGATAGTCTTAAAGGCGTGCTTGAGACTATGAAACGACGCGCCGCGGAGGAGAACAATCCCTTCGTCAGAGCGCTGCTGAAGCTGTACGCCTTTGCACATGCAGTCGACCGCAGGTTTGGCTTCCCTCGGCCCGTTACCGCGCCGACGATTCGGCGCCAGCGGCTCTTCGCCATCATCCTGTTGGCCTGCCAGACGGGAATTACCTTCACCGGCTCGTTGGTGCGCGTTACGGGCTCCGGCTTGGGTTGCGACACGTGGCCGCAGTGCCACCCGGGCTCTCTGTTTCCTGTTGCTGGTTCCGCGCCGTGGATTCATCAGTTGATTGAATTTGGCAACCGGACGCTGACGTTCGTCCTGATCATCGCCTGCCTCATATGCTTCATTGCGGTAGTGCGAGCCGCGCGCCGCTCCTCAATCCTCCACCTGGCTTTCGTCCAGGGAATCGGCATTATCGCCCAGGCAGTAATTGGTGGAATCACCGTCCACATGGATCTCATGTGGTGGATGGTTGCGCTGCACTTCCTGCCGAGCATGCTGCTGGTATTCCTGGCCGCCAAACTAGTTGTGCGAATCGGCGAACCCGATGACGGCGAAATGCAGCCGCTGATGCCCCGACCGTTGCGCATCCTCACTGATGGCTCTGCGATTAGCTTGGCAATGGTGCTAATGACCGGCACTTTGGTTACCAGCGCGGGTCCCCATGCTGGCGATGAGGCTATTTTGCCGGAGCACCGCCTGCAGGTGCCTCTGATCGACATGGCACACATCCATGCTGGTTTCATGTACCTCTACCTGGGCCTGACCGTCGGCCTGTTGGCGGGCGTGTTCGCGTTGAATCTGGAGCACCGCATCAAGACGGCTTCCTACTGGGTGATCGCAGCGATCATTCTGCAGGCCATCATCGGCATCATGCAGTACTGGCTGGGTGTTCCCCGCTGGTCGGTGCCGATCCACGTTATTGGCTCGGGGCTTACCACCGCGGCCACCGGCTTCCTCTGGGCCCTGAAGTACCGCTACAGCGGCGGCAATGCCACCTTGACGGGCACGACGACCGGCGACAGTCAGCGTCAAGAGACCGTCGCAGCCTAGTACGGCTAAGATTCGGAGCCAAAGAGTATCGTCTAGTTGCCCGCGACGAAGGGGGCCGAATCATGACTCAGCCGACGCGCATGCCGCGCACCACCCTGGAGTTCAATTCGGGGCTGGACACTCCACTGGTGCCTGAACGGGGCGAACACTACTACTCCACCCCCAACCCGATGCGGGATAACAGTGGGGCCTTTGAAGCAATAAAGGCAGCGGGTCCGCAGCCTTACGCTCGGGACCTGCCGGGTCGCATGATTATCTTCCTGGTCGTTGGGTTCTTCGGTGCCGTCTTCGCTGCTATTGGTCTCATGCTGATTCTCAGCAAACTTCACCATGGGGTTGCAACGGCAGACAGTCTCCGTCTCACGGATACGGTCTTTTTCATCGTTGGAATAATCTTCGTCGTTGTCGCGGTCTACTCGATCTCCAGCGCCCTAGCACGACGCAGGCAAATCGTCACCGCCTGGAAGAATGGCTGGATCGACTACTACCCAGCGCTGGTCGGGCAGGTCTATCATTGCCGCACCGAAAGGCGAGAAAGCGAATCCTCAGGCTCAACGTTCTATTACTACTATCGGGCGCCTCTCCACGTGCTTTACCCTGATGGCTCGTTCCGGCAGATGCACTCCTTTGAGTTTGAGATGAAGCGCAAGCCCGACTGGTATCGCACCCGTTTTAATATGGCCTCATCGGCGGAAATTGCTGTCGTGGATGGTATGAACAATAACGGCTGGGCGATCGTCGGTATCAGTCGTCGACCCGGGCAAACCCACGCGGAGCTCGATTCCGGGCTCACGAAGAAACAGTGCGAAGCCGTATTCAACCTCGCCGAACGCGATTGGTTCAGAACGGCTTGGTGATCTTAGCCGTGATCCTAGGTCGTGATGCTAACCGAGCACAGCCTCGGCGAGAGTCTGCCAGCCCAGCACGGCATCAACAGACAGAGCCACGAACAGTAGCGACAGGTAGTTGTTCGATAGGAAGAACAGCTGCATCGGCTTGACCGGGGTGCCGTTCTTCACGCCACGGTGAAGCAGATGCGCCTTGATACTGAACCAGGCGCCGGACAGCACAGCCGCTGCCAGGTAGATCCAGCTAGCAGCCGGGACAAGCAGAAGCGAAGTGATCACGGTCGCCCAGGTGTAAGCCAGGATCTGGCGCGTAACCTGTAGCGGAGGCTTGACCACGGGCATCATGGGCACGCCCGCGGCCTCGTAGTCCTCGCGGTAGCGCATTCCCAGAGCCCAGGTATGCGGCGGCGTCCAAAAGAAAATAACCATGAACAAAATGAGCGCCTGAACCCACGAAGACCACCCAGCGTGGAAAGCACCGCCGCTGTTATCGGTGATGACGGCCCAGCCAACAATCACCGGCATGCAGCCCGCAGCGCCGCCCCAAATGACGTTCTGCCAGGTGCGACGCTTCAGCCACTTGGTGTAGACAAAAACATAGAACCAGTTCGTCAGCACGATAAAGCCGGCGGCCAGCCACGAGTGGCACAAGAAACCCAGCCACAGCACAGAGGCAATCAGCAGCACCCAGGCGAAGATACGAGCCTCGCCGACGGAGACGGTCTGGCGGGCAGTGGGACGGCGGCGGGTGCGGCGCATCAGCTGGTCGATATCGTGATCCACCACGTTGTTGAACGTGTTAGCCGCACCAGCGCCCATCCAGCCGCCGATGAGCGTGAGGAGGATAAGGCCGAAGTTCACTTCGCCGCGCGCTGCCTGCAACATCGCAGGGATCGTGGCCACCAGCAACAATTCAATGACCCTGGGTTTGGTCAGTGCTAGATACGCCTTGGCCGTCTCAGCGAATGTCTTCACCGGCTGCCTCGCCTCCACCTTCTCGAAAGTTTTCCGAATCGCGTCTAACGCTACCCGAGCGCGGGGTGCAGGCCGAAACAGAGCCTGCACTCGCCCATCTACATATAGTCGTACGTGAGCTCCAAATAGTTCCCGCAAGGTGCAAAAAATTTTTACCCCGATATTCGAGCCTGCAACTGCGCCCACTGGCCACGGCGAGCGACTACGACCATTAGTATGTATGGGGTATTCGGCTTGATGAAGAAAGGCAACTGACAGTGACTCTCTCCCCAGAACAGCAGGCACTTACGGTGCGCAACTATCCGGCGGACTGGACGGAGACCGACACGCGCGCGGTCGACCTTGCCCGCGTGCTGGCCGCAGACGCCGTGGAGAAGTGCGGTTCGGGCCACCCCGGCACGGCAATGAGCCTGGCGCCGCTGGCGTATACCCTCTACCAGCGGGTACTGCGCCACGATCCGCAGGACGTGCACTGGGTAGGTAGGGATCGCTTCGTACTTTCTGCAGGCCACTCCTCCCTGACCCAGTACATTCAGCTGTACCTGGGCGGCTTCGGCCTAGAGCTGGAGGACCTGCAGGCACTGCGCACCTGGAACTCTAAGACCCCGGGCCACCCGGAGGTACACCACACCGATGGCGTGGAGATCACTACCGGCCCACTGGGCCAGGGTCTGGCATCCGCGGTGGGCATGGCAATGGCCTCCCGCCGCGAACGCGCCCTGTTCGACCCGCAGGCACCGGCCGGCGAGTCCCCCTTCGACCACTTCATCTATGTCATCGCCTCTGACGGCGACGTGCAGGAGGGTGTGACCTCCGAAGCCTCCTCCCTGGCGGGCACCCAGCAGCTGGGCAACCTCATCGTATTCTGGGACGACAACGGAATCTCCATCGAGGACCAGACCGAGATCGCCTTCACCGAGGACGTCTCCGCGCGCTACGCCGCATACGGCTGGCAGACCCTCGAGGTCACCGGTGAGGATGTCGAGGGCATCCTGGACGCGGTCGAGCGCGCCAAGGCCGAGACTTCCCGCCCCACCTTCATCCGCCTGCGCAGCGTTATCGCCTACCCCGCCCCGACGAAGATGGATACCGGCGCTTCCCACGGCGCTGCCCTCGGCGCGGAGGAGATCACGGGCATCAAGCAGGCCCTGGACTTCCCGGACGAGCCGTTCCCGGTGGAGGACAACGTAATCGCCCACACCCGCGGTCTGATCGATCGTGGCGCGGAGGCACACAAGCAGTGGCAGGTTCTTTTTGACGCCTGGGCGGAGAACAACCCGGAGAGCAAGGCTCTGTTCGACCGTCTGTACTCCCGCGAACTTCCGGAGGACTTCGACGCCGAGGTTCCCAGCTGGGAGGCCGGCGAGTCCCTGGCTACCCGCAAGGCTTCGGAGGCCACCCTGCAGGCTCTAGGTAAGACCCTGCCGGAGCTGTGGGGTGGTTCCGCCGACCTGGCTGGCTCCACCAACACCATCATCAAGGGCTCCCCGAGCTTCGGCCCGGAGGCCATCAGCACCCGTAACTTCACCGCGGTGCCGGGTGGCCGCAATCTGCACTTCGGTATCCGCGAGCACGGCATGGTCGCCATCCTGAACGGCATCGCCCTGCACGGCCCGACTCGCCCGTACGGCGCGACGTTCCTGCAGTTCTCCGACTACGCGCGCGGTGCGGTGCGCCTAGGCGCCCTGATGAAGTCGGATGTTTACCACGTGTGGACGCACGACTCCATCGGCCTGGGTGAGGACGGCCCCACCCACCAGCCGGTCGAGCACCTGGCATCCCTGCGCGCTATCCCCCACCTGGCGGTTATCCGCCCTGCGGACGCCAACGAGACCGCTGCTGGCTGGGTGGCTGCCCTGCAGGCCGAGGAGTCCCCGAAGGCTCTGGTCTTGACCCGCCAGAACGTCCCCGTGCTGGAGGGAACCCAGGACAAGGCTGCCGAGGGCGTGGCCCGCGGCGCCTACGTGCTGGTCGAGGAATCGACGGACACTCCGGAGGTCATCCTGCTGGCCACTGGCTCCGAGGTACAGCTGGCCGTGGAGGCCGCCAAGGAGCTGGAGAGCCAGGGCGTGGGCACCCGCGTGGTCTCCATGCCAGTCATGGAGTGGTTCCTCGAGCAGGATGCCGAGTACCAGGAGCAGGTTCTGCCGAGCGACGTGACGGCTCGCGTCTCCGTCGAGGCCGGAATCTCTATGCCGTGGCACCGCTTCGTCGGCCTCAACGGCCGCACCGTCTCCCTGGAGCACTACGGCGCTTCTGCTGACTACCAGACGCTCTTCCACGAGTTCGGCATCACTTCCGAGGCAGTCGTCGCCGCTGCGCACGACTCCATCGCGGCGAACAAGTAAACCCCACCTGAGCTAACCCCACCCCCACAGCAAGGACTGATTCCTTACATGAGCACCCCCGCCAACATCGACGCACTTGCACGAGCCGGCACCTCCGTGTGGCTGGACGACCTGTCCCGTGAGCGCCTGCGCACCGGCAACCTCGCTGAGGTCATTGAGAACAAGGGCGTGGTCGGCGTGACCACGAACCCGGCCATCTTCGCCAACGCGATGTCCCAGGGCACGGCTTACGACGAGCAGCTCCGCGAGCTCGCCGCCGCTGGCACTCCGGCTGACAGCGCGGTGTTCGAGATGGCGGCGGACGACGTGGCGGACGCCTGCGACGTCTTCCTGCCCATCTACGAGAAGACCGATGGTGTGGACGGCCGAGTCTCCCTCGAGGTGGATCCGCGCCTGGCCAACGAGCGCGAGGCCACCGTCACACAGGCGAAGGAGCTGGCTGCGAAGGTGGGGCGCGAAAACCTGATGATCAAGATCCCGGCCACGCAGGAATGCCTGCCCGCCATCACCGACGTGCTGGCCGAGGGCATCAGCGTGAACGTGACCCTGATCTTCTCCGTCAGCCGCTACATCCAGGTGATGGAGGCATTCATTGCCGGAATTGCCCGCGCCGCTGAGGCCGGCAAGGACCTCACCAAGATCCACTCCGTGGCCAGCTTCTTCGTCTCCCGCGTAGACACCGAAATCGACAAGCGACTGGATGGCATCGGCACCGACGAGGCCACTCAGCTTAAGGGCAAGGCAGGCGTGGCCAACGCGCAGCTGGCCTACGCCGCCTTCGAGGAGCGCCTGCTCAACAACCCCGACTGGACCGCGCTAGCCGACAAGGGAGCCCATGTACAGCGACCACTGTGGGCGTCCACCTCAGTAAAGAACCCCGAGTACCCAGACACACTCTACGTAACCGAACTGGCCGGTCCCTACACCGTAAACACGATGCCGGAAAACACCCTGGACGCGACGATCGACCACGGCGAGATCCGCGGCGATTCCCTCAGCGACACCGCGGAGGACGCGCGCGAAGTGTTCGCCCGGTTGGATGCGGTCGGCGTGAACCTGGCCGAGGTGTGGGCAGTGTTGGAGGACGAGGGCGTGAAGAAGTTCGTGGACTCCTGGAACGAGCTGCTGGACACCCTATCCGCGCAGCTAGAAGCCAAGTAGCTCAAGCAGCACAAGCAGCGCTCACCCCCACCGACTAAAAAATAGGACTTTAGACAAGTGCAACTTCCCTTTTCCGCCGAGGAATGGCGCAACCCGCTACGCGACGAATTGGATAAGCGCCTGCCGCGCATCGCCGGCCCCTGCGGCCTGGTGATCTTCGGTGTAACCGGCGACCTGGCGCGCAAGAAGCTGCTGCCCGCCGTATACGACCTGGCAAACCGTGGCCTGTTGCCACCCGGTTTTAGCCTGATCGGCTACGGCCGCCGCGACTGGTCGAAGGAACAGTTTGAGGAGCAGGTTCTGGAGTGCGTCAAGGATCGCGCGCGTACCCCGTGGCGCCAAAACGTGTGGGATCGCCTCGCCGAGGGCATTTTCTTCGTCACCGGCGACTTCACCACCGATTCTGCTTTTAACGCCCTCGCGGAGAAAACCCGGGAGATCGACAACGAACGCGGTACCGCAGGCAACTGGGCTTATTACCTGTCCGTCCCGCCGGACCACTTCCCTAGCGTGTGCCACCAACTCGAGCGCTCTGGGCTGGCGAAGGCGGACCCGGAACTGGGCGAGCTGCACAACGGCTGGCGACGCGTGGTTATCGAAAAGCCCTTCGGCCACGACGAGCAGTCGGCGCACGAACTCAATGAGATCGTGAACAGCGTGTTCCCGGAATCTAGTGTGTTCCGCATCGACCACTACCTGGGCAAGGAGACGGTGCAGAACATCCTGGCGCTGCGCTTCGCCAACCAGCTGTTCGACCCGATGTTCAACGCCCACTACGTGGACCACGTGCAGATCACCATGGCCGAGGACATCGGCCTGGGCGGACGCGCGGGTTACTACGACGGCATCGGCGCCGCCCGCGACGTGATCCAGAACCACCTGCTGCAGCTACTGGCTTTAATCGCTATGGAAGAGCCGGTGACGTTCAACCCGGAGGAGCTGCAGGCAGAAAAGGTGAAGGTGCTGCGCGCAACAACCCCGGTGGGGCCTTTCGCGCAGACTACGGCGCGCGGGCAGTACACCTCCGGCTGGCAGGGTTCGATTCCGGTGAAGGGGCTGCGCCAAGAGGACGGCTTCGACCCGGAGTCCACCACGGAAACCTACGCCGCGGCTACCTTCGAGATCTCCTCCCGCCGCTGGGCCGGGGTGCCGTTCTACCTGCGCACCGGCAAGCGCCTGGGGCGCCGTGTGACGGAGATCGCTATCGTGTTCAAGGAGGCTCCACACCTGCCGTTCGGTCCGGGACAGACCACCGCCCAGGGCAATAACATGCTGGTCATCCGCGTGCAGCCCGAGGAGGGCGTGCTGGTGCGCTTCGGCTCTAAGGTTCCGGGCTCGGCCATGGAGGTCCGCGACGTGAACATGGACTTCAGCTACTCCGAATCCTTCACCGAGGAATCCCCCGAGGCCTACGAGCGCCTGATCCTGGATGCCCTGCTGGACGAGGCGAGCCTGTTCCCCACCAACGAGGAAGTGGAGCTGTCCTGGAAGATCCTGGACCCGATCCTGGACCACTGGGCCCTCCACGGGCGCCCGGAAGACTACCCCGCCGGCACGTGGGGGCCGAAGGGCGCCGAAGAGATCCTGTCCCGGTCCGGGCGGCAGTGGCGTCGCCCCTAAAGCCGCTTCCGTTCTCCCCCACCTACCCCTCTGACCGCGCGAGGAGCGCTCACTAAACGCCTATGATCATCGACCTACCGAACACCAAGACTAAAGACATCGAGCGGCGCATCCGTGCGTTGCGTGAGGAACGCGGCGACGTCACGAGCGGCCGCGTGCTTACGCTTATCGTCGTGACTAGCGAGGACGATGACCTCGACCGCATTATCACCTCCACCCACGACGCCTCCCGCGAGCACCCCGCTCGCGTGATTGTGCTGGTTATGCATCGCAGCGAAGAGTCCATGCTGGACGCGCAGCTGCGTATCGGTGGCGATGCCGGCGCCTCCGAGATCATCATTATGCACCTGCACGGCGAGTTGTCCGCCAACCGCGCCTCCGTCGTGACTCCCCTGCTGCTGCCCGACACTCCGATCGTGGCCTGGTGGCCAGGCACTGGCCCGCGTAATCCGGCGGCCGACCCCATCGGCGCGCTGGCGACCCGCCGCATCACCGACTCGCTCACGGACGAGGACGAGGATGCCCTCTACCGC
This sequence comes from Corynebacterium sp. ACRQK, assembly GCF_022345965.1. GTDB lineage: Bacteria > Actinomycetota > Actinomycetes > Mycobacteriales > Mycobacteriaceae > Corynebacterium. The sequence goes on from NZ_JAKRMU010000001.1 coordinate 131,623, forward strand.
CGCCGTATGACGTATACCCGCGGAGATTCGGACATGGTGTGGAGCCGCATCACCCTGTGGCGCGGACTGCTGGCCTCCGCACTGGATCAGCCGCCGCACCACCCAATCGTGTCCGCCGAGGTGTGGGGGCCGAAACACGACCCGTCTGTAGACATTGCCGCCGGTTGGCTGGCGGAGCGTCTGGATGTTCCGTTGACCAGGCACGTTACGGTCGATGGTCACTATGCCGAGGACGTCGAAGGCAATCGCCAGATCTCTATCGAAAAGGCGGTGCTGTATCGCCAGGTGGGGGCCATTGAGGTTGAAGTTATTGACGCCAACACGGTATCGCTGACCGTCGGCGACCAGAAGTCTATGGTCACCCTCGGCAGGCGTGCGCTGGCCGATTGCTTGGCCGAGGAGCTGCGTCACCTGGACCCCGACTACGCCTTCGGCCATGCCCTCCGCGGCCTGGTGCGGGTGAATCGACCGGATCGTGGTCCCCGCACTTCCCAGTATCGTGGCGTGCAATCCCCCAGCCCGCAGGAGGACAAGCTGGACCGCTGGACCTCCCGCGATGCCCGCGAAACCTATAACACCTTCGATGGTCAGGAGTCTTTACGATGAAGCCCACGCAGAATAACCGCCGTACCGCTGTCGTCAGCGACAAGACCGGGGTGGAGCTGCGCCCCCGCGACAACAAGCAGGACCTGGCAACAGCCGCAGCCCGCGAATTCATCAACACTGTGGCAGAACTGCAGCGCACCGGGGACACTGTAACGGGCGACGGCATCGTCCGCGTGGTGCTCACCGGCGGCGGCGCAGGCATCGCCACCCTGGCGGAGATCGCCGCCCTGGACCATGCGGCGCAGCAGACGGCGGAGGACTTCCCCGTCACCGCGATCGACTGGTCCCAGGTATATGTCTTCTTCGGTGACGAGCGCTTCCTGGCCGCCGGCGACGCGGAGCGCAACGACAAGCAGGCCTTCGATGCCCTGCTGCGCCACGTGAACATCCCTTCGCTGAACGTATTCCGTGTTCCGGCCCTGGCCGCCGGCGAGGAACCTGACGGCCCGGCGCTGGATGCCGCCGCGGAGTTCTACGGCAAGACGGTGGATCAGGTGGCTCCCGAGGGCTTCGATATCCACCTGCTGGGAATGGGGCCAGAGGGGCACATCAATTCGCTGTTCCCGCACACTGACGCGCTACTGCACGCCGAGGGTTCGGTAGTGGCGGTGCGCGAGTGTCCGAAGCCCCCGGCGGAGCGCATCAGCCTGACCATGCAGGCGGTCAACCGCTCCCGACAGGTGTGGCTGCTAGTCAGCGGTGAGGAAAAGAAAGAAGCTGCGGGCCAGGTGTTCAACGGCGGCAATGGCGCCGAATGGCCCGCAGCTTTGGCCTCCGGAACGAAGGCGACGCTGCTGTGGGTTGACGAGGCCGCCAACCCACTGCGTTAAGTTGTTAAGCGGTCTGGCTTTTAGGCCAGGCCGTAGTGCAGAACCAGGTTCAGGCCGACCAGGGCCAGCAGCCAGATCACTGCGGTGCCCACGGTCAGGCGATCCAGGTTCTTCTCCGCCACGGTGGAACCGGACAGGTTGGACTGCATGCCGCCACCGAACAGGCTGGACAGGCCGCCGCCCTTACCCTTGTGCAGCAACACGGAAAGGCCCATCAGCAAGCTGGTGATAACCAGGATGATCTGCAGCGTTAGGATCAATGCCCTACCCTCAACTCTTCTTTTGAAATCGACTTACTACAACTTTCAATTAACACCATGAATTTACCCGCTGTAGGCCCCGCGTGACAACCTGCCACGCGGGGTGCGGCGTTCTAGCCCCCTTGCTAGCTCGAGTTACCTAACCCGAGTTGCGCAGCGCGGTGGCCAAACCGTTCATCGTCAGCTGGATGCCCGAACGCACGCTATCGGAATCGTCGCCGGCGCGGAAGCGGCGCAAAAGCTCCACCTGCAGCAGGTTCAACGGGACCAGGTACGGGAAGCGGTTACGCACGGAGCTGACCAGCTCCGGGTTGTCCGCCAGCAGAGTTTCCCGCTCGGTGATCTGCAGGAACATCTCCACGGTCAGCTTGTACTCCTCGACGATCACGTCGAAGATGCGCTCCGCCGCCTCCCTATCGCCCACCAGCTCGGAGTACAGCTGCGCGATGGAAAGGTCCGCCTTAGACATCACCTGGGCCATATTAGAAAGCACCGAGTCGAAGAAAGGCCAGCGCCTGTGGAGCTCCCGCAGGTAGTTGAGGCGCGAGGTGGCGTCACCAGAAACAGAAGAACCATCCTCGATCCAACACTTCAGGGCACTGCCCACGCCGAACCAACCGGGCAGCATCACGCGCGACTGCGACCAGCTGAGCACCCACGGGATGGCGCGCAGATCCGTAACCGCGGTGGTCTGCTTGCGCGAGGAGGGGCGAGAGCCGATGTTCAGGCTGCCGATCTCCGCCAGCGGCGTGGAGGTGGTGAAGTACTCGATGAAGCCCGGGTCCTCGTGCATCAGCGCGGAGTAAGCCTTCCTAGACTCCTCCGCGATCTGCCGCATGGTCTCGAAGGCCACTTCGGGATCGTCGAGGTCGTCGACGGGCAGCAGGCTGGCCTCCAGAGTGGCGGCCACGAGAGCCTCCAGGTTGCGGGAGGCGTTCGCGGGGTCTCCGTACTTGGCGGAAATGATCTCACCCTGCTCGGTGATGCGCACCGCGCCTTGGACCGCACCCTTCGGTTGCGCCAGGATTGCATCGTAGGATGGACCGCCGCCGCGGCCGACGGTGCCGCCACGTCCATGGAACAGGCGCAGGAACAGCCCGGCCTCACGGGAAGCCTCGACCAGCGCCAACTCCGCGTCGTAGAGCGCCCAGTTGGCGGCGAAGTAGCCCCCGTCCTTGTTGGAATCGGAGTAGCCAAGCATGATCTCCTGGATATCCCCGCGACTCGCCACGTAGTTGCGGTACAGCGGCAACTGCCAGAGCTGGCGCATGATGTCCGCACCACCGGCGAGGTCGTCGATGGTCTCGAACAGCGGGATGATGTCCACGGATCCCTGCGGGTGCTCGCCGTTCGCCTGGATCAGCCCGACTTCCTTTAGCAGGATCATCGGCTCGATCACGTCGGAGACGGACGAGGCCATAGAGATGATGCAGTGCGGCACCACTTCCGCGCCGAACTTCTTAGCGGCCCTCGCGGCCGCGCGGAAGATGCCGAGCTCACGGTCGGCCTCCTCCGACCATGTGGCCTCCGGGTCGGCTAGGGGCCGCGGGCTGGCCAGCTCGGTCAGCAGCAGCTCCACCTTCGCGTCCTCGTCCAGCTCGGCGTAATTTTCGGCCACGCCCGCGCGGGCGAAAACTTCCGTCAGTACATTGTCGAAGCTCTCGGAGTTCTGGCGCAGGTCCAGCGAGTACAGGTTGAAGCCGAAGGTCTCCACGGCTTCCCGCAGGTCCGCCAGGGTGTGATCAGCCAGCAGGTCGTCCATGGAGTGACGCAGAGCCTCGTCGACCGTGTCGATGTCCGCCAGCAGCTCCGCCGGGTTGGCATAGGGCTCGTGGCCCTTGTGGATGCCGCCGGAGACCACCGGCTCTCCCAGGGTGTGCTTGGCCGTGGCAGCCACGCGCCCACGCATACCGTGGAGGGCGCGGCGGAAGGGCTCGTCCACGCGGGAAGGCACGTCGTTGCCCCCACGGTCGGCCAGCTGTTTCAGCGCTTCGGTCGTGTCAATGAACTTGGAGGACAGGCTGAGCTCGTGCTCCAGCGCGTAGATGGTCTTCTGGTAGTGGTCGAAGATTGTGCGCGCGGCGAAGGTCGTGGCGATGCCCACCGTTTCCGCCGTCACGTACGGATTGCCGTCGTGGTCACCGCCGATCCACGAGCCGGGGCGCACGACCGCGGTGCGGGGCACCACGTCTCCGTACTGCTCCTTCATGTGCTCGTTCACGCGGCGGTTGATGGCCGGGATCTCGCTGAGCAGGCTGATGCCGTAGTAGCGGAGCCCCACCTTGATCTCGTCCTCGATGCGCGGACGCACGCTGCGGATCAGGGAGGTCTGCCACAGCAGCGTCATCCGGCGCCGAATGACCAGCTCGATCTCGGCCAGCTGGCGGGAGGAACGCACCGACTCGGGGTTGAGCTTCAGCTCCTTGAGCACACGTGCGCGGCGGCGCATCATCTTCATGATGTCGGTCTGCACGTCGAACACGGTCCGCCGGCGAGTCTCCGTCGGGTGCGCCGTCAAAACGGGTGCTACCAGAGCGTTCGCCATGGTCTCGGCGACCTTCTCCACCGGCACCTCACGGTTGTGCAGCTCCTGCCAGGTGTAGGCCAGCGTGGAGCGCGGTGCGGTGTTGCCGCGGTCCTCCTCGAGGTCGCGCACCCGCTCGACGTACAGGTCCTCTGCCAGGTTAGCCATCAGCGCGAAGTGGGAGAACGCGCGGATGACCGGCAGTGCCTTTTCGGTCGGCAGTGTGTTGAACTGCTCGGCGAGCTCCTCGATAGGCATTTCGCCGTAACGCAGGTCGAACGCCGCGCTGCGGGTGTTTTCGATGAGGTTGAAGGTGTAGTCGCCCTCCTGCTCGCGGATGACCTCACCCAAGATGCGCCCTAGGTAGCGGGTATCGTCCCGCACCGTTGGGTTGATCTCGGGGTGGGCAATCTCTTCGGGAGCGACGGGAATTGCGGTGCCGCGGATCGTGTCTTTGCTCATCTCTATCGCTTCTTAAGCGGTAGCCTTAGCCGCTGCGGCAGCCAGGCGCGCGAAGTCTTCGCCATCTAGTGACGCCCCGCCGACCAGACCGCCGTCGACGTCCGGCTGGCTGACCAGCTCTCCGACGGAATCGGTCTTCACGGAACCGCCGTAGAGGATGCGGATGCCACCGGCAACCTCCTCACCTGCCAGCTCTGCGACGAGTTCGCGAATGGCGTGGCAGACTTCCTGCGCGTCCTCGGCGGAGGCAACCTTGCCGGTGCCGATGGCCCACACCGGCTCGTAGGCGATGACCGTCTTGGCCAGATCCTCTGCGGACAGACCGGCCAGGGAGGCCTTGGTCTGCTCCTTGACGAACTCGACGTGCTCGTCTTTTTCGCGGACGTCCAGCTGCTCGCCGACGCACACGATCGGCTGTAGCTCGTTATCGAGTGCGGCGCGTGCCTTGGCGGCCACTACCTCATCGGTCTCCCCGTGGTACTGGCGGCGCTCCGAGTGGCCGACGATGGCCCAGGTACAGCCGAGCTTCTGCAGCATCGCACCGGAAACCTCACCGGTGTAGGCGCCGGAGGCGTGCTGAGAGACGTCCTGGCCGCCGTAGGTGATGGCCAGCTTGTCGCCGTCGACCAGGGTCTGCACAGAGCGGATGTCGGTGAATGGCGGGATGAAGGCCACATCAACGGCCTCGTAGTATTCCTTCGGCAGCGCGAAGACGAACTTTTGGACGACCTGCATGGCCTCCAGGTGGTTCAGGTTCATCTTCCAGTTGCCGGCGATAAGGGGCTTGCGTGCGGTCATGAAAGTCTATGCCTCTCTAGCTCTTTCTAGATAGTTGCTGTGTGTGTGCAGTTCTTATGTGTTGCAAACGACGGAGCTGCTTAGCTCTCCAGGACGGAAACGCCCGGCAGCTCCTTGCCTTCCAGGAACTCCAGGGAGGCGCCGCCGCCGGTGGAGATGTGGGAGAAGCCCTCCTCGTTCAACCCCAGGGTGCGCACAGCTGCGGCCGAGTCGCCGCCGCCGACGACCGAGAATGCACCGGCAGCGGTGGCGTCAACAATTGCCTGAGCAACACCGCGCGTACCCTCCGCGAACGCAGGGAACTCGAAGACGCCCATGGGGCCGTTCCAGAAGACGGTCTTGGACTTCGAGAGAACCTCGGCGAAAGTCTTAACGGACTCCGGGCCGATGTCCAGGCCCATCCAACCAGTCGGGATAGAGTTCAGGTCGACGGTGCGGTGGTCAGCATCCTTGTCAAAGCGCTCTGCAACCACGACGTCGGTGGGCAGCACGATGACGTCACCGAAGCGCTCCAGCAAGTCCTTGCAGGTGTCGATCATGTCTTCCTGCAACAGCGATCCGCCGACCTCGTAGCCCTTGGCAGCGAGGAAGGTGAAGCACATACCTCCGCCAATGATGAGGTTGTCCACGCGTGGAGCGAGCGCCTCAATGACGCCCAGCTTGTCCGAGACCTTGGAGCCACCCAGCACGACGGCGTAGGGCTTCTCCGGTGCTTCCGATACCTTGCGCAGCACGTTGAGCTCGGCCTCCACCAGGCCACCGGCATAGTTTGGGAGTTTCCTGGCCACGTCGTAGACAGAGGCCTGCTTGCGGTGAACTACGCCGAAGCCGTCGGAGACGAAGGCGCCGTTGTCGCCGGTCAGTGCAGCCAGCTCGCCGGCGAACTCCGCGCGCTCAGCCTCGTCCTTGGAGGTCTCGCGGCCGTCGAATCGAACGTTCTCCAGCAGGAGGATGTCACCGTCGTCCAGGCCATTGGCGCGCTCGTGGGCATCCTCGCCCGTGACATCGGTGGCCAGCGGTACCCACTGATCCAAACGCTCGGCCAGAGCCTCGGCAACAGGGGCCAGGGAGAACTCGTCCTTGAACTCGCCCTTCGGGCGGCCCAAGTGGGCGGAGACGACGACGCGGGCGCCGGCTTCCAGCAGGGCCTTCAGCGTCGGCACAGAGGCATCGATGCGACCTGGGTCGGTGATGTTGCCGTCGGACAGCGGGACGTTCAGGTCAGCGCGGACCAGGACATGGCGACCCTGTACACCCTCGTTGATCAGATCTTGAACGGTCTTGATGGCCATGGGAAGCTCCTTAAGTTTTCTGCTGGGGTTAAATCTTTTGGGTTAAAGCGGGTTTGTATGAATAAGAGAAAACGGGTCGACTCGATCGGCGCGACGCGCTAACGTGCGACGATCGGAGCCGAACCCGTCATCGTCCACAAGGGACTTTCGGCCGGTAAGCGACCTAAAGGCGCTCGCCGACGTAGGTGACCAGGTCAACCAGGCGGCAGGAGTAGCCCCACTCGTTGTCGTACCAGGAGACAACCTTGACCTGGTTGTCGATGACCTTGGTCAGGCCGGAGTCGAAAACGGAGGAGTGCGGGTCGCCGACGATGTCGGTGGAGACCAGCGGAGCGTCGTCGGAGTACTTAGCGATGCCCTTGAGCTCGTTCTCGGCAGCCTTCTTCAGCGCAGCGTTAACAGCCTCAACGGTGACCGGCTTCTCAGCCTCGAAGGTCAGGTCGGTCAGGGAGCCGGTGATAACCGGAACGCGGACTGCGTAGCCGTCCAGCTTGCCCTTCAGCTGCGGCAGAACCAGGGAAACTGCCTTAGCTGCACCAGTGGAGGTCGGAACCAGGTTCACGGCTGCGGCGCGGGCGCGGCGCAGGTCCTTGTGCGGAGCGTCGTGCAGGCGCTGATCGCCGGTGTAAGCGTGGACGGTGGTCATCAGGCCCTTGACGATGCCAAACTCTTCGTCCAGGGTCTTGGCCAGCGGAGCCAGGCAGTTGGTGGTGCAGGAAGCGTTGGAGATGATGTGGTGGTTCTCCGGGTCGTAATCAGTGTGGTTAACACCGACGACGAAGGTTGCGTCCTCGTTCTTCGCCGGAGCGGAGATGATGACCTTCTTGGCGCCGGCCTCGATGTGAGCCTTGGCAGCCTCGGCGTCGGTGAAGAAGCCGGTGGACTCGATAACGATGTCCGCGCCCAGCTCGCCCCACTTCAGGTTCTTCGGCTCGCGCTCAGCGGAAACGGCGATGCGCTTGCCGTCGACGGTGATGGACTCGTCGTCGTACTCGATCTCAGCGTCCAGACGACCCATCACGGAGTCGTTCTTGAGCAGTACGGACAGGGTCTTGTTGTCGGTCAGGTCGTTAATGCCGACAACCTCGATGTCAGCGCCCTGGGAACGGATAGCGCGGAAGAAGTTACGGCCGATGCGGCCAAAGCCGTTGATGCCAACACGGATAGTCATAAGTTGATCTCCTAAACAGAGCGTCTACATTTACCTCGATCTAGACGCCAAGGCCCACGGCTCAAAAACCAAGCCCTCGACCCTCACGCCGACACTTCCGAGAGTACCCGCGGCACATCAGCTTCGCAGGGATTCCTAACCCCCTTTAGGACGGGGGTACTAGTCCACATCATTAAACAGCTCCGAGGTCACCGCGGAGTGCGTATCCGGTAGCCCCAGCTCCTCGGCGCGCTTGTCCGCCATAGACAGTAGACGGCGAATACGCCCTGCCACCGCGTCCTTCGTCATCGGAGGCTCCGCTAGGCGGCCGAGCTCCTCCAAGGAGGCCTCCTTGTGCTTAACACGCAGTTGGCCGGCCTGGGCCAGGTGCTGAGGAACGTCGTTATCCAGGATCTCCAGGGCGCGCTCCACGCGGGCTGCAGCGGCGACGGCGGCACGCGCGCTGCGGCGCAGGTTAGCATCGTCGAAGTTGGCCAAACGGTTGGCCTTGGCTCGGTTCTCCCGGGTGCGGCGCTGCTTCTCCCACACCTCACGGGTGTCCTGGGCGCCCATCAGCATTAGCAACCGCCCGATAGAATCGCCGTCGCGAATCACCACGCGGTTGACTCCCCGGGCCTCCTTAGTCTTGGCTGTCACGTCGATGCGGCGGGCAGCGCCCACCAGCGCCAAAGCAGCCTCGTTGGAGGGCGTCTGCACTTCCAACGCAGAGGATCGACCCGGGTCTGTGATGTAACCGTGAGCCAGGAAGGCGCCGCGCCAGGCCGCCACGCATTGATCCTTGGTACCGCCGATGATGAACCGCGGCAGGCCGCGAACGGGCCGCCCCACGCGGTCAATCAGTTCGGTACGGCGGGCCAGCTCCATGCCGCCTTCAGTCCAGCGCAACACGTGACGTGGGCGGCGGCGCAGGTTACCCGCACCGATGATCTGGTGCTCCGGCTCGATCTTGAACAGCTGCTCGACCATGCCGGTCAGCCGCCGGGCGGTTTCCGCCGAGTCGACTTCGGACTCCACTACGATCTTCTTGCCCACCAGGTGCAGGGCGGCCGTGTAGCGCAGCAGGCTGGCGACCTCGGCGGTCATTACGTCGTGGCGGGTCACCAAAACTCGGTTTAGCTCTGCCTTCACATCAGCCGTCAGTGCCACGGGCTTCCCTTCTTTTGTCTCTTTTGGCTCTTGTATCCCGATTGGTCGTACGCATCTAGTGCTCAAAGCATCTGATTATAGCTGGGAAAGCTATTCCCGCTCTGGCAGGTCCTTCACTCCTCCGGATACTTCCTGCAACACAGCGGCAAGCTTCGCCGGGTTGTGTCGGTCGGTCCAGCGTCCCCGGTTGTCGTCCTCCCGCACGTCGCGGTAGATGACCTTGGCGCCTAGTGCTGCTGCGGCTCTATCGATATGACGCCGAGCGCTGGCCACTGGCATCGTTGACAGATCGACGATGACAACGTCAATCTGCAGGCTCGGGCAGTGCTGACGCACCATATGGATGTGATGTTCGAGGGACATGCCCGCGGTCTCCCCCGGTTCCGGGACTAGGTTCAGTACCAGGGCCTTGACGGCTTTTGTCTGATTCAGGGCGTCCACGATCTCCGGCACCAGCAGGTGCGGGATGACACTCGAGAACCAGGAGCCCGGCCCCATGGATACCAGGTCGGCATTGCGGATCGCCTCCACGGCTTCCTTCGATGCCGGCGAGTTCTCTGGGTACAGTTTTACGCGGCGCACTTCGCCGAGGGTGGAGGCAACCGCCACCTGGCCGCGGACGGCCACGACCTCGCGGGGGTCCTCTTCCAGCCCCAACACCTCGGCCTCGAGGTCCAGCGGCTCGTTGCTCATGGGGATCACGCGCCCCTCGATGCCTAGCAGGCGGCCGATCTCGTCGAGGGCTTCCATCTCGCTGCCAATCACCTGGGCCAGGCCGGTGATGAGGAAGTTGCCGAGCGCGTGGCCCTTCAGCGCCCCGGAGCCTCCGAAGCGATGCTGAAGGACTTCCTCCCACATGCGCCCGCGCTCATTGTCACGGGTCAATGCCGCCAGGGCCATACGCAAGTCTCCCGGTGGAAGCGATCCCAATTCGCGGCGGATACGGCCGGACGAGCCGCCGTCGTCGGCAACCGTCACGATGGCGGAAACGTAGTCGGCGATGGTGCGCGCCGAACGCAACGTGTTAAAAAGCCCGTGCCCGCCGCCGAGGCAGGCGATGTTCACAATGGGCTTGCCGGGTTTCTCGGAAGCATTCATGGTTTGTCTCCGGCCCCTTCCTAACGTTCCAGGTCCCGGTGGGACAGGTTTACCAGCACACCATCATCGGCCAGGCGACGGGTCAGTTCCTCGACGATCGCCACGCTGCGGTGGTGCCCACCCGTGCAGCCGATGGCCACGGACACGAAGAACTTGCCCTCCTTGCGATAACCCGGCAGCACCGAATGGATTAGCCCAACGATGTGGTCGAGGAACTCTTGCGCGCCTGGCTGAGACAGCACGAAGTCGGAGACGGGGGCGTCGATACCTCTAAAGGGGCGCAGCTCCGGATCCCAGTAAGGGTTCGGCAAAAAGCGAGCATCCAACAGTATGTCGATGTCCTTCGGCGGACCGTGCTTGAAGCCGAAGCTTTGCACGTTGATGCGCACGCTCGAGTGGTCGGCTGCGGCGAAAAACTTCTCCAGCTCCCGGCGCAGGTCGTGGATGCTGCGGTTAGTAGTGTCCAGCACGATGTCGGCGCGCTCGCGGATGCTGGTCAGCATCTCGCGCTCCCGATCGATGCCGTCTTGCAGCGTGTCCGTCTGCTGCAGCGGGTGGGTGCGGCGGACGGCGTCGAAGCGGGCGATCAGCGCCTCGTCGGTGGCATCTAGGTACAGCACCGTCGGGCGGCGGCCACCGGTGTGCAGGTCGTGCAGCACGCTGGTGAGGTTGCCGGCGAAGTCGCGGGAGCGCACATCGGTGACAATGGCCAGCTTTTCGATCGGCGAATCCTCAGAGAAACTGAGCTCGACCATGCGCACGATCAGCTCGGGCGGGAGGTTGTCTGCGACGTACCACCCGAGCTCCTCTAGGGCCGCGGCAGTGGCTCGACGCCCCGCGCCAGACATGCCCGTAATCAGGATCAAACTGGGCTCTTGCTGCGTTGATGCGCTCATGCCCCCGATCCTACCCAGCATTCAGCGCGTCGTGAATGAGTTGCGCCAACTTGGGGCCAAACCCCGGAAGCCCGGCGATGTCTTCCACGCTGGCGGCCTTGACCCTCGCCACGGAGCCAAACTCATTGACCAGCTGTTTGCGGCGCTTCGGGCCCAGCCCCGGAATATCGTCCAGCTTGCTGCGGCGCATACGGGCGCTGCGCTGCTGACGGTGGAACGTGATGGCGAAGCGGTGCGCTTCGTCGCGCAGATTCTGTACCAGGTACAGCGCGGGAGAGCTGCGGGGCACGATGATCGGATACTCCTCCCCTGGCACCCAGATTTCCTCCAGGCGCTTGGCGATGCCCACCAGAGTGACGTCGTTGACGCCCAACTCGTCGAGAACCTCCTGGGCGGCGTTTACCTGCGGCAGGCCGCCGTCCACGATGAAAAGCTGCGGCGGGTAGGCGAACCTGCGCTTCTCGGCAGCTGGGTCTGAGCCCTCCGGGGTGCTGTCCTCCAGCTCCGTCTCGCCCTCCAGCAGATCGCCCGCGTCGTCGCCCGCGGGCACCGCGGACTTGTCTTGCTGATAGCGCTTGAAGCGGCGGCGCACGACCTCCGCGATGCTGGCCACGTCGTCGGAGTGTCCGTCGCCCGCCGCGTCGCGGATCTTATACCGGCGGTAGTCGGACTTCTTCGGCAGACCGTCCTCGAAGACTACCAGGCTGGCCACCACGTCGGTGCCCTGGATGTGCGAGATGTCGGTGCACTCGATGCGCAGCGGGGATTCGTCCATCCACAGCGCCTCCTGCAGCTCTTTAAGCGCCGCCGAGCGGGCTGTGATGTCTCCCGCACGCTTCAGCTTGTGCTGTGCCAGCGCCTGAGTGGCATTGGTCTCCGCGGTGGTCATCAGCGCCTTCTTATCGCCGCGCTGCGGCACGCGGATCTGCACATTGGAGCCACGCAGGCTCGTCAGCCACGCGGCCAGGCCACCGGCATCTTCCGGCATCGCGTGAACCAGGATCTCGCGGGGCACGGGTGTGACCTGTACGTCGCCCACCAGATCGCCCAGGTCCTGTACGGCGGCCGGGTTGATGGCGCGGGCCAGGTCCCGGTCCACCTCCGGACCGGAGGCACCTCCCACCTGGGACTCCGTCGCCTTCGCCAGCTCCGCGGTCTCACCGTAGAACTGGGTGATAAAGTCCGCGACCAGTTTCTCCTCGCTCAAGTCCTCGCGCTCGACCACCCAGCCGCGCTGGCCGTGGATGCGCCCGCCGCGGACGTGGAAGATCTGCACTGCGGCCTCCAGCTCGTCGGCCACGAAGGCGATGAGGTCTGCGTCTGTGTTGTCGGAGAACACCACCGCCTGCCGCTCCATGGATTTCTGCATGGCCTGCAGCTGGTCACGTAAGGATGCGGCGCGTTCAAAGTCCAGGTTCTCGCTGGCCTGCTCCATCTCCTTGCGCACCCTGCGCAACACAGGCTCGGTGTTGCCCGCCAGGAAGCTGGAGAACTGATCCACCAGCTCGCGGTGGCCTTCCGGGGTGATCTTGCCGACGCATGGGGCACTGCAGCGATCGATGTAGCCCAGTAGGCAAGGTCTTCCCAATGCTTCGTGACGCCTATACACCCCAGCCGAGCACGTTCTGACCGGAAACACGCGCGTCAGCGACTCGAGGGTTTCCCGGATCGCCCACGCCTTAGGATATGGACCGAAGTAACGCACGCCCTTGCGCCGGGGGCCGCGGTACATGAATGCGCGCGGGATCTGCTCCTTCACGCTGATCGCCAGCATGGGATAGGTCTTGTCGTCCCGATACATCACGTTGAACCGGGGGTTGAAGCGCTTGATCCAGGTGTATTCCAGGTTCAGCGCTTCCAGCTCGCTGGAAACAACCGTCCACTGCACGTGGTTGGCGGACTGCACCATCGCCCGGGTGCGCGGGTGCAGCTGGTCGAGATCCTGGAAATAGTTGGACAGCCGGGCGCGTAGGTTCTTGGCCTTGCCGACGTAAATGACGCGCTCGTGGGCGTCCCGAAAGGTATATACCCCCGGGTCGGTGGGTATGCTGCCGGGCTCGGGGCGGTAGGAAACGCTAGTCATCGAAAGGCATGTAGCGATCCTCCAGCTGGCGGAAATCCTCTACACGCTGGGCGATCAGCTGTTTGTCGTAGATGTTCAGCGCCATCATCGGCACGAACTCGAAGTCCGGCAGTTCCAGGCGCGCCCACTTGGCCTCTTGCGGGAAGGACAGCCCGTGGATGATCTCCCACGGGTAGAACTGTCCGTTCACGATGTTGCGCACCTCCACGCCCTCACTGTTCACCTTGACGTGCGGGCGGAGCAGGGATAGCGCTACGAAGGAGAAGACCAGGCCGATGCCGATGAACCCCCATTGATCGGCCTTCGTCACCGTCACGCCGGTATCGCCCACAGCCACGACGATGGCCATAAAGACGTGCACCGCCATGATCAGCACGACCAGGATCCACGCCAGCTTCTTCAAGAAGGGCGAGGATACTTCCAGCTCCCAATTCTCCTTATCGCTCACGGCAATCCACCCTACTCTGTCCGGGGTGGTAGACCCTAAACGCCACGCTCAATCTGGCGTAGCACCAGCGCGGTGTGGATCGCGGCGACTGCTGCGTCGCGCCCCTTGTCCTCTTTCGCATCGACGCCACCCGCACGGTCCACTGCCTGCTCATGGGTATCGACGGTCAGCACGCCGTTGCCGACGGGCGTTCCCGAATCCATGCCCGCACGCGTCAGGCCATAGGTGACCGCATCGCAAACCACGCGGAAGTGCTCGGTCTCCCCCTGGATTACGCAGCCGTTCGCCACTACGGCGTCAAAACGCTTACACGCTGCGGCGACGGCAACCGGCAGCTCCAGTGCCCCGGCGACCCGCCACTCCGAGACCTGCGCCCCGGCTTCCTTGGCAGCGGCGATCGAGTGCTCGTGCAGCTGGTCGGTGATGTCGGCATTCCAGGATGCGCTGATGACGGCCACGGTCATGCCATAGGCAGAACCGGCCTTGAGCTGGACGTCGGCGACTCCGTTGTGTGCCACGGTGCGGGGCTCCTTCTTTCTTCTAGCGTGTTCTAGTCCAGGGTATCGAGTTGGTGGCCCATGCGGTCGCGTTTCGTGCGAAGATACACCACGTTGTCCTCGTTGGCGTTGAGCTCCACCGGGATGCGCTTGGTCACGTCCACGCCGTGGCTGGCCAGGTCGTGGATCTTGTCCGGGTTGTTGGAGATCAGGGCGACCGAATGAACCTGCAGGTCCTTGAGGATCTGTGCGGCGGCGCTGTACTCGCGAGCGTCCACCGGAAGCCCCTGCTCCAGGTTTGCGTCGACGGTATCTAAGCCTTCGTCTTGCAGCACGTAGGCCCGCAGCTTCGGCAGCAGCCCGATGCCCCGACCCTCGTGGCCGCGCAGGTAGATGACCACTCCCCGGCCCTTGGCCTCGATGTAGTCCAGAGCGGCGGAAAGCTGGTCCCCGCAGTCGCAGCGACGGGAACCGAAGACGTCGCCGGTCAGGCACTCGGAGTGGACGCGCACCGGAACTGGCTCCTCGCTGGCCGAACCGACATCGCCCTTGACCAGAGCCACGTGCTCCGTGCCGTCGATGATGTTGACGTAGCCGATGGCCCGGAAGTTGCCGTGAACGGTCGGCAGGCGGGTTTCCACGGCGCGCTCGAGGGTCTGGGTGTGGTGGCGGCGCCAGTCCTGCAGCTGCTCGATGCTGATCAGCGCCAGGTCGTGCTCGTCGGCGAAGCGGCGCAGCTCCGGCAGGCGAGCCATGCTCGTGGGATCCTCCTCAGAGACGATCTCGCACAGCGCGCCGGCGGGCGCCAGGTTCGCCGCGCGGGCCAGATCCACCGCGGCCTCGGTGTGGCCCTGGCGCACGAGCACGCCACCGCGCTTCGCGCGCAGCGGCACCACGTGGCCGGGACGGTTAAAGGTCGCGGCGGTGGATGCGGGATCGGCCAGCAGGCGCACGGTGCGGGCACGGTCGGTGGCGCTGATGCCGGTATCCACGCCCTCGGCGGCGTCCACGGTGACGGTGTAGGCGGTGCCACGGACGTCCTCGTTGCGGGCCACCATCGGCGGTAGGCCCAGGCGGTCGCAGTCGGCGCTATCCATGCCCACGCACACATAGCCAGAGCTGTGGCGCACCATAAAGGCCATCAGCTCCGGGGTGGCCAGCTCTGCGGCGAAGATGAGGTCGCCCTCGTTCTCCCGGTTCTCGTCGTCGACGACCACCACTGCCTTGCCCGCGGCGATGTCGGCGATGGCGCGCTCCACGGAGTCCAGGTTGATGTCTTGGGGTTCGCTAGTTTCGCTCGTGCTCATTGGTGCCCTCTATGCCTCTCACTGATCGTCCTGCGCGCCGTGCTGTGCCAGCCGCTCGACGTACTTCGCCAGCACGTCGCATTCCACATTCACCGTATCGCCCGGGTTCAGATCCCCCAGCATCGTGTCCGCCAGGGTGGTCGGGATCAGGGAGACCTCGAACCACGCCTCACTTGAGCCAGACCCGCCTGCTTCGGCCACCTCCGCCACGGTCAGCGACGTGCCGTTGATCGCCACGGAACCCTTTTTGGCCACGTAGCGCGCCAGTTGGGGATCCTCCAGCTGGAAGCGGAACACCTCCCAGTGCTCCGAGGGGCGGCGCTCCTGCAGAGTCGCAGTGCCGTCCACATGGCCTTGCACGATGTGCCCGCCGAAGCGCTGTCCGCTGGCCATGGCGCGTTCCACGTTCACGCGGTCGCCGACGGAAATGTGCCCTAAGGCGCTGTAGTCCAGCGTCACTTGCATCACATCGGCGGTGAACTCCTCGGGTGCGAGCTCGGCCACGGTCAGGCACACGCCGTTGATGGCGATGGAGTCGCCACGCTTGGCGTCTACGAGTACACGCGGAGCGGTGAAGCGCATCCTTAAAGAATCCCCGGCTTCTTCGATCGCGGCTACCCGCCCGACCTCCTCGATGATCCCGGTGAACATACGCGCTCCTTAAACTTTGTGTATGTGATTACATACACATTATCCCACTGTGGGCGGATCCCAGTATCAGGGGGTGCGCCCGGGCGCGGTCAGCGTCCAACGCAGATCTTGGCCGAAAACCTCCAGCTCACGCGGGACGAAACGGCGGATGTCCCCGATCGTTTGGCCAAGGCTGTTCTCGCCATCATTTAGTGACGCCACCCCCGCCCCCAATACCGCCGGGGCCGCGTAGCACTGAACCTCGTCCACTACGTCGGCTTTCACGAACGCTGCGGCTACTTGAGCTCCGCCTTCCACCAACAGGGTGCGCACGTCGCACTTCCAGAGCTCTGTTAGTACTTCGTGCACATCGCGAGTCTGCAGGTGCAGAGCTTGTCCTGGCGCGGCGAACACCGCCGCGTCGGCGGAAATGGCGCTAGTGCCCATGATGACTCGCAGGGGCTGCAGCTCCTCGGCAAACGGCTGCCCGTCGGCATCGCGGGCGGTCAGCCGCGGGTTATCCGCCGCAATGGTTCCGGTGCCCACCAGGATCGCGTCGCGGCGCGTCCTATCGAAGTGCACCGCCACCCGCGCTGGCTCGCCGGTGATCCACTGGCTGGTTCCATCCACGGCTGCCACCCGGCCATCCAGCGTGGAGGCCATTTTCAGGCACACGTGCGGGCGCTGCCGGGCCATGGAAATCAGCCAGGGTTCCACGCTGTACATCTCCGACCAGGCGGGGAGCTTTGCTTCGTCGCTGGCCGTCGGATGCGGCAGATAGGGGCCATGGACCTCCACTCCGGCCGCCCGCAGCGTGGCGGCGCCACCCTCAGCGGTGGGATTTGGATCCGCGAAAAGGAAATCCACCCGCCGGATACCGGCGCGGATGAGGGCCTCTGCGCACGGGCCAGTGCGGCCGGTGTGGTTGCAGGGCTCCAGGGTGACGATCGCCCGGCCACCCCGCGACTTCTCCCCTGCCTGCTGCAGGGCGACAACCTCGGCATGCGCCCCGCCGGGGGGCTGCGTGAAACCGCGGCCCACCACCTTCCCGAAGGAATCCTCGATCACCGCGCCCACCGGCGGGTTCGGGCTGGCAAGCTGGGCCGCCTGCCAGCCGAGACTGTGGGCGTCAGAAAAAAGAGAAAGATCCATAGAGCTACTTGGCGCTGGCGCGGATCTCATCGACCGCCGCGGCGGGGTCCGGCTTGCCAAACACACTGGAACCAGCGACGAACACATCCACGCCCGCGGCGGCGGACTCGGCGGCGGTCTCAGCCCCAATGCCACCGTCGATCTCGATGAGGGTATCCAGGCCGTCGGCATCGATCCGGCTGCGCAGCGCGCGGACCTTATCCAGCACCTCGGGCATGAACTTCTGGCCGCCGAAGCCAGGCTCCACGCTCATGACGAGCACGAGGTCGAAGCGATCCAGGTGGTCCAGCAGCGGCTCCACCGGGGTGTTGGGCTTGATGGAGATGCCCGCCATCGTGCCGTGACCGCGCAGCTTGTCAGCCAGGGCGATGGCGGTATCGACGTCCGCGACGGCCTCCAAGTGGAAGGTCACGGAGTGAAAATCGTCGGCGTAGTCCTCCGCCCACTTCTCCGGGTTCTCGATCATGAGGTGCACGTCCAGGTGCTTGTCCGTGTGCGGCAGCAGGGACTTGGCCACGGGCAGGCCGAAGGAAAGGTTCGGGACGAAGTGATTGTCCATCACGTCGATGTGCAGCCAGTCGGCGTTCGGCACGCGGGCAACCTCCTGGGCCAGGTTGGCGAAGTCGACGGCGAGGATGGACGGGGCGATCAGCGGGGTGCGGGAATCGGACATGGGTTGGTCTTCCTCACTCTTGGCTAGTGCTTGTGCTTGTGTCTGTGCTTGTGCTGTTGCTGGCGGGGCGCAGGGCAGCGAAAAACATCGCGTCCGTGCCGTGGATGTGCGGCCAGAGCTGTACAAACGGGGCGGTCTGGGCGGTGTTCGTATCAGCCAGCTCGGGCAGGAACTCAGTGACGTCCAGGATTTCCGCGCCTGTGCGGGCTGCGACGGAGCGGACGACCTCGGAGGTTTCCTTGGGGTGCGGCGAGCAGGTGGAGTAGATCACCACGCCCCCGGCGGCGGTGGCTGCAAGCCCGCTGACCAGCAGCTCGCGCTGCAGCGTGACCAGCGGGGCGACGTCCTGCGGATCCTTGGTCCAGCGGGCTTCCGGGCGGCGGCGCAGCGCGCCCAGGCCGGAACATGGCGCGTCGATAAGCACGCGCGCGAAGCCGCCCTCCGGGGCATCCAGGTCGCCGATGGCCTCCAGCTTGCGGCCATCGCCGACGTGCACGCGAACGGGCAGGTCGCGGGTTGTCTGCTCTATCAGCTTGGCGCGGTGATCTGCGATCTCGATTGCATCCACGGTGGCCTGCTCCGACATGGCCACTGAGGCGATAAAGGCGGTCTTGCCGCCCGGGCCCGCGCACAGGTCCAACCAGCGGGCGGGCAGGCTATCAGCGACGGTAACGCGGGTGGTGGCCAGGCCGATCAGCTGGGAGCCTTCGTCCTGAACGCTGGCCATCCCCTCGCGCACCGGGGCGATTTCGCCTGGGGCGCCCTCGTCCAGGTACACCGCATAGGGAGAGAACTTGCCTTCCGTGCCGCCGCTGATCAGCGCCAGTTCCTCGCCACTGATCTGCCCGGGGCGGGCGGCCAGGTGCACGATCGGGCGGGCGTCGTCGGCCGCCAGGGTGCGCTTGAGCTCGGCGCGGCCGGCATCAGTCGCGGGGTCCACGCCCAGCGCGTCGGCGAAGACCTCGGCGATCCACTCGGGGTGCGCGTTGCGCAGGGCTAGGTCGGCCAGGCTGTCGCCGGGCGCCACGCGCTCGATCCATGTCTCTGGCTTCTTGCGGGTCAGCGCGCGCAGCACGCCATTGACGAACCCGGAGGCCTGGCCTGCTCCGAAGGCTTTCACCAACTCCACCGAGGTGTTCACCGCGGCGTGGTTTTCCACCCGCGTGCGCAGGATCTGGTACGCGCCCAGTCGCAGGGCGTCCAGCGCCACCGAGTCGATCTTCTCGATCTTGCGGCCGGCCGCGTCTTCGATGATCGCGTCCAGCAACCCCCGCGCCCGCAGGGTGCCATAGGTCAGCTCGGTCGCAAATGCGGCGTCGCGACCCTTGATGCTCGCCTCCCGCAGCGCCTTGGGCAGTGCGAGGTTGCCGAAGGCACCGTCGACCGTGACATCGCGCAGCACGCCGAAAACCACGTCGCGCACCTTGTCGCCGGAGCCCCGCGACTTGCTCTTTCGCTGCTTGTGCTCGGGTCGGCGCTGCTGGTAGCCCGTCGCCTTTTGGCGCTGTCCCTCGCCACTGCGGGCGGATTCGGAACGAGACCTGAAGCCTCCCATGGCCTTACTCCCCCGTCTCCCGCGCGCTGAACGTCGGGCGGCCCGCCAGCAGTTCTTGCTGCCCGCGCGCCCACGCTGCGGCTTCCATCATCTTTTTGCCGGGCGGCTGGATGCGCGTGATCTCTAGCGGGTCGGTGCCGGTGCCGACGAAAACCTTTCTTGGTGACGCCACCACTTTGCCAGCCGCAAGGCCAGTGACCTCTTCTGTGTTACTGGGCAGCAGCATCCCGATCTTGTATCGCTGGCCGTCCAGGAGAGTCCACGCACCGGGTGCCGGGGTGTGGGCGCGGGCAACGCGCTGGATTAGCTTGGCCGGTTGGGACCAGTCGATCTGGGCGTCCGTGGGGTGAATCTTCGGTGCGTGGGTGGCCTGCGAATCTTCCTGCGGAGAAAGCTCGGCCGTGCCTTCGTCCATGGCGATGAGCGTATCGGCCAGCAGTTCCCGACCTGCGTAGGTCAGGCTGGCCAGCAGGTCGTCGGCGGTGTCCTCCAGGCCGATTGTCTGTGTCAGCTGGGCGGCAACGGGCCCGGTGTCCAGGCCTTCCTCGATGCGGAAGATGGAGGCGCCAGTGGTCTCGTCGCCCGCCGCCAGGGCGGCTTGCACGGGCGCGGCACCGCGCCAGCGTGGAAGCAGCGAGTAGTGCAGGTTCACCCAGCCGTGCTCAAAGACGCCGAGGATGTCCTTGGGGATCAGGTTGCCGTAGGCCACGACCGCGGCTGCGGTTACCCCCTGCGATGCAAGGTCCCCCAGTACGGCGCGGGCCTCGTCACCAGATTCAGTTCCGGCCTTGAGGCTCGGCCACTTGTAGGTCGGGATGGCGGCCTCCGCGGCGACCTTCGCGACCTTCGATGGGCGCAGGCTACGGCCGCGCCCCCTCTTGGCGTCCGGCTGGGTAACCACCGCAACGACCTCTATGCGCTCATCGGCGATGAGGTGCTCGAGGGCCACGGCGGCCGGCTCCGGGGTTCCGGCAAAGACGATCTTCACTGCTTAAACCACTCCGATTCGCGGATCTGCTTCATTGCCTCGCGGCGCTGTTCGGTTGAAAGATGCTGAATGAACAGCACTCCGTCCAGGTGGTCGGTTTCGTGCTGCACGCAACGGGCCATAAGGTCCGTGACCTCCCGATCCACCTGCTCGCCGTCCACGGTCACCCCGCGCAGGCGCACGTGCTGGGCGCGGGTGACGTCTCCGTGGACGTTGGGGATGGAAAGGCAGCCCTCGCCGCCGGTCTGGGTCTCCTCGCCCACGGCCACCCAGGTGGGGTTGATCACGTGGCCGCGGTCGCCGTCGCAGTCAAAAACGAAGATGCGACGGGTGATGCCGATCTGGTTGGCGGCCAGGCCCACTCCCCCGTAGTGATCCATGGTCTCCAGCATGTCCTCGACCAGCCGCCGGGTTCCGGCATCCTGGATCTGTTCTGGCTTGACGGGGTCCGCCACGGTCTTGAGTACCGGGTCCCCGAAGTAGCGCATGTTAAGCACGGTCATGGTTATTAACCCTAACCGATGCGCACGGGATCCATGACAACCCGCAAGGCCTCCGGTTGGGCAGCTCGAGAGCCCCGGTGGATGGTCCGCACCGACTGCGCGCTGCGCAAGGCCTGGCCGAGGGGTATCCGCTGGTCGGCGGGCACGCGCACCAGCAGCCTGCGTGCGGACCTTCTGGCCTGCGGGTCGTGGGGGTCGATCCCCGCGGGCAGGCGCACGCCGGGTGGCAGCTCCACCGGCCCCAGCGTCTCCGCGCCTTCGGGCAAGTGCCACGCCGCCTCGAGCGCTTCGATGGCAGAGGTGGTGCCGTCGATCGCGGCCACGCTAAAGGCGGGTGGGAAGGCGGCCTCGGCCCGGTGCGCCAGCTCTGCGCGCGCAGATCCGACGGGATCCCAGCGGATCAGTTGTTGAGCCGTTGACAGGTTCGCTGCCCCGGCGAAGACCACCTTGCCGCCCTGGCTCCGTGGTGCGACGAGGGCGGCGGCCTCCATCCAGTGCCGCAGCGCGGTCTCCGCGGCGCGGAGATCCTGCCTTCCCAGCAGGATCCACGGGTCCACCAAGATCGCGGCGCCATACAGGCCACCCTCCACGGTGGGTTCTGCGCCAGGGGTGGCCACCACGATACTTTTGCGCAGCCGCACGCTATCCACCACGTGCTTGCCGCCGCTGGCAATGATCGGCACCCCGGGGAATGCCCGCCCCAGCTCCTCCACCGTCCGGTCGTGGCCGATAACGGACAGCCGCACGCTGTGGTTGCCGCAGGCGGAACACGTAAACAGTCCGGCGGTCAGCCCGCACCAGCGACAGCGCGGCGGGGCAGCCTCGGCGCTCGTGGGCAACTCCAAAGGGCCGTTGCAGTGCCGGCAGCGGGCGGGCGTGCGGCACTTCGCACACGCCAGCGCGGGCGCGTATCCCCGCCGTGGAACCTGCACCAACGCGGGCACGCCGTTATTCACGCACTC
The DNA here is from genome assembly GCF_022345965.1 of Corynebacterium sp. ACRQK. GTDB lineage: Bacteria > Actinomycetota > Actinomycetes > Mycobacteriales > Mycobacteriaceae > Corynebacterium. The sequence goes on from NZ_JAKRMU010000001.1 coordinate 153,504, forward strand.
GCGTAGCGCCTCGAAGCCCATGGAGGGAATGCGCGCCCCGGGCGCGTGGAGCTCCCTCTCCGTCGCGCTGTCGGTCTCCCCCATACCCCGGATCCACGGCATCACCTCGTGCAGTACCTCTCGCGTGGGCAGCAGCGGATACACCAGCCCGTTATCCACCCATTGCTGCACCTCAGCCGAGCGATGCACCCCGGCGATCAGTAGCCCAGCCCCGGTGCGCTGGGCGTGCAACGCCAGCGCCTCTCGCGCGTGAATGTACGGGGCGCGAGGATCCACCAAGTTGTCGTCAGCCTCGCCTACCAGCACCATCAGGCGGGGCGCGACGACGGGCAGCAGAGCCGCAGAGCGCGTGCCCACCACCACGCGCGCCTGGCCCGCGAGGACTGAGAGGTAGCGGCGATAGCGCGCATTCGGCCCCACCTGTGCCGTCAGCTCCATCACCTGGGCGGGGTTCATGTACTCTTTCAGCCCCGCCACCAGTCGATCCACCAAGCGTTGGTTGGGAGCCACCACCAGCACACTTCCCTGCGTATTCCAGGCCACGGCGGCGGTGATTGCCGCGATGAGGGTGGGGATGTCGCGGCCTGGGGGCGTCAATAAACAAGCACGCGCGGCCTTGCCCTCGACGAGCGCGGACAGGTACGCCGCGCCGTGAGTGTAGGGCGCCAAAGCCTCCACGGCGGCGGCGTAGGAATCGGCGGCGGCCTGCTCGACAGATTGCAGCTTGGCCCCGAGATCTACCCAGGCCGCGCCGTCGGCGAACAACCCCGCTTTTTCGGCCGAAGCATGGCGGGAGGGCACGACGGAGCGCAAGATATCCGAACGCACGCCCGCGTAGCGCTCGGCCAGGGTGTTCACGAGCTCCCACAGGGGCTTCGGCAACACCTTGATGGGGCTGATTACGCGCTCCAACTGCCGCAACTCGCCGGGATGGTCGCTCCGGCGGCGGCGCTCGATAACGAAAGCGTCGACCAAACGGCCTGAAAAGCGAACGCGGACGCGCACCCCCGGCTGGGCATGCGCGTCCATGTCCGCGGGCACCGCGTAGTCGAAAAGCCGGTCAAGGTGCGGCACGCCGAGCATCGGCAATACGCGGGCGACGGGATGGTCCACGGTGCTTATAACCTGCTTAACCTACTGTGCTGCGTTGACGGCCTTCTGCAGTGCATCCACCTTGTCGGTGCGCTCCCACGGCAGGTCCAGGTCAGTGCGTCCAAAGTGGCCATAGGCGCTGGTCTGGGCATAGATCGGGCGCTTCAGGTCCAGCTCCTGCAGGATCGCAGCCGGGCGCAGGTCGAACACCTGGCGAACGGCATCCTGGATCGCCTCGACCGGTGCCTTCTCGGTGCCGAAGGTCTCCACGTACAGGCCCACCGGGGTCGCGCGTCCGATTGCGTAGGCCACCTGCACCTCCGCGCGGTCGGCCAGGCCGGCGGCGACGATGTTCTTGGCGACCCAGCGCATAGCGTAGGCACCAGAGCGATCCACCTTGCTCGGATCCTTTCCGGAGAATGCTCCGCCGCCGTGGCGGGCCATGCCGCCGTAGGTGTCGACGATGATCTTGCGACCTGTCAGGCCCGCGTCGCCCATCGGTCCCCCCAGTACAAAGGAGCCGGAGGGGTTCACCAGCAGTGTGTAGTCGGTGTCCGCCAGATTGCCGCTTAGACCCGCTTCGTCCAGCACGTGCTGGACAACGTGGGTGCGGATCTGCTCGTGCAGCCACTCCTGCTCGATGCCCGCGTCGTGCTGGGTGGACACCACGACGGTATCCAGTCGCACCGGGGCGCCTTCTGCGTCGTAGGCGAAGGTGACCTGGGTTTTGCCATCGGGGCGCAGGTGCGGGACGATGCCATTCTTGCGTACCTCCGTGAGGCGACGGGACAGGCGGTGCGCCAGCGCGATGGGCAACGGCATGTACTCCGGGGTTTCGTTGGTCGCGTAGCCGAACATCAGACCCTGATCGCCGGCGCCCAGGCGGTCGATCTCGTCCAGCTCCGTGCCGCCTTCCGCGTCGTGCGAGCGGTGTTCGAGAGCGGTGTCTACACCCTGGGCAATCTCCTGGGACTGCTCGCCGATGGCCACGCTAACACCACAGGTGGATCCGTCGAAGCCCATGTCGGAGCTGTTGAAGCCGATCTCTAGCAGTGTCTTGCGCACCAGCGCGGGGATCTCTACGTAGGTGGTGGTGCGAATCTCGCCGACGACGTGCACCAGGCCGGTGGTCACGACGGTCTCAACGGCCACGCGCGCCTCGGGGTCCTTAGCAATCAGTGCGTCGAGGATCTTGTCGGAGATCGCATCGCAGATCTTGTCGGGGTGCCCTTCGGTGACGGACTCGCTACTAAACAGGCGCAAAGACACGTGGATTTTTCCTTTTGTAAGTTCGAATTGCTTAAGACTTCTAAGTCAATGGACACATACTAGACCAAGCTGTCTGTATTTGTCACGTAGCTGTCTAAAGAGTCTCGCACACAGCTCTCCAGATCGCTGCAGCGACCCCGGTCTTCGGGCCTTGTGGAACTTCGATGACTTCCCCGTCTGGGCGCAGAATCCAGCCCGAGCTATCCGGTTGCCCGAAAACCTTGCCGTCGCCGACTGCGTTGCACATCAGCAGGTCGCAGCCCTTCTTTTCGAGCTTCTTGCGGGCGAAGTCGAGCGGGGAACTGTTTTCGTCGCCGGTTTCTGCCGCGAAGCCCACGATCTTTGTTGTGGACGCCACGTCTCCCCGTCTGCGTGCTTCAACCACGCCCACGAGAATGTCCGGGTTCTCGGTCAGTTGGATGGTCGACAGGTCAGCTTCCGAGCCTTTCTTCATCTTCGACCCCGCCACCTCTGCCGGGCGGTAGTCGGCAACCGCCGCGGCCATGACTACAACGTCGGCATTGGATGCGTGCTCCATGACGGCCTGCTGCATCTCGCAGGCGGTCTTCACACGCACGACGTCGGCGCCGATGGGAGTGGGCAGGTTCTCGGTCACACCGGCCACCAGGGTGACCTCGGCGCCGCGCTGGGCGGCAACTTCGGCCAATGCGTAGCCTTGGCGGCCCGAGGATGCGTTGCCGAGGTAGCGCACGGGGTCCAACGGCTCGTGGGTGCCGCCGGCACTGATGACCACCTTCTTGCCCTCCAGATCGCGGGTAAAGGCGTCGCGATCTGCTAAAACGGTGAGCGCCAGCTCGCCGATCTGCTCCGGCTCCGGCAGCCGCCCGGCGCCAGTATCCTTGCCCGTGAGCCGCCCGTAAGCGGGATCCAGCACCGTCAGGCCGTGGCGACGCAGTGTTGCAACGTTGTCCACGGTCGCCGGGTTCAGCCACATCTCGGTGTGCATCGCCGGAGCCAGCACCACGGGGCAAGTGGCAACCAGGCAGCTGGCTGTGAGCAGATCGTCGGCACGCCCGTGGGCGATCCGGGTCATCAGGTCTGCGGTGGCCGGAGCCACGACAATCAGGTCGGCCTCCTGCCCCAGACGGACGTGCTGTACCTCGTCCACGGCGTCAAAAACATCGGTCGCCACAGGCTGGCCCGAAAGAGCCTCGAAGGTGGCGGCACCCACAAAGTTCAATGCCGAGCGAGTGGGAATCACCCGCACCTGGTGGCCGCGTTCGGTGAAGTAGCGAACCAAGTGAGCGGCCTTATACGCAGCAATGCCGCCCCCTACGCCGATAACGACGCGGAGCGGCTTGGTGTTCAATTCAGCTGATGCAACGTTCACAACGAATCAGCCTAGCTGGTTTAACCCTCGGTGTGTTCCAACAGATCCCGGTTAATCTCGCGCAGGGCGATGGACAGCGGCTTCTCGTGAACATCCGGGGTCACCAGAGGTCCGACGAACTCGAAGACGCCCTCGTCGACCGTCTGGAAGTAGTCGTTGATCTGACGTGCGCGCTTAGCGGCAAAGATGACCAAAGCGTACTTGGAGGAAACCTTCGTCAGCAGCTCGTCGATCGGTGGATTGGTGATGCCTACAGGAGGATCGAATACGCTGTCGTTCGCATTCACGTCCTGGTTTTCCACGGTATTCACCTTTTCTTTGGTGGGTTGTTTGATTATGTATTTAGTTCTTTAAAGCGCGGGACTGGCGTGTGTGCCACGGCCCCTTCTGCGTCTCGACTAGCGGAGGATCTCTCTGATGGCCGCCACGGCCTTATCCACGTCGTCGTTCACAACCACGTGGTCAAACTCGGACTGTGAGGCCATCTCGACCTTCGCAGTCTGCAGGCGACGCTCGATGACGTCCTGAGTCTCAGTGCCACGGCCGGTCAGGCGGTCAACCAGCTCCTCCCACGACGGCGGAGCCAAGAAGACAGTCTGCACCTCGGGCAGCATCTTCTTCACGTTACGTGCGCCCTCGAGATCGACCTCGACAAGCACAGGACGGGAATCAGCCAGCGCCTTTTCGATAGGCTCGCGCGGCGTGCCGGAAAGCTGTAGGCCTCCGTGGATCTCCGCCCATTCCAGCATCTTGTCTGCCGCAATGTTCTGTTCGAACTGTTCGCGGGTGACGTAGATGTAGTCCTCGCCGTCGATCTCGCCGGGACGCGGGTCGCGGGTGGTCATGGACACGCTGAAAAACAGGTCCGGAACGTCGGTGCGCAGGCGGCGCACGACGGTGGACTTCCCCACCGCCGAAGGCCCTGCCATGACGACGATCCGTCCGCTATTCAGGTCCGGGCTCAAGACTATTCCTCGAAACCGAAGTGCTCCAGCAGGGCACGGCGCTGACGGTCACCCAGGCCGCGGATGCGACGGGTCTCAGCGATCTCCAGCTCCTCCATGATCTCCTTGGCCTTCACCTTGCCAACCTTCGGCAGGGAAACCAGCAGGGCGGAAACCTTCATCTTGCCCAGGGTCTCGTCGGTCTCGGCGTCCTTCAGGACCTGCTTCAGGTCGGTGCCGCCACGCTTCAGCTTCTCGCGCAGTTCTGCGCGTGCCTTGCGTGCCTCGGCTGCCTTCTTCAGCGCTGCTGCGCGCTGCTCATCGGTCAACTGGGGAAGTGCCACGGGTGCCTCCGTTAAATTTTTCTCGTCTTAAATGATGGAAAGTTTCTCTGGTCTGGAACCAGCATGCTGTAGAGACCAAACGGTATTCCAAGCAACGCTGGATATTAAATCCTCTCGGTTAAAAATGCCAAGCTGACACACCGAAATTCATTATTCAGATTCATGTTTTCGACTACTGTACACGCTTCGACCGAGCCACCTATATGTGCAGGCGGCACGCTTTGTGAACAGGTTTCAAACAATGGATATCAGTGTAACACCTGAATCCATGAGGAACAGCAAAAGCCCCTGCTAGAGCCGTAGGGTTGCCGCCTGCTCTGCTACGGCGTTGCGTAGGTCTGCAACTCTAGGCCCTGCGTGCAGTACACCGCGGGATACGTTGGGCGAGACTAGTGACGCCGTCTGGTCTCCCCCGGCGATACGTCTCACATCGTCCATGGTGCCTCCTTGGGCGCCGACACCCGGCATCAGAACCATGCCGCCCACCTGATCCAGCCGTGGTGGCTCAGCCAGCGTAGCGCCGACTACCACGCCGAGGTTGCCGGCACCGGAATGCTGGGCGTTCTCCGTGGCCACACGGTCCACGATGTATTGGGCCAAGTTCGTGTCTGTGTCGTCGAAGTGAGATCGTTGCAGCCCCCGCGCCTCCGGATTCGAAGTAGCAGCCAGGACGATCACTCCCCGACCGTGCCGCTCCCCGAGGTCGATGACGGGGCGCAGGGAGTCGAAGCCTAACCACGGGGATACGGTCACAGCGTCGCTGCACAGCGGGGATTCCGGATCCAACCATGCCCGCGCGTACCCGGCCATGGTCGAGCCAATGTCGCCTCGCTTGGCGTCGGCGATCACCAACACCCCTGCCTTCCGCAGCTCCGCGATGGAACGCTCAAGCACAGCCAACCCCGCCGAACCGAACTGCTCGTAGAAGGCCACCTGGGGTTTGACCACGCAGGCGACGTCCGCGAATGCCTCCACGCAAGTCTTGCTGAAGGCTTCCAGGCCAGAGACATCCGCCTTCAGTCCCCAGGCCTCCAGGATGCCCACGTGCGGATCCATGCCGACGCAAAGCTGCCCGAACTGCTGGGAACGCTCCAGGAAGCGCTCCCCGAAGGTTGGGCGGGCTACCGGACTCGCACTCGCGGTCACGAGTGATCGACCTCCTGGATGGCGCGCACGGTCGGCTCGGCGCCCTGCAGAGCTTCGATGCCCTGCACGGCTGCAACGGCACCCTGGACGGTGGTCACGCACGGCACACCCATGTTCACCGCAGCGGAGCGGATGTCGTAGCCATCGTGACGTGCCCCGGCGGAACCAGCCGGCGTATTCAGGATCAGGTCGACATCGCCCTCCTTGATCCAATCGCCCACTGTGCGCAGCGGCTCGCCGTTGGCATCCACCAGCGGGGTGTTCTCCGCGGCAGCGCGGCGCTCGTCGGAAATCTTGGCCACGACCTCGCACTCCACGCCGTTGCGACGCAGCATGGCGGCAGTGCCCTGGGTTGCCAGGATCTTGAAGCCCAGCGAGTGCAGGCGCTGGATCGGCAGGATCAATGTGCGCTTGTCACGGTTGGCCACGGAGACGAACACGGTGCCCTCGGTCGGCAGATCGCCGGTGGCTTCCTGGGACTTTGCAAAGGCGGTGCCGAAGTCGTCGTCCAGGCCCATAACTTCGCCGGTGGACTTCATCTCGGGGCTCAGCAAGGAATCCAGCACGTGGCCCTCCGGGCTGCGGAAGCGGTTGAAGGGCATCACGGCCTCCTTCACTGCGATCGGGTGGCCCTGCGGCAGGGATCCGCCGTCGCGGTCGTGCGGCAGGATGCCCTCCTCGATCAGATCCGGGATGCTGGTGCCCAGCATGATGCGCGCGGCGGCCTTGGACAGCTGCACGCCCGTGGCCTTCGAGACGAAGGGCACGGTGCGGGAAGCACGCGGGTTGGCTTCGATGACGTAGAGGATGTCGTCCTTCAAAGCGAACTGGACGTTCATCAGGCCCTTCACACCGATGCCATGAGCCAGCTTGGCGGTGGCCTTGCGCACCTTGTCGATGTCCTCGGCGCCCAGGGTCATCGGCGGGATCGCACAGGCGGAGTCGCCGGAGTGGATACCGGCCTCCTCGATGTGCTCCATCACGCCGGCCAGGTACACGTGTTCGCCGTCGCACAGGGCGTCGACGTCGATCTCGATGGCGGAGTCCAGGAAGCGGTCCACCAGGACCGGGTGGTCGTTGGTGATCTCGGTGGCGCGCTGAATGTAGTCGGAAAGGCTTTCGTCATCGTAGACGATCTCCATGCCGCGGCCGCCCAGCACGTAAGACGGGCGCACCAGTACCGGGAAGCCGATGCGGGCGGCCACGTCGTGGGCCTCCTCCACGCTGGTGGCGGTGCCGAACTCTGGAGCTGGCAGGGCGGCCTGTTCCAGAACCTTGCCGAACTCGCCGCGGTCCTCGGCCAGGTTGATGGCCTCCGGGGAGGTGCCAACGACCGGCACTCCAGCGTCGGCCAGCCGCTGCGCCAGGCCCAGCGGAGTCTGGCCGCCCAGCTGCACGATTACGCCTGCGATCTCGCCGGACTCGGCTTCAGCGTGGTAGACCTCCATGACGTCCTCAAAGGTAAGCGGCTCGAAGTACAGGCGGTCGGCGGTGTCGTAGTCCGTAGAGACGGTCTCCGGGTTGCAGTTGACCATGACGGTCTCATAGCCCACGCGGGACAGCTCCAGGGCGGCGTGCACGCAGGAATAGTCGAACTCGATGCCCTGGCCAATGCGGTTCGGGCCAGAGCCCAGGATCAGCACCTTCTTCTTGTCCGGCTGCGGGGCAACCTCGGACTCTGCGGCCGGATCCAGCTCATAGGAGCTGTAGTGGTACGGGGTCTTCGCCTCGAATTCAGCGGCGCAAGTGTCTACGGTCTTGAAAACCGGGCGGATGCCCTGTGCCCAGCGCAGGGCGCGCACGCCGTCCTCGCCCGCCAGTTCTGGGCGCAGCGCTGCAATCTGCTTATCCGACAGACCCATGTACTTCGCTTCGCGGAGCAGGTCGACGTCCAAGACTGGGGCGTCAATAAGACGGCTGCGGAACTCTACCAGACCGGCGAGCTCGTGCAGGAACCAGGGGTCAATGCCGGAAGCTGCATAGACTTCCTCGACGGTGGCTCCCAAGCGCAGGGCCAGCTCCACGTCGTACATGCGGCCCTCGGTCGGACGCTTCAGATCCTCCAGCACTGCTTCCTTGTCGGTAGCGCGCTCGCCGGCGAACTCCTCGTCCGGGACCGTCCAGAAGCCGGCCTGCTTGGTCTCCAGGGAACGCATGACCTTGTTCAGGCCCGTGATGTAATTGCGGCCGACAGCCATGGCCTCACCGACGGACTTCATAGTGGTGGTCAGAGTGTCGTCGGCGCCGGGGAACTTCTCGAAGGCGAAGCGCGGGGCCTTGACGATCACGTAGTCCAGGGTCGGCTCGAAGGCTGCCGGGGTGACCTCGGTGATGTCGTTGCGAACCTCGTCCAGGGTGTAGCCGATGGCCAGCTTGGCAGCCAGCTTGGCGATCGGAAAGCCGGTGGCCTTGGAGGCCAGGGCGGAGGAGCGGGACACGCGCGGGTTCATCTCGATGGTGATGATGCGCCCGTCCTTCGGGTTCACAGCGAACTGGATGTTGCAGCCGCCGGTATCCACTCCGACTTCGCGCAGGATGGCGATGCCCTGGTCGCGCATCACCTGGTACTCGCGGTCGGTCAAAGTCATGCTCGGGGCGACGGTCATGGAGTCGCCGGTGTGCACGCCCAGCGCATCCACGTTCTCAATGGAGCAGACGATCACGACGTTGTCCTTGCCGTCGCGCATCAACTCCAGCTCGAATTCCTTCCAGCCGAGGATGGACTCCTCAATCAGAACATTGGCCTCCGGCGAGGCAGCCAGGCCGCCGCCGGCGATGCGCTCCAGGTCTTTTTCGTTGAAGGCCAGGCCGGAACCCAGGCCACCCATGGTGAACGACGGGCGCACGACGACCGGCAGGCCCAGCTCGGCGACCGTCTCGTGAACCTCGTCCATGTTGTGGCACACGCGGGAGCGGGCGGAATCGCCGCCGATCTTCGCCACGATGTCCTTGAACTTCTGGCGGTCTTCACCGCGCTCGATGGCGTCGATGTCCGCACCGATCAGCTCCACGCCGTACTTGTCGAGGATGCCCAGGCGGTCCAGCTGGATAGCAGCGTTCAGCGCGGTCTGGCCGCCCAGAGTCGCCAGGACTGCGTCTATCTTGTGGCCGGCGGCCTGCTGCTCCTGGAAGATCTTCTCAATGTACTTCGGGGCGATCGGCTCGATGTAGGTGTTATCGGCGAACTCCGGATCCGTCATGATCGTCGCCGGGTTGGAGTTGATCAGCGTAACGCGCAGGCCCTCTTCCTTGAGCACACGGCAGGCCTGGGTGCCGGAGTAGTCGAACTCGCAGGCCTGGCCGATGACGATCGGGCCGGAGCCGATGACGAGTACGTGGTTGATGTCTTCGCGACGTGGCATTGGTTTTCCCTTTAGTTCAGTGTTGCTGGCTGTTGCTTAACTTGGCTCTGTTGATTTGCTCTGCGGCGTTAGCAATTCTTCTCGAGGTTCGCGAAGAACTTATCGAACAGTGGGTTTGCGTCGTGCGGGCCGGCTGCCGATTCCGGGTGGTATTGGACGGAGAATGCGCTGCCGTCCAGCAGTGCCACGCCCTCGACGACGTCGTCGTTCAGGCAGGTGTGCGTAACCTGCGCCTCGCCGAACGGGGTGTCGAACTTCTCCAGCGCCTTGCCCTTCAGGGCGAAGCCGTGGTTCTGCGCGGTGATGTCGATCCGGCCGGTCTGGTGGTCCAGCACCGGCACGTTGGTGCCGCGGTGGCCGAACTTCAGCTTGTAGGTCTCCATGCCCAGCGCGCGGCCGAGCAGCTGGTTGCCGAAGCAAATGCCGAAGAAAGGAATCTTAGCCTCCAGGATTTTCTTCAGCTCCTCCACCGTTGCGTCGGCGGTTGCCGGGTCGCCCGGGCCATTGGAGATGAACACGCCGGTAGCGTTGTACTCTTCCATCAGCTTCTGCATCTCTTCGAAGCTGGTGTTTGAAGGCACGACCACGCTGCGCACGCCGCGCTTGGAGAACTCGCGCGGGGTGTTCGTCTTGATGCCCATGTCGTACGCGATGACGGTGTACTTGGTCTCCCCTTCCGGCTCCACCACGTACAGCTCGTCGGTGCTGACGTCGGCGGAGAGATCCGCACCCGCCATAGAGGGCTGGGACTGCACCTGGCTGAGCATCTCCTCGTCGGAGGTGAGGGCGTCACCGCTAAAGATGCCCGCGGCGACCGAGCCCTTGTCGCGCAGGTGGCGCACGATGGCGCGGGTGTCGACGTTCTGGATACCGATGATGCCCTGAACCTCCATCTCGTCAGTCAGGCTGCGGTCGGCGCGCCAGTTGCTCACGGAGCGGGACAGGTCGCGGATAACCAGGCCGGCGACCCAGATCTTGTCTCCGCGGGACTCGGAATCCTCGTCGTTCCAGCCCGTGTTCCCGATCTGCGGGGCGGTCGCCACTACGATCTGACGGTGGTAGGACGGGTCGGTCATGGTCTCCTGGTAGCCGGTCATGGCTGTGGTGAACACCGCCTCGCCCAGGGTGCGGCCCGTCGCGCCAAATGCGCGGCCGCGGAAGATCTTCCCGTCGGCGAGAACCAGTGCTGCTGGCGTGTAGCTCATTGTGCTTGTTTCCTTAACTCTTAGCTGTTGTGTTTGGTTCTTTTGTATTGACGCCCACTCGTGGGTACTTAGTTCACTGCTGAGCCGTTCTTGCAGGTCACCTTGCCTCGCAACAGCGTGGTGGTCACCTTGACCGGCATCTCCATGCCCTCGTACGGGGTGTTGTCGGCCTTGGAGGCCATGTCCTTTCCGTGCGCCGTCCACTTCTGGTTCACGTCCACCGCGCACAGGTTCGCCGGCTCCCCTACCGCGATCGGGCGGCCGTGGCCGGGCAGCTTGGTGATCTCCGCCGGGCGCTCGGACATAACCTTGGCGACGAAGTGCCAGTCCTCGTCGCCATCGATGACGAAGATCTTGGCGATCAGCGCCAGCGAGGTCTCAATTCCCAGCATGCCGGGACGAGCCTGGTCGAATTCGCAGCACTTGTCCTCGGAGCCGTGCGGGGCGTGGTCGGTGGCCACGCAGTCGACGGTGCCGTCGATCAGGGCGGTGCGCAGAGCCTCCACGTCGCGCTGCTCGCGTAAAGGCGGGTTCACGCGGTTCACGCCGTCGTAGGTCTCCAGCCGCGCATCGGTGAGCAGCAGGTGGTGCGGGGTGACTTCCGCGGTAAGCGGGATGTCCTGGGCTTTAGCCCAGCGCAGCAGCTCCACAGTTCCCTCGGTGGAGGCGTGGCAGATGTGCAGGCGGCCGCCGTAGTCTCGAGCCATGATGGCATCGCGGGCGACGATGGATTCCTCAGCCACGCGCGGCCAGCCACCCAGGCCCAACCGGGCGGCGGTCTCACCCTCGTGAGCCACGGCGCCTTCGGTCAGGCGGGGCTCCTCGCAGTGCTGGGCCAGCAGCACGTCCATACCCTTGGAGTATTCGATCGCGCGGCGCATCAGGCGGGGGTCGTCGACACACTTGCCGTCGTCGGAGAACATACGCACCTTCGCATCGGAATCGGCCATCATGCCGAACTCCGTGAGCTCCTTGCCCTCCAACCCCTTCGAGATCGAGCCGACCGGGTGCACGTCGCACAGGTTCGTGTTCTGACCCTTGAACCACACCATCTCCGCGATGGCGGGGTTGTCCGTGACGGGCGCGGTATTCGCCATAGTGAACACCGCCGTGAAACCGCCCTGGGCGGCAGCCGCCGAGCCGGTGGCGATAGTCTCGGTATCCTCGCGGCCCGGCTCGCGCAGATGAACGTGCATGTCCACCAGGCCAGGCAGCAGCACCTGGCCGTCCAGGTCCAGCACCTCCGCGCCCTGTGGGGCGGAACCGGCGAGGTCAGCGCCGATCTCGGCGATCACGCCATCCTGGATCAGCACGTCCTGCTTCTCCCCCTCGCCGTACAGCAACACGCCGCGCAGCAGCACTGCATGATCCGCGCCGGTGGGGTGGCTCGCCAGCTCGCCGGTGGCCGGGTACTCGGAGGTCATGGTCAAAGCTCCTTCGTCGAAAGTCTTCTTATGTGTCTGGGCCATGTGCGCCTAGCCCTCTTCCCCAACTAGCAGGGTGAACAGCACCGCCATGCGCACGTGCACGCCCGCGGTTACCTGGTTCAACACCACGGTCTGCGGGGCATCGGCAACGTCGTAATTGATCTCCATGCCGCGCAGCATCGGGCCCGGGTGCATGATGATCGCGCCTTCCTTCATACGCTCCGCGCGTGCCTGGGAAAGGCCGTAGCGGGTGGCGTATTCGCGGTGTGAGGGGAAGAAGCCGCCGTGCATGCGCTCAGCCTGGACACGCAGCATCATCACAACGTCCGCGTCGGCGATCTCGCTGTCGAAGTCGTAGCTAACGCACACGCTATCCGGCTCTGCGCCCCAGTGCTCAATACCCAGCGGCACCAAGGTTGGAGGTGCCACGAACACCACCTCCGCGCCGAGGGTCGTGAGCAGCTGCGCATTTGACCGAGCAACGCGGGAGTGCAGGATATCCCCGACGATCACTACTTTCTTGCCGCTAATCTCCCCGATGCGGTTGCGCATCGTGGTGGCGTCCAAAAGAGCCTGGGTGGGGTGCTGGTTGGAACCGTCACCTGCGTTGATGATGGCCGTATCGTCCAACCAACCGGCCACCTGCCGAGCCGCACCGGAGGACGGATGGCGCATGATGATCGCGTCGGCTCCCACGGCCTTCAGGGTCAGCGCGGTATCGCGCAGGGACTCGCCCTTCTTTACGGAAGAGCTGGAGGCGGAGATGTTGATGACGTCCGCGCTCATCCACTTGCCCGCGGTCTCGAAGGAAGATCGCGTGCGGGTGGAGTTCTCGTAGAACAGGGTGAAGATCGTGCGGCCGCGCAGAGTAGGCAGCTTCTTCATCTCGCGACCCTCTAGCGCCTCGGCGAAGCGGTCAGCCTCGTCCATCAGGCCTAAGATCTCGGACTTGTTCAGATCGGCAATGCTAATCAGGTGCTTCATGGCTTAGTTGCTCACTTCCCCAGTGCCTGGCCTGCGGGTCAGCACCACGTTGTCTACCCCGTCCAGCTCCGCGAGGTTCACCGTCACGTCCTCGTCAGCCGCGGTCGGAATGTTCTTGCCCACGTAGTCCGCGCGGATCGGCAGCTTGCGGTGACCGCGGTCGATCAGCACCGCGACCTGTACGGCATAGGGCCGGCCAATGTCCGTCAGCGCATCGAGTGCCGCGCGGATGGAACGGCCACTGTAAAGGACGTCGTCGACCAGGACGACGATGGCGTCATCAATCCCCTCCGCGGGAACCTTGGTGGGCTTAAGCGCTCGGTGCGTGGTGTTGCGCAGGTCGTCGCGGTACAGGGTGATGTCCAGGGAACCCTGGAACACCTCAACCCCCGTGAAGTGTTGAATCTTCTCGGCCAGGCGGGCCGCAAGCGGCACTCCCCCCGATGGAATGCCAAGTAGAACTACGCGCCGGGGGTCTTCCCCATCCAGCGCCGTCTTTTCAATAATCTGGTGCGCGATGCGCGCGACAGTACGGGAAACTTGATCTGCGTCGAGTAGGGTGACGCCAGCTTCCCCAGCCGTCGAGTTCATCGTGACCTCCTTTCCCGCCTCTCTGTGCGGTCCGTTAAAGGATGTCTACTTTTTGACGACTAGAAGTCTATCACGCTTCGCCGGACTCTTTGATGACCCCGTCGAGCAGCCCGTCCAACTCGTCGGACTCCTCGGTTCCGGCCGACTCAGTCTGCTCCGCTCGCTCGGCCCTCTGAGCGGCCGCCGCATCGGCGATCTGCATATCCGTCTGCAGCTGCAGATCCTTATTGATGCCGTCCAGCACCGCGTGGATGTAGCTGGGTGCCTTGTCGTGGGAGTACTCGCTAGCCAGCTCCACTCCCTCGACCACGGCCACCTGCGGGGGCACGTCGTCGTTGAACTTCAGCTCCCACGCCGCCACCCGCAGCACCGCGCGGTCGACGGCCGGCAGGCGACCCAGCTGCCAATCACTGGACAGATGCAGGGCGATGGCCTCGTCCAGCGCATCCAGGTTCGTCGCCACGCCGGGCACAATCTGCTGGGTGTACTCCGGCACGGGCTTGACCTGGTTCGCCGAATCCTTCGCCAGCGTAATGCGCTCCTCGACGATCTCCACCGGATCGATGTCGCGAAACTCGGCCTCGAACAGGATGTCCACCGCGCGCCGGCGCGCCTTGTAGCGCGAGCCGTGGCGCTTGAAGGAAGCGGCCTTAACCGCCTTAGCAGCGTTGCTATCAGCTGTACGTTCTTCAGTCATGGGTGAAAAACAGTCGCTGCCTTAGTTGTTTACGCGGGACAGGTACTCGCCCGTGCGGGTGTCCACCTTAACGACGTTGCCGGTCTCGAGGAACAGCGGCACCTGGATCTCCGCGCCGGTCTCCAAGGTGGCGGGCTTGGAACCGCCGGTCGAGCGGTCGCCCTGCAGACCCGGGTCGGTGTGCTCGATCTTCAGCTCCACGGATACCGGCAGTTCAGCGAACAGCGGCTCGCTCTCGTAGAAAGAAACCTGGACGCTGGTGTTTTCCAGCAGGAACTTCGCGCCCTCGCCCATCAGGTGCGGGGCCAGCTCGATCTGGTCGTAGGTCTTCTCATCCATCAGCACGAAGCTGGTGCCGTCGTTGTACAAGTAAGTCATGTCGCGGCGGTCCACGGTAGCGGTCTCTACCTTCACGCCCGCGTTCCAGGTCTTGTCGATGGTCTTGCCGGAGACGACATCCTTGAGCTTCGTGCGCACGAATGCGGGCCCCTTGCCCGGCTTGACGTGCTGGAATTCGACGATCTGCTGGAGCTTGCCATCAACCTTGAGCACAAGGCCGTTCTTGAAGTCAGCGGTGGTTGCCACGAATGGTCTCCTTATTGAGATTGCGATTGCGAGTAAAGAATTTTTTGGCTGCTACAGTCTAGCAGCCGGCCAAACCTAAACGACGATGAGTTCCGTCGGCGAGGCGTTGAAGCTACGCGCCCCGTCGGCGGTGATGACGTACGTGTTCTCTATGCGCAGCCCCGTCTTGCCGGGGATGTAGATGCCCGGCTCGACCGTCACGGTCATGCCTTCCACTAGCTCTTCTTCGGGATTGACGCCCGCCGCTGCCCGCGGGGCCTCATGCACGTCGAGGCCCACGCCGTGTCCTGTGGAGTGCACGAAGAAATCTCCGTAGCCGGCCTCAGTAATGACGTCGCGGCAGGCGGCATCCACGTTGCGTAGCGCCACACCTGGTGCCAGGATCGCCTCGCCGGCCTTCTGGGCGCGGTAGACCACATCGTAAAGCTCGCGGGAAAGCTCGTCGGGCTCGCCCACGCACACAGTGCGAGTCTGGTCGGAGGCGTAGCCGTCGAGGTACACCCCGAAGTCCACGGTCACCAGGCCGGGAACAATTCTGTCGCGGGAGACGCCCGCATGCGGCTTGGCGGCGTTTGAGCCACTGGCGAGGATCGTGTCGAAGCTCAGCCCGTCGGCTCCGGCAGTGCGCAGCTGGAACTCTAGCTCCGCCGCCGCCTGAATTTCGGTGATGCCCTCGCGGATTCCATCGTCCTCAATGAACGAGCGCCACACGCTATCGGCCAGCTCACCGGCTGCGGCCAGAGCCTCGATCTCCAGTTCGTCCTTGACCAGGCGCAGGTCCTCCACCACCGAGGTAAGTACCGGTGGGTTGTCCAGGGCACGGGCTTGCCCGTAGTCCAAGCTGGGCTCCACGGCAAAATCCTTCCCCGCAAACTCGGCGGCGCACTCAAACAGCTGGCCGCCGATTTCAATGGCGACGTCTTCCGGCTCGCCGGTTTCCAGTCGGATCTGCGTGTCGTAGCGCCCGTCCGTCAGCAGGAGGTGCTGGCCGTCTTCGCGGATCACCATAAGCGCGTTGGAGCCGGAGAAACCGGTCAGGTAGCGGACGTTTTTCAGGTCACTGATCAGCAGGGCCGTGTGCGCGGAGTCCTGGATCTTTACTGTGGCCTGGTTGCGGCGGGTGCGGTAGGCGTCAAAAAATTTTCTAGACATAAACTCTCCAACTTCCCTTCAACAGTAACTAGCAGTGACTACTGTGCGAAGAACCGCAGGGCGGCGACGTAACCGTAGATCCCCAGGCCGGCGATCACTCCGCTGGCCAGGGGGCTTAGGTAGCTGTGGTGGCGGAACTCCTCGCGTGCATGCACGTTCGAGATGTGCACCTCTACGAAGCCCGCTCCGTCGGCGATTTCCGCCAGTGCGTCGCGCAGCGCCACGGACGTGTGGGTAAAGCCACCGGGGTTGATGATTACCGCGGCCGCTTCGTCGGCGGCGCGGTGGATGCGATCCAGCAGCTCGCCCTCGTGGTTGGACTGGAAGAAGTCGACTTCGATGCCCAGGGACGCCGCCTCGCGGGCCAGCAGGTCCTCCACGTCGGCCAACGTCGTGGTGCCGTAGACCTCCGGCTGGCGCTTACCCAGGCGGTTTAGGTTCGGGCCGTTAACCACGCACACCTTCGGCGCCTGGGGCTGTTCCGTATTCATCGTTGTCTCCTCCTAGTTGGTTGTCGCTAGCTGGCTATCGGCTCTTTTAGGCTTCCACGCTAGCGGCGTAGGCCGCGCGCAGCAGCTCCTCGCTTGGGCCTTCCAGGCGGGTGGGCTTGCCGATCTGCTCGAGCACCACGAAGCGGATCTTGCCGCCTTTGTTCTTCTTGTCGCGGCCCATCGCCGCGAGCAGCTCGTCGAGCTCGGCGCCGTCGTAGCTGGTCGCCAAACCTACCGAGTTTAGGATGTCGCGGTGACGCCGAACGTCCTCCTCGCCCAGCAGCCCAGCAGCTTTTGCTAACTCCGCCTCGAAGATCATGCCCACGGCAACGGCTTGACCGTGGCGCCAGCGGTAGTCCTCGTGGTGTTCGACGGCATGGCCGTAAGTGTGGCCGTAGTTGAGGATCTCGCGCAGACTGGATTCCTTCAGATCCACCGCCACAACGTCCGCCTTCACCTGGATGGCGCGAGCGATCAGCTCTGGCAGACTACCGTGAGGATCCAACGCGGCCTGCGGGTTGGCCTCGTAGATGTCCAGGATCTGGGTGTCCGCAATGAAGCCCGCCTTGACGATCTCCGCCGAACCGGCGACCATCTCTGCTTCCGGAAGGGTTTCCAGGACCTCGAGGTCGACGATGACAGCGCTGGGCTCGTGGAAGGCCCCTACCAGGTTCTTGCCGGCGAGAGTGTTGATGCCGGTCTTGCCACCGACGGCGGCGTCCACCATGGCCAACAAGGTGGTGGGATAGTGCACGACCTTGATCCCGCGCATCCAGGTGGCGGCGATGAAGCCGGCCAGATCCGTGGCAGCACCGCCGCCGAGACCAACAATAGTGTCGGCGCGAGTCAGGCCAACCTCCGCGCAGACATCCCAGCACTCGGCGGCGGACTGCGCTGTCTTCGCCGATTCTGCGTCCTGGATCTGGTGGGTGTGCACGGCGTAGCCGGCATCGGTGAGGCGCTTGGACAGTTCGGCGGCGCGGTCAGCAAGGGCGGGCTGGTGGATGATCAAATAATTTGCGGTGGTTCCCGCGGCCTTTAGGATCTCCTCGGTGGCGAAATCGATGCCGCGGTCGATGACCACCTCGTAGGGCGACTGGGAGGCCACTTTGATGCGCTGCTGCTGAAAGCCTGCGGACTGTGCTTTGGTCATGGTTGGAGAAGATCCTTATGTGGGGTTCTGATTACTGGGTCCGATTATTAGGGCCGTGTTGGATGGGAGGTGTCGCGCTCCTTGAGTCGCTCCAGGCGTACCTCTTCGATAAAAATCAGAATGTCGGTGACCACCCGGCGGGGCTCCTTGCCGTCGCAGCGCACCATGAAGTTAGAGACTTCTTCGTAATACGCGGAGCGCTGTGCGAATAGCTGCGCGTACTTGCTACGCGGGTCAACGACATTCAACAGCGGCCGAGTGTTCGAGCCGGAGGTGCGCCGCACGCCTTCGTCGATGGAGACGTTGAGGTACACCACCGTGTGGTCGGCGAGTAGCTGCCGAGTGCTTTCAGTCACCACTGCCCCGCCGCCGAGGGAGACAATCCCACCGGTCTGCAAAGCCTCGGCCACCACGATGGCCTCTTGCTCACGGAAGCCCGGCTCCCCGAGCTCGCCCATAATCTGGTTGCAGGTCTTGCCGAGCTTCTTCTCGAGCATGTGGTCCGTGTCCACGAGCTGCAGGTTCAATGCATTGGCCAGGCGCTTACCGATGGTCGTCTTGCCGGAACCAGGAAGTCCCACCAGCACCGCGCGGGGACTCATCGGATTTCTCCATCCGCCACTTCCCCGTCGGCCACGTCCCAGCCCGAAGTGGACCAGTCAAGGCGGGTCTCAACGTATTCGAGGTAAGACTGCACGTTGCGCTTGGTCTCCTCCACGGAGTCGCCGCCGAACTTCTTCAGCACGGCGCGGGCCAATACCAAGGCGACCATGGTCTCGGCCACCACGCCGGCAGCCGGAACGGCACACACGTCGGAGCGCTGGTGGATGCCCGTAGCGGCCTCGCCGGTGGCCATGTCAACGGTCTTCAGCGCTCGCGGGACGGTGCTGATGGGCTTCATTGCGGCGCGGACGCGCAGCTCCTCGCCGTTGGTCATGCCGCCTTCCAGGCCACCGGCACGGTTGCTCAGGCGATGTACGCCGCCGACGGCAGCCGCCTCCATTTCGTCGTGCGCCTCCGAGCCACGGCGGCGGGCTTCCTCGAAGCCATCGCCGATCTCCACGCCCTTGATCGCCTGAATGCCCATGAGGGCGGCGGCCAGCTGGGCATCCAGTCGCTCGTCACCGGAAACGTGGGAGCCCAGGCCGATCGGCAGGCCCTTTACAACGACCTCAACGATGCCGCCGAGGGTATCGCCGGACTTCTTTGCGGCCTTGATCTCGTCGATCATGGACTCTTCAGCAGCGGAATCGAAGGCGCGCACCGAAGAAGCATCGATACCCTCCAAGTCGGAGAATTCCGGGCTCGGTCCCTCGTATGGCTCGGAGCGGCCGATGCTGATGACGTGCGAGAGCACCTCCACCCCCAGCACTTCGCGCAGCAGGGCGCGAGCAAAAGTTCCGGCGGCCACGCGGGCGGCGGTCTCGCGGGCGGAGGAGCGCTCCAGAATGGGGCGGGCCTCCTCGTGGTCGTACTTCACCATGCCGGAGAAATCGGCGTGGCCCGGTCGCGGGCGGGTCAGCTTCGCACCGCGACCACTGGCCATCTCCTTTGCCACTTCCGGATCGGACTCGTCGATCGGATCTGCGGACATGATCGTCGTCCACTTCGGCCACTCAGTGTTGCCGATCATGACGGCCACCGGGCTACCCAGGGTCTTACCGTGGCGCACACCACCGACGAAGGTCACTTCGTCCGCCTCAAACTTCATGCGCGCGCCGCGACCGTAGCCCAGTCGACGGCGAGCCAGCTGATAAGAAACGTCTTCCCGAGTTACCCACAAACCGGCCGGGAGGTTTTCGATCATCGAAATGAGGGCCTGGCCGTGCGATTCACCTGCAGTAGTCCAACGAAGCATAAAGAGCATGATACAGGCCATATGCAGCCTTAGCTTCAATGACGTCCCGGATTATTAACAGAAGATTAATGACGCCACCACCACCGCTCCCGTTGCCACCAACATCGCTGGGCCGTGGGGACTCGCCCGATCCCCGCCTCCTTGTTGCCCACGGTGAAAGAAGCAGTGCATCACTCCACTCAAACCCATCGCTGCCAGAGCACCCAAAGGAGCGACGATAGCGGCCAGTGTTCCCGTCGTCAGCGCGAGCTTTGCATCCCCACCACCGGCGGCCAGACGAGGATGTAGCAGCGGAAGCCCGAAGGCCACCGCCCACCAGATCACACCGCCGAGTAACGCCCAGCCGTTAAGACCGGGGATGAGCACAGGCATGACCCCGGCGGCGGGTACCGCGGGAAGGGTTAGATAGTTGGGCAAACGGGCGGTGCGGGCGTCCATAAGAAAAAGGGCGACACCCCACGGCACGAAAAGTAGCAGCGGCCACCAGGAAACAAGCGAAGTTGCATTCACGCTTCGGAAGAATAGTCAGGCGCGCGGACAGACTCCCGTGCGCACTGCCTCCCGAAGGATCGGCCTGTGGATAGCGAAAATTTATCCACAGCGGGGAAAAGCTATGCTTGCGTCTTGGCTCGTAACACGGTATCCAGCATCAGCCCCTCCGGAGCCAGGTGGCCTGTGAACAGGCGGAACTGTTCCTCAGCCTGGCCCGCCAACATGCGCAGACCGTCGGCGTGTGGGATCGACCTCGCTTGAGCCGCGGAAAGCAACGGCGTGGGATAGGGGTCATAGATCACGTCCACGATGCCCGCGGCGGCGCACAGCCCCTCGGCCAGCGCCTCGGCGGCGTGAGCCGGGATCGTGGAGATCACGGCGGCGGCATCGGCGCAGGTCCCGGCGATGTCGGCTTCCTCGAAGCGGGCCCAGGAGAACTCCATGCCCATGGTCTCCACCACGGCCTGCAGGTTCAGGGCGCGCTCGGAACGCGCCAGCACCGTCACCTCGGTGACGCCGGCAGCCGCCAGCGCCGCAACGGCCGGGCGGGCAGTGCCTCCGTTGCCGACGATCACCGCTTTGGCGCCCTGCAGAGCGGAGGTGTCCGCGCCGTACAGGTGTTCCAGGCAGCGAGTCACACCGTCCACGTCCGTGTTGTCGGCCAGCCACCTCCCATCGCCTTGTGGCACAAGGGTGTTGGCGGAACCGATCTCTTGTGCCCGGCTCGTTGCCAGGTCAGCCAACTCCAAGGCGGCCTGCTTGCCGGGCATAGTCACGGAGAAACCGCGAACCTGATCGCCGCACTCCCTCAACAGGCGGCGGATGTCCCGCGACTCCCCCGCCTCCACGCGGTAGTAATCCATCTCTAGCCCCAGCGCGCGGTATCCGGCGTTGTGCAGCTGCGGGGACAGCGAGTGTTCGATCGGGCTACCCAGCACCGCACAGCGCATGCCGGGCGTCTCCAGGAATTCATCTACCGACAGCACATGGCCTGCGGCGGACATACTTATTCACCCTTTGCTTTTGAGTTTGGCTCTTGAGTTTGGCTTGTTCTGGGTTGAACTGGCTTGCACAGCCTTGCACAGCCTTGCCTCGAGGTCTAACGGTTCGAATCCAGCACACCGTTGCGGCGGGATTCCTCGATGGCCCGCTCGTGCGCGTCGAAGTCGCGGTTGAAGACGGTTCGTCCGTCGAGGTCGACGGTAACGAAGTACAGCCAGTCACCCTCTGCCGGGTTCTCGATCGCGTGGAGTGCCTGCAGGCCGGGCGAGGAAATCGGAGTGTCCGGCAGCCCCTGTTTGGCATAGGTGTTCCACGGGGTCTGGCGATGACGATCCTCGTCGGTGGTGGCGACCTCAACCTCGCTCAGATCGTAGTTCACCGTCGAGTCGAACTCGAGCTTCTGGTTCTCGTCCAGGCGGTTCAGGATCACCCGCGCAACCTTGTCGAAGTCGCCCTCCGGAGCCTCGCGCTCCACCAGGGAGGCCGCCACCAGCATGTCGTAAGGGCTTAGGCCGACATTCTCGGCGGAAGACAGTAGGCCGGTGTTTTCGTACTGCTCCTTGGAGGTCTTCAGCAGAGACTTCAGAATCTCCTCCGGGCTGCTGGTTGGGTCGAACAGATGCACGCCGGGGGAAATCAAGCCTTCGATGCGCTTCGGGTCATCACCGCGCGCATTCACCTTATCCACGGCCCAGTCCGCGATCTCCAGCTGCTCCGGCGGGGTCTGCGCCGCAGCCTTCTGCAGGTCTTCAACGGACACGCAGGTGTGCTCGTCCTGGCAGGTCTGTTCGGAGATCAGCGTGAAGATACCCTTGCGGTTATCGCCATCGACTACCTTCACATCTTGGAGGGTCAAGCCGTTGGGAATATCGACCACGCCGCGGCGGCGCTCATCGCTAGACAGCCACTCCAGGGCCTTGTCCGCGGACATTTGCTCTTGCAGCGGGTAGTAGCCCGCCTGCAGCTCCGGCTCCTTGCGTTCCGCGGCGGACATCAGGGCACGGCGGGAGCCCACCACGTCCTTTTCCACCAGCTGCTCGGACAGGCTATCCACGGAGTCGCCGGGCCCCACGCGCACCATGACGACGTTGCCGTTGCCCTCACCCTCGTAATCGCGCACAGCCACGACATCGCGCTGGTACCAGACGTAAGCACAGGTGCCAATCAATAGAACGACCAGAGCGATAGCCAGTGCGGCGGCGAGTTGACGGCGCCGTCTAAACTTCGGCTGCATGTTACGGGTCGGTCCCATAGATCCGTGTGGCCTTTCGTACTGGTTTACTCTTGGGTTTGCTCTTTAACGTCAAATACAAGCTGAGCCCAACAACGTTAAGCGTCGCCCGTCATTTTCTCACGAATTGGTAAATTTTAGGAAAGCGCGCGCCGCCGCGTGTCTAACCACCCCTGCAGAATGTATACTGCTGCGGCCTGGTCGATCTTCTTTCTGCCTTTTTTACTATTGACGCCGGAGGCGTGAAAAGCCTGCGTAGCGGCCATCGTAGACATTCTTTCGTCCACCATGCGCAGCGGAATATCCGGCAATTCCTCTTTAATCAGCCGGGCAAATTCCTCTGCATTCAGGGTGCTTTGTGTATGGTTTCCGCGCAGTGCAACCGGTAGTCCCACCACAATCTCCACCACGAAATTCTCCCGGCAGATCTCCGCCACACGCTGTACATCCGCGTCGTCAGCGGTGGCCTGGACGGTCTCCACGGGTGTGGCGAGGATGCAGTCCGGGTCCGAGATCGCCACTCCAATACGCACGGTGCCTACGTCGAGGCCGAGCCTCCGGCCGCGGCCGGGATCAGTGGCTGGATTGGGCTTCTCGGTCTGCATCAGCGAAAACTCCCCAGGCGACTATCCACGCAGTGCGCTCTTGACGGCCTCGATGCCGGCGGGGATGCCGGCGGCGTCCGAACCAGAGCCCTGCGCCATGGCCGGCTTACCGCCACCGCGACCAGAAACCTTCTCCCCGAAGGCCTTGACGAGATCGCCGGCCTTAATGCCCTTGTCCACAGCTGCGTCGTTTGCAGCGGCGACGAAAGGTACCTTTTCGCCGTCTACGGAAGCAAAGACCACGACGGCGGGCTCGGAGCCCAGGCGGTTCTTAGCATCCATGGCGAGGGTGCGCAGGTCACCGGCGGCCACGCCTTCGGGCAGCCGCTCGGCCAGAACCTTGACCTCGCCGATAGTTTCGGCCTTCTCCACCAGCTGGCCGACTTGCCCCTGCAACTGCTGGGCGCGCAGCTGCTGGATCTGCTTCTCGGCGGCCTTCAGCTTGGCGGTGAGCGCGTCGATGCGCTCGGGCAACTCCTCGCTAGGGGTCTTCAGGCTGGTGGCCAGGCCAGCCACCACAGACTTCTCAGAACTGAGGAAGCGGAAAGAATCCATGCCGGTGTAGGCCTCGATGCGGCGCACGCCGGAGCCGACGGAGGACTCGCCGAGTACAGAGATCGGGCCAACCTGGGAGGAGTGCTCAACGTGGAGGCCGCCGCACAGCTCCATGGAGAACGGTCCGCCGATCTCCACGACTCGCACCTCGGAACCGTAGTTCTCGCCGAACAGAGCCATAGCTCCCATCGCCTTGGCCTCCTCCAGGGAGGTTTCGATGGTGTTCACCTGGTAGTCGCTATCCACGGCGCCGTTGGCGATTTCCTCGATCTGGGACAGCTGGTGTTCGGTCAGTTGCTCGCCGTAGTTGAAGTCGAAGCGCAGGTAACCCGGCTTGTTCATGGAGCCCGCCTGAACTGCTGTGGGGCCCAGCACCTCGCGCAGGGCTGCGTGGATCAGGTGCGTACCGGAGTGCGCCTGACGGGCCTGATGGCGCCATGCCTTGTCAACCGTGGCCTGCACCTTCTGGCCCACGGCCAGCTCGCCGCCGCTGACGGTCACGTGGTGCACCCAGACCTTCTTGCCAACCTTCTGCACGTCCTCCACTCGGGCGGCACCCGAAGTAGAGGTCATCTCGCCACGGTCGGCCATCTGGCCACCGGCCTCGGCGTAGAACGGGGTGCGGTCCAGAATCACCTGGGCGGCTGCGCCGTCTGGAGCGGTCTCCACGAGCGCGCCGTCACGGATAATGCCCAGCACGGAAGCCTCGTCGGCCAGGTTCTCGTAGCCGGTGAACACAGTCGGGTGATTGTCCACGAACGGGCGGTAGATCGTCTGATCCACGTGGCCTAGCTTCTTGGCATTGTTGTCGGCCTTGGCGCGGGCCTTCTGCTCCGCCATCAGATCGTGGAAGCCGTCGATGTCCACCTTCAGGCCGGCCTCCGCGGCCATCTCCTGGGTGAGGTCGATCGGGAAGCCATGGGTGTCGTGCAGGGAGAAAGCAACGTCGCCCGGGACGGTATCCTCGCCGCGCTCCTTGGCGCCGTGTGCCCAGTGGTCGAACATCTGGGAACCAGATTCCAGGGTCTTCAGGAAGGACTTCTCCTCTGCCAGAGCTACGGCGCGAATGCGCTCGTAGTTCTCGGCGATCTCCGGGTAGGAAGGTGTCATGGTCTCCCGCACGGTGTCCATGAACTTCTCCAGGGTCTCCCCCGTCGCACCCAGCAGGCGGGCGGAGCGAATGATGCGGCGCAGCAGGCGGCGCAGGATGTAGCCGCGGCCCTCGTTGCCCGGGGTCACGCCGTCCAGCATCAGCATCAGACCGGTGCGGGAGTGGTCGGCGATCACGCGGAAGCGCACGTCGTTGGCCTGGTCGGCTCCGTACTTGGCGCCGGTGACCTCCTGGGCCACGTCGATCACAGGGCGCAGCAGGTCAGTCTCGTACACGTTGTCCACGCCCTGCAGGATGCAGGCGACACGCTCGATGCCCAGGCCGGTATCGATGTTCTTCTTCGGCAGCTTGCCGACGATCTCGAAGTTGCCCTTGCCCAGACCCTCGCCGCGCTCGTTCTCCATGAAAACGAGGTTCCAGATCTCGATGTAGCGGGTGTCATCGACGATCGGGCCGCCCTCCTGGCCGTGCTCCGGGCCGCGGTCGTAGTAGATCTCCGAGCAGGGACCACACGGGCCGGGAATACCCATGGACCAGTAGTTATCCTCCATGCCGAGGCGTTGGATCTTGTGCTCGGGCACGCCGATCTTCTTGTTCCAGATCTCCGCCGCTTCGTCGTCGTCGGTAAAAACGGTAACCCACAGGCGCTCCGGGTCCAGGCCCAGTCCGCCTTCTTCCACCGGATCGGTCAGCAGCGTCCAGGCGTGCGTGATCGCACCTTCCTTGAAGTAAGCGCCGAAGGAGAAGTTTCCCGCCATCTGAAAGAAAGTGTTGTGGCGGGTGGTGATGCCGACCTCGTCGATGTCCAGGGTGCGCACGCACTTCTGGATGGAGGTCGCCGTGCCGTTTTCAAACGGTGGGTTCTGCTGGCCCAAGAAGTAGGGCTTGAACGGAACCATGCCGGCGTTCACGAACAGAAGGTTCGGGTCGTCCAGGATCAGCGATGCGCTGGGTACCTCGGTGTGCCCGGCCTTGGTGAAGTGCTCGATGAAGCGCTGGCGGATCTCATGCGTTTGCACGGTGGCTTTACCTCGTAGAGTTCTATGTCGACTGTAAATGGAATGCGTACATTCTACCCCCGGGTCAGGAAGGAGCGAACGATAGCCCTAAGGCTACTCAAGCGTGCGGCGATGGTCTTTTCGTGCCCGTGGGTTGTCGGCTGGTAGTACACCGCGTCCTTCAGATCGTCCGGCAGGTACTGCTGCGGCACCACACCCTTGGGGTCGTCATGCGGATAGACGTACCCCACCGCGTTGCCCAGCGCCTTCGCCCCCTGGTAGTGGCCGTCGCGCAGATGAGCCGGAACGGCCCCGCCCTTGCCTGCCTGCACGTCCCCGATGGCAGAGTTGATGGCTGCGATCACCCCGTTGGACTTCGGCGCGGTCGCCAGGTGGATCGTGGCCTGCGCCAGGTTGAGCCGTGCCTCCGGCATGCCGATGAAGCTCACCGCGTGATATGCCGCCACCGCCACCTGCAGCGCCTGCGGGTCGGCCATGCCGATGTCCTCGCTGGCATGGATAACCAGTCTGCGGGCGATGAAGCGCGGATCCTCGCCACCTTCCAGCATGCGGGCTAGGTAGTGCAGCGCGGCGTCCGGATCCGAACCACGGATGGACTTAATGAAGGCACTGGTGATGTCGTAGTGCTGGTCGCCGTCGCGGTCGTATCTCACCACTGCCTTGTTGAGGGACTTTTTTACTTGTGACGCCACCAGCTCCGCCACGCCGTCCTCCCCATCCGGCTCGACTCCCTCGGCCGCGGCCTCCAGGTACGTCAAACTACGGCGGGCATCCCCGGCCGCCATGGCGACGAGCTGATCCATTGCCTCTGAGGTCACTCGCAGTCGGCCGGCGTATCCGCGCTCGTCGTCGAGGGCGCGTTGCAGTACGGTGCGAATGTCGGCGTCACTAAGGGAAGAGAGCTGGACAAGCAACGACCGCGACAACAGCGGCGACACCACAGAGAATGAAGGATTCTCGGTGGTGGCGGCGACCAATAGAACGGTGCGGTTCTCGACAGCGGAGAGCAGCGCGTCCTGCTGGGTTTTGGAGAATCGATGCACCTCGTCGATGAACAGCACGGTGTGCTCGCCCATGACCAGGCGCTTGCGGGCCTGCTCGATGATCGCGCGAACTTCCTTCACGCCGGAGTTCAGGGCGCTCAAGGCCTCGAAGCGGCGGCCAGAAGCCTGGGAAATGAGGCTGGCGATAGTGGTCTTTCCGGTGCCGGGCGGGCCATAGAGGATGACGGAGGTATCGCCCTGGCCCTCGATTAGTCGGCGAAGCGGCGAACCTGGGCCGAGAACCTTGTCCTGCCCTACCACCTCGTCGAGGCTGCGGGGGCGCATGCGAACCGCCAGTGGGGCGTGGGAGCCGGGGTGAAAATAGGCCTCGGCGGCGTGCGCTTCAGTTCCGTGTGTGGCTCCGGCGCCACTGCCCTGCTGACTTTGGGAAAACAGATCGTCCATCGACTTGAGGTTGCAGGGGCTATTCGTCACGCTCGTTCGGGAAGGCTCCCAGCTGCGACAGCACCTTCAACAGCACTCGAGCGAAGCCACCGATGGCTGTGAAATCCTGGGAATTGCGACGACGGGAGTAACGCTCGATGGCTTCTACTGTCGTGGCCAAGTCCTCGAGCTGTTCCTCTGACATGTGGCGGATCGAGCGGGAAACTTCCTGGTTGTCAGACTCTTCGCCGAAGACGAACGAAGAGTGCTTGGCAACCGAAAGCCGACCGTAGTACATCATGATCAACGACAGGAAGGCCCAACCGATGAGGGCGGACATGACCCAGTCGTGGAAGACCTCGTCGTCGGAGATGGCCGGCCAGATCTGCTGCGCCTCCGCACGCCAGGCGGCGAGGAATTCCGTGGTTTCCGGTTCGTCCAAAGCCGGGGTGGAATTATCCTGCGGGAATCCCGCAACTACGCAAGCGACGTCGAAAGCGGCGTCGCGGAAACCCGCCCACTCGTAGTCCAGCAGCACGACGTTATCGGTAAGCATTACGTTGTCGGGCGCCAGGTCAAAGGGGGTGAAGACTAGAAACTCGGACTTGCTCTGACGCTCGGCGGCCTTAGAGGCATAGCGCTGCACCACTGGGTCGATGGTCAGCCCGTTGGAAATCATAAGGTCCACGCCCGACTGGATGAGCTCGCCGACGTTGATGTCGGACTCTTCAATCGCCTCGGGGCTGATGTGGTGTCGCTGGCACTGGCGGCTCATCAGGGTGGAGTACGACTGCGCGCCGCCAAATGTAGCTGCGTGCATCTTGCCCAGCGAACGGCCGAGCTTGCGCAGAGCCCCGATGCGGGATTTGGCATCCTGCAGGGTCAACACGTCGGTAAAACTGGTGCCATCGCCCGCATCCGACAGGATCAGCAGTCGCTGGTCGATGTCATAACCCAGCAGTACCGGGCCAGGACGCACCGTCTCCGCCAGGGTGTTGGTGTACTGATAGGCCACAACTTCGCGGAGCATGCCCAGGGCATCCGGGCCGAACTCCCCTGCGTCGCTGGAACCCTCGTTTGAGCCATTGCCGGACCCGCCGTTGCCATCAGCGTTCGCGGCGGCCACGTCCCCTTCGCTTTCCGGCGGCAGCTGCTTGATAACCACCGTGCGTTCCTGCAGGAAGGGGTCAGCGGAAATCCGGCAGCGGAGTACCGTCGAGGAGCCACTCCCACCCAGATCCTGCGGATCGCTGAGCTCGGGTGAACCTCCGAAGCGGGTCGCCAAAACCTGGGTTGCCGCCTCGACAGTGGACTCGACTGATTGCACTACTATTCGCCTACTTTTCCTTCTGGCCCTTGGGGCCCTTCTTCGGCTTGAAATCGATACCGGATTCCTTACGCTGCTCCGCGGAGATCTCGCCAGGGGCATCGGTCAGCGGATCCACGCCGCCACCGGACTTCGGGAAAGCGATTACGTCGCGGATGGAATCGCAGCCGCCCAGCAGGGAGACGATGCGATCCCAACCGAAAGCGATGCCGCCGTGCGGCGGGGCGCCGAAAGCGAACGCATCCAGCAGGAAGCCGAACTTCTCGCGGGCCTCCTCCTCGGTGATTCCCATGACCTTGAACACGCGCTCCTGCACGCCTGGCTGGTGGATACGAATGGAACCGCCACCGATCTCATTGCCGTTACACACAATGTCGTAGGCGTAGGCCAGTGCCTCGCCCGGGTTCTCGTCGAAGTTATCCAGGTATTCCGGCTTCGGGGAGGTAAAAGCGTGGTGTACAGCGGTCCAGGCGGAGTGACCCAAAGCCACGTCGCCAGATGCCGTGGCGTCCACAGCTGGTTCGAACAGCGGGGCGTCTACAACCCAGGTGAAGGCCCAGTCGCCTTCCTTGATGAGGCCCAGCTTGTTAGCGATCTCGCCGCGGGCGGCACCCAGCAGGGCGCGGGACGGCTTGGTCTCGCCTGCGGCAAAGAAGATGCAGTCGCCCGGCTTGGCACCGACATGCTCCGCAATGCCCGCACGCTCTTCGTCGGTGATGTTCTTGGCCACCGGGCCGGACAGCTCGCCGTCCTCGCCCACCAGAATGTAGGCCAGGCCCTTCGCGCCGCGCTGCTTAGCCCACTCCTGCCAGGCATCCAGCTGGCGGCGGGGCTGGTCGGCTCCGCCATCCATGACCACGGCGCCGACGTACTCGTTTTGGAACACGCGGAAGGTGGTGTTCTTGAAGAAGTCAGTGCACTCGGTGATCTGGATGTCGAAGCGCAGATCCGGCTTGTCGGAGCCGTAGTACTTCATCGCATCGGCATAGGTCATGCGCGGGATCGGGGTGGAGATCTCGTAGCCGATCTCCTTCCAAATGGCCACCAGGATCTCCTCTGCCAGGGAAATCACGTCTTCCTGGTCCACGAAGGACATCTCGACGTCCAGCTGGGTGAATTCTGGCTGGCGGTCGGCGCGGAAGTCCTCGTCGCGGTAGCAGCGGGCGATCTGGTAGTAGCGCTCCATGCCAGCCACCATCAGCAGCTGCTTAAACAGCTGCGGGGACTGTGGCAGGGCGTAGAACGTCCCCGGGCGCAGGCGTGCGGGTACCAGGAAGTCGCGGGCGCCCTCCGGGGTGGAGCGGGTCAGCGTCGGGGTTTCGATCTCCGTGAAGTCGTGCTCGGCCAGAACCCCGCGGGCAGCCTGGTTCACCCGGGAGCGCAGGCGCAGCGCATCGCCCTGGGTCTTGCGGCGCAGATCCAGGTAGCGGTACTTCAGGCGGGTCTCCTCGCCTACCTCGCCAGAGGAAGATGGATCGTCAATCTGGAACGGCAGCGCCGCCGCCTCGTTCAGAACCTCCAGAGCGGACACGTTGACCTCGATGCCACCGGAAGCCAAGTTCGGGTTCTCCGAACCTTCCGGACGTGCCTCGACCACGCCGGTTACCTTCAGGCAGTACTCGCTGCGCAGGTCGTGCGCGCGCTCGGCCACCTCGGACTCACGGAAGACGACTTGTGCCACGCCGCTGCGGTCGCGCAGGTCGATGAAAATGACGCCACCGTGGTCACGTCGACGACCAACCCAGCCGGTCAGGGTCACTTCATCACCGATATTTTCTGGGCGCAGTTCGCCCGCCAGGTGTGTGCGCAGCACGTTCCTATAGTCCTTCCTCGATCTTTAGCCTTTTCGGCCTTACAGCTTACCTTGTCCGCAATGGGGTGTATACGTCGCCTGGCTATGGCACGATTCACTTGTGACTTTTAACAACAATCTGAACAATTACTCCGACCGTGGCAGCCGCGGCGGCACGGGCTCTGGCGGCGGCGGATTCGGCTTCGGCGGTGGCGGGGGTGGCAACCGTGGCGGAGGTGGCGGCCTGATTACCGCCCTACTCTTCAGCCGCATCGGCCGGCGCTTCGGCCTGCCCGGCATCATCATTGCCGCCATCGCGTTGTTCATCTTCAACGGTGGATTGGGAATGCTGGGCGGAAACAACGGCGCCGATCAGCGTGCGGGCGTCAATAGCAGTCAGGGCGGCGAGGGCTTCGAGCACTGCCAGACTGCCGAGGACGCCAACACCAACGACGATTGCCGCGTGTTGGCCACGGCGAAATCTGTCGACCAGTTCTGGAACTCGGCGCTGCCCGATGAGGCCGGGAAGAAGTACCGGGAACCGGGCTTGGTGCTCGCCGAAGGACAGACCAGCACCCGCTGCGGCTCTGCGAACCTCGCGAGCACCGGCCCGTTCTACTGCCCCGGCGACGAGACGGTCTACATGTCCGTCCCATTCTTCGACGAACTGAAGCAGATGGGCGGATCTAACGGTCCGTTCGCCCAGATGTACGTCACCGCTCACGAGTTCGGCCACCATGTACAACACCTGGAGGGCAACCTGGGGCTTAGCGACTACGACAACCCGGGTGAGGATTCGAACGCGGTGAAGATGGAGGTCCAGGCCGACTGCTACGCCGGCGTGTGGGCCCAGAACGCTGACAAGGGTGAGGACGCTCTGTTGGAGCCCCTCACCCAGGAACAGGTCGAGCAGGCTATTGCGACTGCTCGTTCTATTGGCGATGACGCCATCCAGTCCAGCTCCGGACAGGAAGTGGATCCCGACAAGTGGACCCACGGGTCTTCCGAAATGCGCGTGGACTGGTTTATGCGCGGCTACCAGGGCGGCACCATGAAGTCCTGCCACCAGGACTTCCAGCGCTAAGCTCCGCGCACGTAGCCCCGCGGCGCCCCCGCCTACAGCGCTCTTAACGCTGCGGCGGCAGGTAAGGGCGCAGCCAGTTCGGCACCGCGCTGGCCGGGATCAGGTGGTTCACCCAACCCCACAGGCCCGCACCAGCGGCACCCAGGCCGATGATTCCCAGGATGATCGTGGTGATAATGCCCGCCTTGGCGGAGCCGCTGAGCTCCGTCTTGGAACCACCCAGAGACCCGGTGGAACCAGTGGAACCCGAGGAGCCGCCCGGCTTGTCCGGGTTGGTCGAGTCGTCCGGGTCCGGCCCCGGCTGCGGATCTGCGCCCGGGGCGTTGAAGCCCACCTTGATCGGGTCGTGGTCCGAGGCACGGAACACGTTCGGCTCGTAGAAGTCCACCACGTTGTAGTTGCGGCGGGAGTACTCAAAAGCAACCGACTCGTCGGCGTTGATGTCCCAGACATCTGCGCCGGTGGCCATCTCGGTGGCCTTCTCGTTGGCCAGGACGTGGTCCAGGGAGCCCACTCGGCCACCGAATTGGTAGGAATGGCCGGCGTCGAACCTGGTCTCGAGGTTGGTGTAGCCGGCCTCCTCGATGATGCGGATGGCATCTTCCTTCGCGTAGGCATTGAAATCGCCCAGGATGAACTGGGGCTTGTCCTTGAAGTCCGCGTCCTCGCTCAGCCACTTAACGAGTTCGCGGGACATCTCCGCGCGCAGCTGGGCGTTGTTGCCCTGGCCGTCGCCCGTATCCGCGTCGCCACGAGCCACGCTGCCCTTGGACTTGTAGTGGTTCACAACGGCTACGAAAGCCTGCTCGTCCTTCGCACCCTTGTTCTTGAACTGCTGTGCCAGCGGCTGGCGGGCGATGCCATCGAAAGCCTCTGCGTCCAAAATCTTGGACTCCCCGACCGGCTCTACCTTCTCCGGCTGGTAGATGAACGCGGTGCGGATGACATCCTCGTTCTTCGCGACAGGCGCCGGGCTCTTCACGTACTCCCACTTGCCACCGGCCGCGTTGAGCTCGTCAACCAGGTGCTTCAGCGCCGCATCGCGGTCCTTGCCGAACTTGGCGGAGTTCTGGATCTCCTCCAGCCCCAGCACCGAAACATCCAGGGTGTTGATCGCCTTGACGATCTTGGCTTGCTGATCCTTGAACGCCTGCTCGGAGTAGGCACCGCGAACGGTGCACCTGTTAGCAGAGATCGGGTTACCCTCGCGATCCTTGTAGGCACCGCAGCCGGACTCATCTTGTCCCAGATCCGTGAAGTAGTTCAGAACGTTAAAGCTGGCGATGGAGTGGCTACCGCCGACCTCCTCGGGACCATTCTCCTCGGACGGGCGGGAATCCTCCCAGTGGATCGGCATATCGGCCTGTGCGGTATCGCCCGTGATTTGAGAAGTCGGCTGCAGAGACCACTTCTCAAAGCCGTAAGACAGCACCGTCGGCTGGGTGAAGCTCACCTGGTCGCCAGTGCGCAGGGACTTAATGCCCTCGGCGGTCTTCAAGTAAGTCTGTGGGGTGTTCTGGGCATCCTTGTTACGGAAGTAATTGAGGGTCGCTCCGTCGTCCAGGGTGACGATCTTCTTGGCATTGCCAGCCTCGTAAGCCTGCGCCTCTGCTCCCGGTGCCACCATTGAGGTCGCCTGGTACAGCGGCTCATTGCCTTCCACCAAGTCAACTGAACCGTACTGGTTCAGCTCGTAATTGTTGGTGACGGTGTAGGTAGCGGAAGGCTGGAACATCATGTGCTCGTTGGCCTCGCGGGTCTCCTCGTCCAAAGGAACGGGATCCTTGATCGGCTCCGGCTTCTCGCCGCAATCCTCCGAAGGGTTGGTGGACTCGGTGTACTGGGCAGATCCGATCTGGGTGGACTCGTAGTGCTCCCCCACCGTGCCGGTGACAACAACGCACTTGCTGAGGTCGGCCGGAGTGCCACCCTTGCCGGTGTACACAAACACCGCCTGGGATGCCTCGCCGGCCTTGCGCAGCTGTGCCGTGCCGCCCTCCTGGATCACGAAGCCATCCAGGCCGCCGGAGGGGTAACTTGCGGTGACCCATCCGGCAGTTTTGACCTGCTTATCCACCAGCGGGGACTGGTTCCCCGTCCCCTGAATGTCGGAGATCTTGTGCTCCTCAGCGTCCCCTGGCTGTTCCGGATTGGCAGGCTCCCCGGGATTCTCTGGCTGCTCTGGGTCTTCCGCGTCCGGATCCAGCGCGTCGCCACCGCTGTAACGCGGCTTGGGATCGCCGACGGTGAAGTCGGCACTGTTATCGTCCGTATCGTTGCCATCTTCACTACGGGCGGCTGCCTTGGCACTAGAAAGAGACACGGTGCCAGCGGTCTCGTTCACCTGTGCATTGCCATAACCTACGAGGTCGACCGCGGGGCTTCCAGCGGCCCACTTCTCGGAGGATTTAGACAATACGACGGTACCGGCCGAACCGCCCATGGCCAGGTCGCCACCGGTGGCGTCAGCAACAAAGTCTTGGGTACCGCCGTTACCCGCCGCGCCCTTGATCAGATAGAACGACTTCGGCTGGATGGTGCCCGACAGAGCGATCGGCTTACCGTTGTTCCCGCCCTTGGCGGAGAGGTACTGGACGGTCCAGCCATCGAGGCTGATCGGCTTATCGGTGGGGTTGAACAGCTCAACGTAATCGTTCTTCAACGTGGCGCCCTTGTTTCCGCCGCCGCCATAGACGGCGCTGATGACGACGTTATCGCCGGCCGGAGTGGCCAGGGCAGTCGGGACGGTGAGGACATTAGCGCCCAGGGCCAGCGCACTGAAGATGGCCACAGAAGTGATGGTCTTGAAACGAGCTTTCATGGATCTAGATCCTGCTTTCTGGTGAAGATAGCTCCCGCTGGTGAGGCGGGAGCTAGAGGTGATTGGGGTGCTGATTAAGTTGGCCTAGATGTGGAGCATGTCGCGCGCCCACTGCGGCAGCATGTCGCGGGCCCACTGCGGAACGATGTTGGCGGGGATGCCACCGTTCTTCTGCACCCAGGAAATGGCGGTGGCGCCACCGATGATGACGGCCAGAACGCCGATCACGGCAGCGATGACGCCGCCCTTGGAGGAACCGGACAGGGAGCCGTCCGTGCCCGGCTGTTCGTCACCTTCGCCCGGCTGTTCGTCACCTTCGCCCGGCTGTTCGACGCCGCACTCCTTGTTGCCTTCGACGGCAACCGGGAAGTTGAGCTCGCTGCCGGCGTCGGTGGTGATCTGCAGGAAGCCTGCCTCCTGCGGAACCGTCAGATTGACGGTTGCCTTGCCGGTCTCGTCGTGACCATCGGTGATGGTGTTATCCATCTTGCCGTTAGCTTCGGCACCCTCGATTGCGGTCTTGCCATCGCACTTCAAGAACTTGGCGGTCGCCGTGGTCGGCTTTTGCTCCTTGCCGGTGTAAGCCAGGGAGCTGAGGTTGACGGTGACGTCCTTCTTCGACGCCAGCACGCTACCGCGCAGGGCCTCATCGGAAACCTTTGCCTCATCCACGGCCGCGCCGGACAGCTGCACGCCGACGGAGGTCTGGTTCGGACGCACGGCAATGTCCTTATTGTCCTCTAGGTAGCGGTTGAACACGTCGATGTCCATCTGGCCCGCGTCCTGGAACTCGCCCTCGGCAAACGCATCGAAGCTATCACCACCGGTCAGAAGGAAGCTGGAGCCAGCCACGCGGTATTTCTTGTTCGGATCAAGAGGTTCACCATTGACGGAAACGTAGGTGATGCGCTTGCCCTGCTCGGCATCCGGGTCGTATGCGTACTGCACGTTCTCGGACAGGCCCAGGGCCAGCATCGGACGGTCTTGGCCCGGCTTCCACTGCTGCTCGAGGGCCTGCTTCAGCTGCTCACCGGTGATCTCCACTACACCCAGGGAGTTACCGAAGGGCTGAACCGCAAATGCCTCGGCGAAGGTCACGTCGCCGGAGGCCAAATCTTCGCGCACGCCGCCGGCGTTCATCACGCCCAAGTCGGCCTTCAGGTCAGTGAGCTGGTTCACGCCGTAGAGGGTGGCGTCCGCGATCATGGAGTTCAGGGAGGACTCGGTGCCACGGTTACCGCCGGATGCGCCGTCGGAGTTTGCGCCACGGTAGAAGTCGTTCTTCAGGGTGGTAACGACCTCCTCTCCCTCGATCTTCGCTGCGTCCTTCGCCGCGGACACGATGTTGGCCACCTCCTCATCCGGAGTGTCGCCACAAACGTCCATCATGTCCTTCGCGCTGCGGTTCTCGGCGGTGACGGACACGACCTTCTTGTCTGCCTTGTCGTAGACGATGTCGATGTCGGCCAAATCCATGCCGTAGTTGGACGGCTGCACCAGTACCGGGGAGCCGTCCAGTTTGCGCAGCACGTGAGTGTGGCCGGCGACGACCGCGTCCACCTTGTCGGAGAACTTGGAGTTGTCCATGCCCTCATGCACCAGGCCGATGACGACGTCTGCCTCGCCGGATTCCTTCAGGCGCTTAGCCTCCGCGTTGGTGGCCTCAACCGCATCATCGAAGCTCAGGCCCTCGATGCCAGCCGGGGAAACCAAGTTCGGGGTGTCCGCGGTGACGGTGCCGACGTAGCCGACCTTCACGCCGTCCATCTCAACGACCTCCGACGGCGCCATGTCGCTGCCCTTGACGTTGGCACCGAGGTACGGGAACTTTGCCAGCTTGTCGCCGTTCACGCCCACGCGATCCTTCAGGTCATCCCAGCCCTGGTCGAACTCGTGGTTGCCCACTGCGGAGGCCTCCAGTCCCATCGCGTTCAGCACGTCGAGGGTCGGCTTATCCTCCAGAATGGAAGACTCGAAGGGAGAACCACCGATGTTGTCACCTGCGGAAACGAAGCTGGTGTTCGGGTTAGCCTCGCGCTCCTTGTTGATATAGCAGGCCATGACGGCCGCGCCGGGCTTGCTGATCTCGCCCTTGCGGTCCTTGGCCTGGGAAAAGTGCCCGTGGAAGTCGGTGATGCCGAGGATATTCAGGCTCACCTGGTCGGCTTCGGCGGCATAGGCGGGAACGTTCAGGCCAGCAAGGGCCAGGGTCGGCGCCATGGCCATGGTTATGACGGCGCGGGAACTGCGGCGAGACAGCTTGAACACTTTGGGTTTCTCCTCGTTGAAAAGCTAAAAGGTTGAAAGCTTAAAGACGGAAAATTTCTAACTACAGCAAGTTGCACAGCGTAGACGTGTAACAACGTGGGAGAGCTAACCATCGAAAAGTGTTCTTGTCTCGACGAACTTTTTAGCCAAACGCTTTTCACCAGGCATTTAATGCTCGGTAAGATAAGTATTAATCTTTAATTCACCAAAAATACCCCCGCGTGGTGTTACGCAAGGGTAAGGATGTGGCGGATGTTACCTCCGCCTTGTTCTAAGCCGTTCTACTAAGCGCCTGTCGCCCTCTCTGCCGGCTTCTCCGTCTTCTCGGCCAGCAACTCCACGACTGCAGTCAGATCCACCTCGTGCTGTTCGTGTGCGCCGAGGTCCTTCACCGTCACCGTGCCCTCGGCCAGCTCCTTATCACCCAGCACCAGGGCATACAGTGCACCGGCACGGTCGGCGCCCTTCATGGCACCCTTCAACCCACGGTCGCCGTAGGACATATCGGCGGACACACCGCGCTCGCGCAGGTCGTCCACGATGCCCACCATGCGCCGCTTGGCCTCTTGCCCAAGTGCCACGCCGTAGACATCAACCCTTCTTCCTGTTGACGCCCTCTTCTCCTCCGCCTCAAGCGCCAGCAGCGCCCTATCGACACCCAGCCCGAAACCAATTCCGGAAAGATCCTGCCCGCCCAGCTGAGCCATCAGGCCGTCGTAGCGTCCACCGCCACCGATGCCGGACTGTGCGCCCAGGCCGTCGTGGACGAACTCAAAGCAGGTCTTGGTGTAGTAGTCTAGGCCGCGCACCATCCGCGGGTTGATGGTGTAGCCCACACCCAGGTCGTCCAGCAGCCCGGTCACGGTCTCGAAGTGCTCCCGGGAGGAATCGCTGAGGTGGTCCAGCATCAAGGGAGCCTCGGACAGCATCTCCTGCATCTCGGGGCGTTTATCATCCAAGACGCGCAGCGGGTTCAGCTGCGCACGGCGCTGCGTCTCCTCGTCCAGCGGCAGCTTGGCCAGGAAGTCCTGCAGCTTCTGCCGGTAGGCGGGGCGGTCGTCCCAGTCACCCAAGCTGGTCAGCTCCAGGCGGAAGCCGTTCAAGCCAATGGAGGTAAAGCAGCGGTGCGCCAGTGCAATGACCTCGGCGTCCAGAGCCGGATCGTCCACGCCGATGGCTTCCACGCCCACCTGCTGCAGCTGGCGGTAGCGGCCGGCCTGTGGCCGCTCGTAGCGGAAGAAGGGGCCGTTGTAGGCCAATTTGACGGGCAGCTGCCCTCGGTCCAGGTTGTGCTCAATCACGGCACGCATGACGCCCGCCGTACCCTCGGGCCGCAGGGTCACCGAACGGCCGCCCCTGTCGGCGAAGGTGTACATCTCCTTCGACACAACGTCGGTGGATTCGCCGACGCCACGGGCGAACAGAGAGGTCTCCTCGAAGATCGGCAGCTCGACATGCTCGTAGCCTGCTGCGTGCGCGGCGGAGGTGAACGCGTCCTTGACTGCCTTGAACTCCGCCGATGTCGGTGGCACGTAATCCGGCACGCCCTTCGGAGCACTCAGTGCCTTAAACTTCTCAGCCTTAGCCTTCTGGGGCTTCTGTTGCTTCTTCTCGCTCTCAGTCACAAAAGAACAGTCTACTAAACGGCTATTGCACTGCCGCCAGGAAGCTATTGGTGCGCTTTTCTTCCCCGATAGTCGTGTGCGGTCCATGTCCCGGCAGCACAATGTCCTCGTCGGCGAAGTCGGTGGTGAGCTTCTTGAGGCTCAGCATCATGTCCTCGGGCGAGCATCCCGGGAGGTCCGTGCGGCCCACTCCCCCGCGGAACAGCACATCGCCACCGAAGATCAACCCATTCACGCGGAACATTACATGCCCCGGCGAATGGCCCGGCATGTGGTGGATCTCGAACTCCGTGCCACCGATACTGATGGAATCCCCTAGGTGACGAATGTCCTCAATCGCGGGCATGTTTGCAACATCGAAAGGCTGCGCCAACGGGCTGGCCGCTTGATCCATTTCCAACATGAAGCGATCCAACTCGTGGACGTACACCGGCACCCCGAATGCTCCCGCGTCGCGGATGTGGTCTATGTGCCCGTGGGTCAGCACGACCTTCTCCACAAAAAACTTGTGCTCCTTGGCGAGCCTTTGGATGTTCTCGAAGGCACCCAATCCCGGGTCTATAACGACCGCCGGTGAGTTTTCCCCGTTAGTGGCGTCAGAACCATCAATCACCACATAGCAATTGGTTTCGAAAGGGCCGGCGGGAAAAGAAAGGATTTGCGTCGTATCCGGCAGGAGGGTTGCATCTGTGCTCATGCCATTAAACTCTAGCGAAAGTCGCAACGAGCCCGTGCCCCTTCACCCGAATCGGCCAGTATATGGGGCATAATGGATCACCGTATCTAGCACAAGAAAGGTCCTAGAAAAACGTGTCTGACAACAACTACCCGAACGCGGCCCAGCGCGATCAGGCGCTGTCGGAGCTAGAGAAAGCTCTGAAGTCCCGCGAGCGCAAGGCCAAGATCGCAC
The DNA here is from genome assembly GCF_022345965.1 of Corynebacterium sp. ACRQK. Lineage (GTDB taxonomy): Bacteria > Actinomycetota > Actinomycetes > Mycobacteriales > Mycobacteriaceae > Corynebacterium. Next base: position 192,424 of record NZ_JAKRMU010000001.1, read on the forward strand.
CGCTGGGCGTGGTCGCAGCAACCCTCGCCGTGCTGGTGGTCATCGTCGGCGGAATCTGGTTCGCCGCCACCTACTCCTCTGACGAGGAGGAAGATCAGGTCGCCGAAAGCGAGCAGCAGCAGTCCGAAGAGCCGGACGTGAAGCCCGTGGCCCTGCCGGAAGGCCCGAAGGAGCCCTACGGTGACACGGTGAAGTGCGAGTACAAGAAGGATCCGGAAGGCGAGCTCAGCGACGCCGGACTGCCCAACGGCAAGGACGTGACCGCCAAGGGAACCGAGAAGGTCACCCTGACCATGAACGGCCAGAAGGTCGGCCTGGAGCTGGCCAACGACAAGTCCCCGTGCTCCACCAACTCCTTCAAGCACCTGGTAGAGAAGAAGTTCTACGACTCCACCAAGTGCCACCGTTCCGTGAAGTCTGACTCCATGACGATCCTGCAGTGCGGCGACCCCGAGGGCACCGGCGCCGGTGGCCCAGGCTACTCCTTCGCAGATGAGTTCCCGACCAACGGTGTGGACAAGGACAAGGCTGAAACGCCGGTCAACTACAAGCGAGGCACCCTGGCGATGGCCAACAGCGGCCCGGATACCAACGGCAGCCAGTTCTTCCTGGTCACGGGCGACACCACCCTGCCGCCGAGCTACAACGTATTCGGCACCATCGACGAGGCCGGCCTGAAGGCCCTGGACAAGCTGATGGAAAAGGCACCTGAGGGCGATGCCTCTCCGTCCGAGGACATCAACATCGAGTCCGCGGTGCTGGGTTAGTCTTCTAGGGTTAGTTTTCTGGGCTAGCCTCCTCGGCTAGCCGCCCGTCGTGACGCGATAGACGTCGTAGACACCCTCGACGTTTCGCAGCTGGTTCATCATGTAGCCCAGTTGCTTCGTGTCCGACACCTCGAAGGTGAAACGGATCGTCGCCACCCGGTCTCCCGCAGTGTGCGAGTTAGTGGCGATGATCGGCACCTTCTGATCCGAAACCACACGCGTGACCTCCGAGAGCAACCCATTTCGATCCAAACCCTCGATCTGGATCGTGACCATAAACACCGCATTGTGGAAGCTGCTGGCCCACGAGACCTCGATGATCCGCTGCGGCTCCTGGTGCAGCTTCTCAGCGTTGGTGCAGTCCGTGCGGTGTACGCTTACTCCCCCGCCCTTGGTGATGAACCCGAAGATCTTATCGCCAGGCACTGGGGTACAACACTTCGCGAGCTTCGCAGAGAAATCTGCCTCGCCTTGCACCAGAATGCCGGAGCCATCCCCACGGCCTTCCTGCGGAGTGTTCGCAATCTTCGAGGCCGCCGAACCCGACTGCAAAACGTCGTCGGTCTCGGATTCAGGCTCCGCCCCCTCCACCAGGCGATGGCAGACGTGCCCGGCCGTGACCTCTCCCCGACCAATGGCAGTGTAAAGCGCCTCGACATCCTGGTAGTTCATGTCGCTGGCCAGCAGGCGCAGGGATTCGTGGGTAAAGAGACGATGCACCGCCAGGCCACCCCGCTGTGCTTCCGCGGCCAGCAGATCGCGGCCCTTCTCCGCTGCTTCCTCGCGGCGCTCCTTCGCGAACCACTGCCGGATCTTCGCTTTCGCGCGCGGCGAGACGACGATATTCATCCAGTCCTTCGACGGACCGGAGTTTTGATCCTTAGAGGTAAAGACCTCCACCTTGTCGCCAGTATTCAACTTGGATTCCAGCGCCACCAGCTTGCCGTTGACCTTCGCGCCAATACAGCGGTGGCCGATCTCCGTGTGCACTGCGTAGGCGAAGTCAATCGGCGTGGAACCGTTCGGCAGGGTAATGGCATCACCCTTCGGCGTGAACACGAAGATCTGGTTCGTGGACAGGTCGTAGCGCAGCGAGTCCAGAAACTCGTTCGGGTCCGCAGCCTCCTTCTGCCAGTCCAGCAGCTGGCGCATCCACGCCATCTGGTCGACCTCTGCGGACTCGCTGTTGTTGTTGCCACGGGTTTCCTTGTACCGCCAGTGCGCGGCGATTCCGTACTCGGCGTTGTGGTGCATCTCGTGAGTACGGATCTGGACTTCCAGCGGCTTGGTGTCCCGGCCGATCACAGTAGTGTGCAGCGACTGGTACACGCCGAAGCGCGGGGAGGAAATATAGTCTTTAAACCGGCCCGGCATCGGCTGATAGAGGGTGTGGATGGCACCGACTGCCGCGTAGCAATCCTGCACGCTATCCACCAGGATGCGCACACCCACCAGGTCAAAGATCTCGTTAAAGTCGCGGCCGCGCACGATCATCTTCTGGTAGATCGACCAGTAGTGCTTCGGGCGGCCCTCCACGGTGGCGTGCAGCGAACTGCGCGACATGGCCAGCTCGATCTCCTGCTTCACCTTCGCCAGGTACTGGTCGCGCTTCGGGGCACGGTCGGCCACCAGGCGCACGATCTCGTCGTACTTCTTCGGATACAGGATGGCGAAAGCCAGATCCTCCAGTTCCCACTTCACAGTCGCCATTCCCAGGCGGTGGGCCAGCGGGGCGATCACCTCGAGCGTCTCGCGTGCCTTCTTCGCCTGCTTTTCCGGCGGCAGGAAGCGCATGGTGCGCATGTTGTGGAGTCGGTCAGAGACCTTGATCACCAGGACTCGCGGGTCCTCCGCCATGGCGACGATCATCTTGCGAATAGTCTCCGCCTCCGCCGCGGATCCCAGTACCACCTTGTCCAGCTTCGTCACGCCGTCTACCAGGCGGGCGACCTCGCTGCCGAAGTCGCGGGACAGCTCCTCCAGGGAGTAGTCCGTATCCTCCACCGTGTCGTGCAGCAGCGCTGCGACCACGGTGGTTGTGTCCATGCCGATCTCCGCGGCGATGGTCGCCACCGCCAGCGGGTGCGTGATATACGGTTCGCCGGACTTGCGCTTCACGCCCTCGTGCAGCTTCTCGGCGGTGGTGTAGGCGCGGTTCAGAAGGGCCAGGTCGGCGCGCGGGTGAAAGCGCCGGTGCACGGAAATGAGCGGCCCGAGTACGGGGTTGATCTTTGGCTTACCGGTGCCGGTGAGGCTTCGCGCAATGCGAGCCGCCATCCACAGCGAACCCTTTTCGTTGCTCATAGCCGCTTAAAGTCCTGCCTGTTTCTTCTCTTCTTTCTATGGACGCTACCTGCACCAATTACCCCTGGGGGTTATCAGACGGCCTGGTCGACCACGTAGAGCGGAAGATCCTTGAGACGATCGCGACCGTCCAACGCGGATACCTCTAGCACCACGCCCAGCCCGCAGACTTTCGCCCCGGCGTTTTCCAACAGCTCGCGTGAGGCGGCGAGGGTACCGCCCGTGGCTAGAACGTCGTCGATAAGGAAGACATTCTTGCCCTGCAGCGGGATGGTGTTGTCAGCCGGGATCTCTAGGGAGGCCGTGCCGTACTCCAAAGCGTAGTCCACGTGGTGGACAGGCGGCGGCAGTTTCCCGCCTTTTCGAACTGCCAGGATGCCCACGCCCAGTTCGTAGGCGACGGCACTTCCGAGCAGGAAGCCGCGGGCATCCAATCCGCCGATCAGATCGATGTCGAAATTGCGGCAGTGCTCGGCCAGGTCTTCCACCAAGAGCCTGAAGGAGTGCGGGTCTGCCAGCACGGGGGTCAGGTCTTCGAAGACAATGCCGCGGGAGGGGAAGTCTGGGACTACCCGGATGCTGCGGCGCAGCGCGCTTGCTGCAGTTTCTGCTCGCTGCGGTTTGCTGTCTTGGCCGGAGTGGTCAGGGTGGTCAGCGTGGTCGGCGGAAGTCAAGCTCTTGGGTCTCTTTCTCTCTTAGGACTGCGAGGGATCTGCGGCAGCACAGGCATTTCCTACCTTAACGGCCCAGGCAGCCTTACAGGTGGGGCTTACTTGCTGGGCTCGTCCTCTTCGGGAGCTGCGGGGGACTCGCTAGCTTCGGTCCCCTCAGCTCCGTCGTTGCCTTCGTCAGAGGCGCGGCCAGTCGCCACTGGCTCGTCGGATTCCACCCAGCGATCCATATTCCAGCTAACCCCTGTGTCCGAGGCGCTATCCAACACGTTAGCTGCATGAACCTCGGCAAGGATAGTGCGCGGCTCGGTGACCAGCGGCAGGGTCATGGCGTCGTCAGCCAACGCAGTCTCCGCACCCCGGATCTCCTTGAGCCCGGAGCCCGACGTGGCGTTCACCGCCGAATTCCGGCCGTTGGCCGCTCGGGTGTCAAGGGCTACGTCGTAATCCACGCCCAGCAGGCCGTAGTCATCGGCCGAGCGAGGCACGGGTTCGATATTTACCCCGGCCTCCGCGCACTGGGGCTTAAGGGCGTCAACAATCTTCTTATACCGCGGCACCGAATCGAGGAAGCCAACGCGGATAGTCATCCCGTTGAGCTTAGAGCGAGCCTCCTCGACCTTGACCTTGGTGTTCCGCCCATTGATGTCGTCCAAGTAGGCGCGCAGCGGGTGCTCGGTGCCGATTACCCGCAGGCCGGTTGGCTGCACAACGGCGCCGGTCTCTTCTTCCACGGCCTTAGCGATAGCCTCGCGGTCGATGCAGGCATTCAGGGCCTTGCGGGAGTTGGGATCCTGCAGCAGGCCAAGGTCGGAGATCCGCAGAGTGTCTACGCGCTCCGAGTTGCTCTCCACCACGCGGAACTCATCACTGTTGAGCCCGAGCTCCTCGGCTACCTTTCCAGGGGTTTCCCCCGCTCCGCGGTTGGTATCCACCACGGAAAGCTGGCTATGCTCCTCCAGCTTCTTGACGTCCGTCCCCTGCGGCCAGAGGTACACCGGAGACTGGGCGGGCTCTACGCCTTTCCACTCAGGATTCTTCTCCAGCTTCAGCGAGCCATCGTCTTTCCGGGCGGCAATCTTGTACGGCCCGAAGGTCGGCACCTGGGATGGATCAGTCTTCGAGAAGGTGAACACATCCTGCCAGGCCTTACCCAGCTCCGTCAGTGCTTGTTCGTCCTTAGTGTCGACGGCGGATACGACATCCTCCACCCCAGCCTTCTCGGCCACAGTGTGGGAAGGCAGCACCGTGCCGGGCCCAAACAGTTCCCGGTAGCGTTCACCGCGCTTGTCGGCGAAGTGCACGCTGAACTGTTTAGCGCCCGCTGCGCAGTCAATGTTCTCCACCTGGCCGAACAGCGGCATGTCGGAGCCGAAAAGGTCCGGGCGAGAGCTGGCCTGCAAGCTCAGCAGAAAGTCATCGCAGACTACCGGCTTGGAATCCGAGTAGGTGGCCTTCTCGTTGATGGTGTAGTCCACCTGTCGAGGATTCCCGGGCGCCGGCTTGGCCGTCACCAGGTCGCCGTTGGGCAGGTTCTGTCCGCGTGGGCCAGCTATGAAGGCTCCCGGGTAGAGGCGGGCAGAAATCTTCGCGGCATCCGTCGCCACCCCCACCGCGGTGCCCGCGTTGGAGGTCACCAGGTCGCTCGTCAGCACGTACCCAAACTGCTCCGGAGGGTTACTCAGCGGGGAGTCCCCGGAACAGGCAGCCAGCCCCGCTGCAGCGAGGGCTGCGGAGAGCGTCAAAGCTGCGGTAGACCGTACTGCATGCCGCTTGCGGTTCATTGGTCGCCTTCCTTTATCCAACACATCTCGGCGGTATAGAGCCTGCGGGCTTCCCGGTTACATGCCCGGACGCCAGGATCGTCCGGCGTCCTCGTTATGAGTTTCGCGCTTGAAGTCCTCCGTGGAATCATCTGCCAGGCGGGCGTTCGGGCTGGATACACTACGCTTTCCGGGCTTGTTCGACTCAGCTGCGTCCGCGCCTGCTGCGGAAGCGCCAACCTTTTCGTTGGCGCCTTCGGCGGTCTCCACTGCGGCGTCCTTATCAGAAGAGCCCTCCTGCGACGCGGCGAGGGAACGGGCGCGCTCCACTCGCGCCTCGTGCTGCTTGTACTTCTGTTGGCGCATCTTGAACGTCACCAGCAGCGGTGCGGCGAAGAAGATGGAGCTGAACGTACCGGCGATCACGCCGATGAACTGCACCAGAGCCAGGTCCTTTAGCGTGCCCACGCCCATGATGCCCACGGCCACAACCAGCAGCGAGGCGATCGGTACCAGGGAGAAGATGGAGGTGTTGATCGAGCGCATGATCGTCTGGTTGATGGCTAGGTTCGTTTCCTCTGCGTAGGTGGCGCGCGTGGAACCAAACAGGCCGGACGTGTTCTCTTGTACCTTGTCGAACACCACGACCGTATCGTAGAGCGAGTACGCCAGAATCGTCAGCAGGCCGATCACGGTAGCCGGCGAAACCTCGAAGCCGACCAACGCATAGATGCCGGAGACGACGGTGAGGTCGATCAACAGACAGATGATGGCGGCGGCGGCCATGTCGCGCTCCATGCGGATCGCGATGTAGAGGAAAACCGTCAGCAGGAATACGCCGAGGGCGATGAGCATCTTCTTGGTGATGCTGCTACCCCACGACTCAGAGACGGTGGAATCGCTAATCGCGTCCTGGGTGACCTCACCGACGTTGTTCTTCGGGTGGTACTCGTTGAACAACGCCGACCGAGCCTCGCGGATCTGCTCCTCGCTCAAGCGCTCAGAAGTAATCTCGATGGACTCGGCATCACCGCTACCGACAGTCTGGGTGGACTGCGGAGCGATGCCGGTGGCGTCCTCGAAGACCTCCGAAACGCTAGATTCGGTGGCCCCGCCTGCAGGCGGCATGGTCATACGGGTGCCGCCCTCGAAGTCGATGCCTAGAGTGAAGCCGCGTACGAGGATGGACAGCAGACACGCCACGACCACCGCAACGAGGATGCCATAGAGGCGACGGCGGTTCTGCACGATGGGGAACCCACCGTTGCCGTTGTAGAGCTTCTCGAAGAAGCCGGACGCCTCGGTATCGGGCGCGTCGACCGGGGTGGCTTCGGCCGCCGAAAGTTCCTTAGACTCCACGGCCTCGGACTCCTTCGCGCTTAGGGTTTCGGGGTTACTCATTTACTTCCCCTCCTTGTCGTCGGTGGCCGGGGTATCTGCCTTTGTGGACGCCTTGTCTTGCACATCATCCGGGTCTTCAGCCTTGTCAGCCTTCTCTGGCTTCTCGGCTTTATCTGCCTTCTTGGCCGACTTCGCTCGTACAGCATGCTCGTGGGGCTTTCGCCCGTACTTGCGCTCCGCAACGCGGTAGGCCGCGCCCAGGCCATTCAGGCTCGGCGAGGCGAAGTGCGGTCGGCGGGACATCAGGATCAGCAGTGGCGCGGTCAGCAGGAATGCCACCACCAGGTCAAACACGGTCGTCAGACCCAAGGTGAACGCGAAGCCCTTGACGTCGCCGACAGCCAGGAAGTAAAGGATCACAGCGGCGATTAGGGAGACGATGTTACCCGTGACGATCGTGCTGCGAGCCCGCTGCCAAGCGCGTGGCACTCCGGAACGGAACGTAGCACCATTCTTGATCTCGTCCTTGACCCTCTCGAAGTAGATGACGAAGGAGTCGGCCGTGGTGCCCAGGCCGATGATCAATCCGGCGATACCCGCCAGATCCAGGCTGTAGCCAATCCACCGTCCCAGCAGAACGATGAATCCGTACACCAGGGCGAACGCCGCGACGAGGGAAACGATAGCCACAACACCAAGTCCGCGGTAGTAGGCCAGTGCGTATAAGCCAACCAGAACCAGCCCCACCAGACCGGCGATGATGCCGGCCTTCAGGGAGGCAGAACCCAACGACGGGGAGATTGTGGTGGTAGTGCCGCCCGGCTCGCCGTTCTCACCGACGAAGCTCAGCGGAAGCGCTCCGTAGCGCAGGTTGTTAGCTAGGTCCTGGGCCTCCTTCTCGGAGAAGCTACCCGTGATCTGGGAGACTTCGCCCGGAGGTGTCGGCGACTGGATCTCCGGCGCGGAGATCACCTCGGAGTCCAAGGTGATGGCTACACGCTTACCCATCATCTGCTGGCCAAGTGCGTACCAGGTTTCGCCACCCGGGGTCTGCTCGCCGGTCTTGAATTTAAAGGTGATGGCCATCTGCGCAGAGTTCGGCTGCAGGCCGCCGGTAATCTGCGAGTTCGTGTCGATCATCTCACCCGTCAGACGCTCACCGTTTTTCTCATCGGTCTCGCCCTTCAGCAGCGGCGCCGGCCCCAGAACCATCGGCCCCTGCTCGCTACAGGTGACCAGCGGCTTGTCTGCATCATCGGAACCCGCCATCGGGTCGTTAGCTTCACAGTTCAACAAAGCGCCGGCTGCCTGCTGCTTGTTGCCATCCATGCTTTGGCGGTCAGCCTTCAGCACCTCGACCTGCTTGTCGCGGCGCGCCTGTTCCTCGACCGAATCCTTCGGCTCCGCCGGTGGCTTGGCGGATACCTTGAGCTCCTTCGGCGCGTCCTTCAGTCCGAGCTGTGGGAAGGCCTTAACCATTTGCCCAAGGCGCTCATTGGCGAAATCAGGGGTGATAATTCCGTTCTCCACCCAGCGATTCGCCATCTTCTTCAATGCCTGGGGGAAGTCCTTGGTGGGCTGCCCCGGCTGTGCTTCGGGGCGGAACAGCAGCTGCGAGGTCCTGCCCAGCGAGCGCGCCTCGCCTGCGTCCGAACCCGGAACAGTAATAACCAGGTTGTTGCTGTCCGTCACCACGGAGGCGCCGGAAACGCCCATGCCGTTCACGCGGTTTTCCAGAATCGTGCGTGCCTGGCTCAGTTGCTCTGGCGTGGGCGTATCCCCCTGCGGAACCAACGTCACTCGGGTACCGCCCTGCAGGTCGATGCCCAGCCTGGGCTCGAAGGATTTGTTTCCCGTAAACATGATCAAGCCCAGCACGATGAGGACGACCACCACGAATGCGGCGAGCGCCCGCTTCGGCCACGCGAAGCCGCCCTGTGCAGCAGTTCTCTTTTTCTTCTTTGCCACCGCTTTAAGTCTCCTGCAATCCAGTCGCGAGCATGCGCGACCGGTGTACTAAAAAATCTAACCCCGTGATACTAACGCCTGGGTTCGGACAAACGGAATACCGAACCAGCTAGTTAGTCGTCTTTTTCTTCCGTCAGCTGCGTCTCTTGCTGCGAGCCGGGCTCCACAGAGTCGACGGTCTCCAGGATGGACACCTTCTCCCACGTGGTAACTACGCCCGTTGCGATCTCCAGGTCGATGGTCGTATCCCCCACGTGGACCACGCGACCGTGCATGCCGGAGGTGGTCTTTACGACCATTCCCGGACCCAGCTGATCCTGAAACTGGCGGATCTCCTGAACCCGCTTATTTTGCTTGCGGATCTGGATCAGCGGCAAGCCGACGAACACAAATAGGACAAGGACGATGAGAATAATTTCAATTGGCATAGTGACAATTTTGCCATATGGCCTTCCCACATCCCCTTTGCCCCGCTATAGCCCGATTGTGCCTTCCGGTGGTTCGAAGCCGATGTGTCGCCACGCCGCCGCCGTCGCCACGCGCCCACGCGGAGTACGGCTCACCATTCCGGCTCGCACGAGGTAGGGCTCGCAGACTTCCTCGACCGTTGACGGTTCTTCACCTACCGCCAGTGCAAGGGTATTGACGCCCACAGGTCCACCGCCGTGGCCTTTCACCAAGGCTTCGATGACTGCCCGGTCGAGCCGATCCAGCCCAGATTCGTCGACGTCGAAAACCAGCAGCGCGGCGCGCGCCACCTCAACGGTGATCTTTCCGTCGGCATTCACATCCGCGAAGTCGCGCACTCGGCGCAACAGTCGGTTGGCGATACGCGGGGTTCCGCGGGAACGGGAGGCAATCTCCGCTGCGGCGTCACCAGTAATTTCAACTCCCAAGATCCCCGCAGCGCGCGTCACCACCCGGGTCAGGTCGGCGATGTCGTAGAACTCCATCTGGGCGGTGAAGCCAAAGCGATCACGCAGCGGTCCGGTGAGCATGCCCGCGCGGGTGGTGGCGCCCACCAGGGTGAACGGGGCGATCTCGATGGGGATGGACGTGGCGCCGGGGCCCTTGCCGACGATCACATCGATACGGAAGTCCTCCATGGCCATGTAGAGCATCTCCTCGGCGGGGCGGGCCATGCGGTGGATCTCGTCGATAAACAGCACGTCGCCCTCCATCAGGTTGGAGAGCATGGCGGCCAGATCGCCCGCCCGCTCCAGGGCGGGGCCGGAGGTCATGCGCAGGGAACTGCCGAGCTCCTGGGCGATGATCATGGCCATCGTGGTTTTGCCCAAGCCGGGCGGGCCGGCCAACAGCACGTGGTCGGGAGCTACTCCGCGGGAACGCGCGCCGCCCAGCACTAGATCCAGCTGCGTACGTACCTTCGGCTGACCGATGAACTCATCCAGTGACTTGGGGCGCAGCGAAGTATCAATGTCCGATTCCCCGGCGGATTGCTGCGGGTCCAGGTCCGCGTTCTGGGAGAAGCCTTGGCCGCCGGGTGCGGGGCCCGGCCCCACGCCCGGTGGAAGTTCAAACTCTGTGCGCTCGGTGTCGCTCATGGTCTCCAGTCTCCCCTATTCTTCAGCCGTGTACTAGCGCTTGCCTGTGCCTATTTAATTGCCGCCAGCGAAGCACGCAGTAGCCCGGAAGCATCCGGGGCTTGCGGGGCCGACCACTGAGTCAGCACCCCATCAATGGTGGTTCCAGCCTTCGACTCCGTGAACCCGAGCCCCACGAGCGCCTCGAGAACCTGTTCCCGCACATCCGTCGCCACGGCTTGGCCGTCACCTGCAACGCCGGCGGCGCCAGCCGCCCCGGCTTCCCCGGCATCAGCGGTCTCCCCCAGATCTGCCACCTTGCCCTTCAGATCCACAGCCATGCGTTCGGCCAGGCGCTTGCCCACGCCCGGAGCCTTCTGCAGGGTCTTGTGATCGCCGTTGGATACCGCTCGGGCGAGTTCCTGCGGGCTAATAACCGACAGGATCGCCAACGCCAAGCGTGCGCCTACGCCGGAGACGGACTGCAGGGTGGAGAAGGCGCGCTTCTCGTCCGCATCCTTGAATACGTACAGCGTCTGCGAGTCCTCGCGCACCACCATCGCGGTCGTCACGAAAACTTCCTCGCCTCTCGGCAGCTCCGCGATCGTGGTAGCGGTGCCTGTGCATTGATAGCCCACGCCCGCGCACTCGATGATGACGTAGTCCAGTCCTTTATCAATCACGGTTCCGCGCAGCGATGCGATCATGGTTTCCCCTTTACTAGATGGTTCAGTGGCGCCCGCCAGCAATGGCACACGGCCAGAGCCAGTGCATCGGCCGCATCCGGTGGTTTCGGTGCTTCACTTAGCCCCAAGATGCGGGTAATCATGCGCGTCATTTGCGCCTTATCCGCCCGGCCGTTGCCGCTGATGGACTTCTTTACCTCGCTGGGGGTGTACATGTGCACATCTACCCCGCGTCTGGCGGCGGCCAGCATCAGTACGCCGGATGCATGGGCGGTGTTCATCACTGTGGAGACGTTCGAGCGTTCGAATACGCGCTCCAGCGCCACAACGTGTGGCTGGTAGTCGTCAAACCACTCCTCCACCGCATTGAAAAGCTTGTTGAGGCGCTGCTCTACCGGCATGTCCGACGGAGTGCGCACCACCCCCACGGCCACGGGGTACACGGCCCGCCCCTTCCCCGCCTGCACCACGGATAACCCGCAGCGCGTTAGCCCGGGGTCTATCCCCATGACGCGCAGCCCGGCCAGGGAGGTCGGGCCTCCGGCGGGGCTGCCCCAGGCAGAATTATGTGGAGTGTTCATCGTGCAGCCAAGAATAGCACACGTGTTTTAATTACTCGCTGTCCAGCTCCGCCAGCACGTCATCCGACAGGTTCATGTTGGTGAACACGTTCTGCACGTCGTCGGAATCCTCCAGCGCGTCGATCAGGTTGAACACCTTCTTCGCGGTGGTGGCATCCGCCGGAACCTCCATGGACGCGCGGAAGTCCAGCTCGATGGAGTCGTAATCGATCCCGGCTTCCTTCAGCGCATCGCGCACGGCGTTGATGTCGGAGGATTCGCACACGACCTCGAACTTCTCGCCGATATCGTTGACCTCTTCCGCGCCGGCGTCCAGCACGGCGAGCAGGATGTCGTCCTCGGTGTTCTCGCCCTTGTCCAGCACTGCCACGCCCTTGCGGGTGAACAGGTAGGAAACGGAGCCCGCGTCCGCCATATTGCCACCGTTCTTGTTCATGGCGGTGCGCACATCGGTGGTGGCGCGGTTGCGGTTATCAGTCAGGCACTCGATGAGCATGGCCACACCGTTCGAGCCGTAGCCTTCGTACATCACGGTTTCCCAGTTAGCGCCACCGGCCTCTTCGCCGGAGCCGCGCTTGCGGGCGCGCTCGATGTTGTCGTTGGGCACCGAGGACTTCTTGGCCTTGGTGATCGCGTCCTGCAGCGTCGGGTTCGCGCTGGGGTCACCACCACCGGTACGGGCCGCCACTTCGATGTTCTTAATCAGCTTGGCGAACTCCTTGCCACGCTTTGCGTCGTTGGCAGCCTTCTTGTGCTTGGTAGTTGCCCATTTGGAGTGGCCGGCCATGATCCTCTTTCGGTAGTCGGGTTCGTCTGTTTCGTTTCCATACTAGACCCCCACGGTATAGCCGCCGTCACGCACGTCGCTTTTTCTTTATGACGCCCCTACGCCCCTAACCGCTGAACCTATGCGGCAGCTATTCCACGCCGTACTGCTTGACCATTCGCAGGAAATACTCGTGCACGCGGTCATCCTCGGAAAGCTCCGGGTGAAAGCTGCATCCCAGCGCGTTGCCTTGCTGCACGCCGACGACCGTGCCATCCGGCAAGGTGGACACCACCTCGACCCCATCCCCCACTTCTTCCACCTTGGGAGCGCGAATAAACACGGCCTCGACGGGCGTGTCGATATCTCCGTACGGCAGCTGGGTCTCGAAGGAGTCCATCTGGCGGCCGAAGGCGTTGCGCCGCACTGTGATGTCCATGGCGTGCAAGCTGTGGGCGTCATTACGAGTGTCTAAGACCCGATCAGCCAACAGAATCAGCCCAGCGCACGTGCCGAACACGGGAAGGCCGTTGGCAACCAGCGTCCGCAGAGGCTCAAGCATTCCGCCGAGTTCCAGCAGCTTGGACATGGTGGTGGACTCCCCGCCGGGCATGATCAGCCCGTCGAGGCCCTCCAGGTGCTCGGGGCGGCGAACGGCACGAGCCTCGTGGCCCAGGCGTTCGATGCTGCGCATGTGCTCAACGAAGCCGCCTTGCACGCTCAACACGCCAATGATCATCGGCCTACTGCTCCTTCAGTGGCACCGATTGGGCGCCGTCGCGCAGGGTGCGAGTCAGCCCCTCCTGGGTGACCACGGCCACCAGGTCGCCTTGTTGGTTGAAGATCCGCCCGTGCGTCAGCGCACGGCCACCGTGGGCGGACGGGGAAACCTGGTCGTACAACAGCCACTCGTCGGCGCGGAAGGGGCGCAGGAACCACATGGCGTGGTCCAGCGAGGCCTCCTGGAACTCAGCCGGACGGTGCGGCACCAGCGCGGACGACAGCAGAGTCATGTCCGACATGTAGGCCAGGGTGCAGACGTGCAGGGTGTCGATGTCCGGCAGCTTGGACTTCGTGCGGAACCACACTACCTGCTGGGAGGCCGTGTACTTGTTGTGCTCGTAGTCCTCCGGCGGAACGATGCGCACGTCCCAGTCGGCCCACTCGTCGCGGAACAGCCGCTGGACGCGGGTCAGCGACTCAGTATCCACTTCGATAGATTCCGGGTCCGGCACAGCGCGCATCTCATCGGAATGCTGCGGGCCGTGGTCGTCGCGGATGTGAAAGCTGGCCTGCATGCTGAAGATCGCCTTGCCGTCCTGCACTACTTTCACAGAACGGGAGACGAAGGATCGACCGTCGCGCACACGGTCGACCAAGAACACCGTCGAGGCATCGGGATTGCCTGGACCGACGAAGTAACCGTGCAGGGAGTGCACGGCGAAATCCTCGCTGACGGTGCGGGTGGCCGCCACCAAAGCTTGCGCGGCAACCTGGCCGCCGTACGTGCGCGCCAGCTTCGACGGCAGCGGGCTGCCGCGGAAAATGTCGCGGTCGATGCGCTCTAGATCCAGGACATCCAGGATCTTCGGACGGTGCGGAGCCATTACCAGCCGCGCTCCGCGAGGCGGTGCGGCTGCGGGATATCGTCGACGTTGATGCCAACCATGGCCTCGCCCAGGCCGCGGGAGACCTTGGCGATGGTCGCCGGGTCGTCGTAGTTCTGGGTAGCCTGCACGATGGCGCGGGCACGCTGCTCCGGGTTGCCGGACTTGAAGATGCCGGAGCCAACGAAGACACCTTCGGCGCCCAGCTGCATCATCATCGCAGCGTCGGCCGGGGTGGCGATGCCGCCAGCGGTGAACAAAACGACCGGCAGCTTGCCGTTGGCAGCAACCTCGCGCACCAGCTCGTAGGGAGCCTGCAGCTCCTTGGCGGCCACGTACAGCTCGTCCTCGGCCATGGAGGTCAGACGGTTGATCTCTGCACGGATGGTGCGCATGTGGGTGACTGCGTTCGAAACATCGCCGGTGCCGGCCTCGCCCTTGGAGCGGATCATGGCCGCACCCTCGTTAACGCGGCGCAGCGCCTCGCCCAGATTGGTAGCACCGCAGACGAAGGGAACCTCGAAGTCGAACTTGTCGATGTGGTTCTTGTAGTCGGCCGGGGTGAGCACCTCGGATTCGTCGATGAAGTCCACGCCCAGGGACTGCAGAACCTGTGCCTCGACGAAGTGGCCGATGCGGGCCTTTGCCATAACCGGGATCGATACAGCATTGATGATGCCCTCAATCATGTCCGGGTCGGACATGCGGGAAACGCCACCTTCGGCGCGAATATCGGCGGGCACGCGCTCCAAAGCCATAACGGCGGTGGCGCCGGCATCCTCGGCGATCTTTGCCTGCTCTGGGGTAACGACGTCCATGATCACGCCGCCCTTGAGCATGTCGGCCAGGCCGCGCTTCACGCGAGCGGTACCGGTGTTCGCAGCAGAAGAGTTATTGGTCACGATGCTTAACTTCCCATCTATGAAGAATTTTAGATCTGTTCTAGTCTAACCTGTCTACTTTCCAATCCCACTATCGGGATTAGATTAAAACTCGCTCTCCGTTTAGCCCCCGCTGCCGGCGGAATCTTCGCTGGGCGCGGGGCTGGACAAAAGGGCTTCGTAGTACTCCGGTAAGGGCGCCCTGCCGGCCAGGCGCAGTGCACGCACCAGCGGACGGGAACGCACGCTCAAGGTATCGGAGACCGCATCGTTGTAAAAGCGCGCTGCCAGGTCTACCTTCGCCGAGGCCTCCAGGAAGCTAGGGTTAGCCCACACCTGCGAATCCAGCTCGCTCAGCAGCTCGTTCTCCGCCTCGCTGCGCGCGCCCATGTCAGTGGCCCGCAGTGCTACTCGGTTCACATGCGCCACATCCTGTCCTAACTCCGGCTGCAGTGTTGCAACCACACTGGAGCGGGAATGCAGCGCCCCCTCCAAGCTCACGCGCGCAGAGTCCGTGCGGATATGCAGGCGGTTCAGCCGGCTGGCCATGCCGGAGGCCCACACGCCCACAACGGCTGCGAGAATCAAAACTAGCGCGATGATGAAAACCCACACGGGAATTGTGATCATGCCAGTGCCACCTTTCGCCCCTTGACCGTCACCGTGTCATACACCTGTTCCACCTGGTCGGTTACCGTCTGCCAGTCGAAATCCATGGCGCGCCGCGCTCCGGCCTCGATGAGCCTGCTACGCCCCTCGTCGTCACGCAGTAGACCGATAGCCTTCTCCGCCAGGTCCTGGGCCGAACCATTGCGGAACAGGCGCGCGGACTTACCGTGCTGGCCGACGGCTTCAAAGGCTGGAATGTCGCTGGCTAGCACCGATGCCCCGGCTGCCATGCCCTCCACCAGGACGATGCCGAAGCTTTCGCCGCCTGTATTCGGGGCCACGTAAACATCACTTGCGCTCAGCGCGCTGGCCTTGTCCGCGTCACTGACACGCCCGAGAACGCGCACGTGGGCGTCACTAGACTTCGCGCTAGGCGCCAGCCCCACACAGACGGACAGGCCGAGCTTCCTTACCCGCTCGACCAGGGCGTCGATGTCGCCGCCACCGGCGATCAGCAGCTCCACGTCCGGCACTTCCGCGACGATCCGCGGCATGGCCTCCAGCAGGATCTGCAGGCCCTTGCGGGGCTCCTCGAAACGACCCAGGAACATCAGGCGCGGACGCGGCCGGGGCTGTTCGAGCGTGCCCAGCCCGGCCAGGGGTTCAGCGTTCCGGTAGACGGAAGTCTCCACGCCGTTGGGAATCAGCACCGGGTCGCCTGCCAGGTTTTCCACCTGCCAACGGCGGGCCTCCTCACTTACCGCGATGCCACCGTGAATACGCTCCAGGTAGGGTCGCAGGAAAGGCAGCGCCATTTTCAAGATCTTCGACTCGCTGGCCGAGGCGTGATACGTCGCCACGATCGGCCCCTCCGCAACGGCCATCGCCATCATCGAATACGACGGGGAGTTCGGCTCGTGGATGTGTAAAAGGTCGAACTGATTGTCGCGGATCCACTGCTTCAGGTGCTTCTTCGTCCGCGGACCAAAGCTCAGTCGAGCGACTGAGCCGTTGTAGCGAATCGGAATGCTGGAGCCACCCAGCTCCACAAAATCCGGCAGCCCCTCGGTGGATTTGCCGGGGCCGATCAGGCTGACTTCGTGGCCGCGCTTGCGTAGCTCGGTGCACAGGTCGATGGCGTGGATCTGCACGCCGCCCGGTTCGTCGAAGGAATACGGGCAGACCATTCCTATCCTCATTGGTCCTGCCCTTCCGTCGGGCTGTCGTCACCCAACCCCATGCGTTTGCGGCGTGCCTCCGATAGGTCCGAGAACCACAACGGCTGTAGCATGTGCCAATCCTGAGGGTCCATGGCGATGCCGCGGGCGAAGTTATCCGCCATCTGCTGCACGACCTGCTGGAGGCTCCGTCCCTCCACCTCTACGGAAGTGACCTCGTGCTCCCAGGTCTCCGGCGTGCCCCGCCGCTCGGGACGAGGATCCGTCGAACCGCCTCGAAAGGCCACGCGCGCGGTGAACAGGTTCGCCCCGGTGCGCTGCGCCAGCAAGGCCGCTCCGGCGGGCATAGAGGTCTTCTCCCCGAAGAACTCCACCTCCACCCCGTGGCCGGTCAGGTCGCGCTCCCCCATCAGACACACGGTTCCGCCGCCGCGCAACACTTCCTCCATCCGTTCCAAGGGCGGCACGTCCGCGCCTGTCAGCGCGATGATTTCAAAGCCCAACGACTCGCGGTACTCCACGAACGCTTCGAACAGGATCTCCGGTTTCAGGCGCTCGGCCACGGTGGTGAAGGTTCCGTAGTGGTGCACCAGCCATACCCCGGCCATGTCCCAGTTGCCCGCGTGTGGCAGGGCAATGACGGTGCCCCGACCGGATTCGGCGCTCGCGTGCAGCAGCTCCAGCGAGCCGGGTACGAAGTTACGGTTCAGCTCTTCCGCCAGCTCACGCCCGGCCATGGCCGGCAGCTGGAAGGCCTCGCGCCAATAGCGCATGTAGCTGCGCATGGAACGGCGTACCAGGTCGCGCGTCACGTTTTCCGGCCCCACTATGTGGGCGAGGTTGCGGCGTAGTTGTTCTGGGCCTTTACCCTTTTTGGACGCCACGTCCGCGCCCCATTCAAACAACGCTTTCGCCACCGGTTTCGGCAGCTTGGAGGTTATCTTCCAGCCGGCGATATACGCCGCGGCCGACAGCCGCTCACCCATTAGTCTTCACTCCCCTCGGCGGAGAACTCGCGGGCTCCTTCGGGTGCCGCGATGGTCTGGGACGCGGCGTCCGAACGAGCGACAATAACCAGTCGCTCGACAACCGTGTACAGCGAACCAGCGGCGAGAATCCACAGTCCCCACGCCAAGACGTGCGGCACTCCGAGGCCGCCGATGCCTACGGCGACCAGGGAGATGATGAGGCGCTCTGGGCGCTCGATGAGCCCGCCGACTACCTTGATGCCCGAGGCCTCCGCGCGGGCTTTGACGTAGCTGGTGACCTGGCTGGCGACAAGGATGACCAGGCAGACGCTCATCATCACCACGTTCG
Source organism: Corynebacterium sp. ACRQK (assembly GCF_022345965.1). Classification (GTDB taxonomy): domain Bacteria; phylum Actinomycetota; class Actinomycetes; order Mycobacteriales; family Mycobacteriaceae; genus Corynebacterium. The sequence continues at coordinate 210,407 of NZ_JAKRMU010000001.1, forward strand.
CGGGCTCCTGCAGGCCAAACCAGAGAACCAGGGCGCCGAAGATGGCGCCGTCGCTGAGGCGGTCGCAGGTGGCATCTAGCGTGGCGCCGAAGCGAGTGCCGCCGCCACGCATGCGAGCCATCGTGCCGTCGACCATGTCGGTGGCGACCGTAAGGCCGATGAGTACGGCGGCGGCGAAGTGGTGACCGGAGGGAATCAGCCAGAGCGCGAAACCGATCGCCAGCAGGGTGCCGAAAACGGTTACTGCGTTGGGGGTAATCCCCATCTTGTGCAGCACCCGGGCGATCGGTTCAATGATGACCGCGGCGGGGCCACGGCCGTGCACGCTAAGCATCGCTGAAGTTATTCTCCCTAATGGTTTGAACCGCTAGTCGGTGGAACGGGTAACGCTTTTCCAGGCCTCTGCCAGCAGCGCTCGGGTCTCCCGCAGCGTCTGCGGCAGTACCTTGGTGCCCGTCATGACTGTCATGAAGTTAGCATCACCAGCCCACCTAGGCACTATATGTTGGTGCAGGTGTGTCGGAATGGATCCGCCGGAGGCCTTGCCCAAGTTAAGGCCTACGTTCACCGCCTCGGGATTGGAAACTGCCCGCAATGCCTGCAGCGCAATCTTTGTAAACTCCGCCAGTTCCGCCGTTTCTTCAATGCTGAGCTCCGTATAGTCAGCCACTTGGCGATAAGGAACCACCAGCATGTGGCCGGGGTTATACGGGTACAGGTTCAGCACGCAATAGACAGATCTTCCCCGGGCGACAATCAGGGCCTCTTCGTCCGAAAGTTCCGGCAGCGTGGCAAAGGGGTCGGCGGACCGTTTGGATTTGGCGATGTACTGGGAGCGATAGGGTGCCCACAGTCGCTCCAGCCCGCCTTGCAGGTCCGGTTGGGAGCCTACGCCTGAATCCACATACGGTTCGGTCTGCTGTTTCGGTTGTCGCTGCTGCTCCGTTTGCTGCCCCACTGCTGTCTTAAGCCTCCACCAGTGGCTGGATCAGCTCCGAGCTCGGTTGGTCATTGCGGCGCTCAGCGATCCAGGTAGAGATGATGCGCAGCGCCTCCTCGCGCGGCACGCCATTGACTTGGGTGCCGTCCAGGAAGCGGAAGCTTACAGCGTTCGCCTCTACATCGCGGCCACCGACGAGCAGCATGAAAGGCACCTTGCCGGTGGTGTGATTGCGGATCTTCTTCTGCATGCGGTCGTCGGAGGTGTCAACCTCCGCACGCATGCCCTGCGCGCGCAGATCTGCGGCGAAGCTCTCCAGGTACTCGTTGAATTCATCAGCGACCGGGATGCCGACGACCTGGTGCGGCGCCAGCCACGCGGGGAACGCACCGGCGTAGTGCTCCAGCAGCACGCCGAAGAAGCGCTCGATGGAGCCGAACAGCGCGCGGTGGATCATGATCGGGCGCTGCTTGGAGCCATCCGGGGCGGTGTACTCCAGGTTGAAGCGCTCCGGCAGGTTGAAGTCCAGCTGCACGGTGGACATCTGCCAGGTTCGCCCGATGGCATCGCGAGCCTGGACGGAGATCTTCGGGCCGTAGAAGGCCGCGCCCGCCGGGTCCGGAACCAGTTCCAGGCCGGACTTAGTGGCCACTCGTTCCAGGGTTTCGGTGGAGCGCTCCCAGATCTCGTCCGTACCCACGAACTTGTTCGGATCCTTGGTGGAGAGCTCCAGGTAGAAGTCGTCCAGTCCGTAGTCGCGCAGCAGGGAGATGATGAACTCCAGCACCGTGGTCAGTTCCTGCTCTAGCTGGTCCTCGGTGCAGTAGATGTGCGCGTCGTCCTGGGTGAAACCTCGGGCACGGGTGAGGCCGTGAATCACACCGGACTTTTCGTAGCGGTACACCGTGCCGAACTCGAACAGGCGCAGCGGCAGCTCGCGGTAGGAGCGTCCACGCGAGGCGAAGATCAGGTTGTGCATCGGGCAGTTCATGGGCTTGGCGTAGTAGTCCTGCGCAGGCTTAGTGACGTTGCCCTCGTCGTCGGTTTCCCCGTCCAACTGCATAGGCGGGAACATGCCGTCGGCGTAGAAGTCCAGGTGACCGGACTTCTGGAACAAATCGCCCTTCGTAATGTGCGGGGTGTTGACGAAGCTGTAGCCCGAGGCGATGTGACGCTTGCGGGAGTGCTCCTCCATTTCCAGGCGCACAATACCGCCGTCCGGGTGGAATACCGGGAAGCCGGAGCCAATCTCGTCGGGGAAGCTGAACAGATCCAACTCCTGGCCCAGGCGACGGTGGTCGCGCTTTTCGGCCTCCTCCATCATCGTCTGGTATTCCGCCAGGGCTTCCTTCGACTCCCAGGCGGTGCCGTAGATGCGCTGCAGTCCGGCCTTGGACTGGTCACCACGCCAGTAGGCGGCGGAAGAACGGGTCAGGGCGAAAGCCGGGATGTAGCGGGTGGTCGGCACGTGCGGGCCGCGGCAGAGGTCGTACCACTCGACCTCCCCGGTGCGCGGATTCACGTTGCTGTAGGCGGTCAGCTCGCCGGTTCCGACCTCGGTGGCTTCGTCGGAGTCCGGATCCACATTGCCCTTGTCGGCAATCAGTTCGGTCTTGAAGGGCTCGTCTGCGTATTCCGCGCGAGCCTGCTCTGCGTCGGCATAAGCCTTGCGCTCGAACTTCTGGCCGGACTTGATGATCTTCTTCATCGTCTTTTCCAGCTTGTTCAGGTCCTCCGGGGTGAAGGGTTCTGCAACCTGGAAGTCGTAATAGAAACCATTGTCGATGGCCGGGCCGATGCCCAGCTTGGTACCGGGGAATTCCTTCTGTACTGCCTGCGCGAGCACGTGGGCGCAGGAGTGGCGGATTACACCCCGACCCTCATCGGTGTTCGCCGGAACGGCGGCCACTTCCGCGTCCTGCTGGGGCGCCCAGGAGAGGTCGCGCAGCTGGCCGGCATCCTCCCCCTCGGTCTCCTTCACACAAACGATGGCTTCCGGCCCCTTGTTGGGAAGGCCCAGCTCGCGCATGGCGGCGCCGGCCGGGGTACCGGCCGGAACTCGGAAAGTAACGACGCCTGGGGTGTTTTCGGGGGTACTCACTTGTGGATCGTGCTCCTTCTCGGGCTTTAGTGACGGTCACATACCTGGTGACGGTCCTCAACGCCCGTAGATTCTACCCCTCCAGAATCTCTTGCCCCCAGTACGCCCCGTTTTGTGTGCCGGGCAGTACCCAGAAGACCGCTGAACCGACGTGGGTGATCCACGTATTCAGCCGGTCCTTCTCCGCGAGTCGCTTCTGCAGAGGCGTGAATGCCTCGTCGGGGTCGGCCTGGAAGCAGATGAAAATCAGCCCGCTGTTGCCCAGTGGGGTGACCTCGTTGTCCCAGTTGTAGGCGCGGCGCCTCATGTGGGTGCCCTCGCCTGCAGTAATTCCAACGTGGCTGCGCTCGTCGATCAGCGGCAAGCCGTCATCGCCGGTCTTGTTGAGGTCCACCGGGTCGAACTCGTCCTTCGCGCCCAGCGGCGCGCCGGTGTCCGCGTGTCGGCCGAACACGACCTCTCGGGACTTCCGGTCCAGCTGTTCCCACCCCGGCATGTCGAACACGACTCGGCGGACCACCATTGCGCTGCCGCCCTGATCGTCCCAAATGGATTCGTCGTACTCTTCGTCGGTGCGGGGAATGGCGGTGCCATCCTTGAAGCCCATCAGGTTGCGCGGGGTTTCGCCTGTCGGCGAATCCACAAATCCGCGCTGGGTCCATTTCGGCGTCGCATAATCACGACCGCCACGGGTCAGCACACGCGCAGCATGGCTCACGGCCGTGAGGTCATCGCCACAGATCTGCAGCACCACGTCAGCACCGCCGAAGTCCGGGTCAAGCTTGTCTCCCTTGAACTTCGGCAGCCCGTTGAGGTTCTTCTTCACCCAGGAAGGAGCCGCGCCAATCAAGCCCGCATCCTTGATCAACTTGGGTCCCCACCCCGCAGTCACCGTCAGGTTCTGCGGGGCTATAGATAGCTCGTGTTCCAGGTCCGCCAGGGCAACCTGCCCCTGGGTCAGGGAACGCGCATCACCGGTCCAGATGCGCATCAGGCGCTCCAGGTTCGTCTTCAGCCCACCGCGCGGTAGCCCGTCCCTCTTGAGGTTAAAAGCCACCAACAGCGCGTGGTTCTGCGAGTCTTCCCGGATACCCGCCTGGTGCGGGCCATCGAAATCAATCTTTCTTATTGACGCCCCATCGCCAGCACCATCGTTCCCAGCTGTAGAAGCAGAGTCTTCTGCTGTGCTGCAGGCTGCCAGGACGGAGGCGGCGCCGGTCATCCCCAGTCCCGCAAAGAAGCCACGGCGAGTGAACTTCACACCTCGGGTGGGCTCGGGGGTGGGGGCGTCAGAAATGGAAGGAAGAAAACGTGCGGGGTCAGGCATGGGTATTAGTGCTCGTGTCCGTGCTCTTCACCGTGCTGCATGCCGTCCATGCCATCCATGTCGCCGCCGTCTTCGTCACCGTAGTGCTCGTGGGTGGACTGCTGAACACGCACCGGAACGTTATCCAGCTTGTACTCGTTGCCATCCTCGTCGACCAGGGTGAAGGACAGGGAATCGCCAGCGGCGATCTCGTCGGAAACTTCCATGATCATGATGTGGTTTCCGCCCGGCTCCAGCACGCTATCCTCGCCCGCGGGAATAGTCAGGCTGGAGATCTCCTGCATCTCGCCGTCAGCGTTGACCTCGTGCAGCTCGTACTTCGCACCGTCAATGTCGCCCTTCACCTCGGTGATGGTGATGTCCTTGTCGGTGGTGTTGTGCAGAGTGCCAAACACAGACGTCATGTTCTTGTCTGCAGGCTTGGCGGTGACATAGGAGTCGTTAAACTCCAAAGCCTGCTCGTCCGCAGCCTTGTCGTCGGCGGAATCAGCGGACTCAGCGGACTGAGTAGCCTCCGCCGAGGTGGAAGCGTCGTTCTTATCTTCCCCATCGTCCGAGCATGCAGAAAAGAACAGCGCACTGCTCAACGCAACGGCAGCCGCGGCTGCGGCACGCTTCTTGGTGTTGTTCAGGGAGGTCAGGGACATAACAAACCTTTCAATTAAAAGGCGTGCGGGCTTCCCAACCATTTGTGTGCCCGGGGCTATATCCCGAACACGCTATACGCGATCTCTAGCGTTTCGCGTGCTAGTTGGTGGCACCCGACGCGGATGCTGCGCCGGTGGCGGTTGCCTCGGCGTTACCGGTGGCCACTTCAGCGCCGCCCATCTCAGTCTCTACGGAAGCGTCGGTCTCCTCCGCATCGGTAGCGTCGGTCTCTTCAGCCTCGGACTCGGACGAGTCGGTAGCTGCTTCCTCGGTGGACTGGATGCTCGGGCTAGCCGGGCCGGTGGTTGCGGTGTCCTCGCGCTGGCCGCCGTCATTCTCGTTAGGAGGGGTGCAAGCGGACAGTGCAAGGGCGGTGGTCAGAGCCAGAGCGGCAGCGGTTGCAGAGCGGAACTTCTTCACGGGAAATCTCCTGATCAGGTAATCGTCAACTAATCGGACATGAGGAACGCTCTATCCAACCACTGTCGGCTAGTCGTTCTTCAAGTCACGAAAGCGTGCGATGGCGATTGCCACGGCACCTACAATTACGACAATACCGCCCAAAGGCAATAACCAAGAAGGAAATGGGGACTGCTCCCCCTGTGTCCCCTCTTCGGAGCCACCTTCGGATGGGCTTTCGCCACTGCTATTACTTTCGCCACCGTCCCCGGAAGCCAAGTTGAACTTCAGGCTGCCGCGGGTGGAGTGACCGTCGGAGCTAGTGATCTGATAGCCGACGGTGTACTCGCCACCGTCCTTCTTCTCCTGCACATCCGCCGGAACATCGACGGAAAGCTCCCGACCATTGGCCGCCGGCTCGTCGCGGACGAGTACCTCTCCATCGTGCGACAGCGCGATGGTGTTGAAGCCTTCCTGCGGCTCACCTGAGAAGTTCAGTACGATCTTCTCCGGCAGGTGATCGACCGTTGAGTTGGCCTCCGGGGTGGACTTCACCACGACGTCGTGGGCAGAAGCTGGCGCACCAAAACCCACGGAAACGGCGGCAACCATTCCAGATGCCGCCAGGATGCGGCCTAGGGGGCGTCCCAAAGAAGAAAAACGGCGAGGCATGTAAACGGTGAACCTTTCTGTCACGACACTGCTAACACCATAGCGCCGAAAAGATTTGCCTCAACCATGCGAGGCTTTCCAGCGCTATTCAAGTAGTCGGGCGCCGCGCCGAAAGAGTTCCCAGCCCTTACCCCGCGGGGGTACCTTCAGGGCTGTAATAAAAAACCGCCCGGCAACAAAGCCAGGCGGTATGTGGTGGTTCCAACTGGGTTCGAACCAGCGACCTTTCCGGTGTGAGCGGAACGCTCTTCCACTGAGCTATGGAACCTTCAAGAGGGAAAGGTACCACTAGCCCCTAAGCAAGACCAAAACCCGTAGGCTGACACCGCATCGATGCCAAATGGTCGAATTGCAAAGCTGTAGTTCCGGAACCTTCAACCGCCACAAAAACAGTCTTTAGAAGCACGTATCTACCTGGGGATTTGTGAACTAGGTGACTAACAGGCTAGTGTTTGTTGTCGCAGCGACGAAGAATTGCTTTTAAGCACTCAAAGTTGCTCATGCGGATGTAGCGCAGTTGGTAGCGCATCACCTTGCCAAGGTGAGGGTCGCGAGTTCGAGTCTCGTCATCCGCTCCAAACTCAAGCAAGATCTCGAGTTCGTTTCGGGGCTTGGGTTTTGTTTTAGCGCGTTTAGCTCAGCGGGAGAGCGCTTCCCTGACACGGAAGAGGTCACTGGTTCGATCCCAGTATCGCGCACAGGATCCCCTTCGGATCCACCAGCGAAGGATTATAACCTTTCGCACGCGGATGTAGCGCAGTTGGTAGCGCATCACCTTGCCAAGGTGAGGGTCGCGAGTTCGAGTCTCGTCATCCGCTCCACGGTTCACTAAAGTGGGCCACGAGCAAGAATTTCTTGCCGCGGTGGAATGGCTGAGTGGCTTAGGCAACGGTCTGCAAAACCGTGTACACGGGTTCGATTCCCGTTTCCACCTCCACATTCTTTAAACCCATAGTGAACTTAAGGCGCGTTTAGCTCAGCGGGAGAGCGCTTCCCTGACACGGAAGAGGTCACTGGTTCGATCCCAGTATCGCGCACTGGATCCTATTTGGAGCCTCTAGCGTAAGGGTTAATACCTTTCGCATGCGGATGTAGCGCAGTTGGTAGCGCATCACCTTGCCAAGGTGAGGGTCGCGAGTTCGAGTCTCGTCATCCGCTCCAGTTTTCGGGGACCTCCGGGTCCCTTTTTTCATGCCCTACCAGCGGCGTGGCAGCGCTAACGAAAACATTCGGGGTCTAAAATTAGTCGGCGATGAATGCCGAGAAACTTTCCTCTACACGTACAGATGGCCGCGTAGACACCTCGCAGATCCTCTGCTGGGTGTTCTGGCCGTTGGCTGTAATGACCTTTATCCAGCGCGTATTCGTTCGCCCTTGGAACTCGCGCCTCACCGACGACTTCGGTACGGTCATCTCAGCGCTGTACAAGTTCCGCGCCCAGGAGGCGATCTACGACCAGGATTACTCCTCCACGGATCCGCACTACCTCTACTCCCCCGGCGCCACGCTACTACTGAGTCCCCTGTCGCTACTTTCGAACCTAGAACTGGCACGCGCCGTGTACGTGGTCGGCAACGGTGTTGCGGCAGTGCTGGCGGTTGTGGTGCTCACGAAGCTCTTTGGCTATTCCCTGCGATCCTGGGTCTTGCCCGTCGGCATCTTCTTTCTCTTTAGTTCCGAATCGATCGCCAACACCCTTGGCTTCGGCAATATCAACGGCGTGCTGTTGCTGGCTGAGTCGCTGTTCCTGTGGCTCCTTATCAACAATCGAGGGCTGCTGGCGGGCATCGTCATCGGCCTGGCCATCACAATCAAACCGCAGTTTTTGCCACTGCTTTTCATTCCCCTGATGCGCCGACAGCTGTCCACTATCGTCACTGGCCTGGCGGTCCCGGTAGTCATGAATGTCATCGCCTGGCCGCTCACCACAAACGCTGGCGATTACTTCGACAAGCTGCTGCCCTACCTCAGCGAGGTACGGGATTTCGCCAACTCGTCGATCCCCGGCGTGGGTGTCTATTTCGGCTTCCCGGACTGGACGATCTGGCTTTGGCGCATCCTGGCCGCTATCTGCGTGCTTGTGGCACTGGCCATGCTACTGCGCTTCCGCGACCGAGAGCCGGTTATGTGGGCCGCCAGCACCGCCGGCGTGCTTCTCACGGGCGTGTTCCTGATTAGCAGCCTGGGCCAGATGTACTACTCGATGCTGCTGCTGCCGCTGCTATTCACCGTTCTTTCCTCCCGCTCCGTTATGCATAACCCCGTGGCGTGGCTGGGCGTGTACTTCTTCTTCAGCCACGACTCCTGGTTTTCGGATCGATGGGTCAACTACGGCCGAGTGGCGGAATATACGCGCGGCACTATTGGTTGGTCATTGTTGCTGGTCGCCGCTGCGGTGGTTTCTACGATGTGGTTCTTTAGGGAACGACGCCACAACGTCCACCCCCTAGGCGATGTACACACGAACGGTCTCTTCTACCGGGACAAGACTAGGACAGGAGAAGCTACTGATGGCTGAGTTGAACCCGACCGCTGATTTCCGCAAGCTCACTGACGAGCAGTGGCGCGAGCGCCTGACCCCCGAGGAGTTCGCCGTGCTCCGCCGGGCCGGAACTGAAGCTCCCTTCAAGGGCGAGTACACGGACACGGAAACGGAGGGTGTGTACGCCTGCAAGGGCTGCGGAGCAGAGCTGTTCCGCTCGACCGAAAAGTTCCATTCGCACTGCGGTTGGCCGAGCTTCTTTGACCCGAAGGATTCGGAAGCGGTCATTACCCGCGTCGACGATTCCCTCGGCATGCGCCGCATCGAGGTTCTCTGTGCGCAGTGCGAGAGCCACCTGGGCCACGTTTTCGAGGGCGAGGGTTACCCCACGCCCACCGATCTGCGCTATTGCATCAACAGCATTGCTTTGACGCTGCAGCCGGCCGCAGATCCGGCCGATTAACTAGGCGGCTAGGCCAGCGACTCCACGAAGCTGGCCAGCTCCTCCTTGTCGCCGTTGACACGGCGGCCGGTGAAGAACGGGATTTCCTCGCGCACGTGGTGACGCGCCTCCGTGTAGCGCATCTTGTACATCAGCTCGACGATGCGCTCCAGAGTCGGGGACTCGAAGGCCAGGATCCACTCGTAGTCACCCAGTGCGAAGGCGGGGACGGTGTTAGCACGAACCTCGTCGAAGCCCAGGGCGGCCTTGCCGTGCTCGCGCAGCAGGCGGGAGCGCTCCGCGCGATCCATGGTGTACCACTCGTAGCTGCGGACGAACGGGTAGACGCAGATCCAATCGCCCGGCTCCTCGCCCATGATGAAGGACGGCAGGTGAGCCTTGTTGAATTCGCTCGGGCGGTGCAGGCAGGTGTTGGACCATACCGGCTCGCAGGCCTGTCCCAGCTTGGTTTCCTTGAGGAAGCGGCGGTAAGCCACCTGTAGATCCTGCATCTTCTCCGCGTGCCACCAGATCATGACGTCGGCCTCGGCGCGCAGCGCGGACAGGTCGTAGACGCCGCGGATCATCAGTTCCTCATGCTCAAAGGAATCAATGAATGCCTGAAAATCAGCAGCTACCTCCGAGCGATCCCCCAGCACGCCAGGCTCGATCTTGAAGACCGAGTAGGTGGCGAAGCGAACGACGGCGTTGAGACGCTTGATATCCTGCGCGTTCAGTTCAGTCATTGTGTTTAGCCTCTTTAGCCTTTCTGAGTTCCATTCATAGGTTCTTTGGCAGCCGTTAACGGCTTATACGAAATCCAATCTACGCGAGATCACCTTCCTGAGGAGCTAGGCGTGGGGTGGATCACGCCATCTCGCGGATGATCTCCCGCGCGGCCTCCACGCCCGAAGCGGCGGTTGCGGGCACGCCCACACCGTTGAGCATCGAACCGGCCAGCGCCAGCCCGCGGATGCCCAGTACCTCGTCGTAGGCCTGGGACATTGCATCCATGTAGCCCACACCGTAGCGCGGCAGTCCACCCCACCAACGTTGGACGAAGTACTCCTCCGGGGTCTTCCGCTCGCCGGTGATGCGCTCTAGATCCTCGACGGCAAAACTCAGCAAGGCGCGATTATCTACGTCCAAGTGCCACGGGTTGCCAAAGCTGCCGAAGCTAGCCCGCACAAAAGCTCCCCCGCGTTCGCCCAGGTGCGGCCACTTACGAGACGAGAACGTGAAAGCCTTCGCCTCCGTGGGTGCGTCACTTCCCAAAAGAACACCCGAACGCTCCGGGATGCCGTGGGCGGAAGCCATCCGCATACCGACAACTACGCTGCTGGCAAGATCAATATCACCCAACACATCTGCAGCGGTGGGAGCCATGTACTGCAGGATCGCCGAGGCAGTGGGCGCCGGGGTGGCTACGATGACTGCATCGAACTCACCGATCGGATCGATGTAGTAGCCGCCTCGGGTGCGACCGATGGACTCCACGGCAGTGTTGCGCAGCAGCTCCGGGTCTGCGTTGCGCACCAGCGCGTCTACCAGGCTGGCGTAACCCCCGCGTAGGCTGCGGAAGACAGGCTTCGGCTTCTCCCCCTCCTTGGGCGCAGGCCGCTGGGAAAGAAGGCGCTCGATGGCATCCACCAGGAAGAACGGCTGGCCTAACGCGCCGCGGCGGTCCAGCTCCGCCGCCAGCTGCGGAAGCGTGGCGCGCACTCCCAGATCAAAAGCGTTGCAGGAATACACGCCGCCCAGCAGCGGGGAGACCAAACGGTCGACCACAATGCGGCCCAGGCGGGCTTCCACCAACTGTCCGACGGAAGTGTCCTGTCCCGGCGTCCACGTCATCGGCTGGCCGTTCCGCTCAGCGTCGATGCGGGCAGCGCCGTCCTGCCCCACAACCTCGGCAACGTCCGCGCCGCGGGAAGGGATGCCCATTAACGTGCGCCGCGGAATATCCACAAGCGCGCCGTCCACATAGAAGCCACTCGGCAGGCCAGAGGGCACACACAGCTGGTTCCCCAGCCCAACGGATTCAACCAGTTCAGTGAAGTCCTGACGGAAACCCATGTAGGCCTCCGCTCCCATGTCCACCGGACCGTTGGCATAGTTCACAGTCTTGAGCTTTCCGCCCAAGCGGTCGTAGGCCTCGGTCAGCAGAATGCGGGTGTTCGGCCCCAGCTGACGGCGCAGCTCCCATGCCGCGGCCAGGCCGGCGATGCCGCCGCCGATGATGGCGACGCGCAGCCCCTCCAGCCCGAAGGTCTCTAGTTTCTCGAAGTGGCAGGAAAACTGGTTGGCCTTCATCGTTTGTGGACCTCCTCGAAGGCGCGGGTGATGGCATCGGGATCGGTGTTCGGCAAAACTCCGTGGCCGAGGTTGAAGATGTGTCCGCGAGCCTGGCCACGCTCGATAGCGCGGTCAGCCTCGGCACAAACGCGGGCGATCTGCGCCTCTACAACGTCCGCGCCGGCGAATAGCACGGCCGGATCCAGGTTGCCCTGCAGCGCCTTGGCACGGGTGGTCGGCTCCGCCGTGGGGGCGGCCTCCTGCAGTGCGGCGGATACGCGCGTGGCGGCGGAATCCAGCGGCACGCGCCAATCCACGCCCACCACGTCGGGGCCGGCCAGAGCCATATCGCCCAGCAGCTCCCCGGTGCCTACGCCGAAGTGGATCATCGGTACGCCATAGGCGCGCATCGCATTGAAAATCTCGGTGGAATACGGGCGGACGAACTCGCGGTAATCCCTCGCCGTCAGGTATCCAGCCCAGGAGTCAAACAGCTGCAGGGCGTCCACGCCGGCTTCCGCCTGAACCTGCAGGAAGCGGATAATAGTGGGGGTCAATCGGCGCATCAAGGCGTGCCACACTTCGGGCTGAGAGTACATCAGGGCCTTCGTGACCTCGTGGTTCTTCGAAGGACCACCCTCAACGAGGTAAGAGGCAAGAGTAAAGGGCGCGCCGGCGAAACCGATGAGGACCTGGTCGTCGCGCAGCCCCTCAAGCACTCCGCCGATGCCTTCGACGATGCTATCGAGCTGACCGCCCTCGACAATCGGCAGCGCAGCTACCTCCTGTGCCGTGCGCACGGGGTGCTGTACGACGGGACCGCGGCCGGCAACAATATCCAGATCCACTCCTGCGGCCTTGAGCGGTACCACGATGTCGGAGAACAGGATCGCCGCGTCCGCGTCGTGCCGGCGGACCGGCTGCAGGGTGATCTCCGCGAGCAGCTCCGGATTAAAGCACGATTCCAACATTCCGTAGTCTTTACGGATCTCGCGGTACTCCGGCAGGGAGCGGCCGGCCTGGCGCATCATCCACACCGGGCGGCGACTTGGGGTTTCTCCGCGCGCTGCGGCGAGGAACGGTGCGTCCTTGTGGGCGCGACGCTTTAGCTCCGCGGCAGCGGTGTCAGCTTGGATGGGGCAATCAAAAGGCTCACTCGTCATAGATGCCATTATGCCAGCGCCCTCGGCGCGCCTCACAAACGCGACAAACCTTAAAGGCTAGGTTTAGGCCTTGTGAGTCAAGAGACTGAGATCCCAGAGTACTTCCACGAAGCGGTGCGCTCCATGTCGGAAGCACAAGTGCGTCGCGGCATCAGCGTCGGAGACATCCGACCGCCCCGAAACCTCGCCCCCCTCAGCCACGCCATCGGCCTCGAGGTGCTACCCGCCGACGAAGACAGCGAAGACAGCACCGGCACTCCCGCTGGCGATGCCTTCGGCCGCCTGATCCTGCTGCACGACCCACAGGGCGACGAGCAGTGGAAGGGCAAGCGTATGCGTATGGTCGCCTATATCCAGGCGGACATGGACGCTGCCGTGGCCTCCGACCCGCTGCTACCGGATGTGGCGTGGGACTGGCTCAAGGAGCAGCTGGACTCCCCCAACTGTGAATACACCAACCTCGGAGGCACGGTGACTTCCACAGCTTCCGTCCGCTACGGAGAGATCGGTGGACCCCCGCGCGCCTTCCAGCTGGAAATGCGCGCCTCCTGGACTGCCACCGGTTCCGACCTCACCGGCCATGTCCAAGCCTTCGCGGAGGTGCTGGCAAACGTCGCCGGCCTCCCACCCGAGGGCGTGACCAGCCTGGCCTTCGGCGCCCGTCCCGCAAGCACCACAGCCGCAAACGACTCCTAGTAACTCCTAATAAAACTACTCTTAGTAAAGGCAAGAGGCTCCGAAGCGAGGCAAGCGGCGGGCTGACGTATCGTTATAGCCGTGAGTTTTGTCTCTGTCCCCGCCGCCGGCACCCCGGTTCTGCGGGATACCCCGCAGCACATCGACGCCGCCGCCCGCGCACTTGCCGCAGGCCACGGCCCCATCGCCATCGACACGGAGCGCGCCTCTGCCTACCGCTACGACGATCGCGCGTTCCTGATTCAGCTGCGCCGCCACGGCTCCGGCACCTTCCTGATTGATCCTGAGGCCGAACCCCAAGCCACTCGCCGCATGGCCAAGGTCGTGAACGAGTCCGACTGGGTGCTCCACGCCGCTCACACCGACCTGCCGTGCCTGTTGGCTTTGGGTTGGCGCCCGCGCGTGCTGCACGATACGCAAATTGCCGGACAGATCCTGGGCGCCGAACGCATTGGTCTTTCCGGAATGCTAGAGGCCTACTTCGACATCGAAGTGCCCAAGGATAAAGGCAATGCGGACTGGTCGCGCAGACCGCTGACCGAGGCGATGCTGAACTACGCCGCCCTCGACGTCGAATGGCTGCTGGAACTATTGAATTGCTGCCTCGATGACCTCGCCGAGACCGGCCGCACCGAGTGGTATGTCCAGGAGTGCGGCCACATACTGGCCTCTGCCTCTCCCCTGTCCGCCAACGACTGGACGGGACTGAAGGGTTTGAGTTCGCTGCGCCGCGCTCTTCCCCGCCGGATCGCCCACGACCTATGGGAATCCCGCGACGTCATGGCCCGCCGCGGCGATATCTCCCCGGAGGCGATCTTGCGCAGCCGCGACCTCGTGGACATCGCCGGCCGCGCGGATCGTGACCGCGCTGGCGCACTACGACAGTTGAACTCCTGTCTGCATCACTCGCGGGCGCGCATAAAACCTCGGGCTCGCAGGCAATTAGCCGAGCTTCTTTCGGACGCCCTCATGTCCGATCCTCAGGATCTCGAGACCCAACAGTTCCACCCGCCACGTATCCCCACGAGAGGCATCCCGGACCACAAGGTCTGGCCTGAGGAATACCCCCGCGCGGCTGCCTACTCCGAAGCGATTCTCTCCGCAGCCGATAACGTAGCGGATGCCCTACAGATCCGCCTGGACACGATTGTGACCAGGAAGAATCTGCGTCAAGCCGCCTGGGGCTGCTGGGTGGCTGAAGACACCGGCGCGCTGGATGGCTCAGATGACCCAGTTGCGGAATGGGAGCAACTACTCGGCGACAAGTGGACCGCCCTGGGGCTGCGGCCCTGGCAGGTGGAGGTGTTGCTTAACGCAACAACACCCGCCGTCGCGGCGGTGTACGCAGACTAGAGCTTCTCCGCGTAGCCCACGACAGTCCCGGCGACAGTCTCCACATCCAGGCCTAGATCCTCCAGCACTTCGCCGCGCGAGGCATGAGCCAGGAACTCCTGCGGTACGCCCAGGTTGCGGACGGGCACATCGATGCCCGCCTGAGACAAGTCGTAGTGCAGGCGGCTGCCCGCTCCGCCGTGCACGCCATTGTCCTCGATCGTGACGACGAGGTCGAAGTCGCGGGCGAGCTCCAGCAAGCTATCCGCAGTGGGAACCACCCAGTGGGGATCCACGACGGTGGCGGAGAAGTTGGCGTCACAAAGAGCCTGCGCAGCGCCTCGCGCCTGATCCGAAAGAGCTCCGAACGAGACAATGAGCACGCGACCAGCAGTTTGCTCCCCGCCCTGCTCAAACAACACGTCGAAGTCGGCTTCTTCTCGAACCGCAGGCACATCCGCGGGGGCGTTGCCCTTCGGGAAGCGCACGACGGTCGGTGCATCGTCGATGGCCACTGCGCGGTCGAGGGCCAACTCCAGGGTTCGGGCGTCACGTGGGGCGGCCACGTGGATGCCAGGGACGATGCCCGTGATCGACAGATCCCACATGCCGTTGTGGCTCGCGCCGTCAGAGCCGGTGATGCCCGCACGGTCGAGGACGAGGGTGACGCCCAGCTTCAGCAGGGCAACATCCATCAAAAGCTGGTCGAATGCGCGGTTGAGGAACGTCGAGTAGACAGCCACCACCGGATGCAGACCACCAAGAGCCAAACCAGCGGCGGAGGTCACCGCGTGCTGCTCGGCAATGCCAACGTCGTAGGTGCGGCTGGGGTGTGCCTTGGCGAAGTCGGCCAGGCCAGTCGGTCCAGCCATTGCGGCGGTGATGGCCACGATGTCCTCGCGCTCGTTGGCAATGTCGATCAGATGGTTCGAGAACACCTTGGTCCAACTGATCGCGCCCTCAGTCTTCTTCGCCATCGACTCACCGGTGATCGGGTCGATCACGCCGGTGGAGTGCATCTGGTCAGCCTCGTCCTGCTCGGCGGGGTCGAAGCCCTTGCCCTTCTGAGTCACAGTGTGGACAATCACCGGGCCGCCGTAGTCCTTGGCGTAACGCAGGGCGTTCTCAACCTGCTTCAGGTCGTGGCCATCGACGGGACCGATGTACTTCAGCCCCAGCTCCGGGAACATCTCGTGCGGAATGACCGTGTGCTTCACGCCCTCCTTAAGACCGTGAATCACCTGGAAAGCGCGGTCGCCCACCCAACCCATACGACCCAGGGCGTTCTTGCCCGTATCCATCACCCGGTCGTACATCGGCTGTAGGCGCAGGGCGGCAAGGTTTTCGGCCAGGCCGCCGATCGTGGGCGAATAGGAACGACCGTTGTCGTTGACGACGATGACCAGACTGCGGTTCTTCGCAGCGGCGATATTGTTCAGCGCCTCCCACGTCATGCCACCGGTCAGCGCGCCGTCGCCGACTAGGGCGACAACGTGGCGGTGGACCTGGCCGGTCAGCTCGAAAGCCTTGGCCAGACCGTCTGCGTAAGACAGCGAGGCGGAAGCGTGGGAGGACTCGGTCCAGTCGTGGGGGGACTCCGCGCGATCTGGGTAGCCGGAGAGCCCATCCTTCTGACGCAGCGTGTCGAAAAGATCCCGTCGCCCCGTCAGGATCTTGTGCACGTAGGACTGGTGGCCGGTGTCGAAAATCAACGGATCCGAAGGCGAGTCGAATACCCGGTGCATAGCGATCGTCAGTTCTACAACGCCCAGGTTTGGCCCCAGATGGCCACCGGTTGCGGAGACCTTCTGGATAAGAAACTCGCGGATCTCCGCGGCCAGCTGCTCTAGCTGGTTTGTGTCCAGCCCCTTGAGGTCAGCGGGCGAAGATACCTTGTCGAGAATTCCCATGTGAAACTACTCTTCTCCGTCCTCATGTCTCGCGCCGAATGATATGTCCGTCCATTCTAACTGCGCCCAAGTGTTTTGAAAGAATCCCCAACCGGTTGCTAGGAGCCCGCACGACCGCTTCGGTCTGGAACTAAATATGCCAGCAGCTCTACGTGGTGATTCAAACCGAACGCATCCACCACGCACAGCTCCTTGATTGCGTAGCCATTGTCGATCCAGGCGGCAAGGTCGCGGGCGGCAGTGGCCGGGTCGCACCCTACGTGCACGACGTGCCGTGGGCGAGCCTTGGCGATGTCAGCGACGGTCTGTGTGCCTGCGCCTGTGCGCGGCGGATCAAGAACCACTGCGTGCAGGAAACCGCCGCGTGCCAGTTGGGGAACTTGGCCCGCCACATCGCCACCGACGAACTCGACATTATCGATGCCAGCTGCCGCCAGGGCCTGCGCCCCTGCCATGCTGGCGCTACCGGCCACGTCCACACACACCACGCGGTCGGCCTTACGGGATAGCGCGGCGCTGAATACTCCAGCGCCGCCGTACAAATCCCACGCGATCGACTGCTTAGGATTTGCCCCTTGGGACTTCTCCCCCTGTGCTATCGGCGGAATGTGGCGGGCGATCCAGGCGGAGTAGAACTCCGGCGCTGCGTGGTGGGCCTGCCAGAAGTCCTGCACCTGGCTCTCCCACTGCACGTCGAATTCCCGGTCGAGGCCGGCCCCGAAGTGCACGGTGCGGGATACTGTGGGGAGCTCGCCCGCACCATCAGTTGGCGCGTCGAATGAGCCGAATGCCTTGACCCGCAAGTCGGAGGACTTTCCCTGCAACTGCACCATCTTGCGGGTGCCGTAGTCTGCCACGGCAACAGCGATCTCGGAATTGGGTACCAAGCTTCCGGCTTCTCGCAGCTGCTCGATCTCCTCTGCCAGCCCTTCTCGCAGGGCTTCGCTCCACTGCGCACAGGGATGCTCTACGGGCACCACCTGGTGCGAGCCACGGGCGCGCTGGCCAACATTGCATTCCTCGTCCACGGCCAACCGCACGCGTGTGCGCGAGCCTGCGAAAGGCTGCAGACTCTCGGTATTGATAGTGATTGTTTGCAATGCTTCGGCGTCGATCTTGCCTACGCGAGCCAACTGATCCAGCACTACTTGCTTCTTATAGTCCAGCGCCCCGGCGGCGTCCACGAAATCCAGGTCGCAACACCCCGCCCCGGCCTGCGCTGCCGGGCATACCGGGGCAACGCGGTGGGGACTCGGCTGCCCAATGGCCACAGCCTCGCCGTTGCGGAACCCCTTCTTGGAGTTCGAGTTCCGCGCCGGATCGAGCGCCACCGTCACGTCCTTTTCGCCCGGCAGGCCTCCACGCACGAACACGATTTGCCCATCCAGCCGGCCGATCACGGTGCCGCCGTTCGCCGGCCCCGCCAGGTCGATCACTACTTCTTCATTCTCAGTGACGCCCATCGGTATCCACCTCTTCGTTGACTACTTCTATGCTTTCCGCTTCGACCAGCTCTGGGGCTTGTGCGTCATCCGTACCTTCTGGCTCTTGCGTGTCTTCAACCGGCTTCTCCAGGTGCCGCCCCTCCGCTCGGTTCGCTGCCTTCACCGCCCATACAGTGACTGCCACCGCCACCAGAGTCAGGGGCCATCCCATTGCGATGCGGGTGTAGCCAAGGGCGTCAGTCATATCGGCAGCATAGAGCCACTGCTGGACGGCGAAGCGGGCGAAGAACACCACGGCCCATGCGAAGGTGGCGATGTTGAAGGCCCGCACTGCCCTCCGGTTAGTGCGCCAGCGGTGATCGTCGCCATTAATTCCGCGCCATACCGCGCCGACCAATGGCCAGCGGAAGAAAATCGAAATGATTGATGCGATGCCCGCCACCAGCGAGTACCAAATGCCGTAGGCGAAATAACCCTTCGCGTCCCCCATGATCCAGGCGATCGATGCGCACAGCGCGACCGCGAGGAAGCCGGAGATCGCCGGCTGCAGGTTCTCCTTGCGAGCCACACGCCACACCAGAATCAACACCGCGACTGCCAGCGCGGACACCAGCGCAGGCCCCAGACCCCACTGGCTGTTTACCGGCACCAAAACCAGCACCGGAAGTGTGGAGGAGACCAGTCCGGACAGACCGCCCATTTGCTCCAGCAAGGTGGCCTGGGCTGCATCGCCGCCCTGTTGCGGCTCTGTCTTACCTGCCATTACTGCAGATCCTCGCCCCGGTTCCGGGTAGCTCCCTGGGATTCGGCATTCTGGCGGTGCGCCAACTGCTGCAGCTGCTCCTGCAGAGCATCCGCCATGGCCTGCGGCATCAACACCGGCAACGGCTGTCCCGCCGGAATTGGATCATTGCCACGACGAATAAAGGTACGTGCAATGATCTCCCGCGCGATTTTGGCCAGCTCATCGGCCTTGGACTTCTCACCGGCCAGCGTCGCCCGGAACATCCACCGTGGGCCGTTCACTCCGATCAGGCGCATCTGTCCATCACCGGCCACCGCGCAGATTTCCTGCCCCCACGGGCCGTCTTCGACGTAAACGTCCAGGCCGTCCTTCGTCATGCCCGCGACCGTTTCCTCGACAGACTCGGCCCACAGGTCGCCGTTTCGCGGTGCGGCGAAGGCGATCGGGGTGATACGCCCAGCGTCGATCTCCAGGTGAATCATCTGGGGGCCCTCCGGGCCCATATCCACCTTCACCTCACCGCCGTGAGGCACCGGAATGAGCATGGATCCCAGATCCAACGCACCGGTGGCGAAATCCGAGAAGTCGAAGTCCTGGAAGTTCACCGTGTCGCCATCAAACGGGCCAAAGTCGTTTTCTGGCTGATCCTGCTGCGGCTGGGTGACTTCCTCGGCCGGGTTCTTGTCTTCTTTATTCTTACGCCCAAACATCCCAAAACTCCGTCTTCTGTTGGCTTTTTAATCTACTTTAAGTGCTGCTATGTGCTGCTCAATACAGTCGCCCTACACCCCGGTGGACCCGTACCCAGACTCGCCCCGCGCGGTCTCTCCCAATTGCTCTACGCTCTCGAGCTCTTCGACAGCACACAGGCTCACTTCCTGCACTAGCAACTGTGCAACTCGCTCACCGCGTGTCAGCTCAATGGGCTGTTCAGGATCCAGGTTGATCAGGCATACCTTGATTTCCCCGCGGTAGTCCGCATCGATCGTCCCCGGGGCGTTGACGATGGAAAGCCCCTTCTTCAGTGCGAGCCCACTGCGCGGGTGTACCAAACCCACCGTGCCTACGGGCAATGCGATCGCAATGCCTGTCCCGACCAGCTCGCGGTGCCCAGGGGCTATGGTCACATCCTGAGCGGTGTAAAGGTCGATGCCGGCATCCGTCGGGTGGGCGCGTCGCGGCAAGGGCAGCTCCTTGTCTAAGCGAACGATGCGCAGCGGGGCGTCATTTCCATCTAGTCCATTTTGCTTAAGGGTCACGGTCTCCAAGACTACAAGTACCCAACCGAAGTTACGATGTCCGAAACCCCACGGGCTAGAATTACTAGACAGCACGCAAAGCGAACAGATTTATCAGGAGTTATTCAATTGGCATCGGGCACTCAGCAGGAAGAGCTGCTGTATTCGGAGCACCAGCGCGTACCCCTAGTGTGGTGGCTGTTCGCCGCGGGAGTAGTCGCAATCATTGCGTGGCAAGCGCAGATGGGTCGTCCGATGTGGGTCTTTTACGTCGCCCTCGTGATCTCCGGTGCGCTGGCCGTATGGGCATTGATTTACTTCTCCCGCACAAAGGTGGAGGTCAGGGAAGATAGCTCTGGCGAACGGTGGCTGCATGTCGGGCCGGCAAAACTGCCCGCAAGTGTGGTTAGCCGCAGCCTAGTTATTCCCCCGACCGCCAAGCGCGCCGCAATGGGCCGCCAATTGGATCCGGCCGCTTATGTCGTGCACAAGAATTGGATCCCGACGATGGCGATGCTCGTCCTGGACGATCCGGACGACCCCACCCCCTATTGGCTGATCTCCACCAAGGAACCTCAGGAAGTTCTGGAGACGCTTGGTCGCCCGATCTATTAAGGCAGACTGCTAGGCAGACTAGCCAGCTTAAGCGGCCTAAGCACAGTCCTTGCAGATGTACTCGCCGTCGGCGACGGTTTCTGCAATGCAGCTGCGGTGCTGAACCAGGAAGCAGACGCTACAGGTGAATTCGTCGCTCTGGCGCGGGATCACCGAGCCGGACAGCTCCTCGCCGGACAGATCCGCCATGGGTACGTCGAAGGGCTCAACGATCTCTCCATCATCCGTATCGGAAACGGACGGCTCGGCCTTCTCGGCGGCCTTCAGGCCCTCCAGAGAGTCGGTCTCGATGTCGTCTTCGGAACGTCGGCGCGGCGCGTCGTAGTCAGTGGCCATAAGGGGTCCTTACTTACGTCGGTTGTGTCGATCAGATGGAGTGCAAAACAGCCAGCGGGACTGGCTGAAAATTGCCTTAGTTCGTCTCACTGTTCGCGGATCCTAGAGCACATGTACACCCCTTGTCACCTTCACGCGCGCTCTGCCGCTCGATTGGGGTAAAAGGATCCCCCCGTGGCTATTCCACCAGCAGTTCAGCCAGTTCCGCGGCCACCCCCGGCTTCACTGCCAAGACAAGCGCCTTCTCCTCCTTCGTCACGTCGTAATCCGGGGCCACGCTGATAGCCCCGGCACGCGCGGCAATCAGGCACCCCGCCGCGTGATCCCACGGACCCAACCCGTGTTCAAAGTAGGCATCTACTTCCCCGCTGGCCACGCGACACAGGTCCAGTGCCGCCGAACCGATCCGTCGAATATCGCGAACCTTCGGCAGCAGACGGGTCAGCCGTTCCGCCTGGCGGCGGCGATCTTCAGCCACGTACGAAAAGCCGGTAGCAACCAGCGCCTTCCCCAGCGCTCTGTCGGGCGCTGCCGCCCGCTCTACCGGTTCCACGATCAGGGTGTCGACCCCGGTGGCGTTGGCTTTCCAACGACGCGCCGTCCCGCCTGCGTGTGCCACATAGGCCACCTGTGCAGTCACGTCTACCACCACGCCGGCTACTGGCTGTCCATCTACCACTGCGGCAATACTCACGGCGTAGGCCGGAACCCCGTAGAGAAAGTTAACTGTTCCATCGATCGGGTCGACGATCCATAGAATCTCCCCCGGGCCGCTGGCTTCACGGCTCAGCCCGCCTTCCTCTCCGAGCACACAGGCCCCCGGCACTCGGGCCAGCAACTGCTCCATAATGAGATTCTCGCTGGCCTGGTCTACCTCCGTCACGGGATCCACCTCGGAGGTCTTCGTCCCCACCACGCCAACGTGACCATGCTCGTCGGCCAATTCGCTCCGGCGGCGTCGTATAAGAGCGGCCGCCTCGAGCGCCACCTCGAGCGCTGTTTCCTCCAGGTCGGCAGGGCTAAGGTTTTTTTCGTTTTGGGACGCCCCAGCCTCCCCCGCCGTCGACACCTCGTCGAACACTCTCAGGGTTGCCCGCTCGGGCTGTGCCTGCTGCAGAATCGCTGCTACCTCACGCGCCTGTGCGCTCAAGTTTGCTGAACCCGTGGTTTCCATGGTCTCCACCTTGCCATTCTTGATCATTCTTGACAGCCATCCTTGCTGCCGCGCGCCGCCGAATATATTCAAGGTAGTGTTATGGGCATGACTGAGGACATGGCAGAACAGAACCTGAGTTTCGGCGTAGACATCGGTGGATCTGGTGTGAAAGGCGCAGTTGTAGACCTCAACACCGGCGAGTTGGTCACCGAGCGTTTTAAGATCCTCACCCCAAAGCCCTCTACCCCGGACGCAGTGGCGGAAGTCGTGCGCAAGCTGATGGATATGGCCGAGTGGGACGGCCCGGTGGGCGTGACGGTGCCTGCCGTAGTCAAGGATCAGAAGGCACGCTCCGCGGCAAACATCGATGAATCCTGGATCGATACCGATATGCAGGAGCTGTTCAAGCGCCACCTCGGCGAGAGGGAAATCGCTGTTCTTAATGACGCCGACGCAGCCGGCCTGGCGGAGGTGAAGTACGGCGAGGAAAGCGCGAAGCAAGGCGCAGTACTGATGCTCACCTTCGGCACCGGCATCGGTTCGGCCATGCTGTGTGATGGCCACCTGTTCCCCAACTCCGAGCTCGGCCACCTGCCGCACGACGAGAACGGTGACGTCGAGTGGTATGCCAGCTCCGCTGCAAAAGATCGCGAGGAGTTGTCCTATAAGAAGTGGGCCGCTCGCGTGGACGAGGTTCTGCACGCCTACAGCGCCCTATTTAGCCCGAGGACCTTTATCGTCGGCGGCGGCATTTCTCGCAAGGCTGACAAGTGGGTTCCGCTGTTGACCGTCGAAGAAAACGTCATCCCGGCGAAGTTGCGCAACCAGGCGGGCATTATCGGCGCTGCAATGGCCGTGCAGGATGGCATCAAGCCTTAGTATTCGCTAGAAAAGCAACCGCTCTATCCCCGGGATGGTTGCAACGCTGTGCTGATATTTGAGTTATAATGGGCGGTCGATTAGCACAGCAGGGGTTTCAACAACCCTCCTAGACCATCGGTTGTGGGTATGCCGCAACCTGGTGCACCCCAATTCCTCCTCGGAATGTGGCCTTAAAGGGCGGCCATTTCAGTGCACTATGCAATACGAGTGAAAGGGCTTCAGTGGCAGCGAACGACTCGACCACCACCGGCGAAGACAACACCGACGGTGTTGTGCGCAAGGTTGCAAAAAAGACGGCAGCGAAGAAAACTGCCCGAAAGGTGGCGAAGAAGTCGACGGTTGCCAAGAAGGCCACCGCGCGGAAGGCTACGGCAATGGCTGCCGAACCCGCTGCCGATTCGGAGGAGCAGGCGTCCACTCCTGTAAAGAAGGCGGCTAAGAAAACCGCGAAGAAGGCTGCCAAGAAGACCGCACGCAAGGCCGCGAAGAAGACGGCTAAGAAGGCAACCAAGAAAACTGCCAAGAAGACTACGCGTAAGGCCACAAAGAAGACGGCCAAAAAGACAACTGCCAAGCGCGGCACGAAGGCAGCGAAGGCCGCCGGGGAGGTCCTCGAGGAGGACGCAGCTGCAACCGCCACCACCGCTATTTCGGCCCCGGAACAGGATGCGCCGGATACCGCGGAAGAGCGCGACGACTTCGTCGAGGATGCCGACGCTCCCGAGGATCTCGATGCTCTCGAGGACATGGATGAAGACGATGACCTCGACGACCTGGATGACCTCGACGACCTCGACGACGATGACGATGACGATGACGATGACGATGACCTCGATGATGATGACGAGGACGACGAAGATTCCGAGGATTCCGACGAAGAAGCCGACAAGAAGGACGGCAGCTTTGTCTGGGATGAGGACGAATCCGCAGCACTGCGCCAGGCCCGGAAAGATGCCGAGCTCACGGCTTCCGCGGACTCCGTACGCGCGTACCTTAAGCAGATCGGTAAGGTCGCGCTGCTGAATGCGGAACAAGAGGTCTCCCTGGCCAAGCGCATCGAGGCAGGCCTGTACGCTGCTTATCGTCTGCAGGAGCTCAAGGAATCGGGCGAGAAACTCTCCCCGATGCACCGCCGTGATCTGCGCGAGATCGATCGTGACGGGCGCCGCGCAAAGAACCACCTGCTGGAAGCCAACCTGCGCCTCGTGGTCTCGCTGGCCAAGCGCTACACCGGCCGCGGAATGGCATTCCTGGATCTGATCCAGGAGGGCAACCTGGGTCTTATCCGCGCGGTCGAGAAGTTCGACTATGTAAAGGGCTACAAGTTCTCCACGTACGCCACCTGGTGGATCCGTCAGGCCATCACCCGCGCCATGGCAGACCAAGCACGCACCATCCGCATTCCGGTGCACATGGTCGAAGTCATCAACAAGCTGGGCCGCATCCAACGGGAGCTGCTGCAGGACCTGGGCCGCGAGCCCACCCCGGAAGAGCTAGCGCGCGAAATGGATATCACCGTGGACAAGGTGCTGGAAATCCAGCAATACGCCCGCGAGCCGATTTCCCTGGATCAGACCATCGGCGACGAAGGCGACTCCCAGCTGGGCGACTTCATCGAGGACTCGGAGGCCGTCGTGGCTGTCGACGCAGTCTCGTTCACCCTGCTGCAGGACCAGCTGCAGGATGTGTTGCACACTCTGTCCGAGCGTGAGGCCGGCGTGGTGAAGCTGCGTTTCGGCCTGACCGACGGTATGCCGCGCACTTTGGACGAGATTGGCCAGGTCTACGGAGTGACCCGCGAGCGCATTCGCCAGATCGAGTCGAAGACGATGTCCAAGCTGCGCCACCCGTCGCGGTCCCAGGTGCTGCGCGACTACCTGGACTAGTTCTGGTTGTTCTTCACGCAGTCGGAGAACTCCGTGCCGCGTAGATCTTCGCACCCCTCCATGCTCTTCATGGCCACCTGGGTGAAGAAGATCGCGATAGCCATGGCCAATACCCCCAGTATCAAGCCGATAATCGCGTAGCTGCGCTGGGTTCCCCTGCGGTTCGCGATAACCACCGACGTGATTCCCACCAGGATCGCCACCGCGGCCACCACGATGCCGATAAGGGGGAACATCGCGGCTGGGATAGACAGAATGCCCACAATCAGGGCGGCCAGGCTCAGCCCGCTGACCTTGCGCGGCGCGATCTTCTGGAGCTCAGCCTCCTGCGCGTTGGACCTATCCAGATCGATGTAGTCTTCTCGAGCCATCGTGCCGTTTCCTTCCCTCCGAGGTCGCTTGGCATAAAAGCTTCCGGCGATACACCGCCGATATACAACCCGGTGTATCTTACCTCACTTTCCCGGTCTCTCCCGTATCAGTTCTCACCAGTCTCTTAGGTATGCGATGCGGTCGCGCAGCTGCTGTGCGGTGCACAGCGCTGTGGACGGCCCGCCGCAGTTTCTCCGCGCATCGTTGTGGATCTGCCCATGTGGCTTGCCGGTGCGGGCGGACTTCATAGACACCAACGCATTCAATTCCTTGCGTAGAGCCGGAAGCTCCTCACTGGCCACGCGCTTATTGCGCAAGTCCGCGCCACTTCCCTCGGAGGCCGGCTTCCGCTGCTCCTGTTTGCGGCGCAGTTCCTCTTCCTTCGCCCGCGCATCCAGCTGCTCGGCTTGGCGTTGACGCAGCAGCGTGCGCATCTGTTCGGCGTCCAGAAGACCGGGTAGGCCCAAGTATGCCTGCTCCTCCTCCGATCCGCTTAAGGTCGCCGTGCCGTAGGTCGAACCGTCGTAGATGAGGCTGTCGAGCTCGGCTTCGGCACCGACGGACTCGTAGCCCTTGTCTTCTTCCGGCTCGTTTTGCTCCTGGTTAGCCTGTTGTAGGAGCTGGTCGTCCCAGCCCTCGTTTTGTCGGTGGGGCTTGCCGAGCACGTGGTTGCGCTGCTGCTCCATCTTGGAAGCTAGCTCGAGGAGTACGGACACACTGGGGAGGAAGATTGACGCCGACTCCCCCGGCCGCCTGGATCGTACAAAACGGCCGATGGCCTGCGCGAAGAACAGTGGTGTGGAAGAGGATGTCGCGTACACGCCCACAGCCAAGCGCGGCACATCCACGCCCTCGGAGACCATGCGCACGGCCACCATCCACTCGTCAGTGCTGGCAGAGAACTCCTTGATTCGTTCGGAAGCCCCCGCCTCGTCGGAGAGCACCACCGTCACTGGGGTGTTGCTGATCTGCTCCAGAATCCGTGCGTAGGCACGCGCCGTAGTTTTGTCGGTCGCGATCACCAGGCCCCCCGCGTCGGGAATGGTCTCGCGCAGCTGCTGCAGACGCGTCTGCGCGGCGTTGAGCACGGCGGGAATCCAGTCGCCCTTTGGGTCCAGCGCAGTGCGCCATGCCCGGGCAGTTTGCTCTGCGTTCAACGGCTCGCCCAGGCGTGCCTCGAATTCCTCGCCGGCGGAGTTGCGCCAGCGCGCCTGGCCGGAGTACGCCAGGAACACCACTGGGCGAACCACGCCATCCTTCAGCGCGTCCGTGTAGCCATAGGTGTAGTCGGCGGAGGACACGAGCGCGCCGTCGGCGCCCTCCACGGCTTCGTAGCGCACGAAGGGGATCTGGGAATCGTCAGAGCGGAAAGGCGTACCTGTCAGCGCCAGGCGGCGTTCCACGTGCTCGTAGGCCATGCGCACGCCGTCGCCCCAGCTCTTTGCGTCGCCGGCGTGGTGGATCTCGTCCAGGATCACCAGCGCCTTCTTCGCGGTGGCGACCTGGTAGTGCTTCGTGGGCTTCATGCCCACCTGGGCATAGGTTACGCACACGCCGTCGTAGGCGTTGTTGAACGGCGAGGAGTTCGTGAACTCAGCGTCGAGTGCGATTCCCCGCTCCGCGGCGGACTGCGCCCACTGCACCTTCAGGTGTTCGGTGGGCACCACGATAACCAGTCGGTCTACCGCACGGGTATCCAGTAGCAACCGTGCAATCGTCAGGGCGAAGGTCGTTTTACCTGCGCCTGGGGTCGCCACGGCCAGGAAGTCTTTCGGGCTGGCCTCGACGTATTTGTTCAGTGCCTCCTGCTGCCATAGGCGGAGGTGCTTCACTTCTTGCGCAGCCCCTTGTAGATCTGCTCGCAATCCGGGCAGACAGGCGATCCCGGCTTAGCCTGCTTGCGCACAGGGAAAGTCTCGCCGCACAGCGCTACGACCAGCTTGCCCATCACGGCGGATTCGACGATCTGATCCTTCTTCACATAGTGGAAGAACTTCGGTACATCGTCATCCGTCGTCGTATCCGTGTTGACTTCGGGGCGCTCAATCATTGTCGTACTTGGGTTACTCACAGTTCACCATCATGCCCCTGAATCTGCTTGTTTTCCAGCTGCGTACTAGCGTTGGTTCTATGGCTGATGCACGAAAGAAGAAATCGGGAGGTGAATCCCGGGCCAAGCGAGCATCAAAGGTGGAAATCATCACGGATGCCAAGAGTTCGCGTTTGCAGGGATGGCACCACCGTCGAAAGCTCTATGCCGTGCTGCAGCTTCTGCGCATCCCAATTCTCGCCCTCGCCGCACTGGTGATGTTGCTCACCCACAACCCTGCCCTAGCGGTGTGCGTGGCGGCGGTCAGCCTGCCTCTGCCCTGGATCGCCGTGCTGCTGGCCAACGAATCCGGTCAGGTCGACGAGACCACGAACAAGGTCTACAAGCCCGCTCTCGTGCGCGAGCAGCGTCGTGCCCAGCGAGCAGCTCTTGCCGGGGAAACTTCCCGCCCTGTGCTGGAATCGAACTCCTCGCACCCAGACATCATCGAGTACAACCCTGATCAGCCCTCTTCCTAGCAAGGAATCAGCATGTCCTACTTTCCACTGTGCACTCCCGGTAAAGCCACCGAACAGCTAGTTCGCACCCTTGTCGACCGGGGCTACGGATCTGCTCTGATCTTGGAGGCGCTCGGTGTAGAAGGCGTGGCCGCCGCCCAGTCTGGTTCGCCCGCGGCCGCCACGTGGCACCTGTCTCAGCGCGACTCTACGGCTGCCCAGCTCGTCGCTGCTGTTTATTTACGACGCCCACAGCCCGCGGCCTTCTTCCGGGATCTCGTCGGGGCCGAGCTCACCTCCGGCTTGGTGACAGAGCATGCACTGATCCCTGTGGAACAGCAATCCGCGCCAGGCGGAGATTACGATGCCGAGTCGCTGTGCCTGAACCTAGACATCCGGCCTGCCCATCACCCGGCCCACGGCGACGCGGAGGTGCTGGTGCTCTCGGACCCGGATGCTTCCTTGGAAGACCGCGTCCCCGGACCGGGCCACGTTCCCGGAGTCGGCAACGCTCCCCTGTCGCTGCTTAACGCCATCCCGCAGCTGGCTGCTAATGCGCGAGTGCTGGACCTCGGCACGGGCTCCGGCGTACTCGCATTAGTGCTAGCCGCCAACGCTGGGCACAAGCCACTAAAAATCTTTGGCAGCGACATTCACGGCCGCGCCCTGGACTTTGCCCGCGTGGCCGCAAAGGCACAAGGGCTGGAATCGCCACTGGTGAACTGGGTGCAGGGATCCTGGTTTGAACCCTTTAGTGCTGAAACCACCGCCCCTGAGTCAGCTAACACTGGCGCTTTCGACGTCATCGTCGCCAACCCTCCCTTCGTCATCGGCCCTTCCGTGGACCTCGATGCCGATGAAGGGCACGTGTACCGCGACTCTGGCCTGCCACTCGACGCAGCCAGCAATCTGGTCGTCGAACAATCCGTTCAGCACCTGGCACCGGGAGGCCACGCGCACCTGCTGATCGGCTGGGCGCTCGGCGAGGAAGACAGTGATTCCGCCAGCTCTGCCGCCGAGCGGATCCTCGGCTGGCTGCCCGACGAAGGCGCTCGCGCCTGGGTTCTGCAGCGCGACGAGGTGGACGTTGCCACATACGTCACCACCTGGCTGCGCGACGAAAGCATCGACCCCCGCAGCGCTGCCGGCCAGCGTCGCACCACGGACTGGCTGGACTTCTTCGCCCGCCACCAGATCACCCGCATTGGCCTGGGCTGGATCCACATTGAAAAGTTCGAGGGTTCCAGCGAGCTGACCGTCGAATCGCTCGACCATGCACTGCCAGCCGGGGCATACCTCGGCCAGGAGGCCGCCCAGTGGTTCGCCCGCTGCAAATGGATCGATCGGCTCGAGGTGCCGGGCCGGCCCGCTGCTACAGCGGTGGAGGAGAACCGCTACCGGCTGGGACGTGGCGTCATACTAGAAAAAACAGCAACCGCTGCCGACCAGGGGTTCGGCGAGGAGAGAGCGCGGCTAACTCGCACCGATGGTCCGGGTTGGTCCCACGAGGTTGACGGTGTGCTGGCGACGATTCTGGCAGGGCTCAGCTGGGAGGGGCTCAACCTACGTGACGTAGCCGAGTTTTATCACGCGGTACACGGCGACGAGCTGGGGATCAGCGCCGAGGAGCTGGTGGATCAACTGGTGCCGATCGCGGTGGATCTGGTGCGGCACGGGATGATCGTGCCGGAAGGTTTGCGTGAGCAGTACTAGAGCCCCCCGGGGACCTAGAACCCCAGAACAGGAACAACGAGTGATTTTTAGGAAGGCGGATCGACAGTGAAAGCGGTAGTGAGCACAGTCAGCAGCGCCGAGGTGACCGTCGACGGCGAAGTCGTTGGATCGGTACAAGGCCCTGCTCTGCTGGCGCTCGTCGGCATCGGAGTTGGCGACATTGCCAACGAGAGCGTGACCGAGGCGGCAGTGGAGAAAATGGCGCGGAAGATCGCCGAGCTACGCCTGCTGCCCGCTGCTGACGAGCCGTGGGATAGCCCGCGCAATCACTCGGTTGAGGAAGTAGGCGGGCAGGTACTGCTGGTCAGTCAGTTCACGCTCATGGGTGAAACGAAAAAGGGGCGACGACCTTCCTGGGCGAATGCGGCACCGGGCGAGGCCGCGCAACCAGTGTTCAACCACATAGCCGAACTACTGCGCGAGCGGGGAATAGTTGTAGAAACAGGCCGATTCGGAGCCATGATGAAAGTCTCCAGCGTAAACGAGGGGCCATTCACCGTGCTGGTGGAAACTTAGCCAAGCCCGCCATTTCTACTATTGCGCCAGGTGGAGGGGTATATCTGAGACCGCATTTGCGATCAATTACGGCGGCAAACCCTATTGCGGGGGTAAGCGCAGTTCCCTTCTAAGGGGTGGGTCGGGAACAATTCATCGAAGATGTCCGTTAACCCCTTAGAGCTTCGGCAAAAAACGAGAAAATCTTGAAGAGTCTTGAAGAGCTTGAGCGCTATCGAGCCACGGGAGGCACACCAGCACTATGAAAAACTCCATGATTGATGACGAGTACAACGGCATCAACAGCGGTAGGGGTAGGGGCAGCGGCGGTTCGGCCGACGATAGCGATAAGAAAGAAGACAAGGGCCGGCGGCGAGGAAACAACGAGAACCCGTCGGCGGACTTGGTTCGCGTTTACCTCAACGGCATCGGCAAGACCGCGCTGCTGACTGCCGAAGACGAAGTCGAACTGTCGAAGCGGATCGAAGTTGGCCTGTACTCCGAGTACCTGCTGGCCAACGCCGAAAAACTAACCCGCGCAAAGAAGCGCGACCTAAAGGTTCTGGCCCGCGAGGGCAAGGCAGCCCGCAGCCACTTGTTGGAGGCAAACCTGCGCCTGGTAGTCTCCCTGGCGAAGCGCTACACGGGCCGCGGAATGCCGCTGCTGGACCTGATCCAGGAGGGTAACCTGGGGCTGATCCGCGCAATGGAGAAGTTCGATTACACCAAGGGCTTTAAGTTCTCCACCTACGCAACCTGGTGGATTCGTCAGGCCATCACCCGTGGCATGGCCGACCAGTCCCGCACCATTCGTCTTCCCGTCCACCTCGTCGAGCAGGTCAACAAGCTGTCTCGCATAAAGCGCGAGATGTACCAGCAGCTGGGTCGCGAGGCTACGAATGAAGAGCTGTCGGAGGAGTCCGGCATCGAGGAGTCCAAGATCGAGATGCTGCTGAAGCAGTCCCGCGATCCGGTGAGCCTGGACATGCCAGTCGGTAGCGACGAGGAAGCCCCGCTGGGTGACTTCATTGAGGATTCCGAGGCTACCGACGCGGAAACCGCCGTGGTGGCTTCCCTGCGCCACTCCGATGTGCGCGCAGTACTGGGCACCCTGGAGGAGCGCGAGCAGGATGTGATCAAGCTGCGCTACGGATTGGATGACGGGATGCCCCGCACCCTGGACCAGATCGGTCGTCGTTTTGGGCTGTCCCGCGAGCGCGTGCGCCAGATTGAACGCGAAGTTATGGCGAAGCTGCGCGAAGGCGACCGTGCGGATAAGCTGCGCGAGTACGCCGTCTAACCCCGCAGAAAAAGCAAGTACCTACACTTCTGCCCCGTTCCCAATGTGGACGGGGCTATAATCGTGTGAAGTCAAGAAACAAAGAAAGGGCGTAGCGCACGTGAGGGATCTCGTCGATACCACTGAGATGTATCTCCGAACGATTTACGAGTTGGAAGAAGAGGGCATTCCACCGCTGCGCGCTCGTATCGCCGAGAGGCTCGACCAGTCCGGCCCGACCGTAAGCCAGACAGTCGCCCGAATGGAGCGCGACGAGCTTCTGACGATTGAGAAGGATCGCTCTCTCAAGCTAAGCGCCCAGGGGCGTGCACTGGCCACGGCTGTGATGCGCAAGCACCGCCTAGCCGAGCGCCTGCTCACCGACGTAATCGGCCTGCCGTGGGAAAAGGTTCACGACGAGGCTTGCCGTTGGGAGCACGTCATGGGTGACGAGGTCGAAGTGCAACTGGTGAAGGTACTTAGCGAGTACGCCACCTCGCCTTTCGGCAATCCGATCCCAGGGCTCGACGAGCTAATGGAAGGCATCCCGGAAGCCGAGCGCGCGGAGATGTTGGAGAAGGTTAATACCCTGCAGGAGGGTACCTCGCAGCGTGCCTCCGATATCGAGCCTCTGGAGCCGATCCAGGTGAAGATCCTGAGCATCAACGAAATCATCCAGGTAGAGCACAAGTTGATGGCCAAGTTTCATGCGCTTGGTATGCGCCCGGGCAGCGTTGTGAGCCTGGTAGCTACCGAGGACGGTCTGGAGTTCAGCAACGACGACGGTGCCATGGTGATTCCGGAAGAACTCGGCCACGCCGTGCGAGTGGAAAAGTTTAGCTAATCAGTGCGGTAGCGTGGGACATGTGAGTAGCATCGATCTTTCCAATTCCGCCCTGTCCCCTTCCTCCCACATCGTTGTCACCGGTGGTGCCGGATATGTCGGCAGCGTATGTGCCAGTGTGCTGTTGGAGCACGGCTTCCGCGTGACCGTCGTCGACGATCTATCCACCGGTAACGGCTACGCCGTCCCGGAGGGCTCTACCTTTGTCCAGGGTGACATTCGCGATGTCATTTCCGACGTCTTCGCCGACGGTGACGTTGCCGCCGTGATGCACTTCGCCGCCCGCTCCTTGGTTGGTGAGTCGGTGGAGAAGCCGGACATCTACTGGCATCACAACGTGGGAACCAGCTTGTACCTGCTGGACCAAATGCGCGAACACGGGGTGAAGAATCTCGTATTCTCTTCCACTGCCGCTACCTACGGGGAGCCCGAGCAGGTACCAATCACCGAGGATATGCCCACCGCCCCCACCAACCCCTATGGCGCATCCAAGCTGGCGATCGACCACATGATCACCTCCTATGCCAACGCCTACGGGCTGGCTGCGACTTCCCTACGCTACTTCAACGTCGCCGGCGCGTATGGCGACATTGGAGAGAACCACAAGGTAGAGACGCACCTGATCCCGCTGGTGCTGCAGGTTGCCCTCGGCCACCGGGAGCACATTTCCATCTTCGGCACCGACTACCCCACCTCTGATGGCACTGCGGTGCGCGATTACATTCACATTCGAGATCTAGCGGACGCACACCTGCTAGCCGCGGCCTCTAACGCTGCCGGCCAGCACCGCATCTTCAACCTCGGTTCCGGCGATGGTTTCAGTGTGCGCCAAGTGATCGACACCTGCCGCGAGGTAACTGGTCACCCGATTCCGGCCATCGAATCCCCGCGTCGTGGAGGTGATCCCGCCACCCTCATCGCCTCCTCTGCAAAGGCGAAGGCAGAACTCGGCTGGAACCCGACCCGCTCCGACCTGCCCACGATCATTTCGGATGCGTGGGCGTTTAGCGGACAACTGGGTGATAGGTTGCATTCCGCACAGCGTTAACCGCATCCCAGTCCACGGTCTGTAGCAGACGCTCGTACTCCCAGGCGAGGTCCAGTCCGGCGTACTCCCGTACGGTCACGTAGGTGCGCTCTGGAACCCAACCGGGGCCCTCTGACTCGCCCGGGTCTCCCGGCTCACCCTGCTTACGCGGGTCATCTGGGTCGTCCGCTGCGTCCAGATCCATCTGCACATTGGCCATGACAGTACACGCGGCACGCACTGCCTTGGACAGCAGCAACTTGATCTTTCCTCTCTGGTGCGCGTCCAGCGCCGCGATCGCGATGTCCGCGGTGAACTCGTCGAGTGCGCTGAGGCGTGGCTGAATGTCGGAGGCATCGGATTCCTCGACACCGCGCAGCAGGTCTGCCAACGCTTCTTCTGGGTCGACCGCCATCTCATCACACTTCTCAGGCTCGTCCGATTCGGCTACATCGTCGGGATCGCCCGTGCACTCCAGCAGGTCGAGCTTCGCGCACGCATCCTCCGTGTAGAGGTCCGCCTCGAGCTCCTCCAGCAGGCGCGTCAGCGTGTGGTAGGCCAGCACTCCTTCGTCGTTAGCTGACGCCACCAGTGCCAGAATCAACATCACCCGTCGACGCACCCCGCCCGTCGTCCGCCGCGCGGTACTTGCCAGCATCTCCCGCAGAATGGCGCTGTTGGCACCGAGCGACCATGCGATGACGACCGTGTGTAGGAACTCGTCACAACAGATCGCGGCGAGGCTGTCGATCAGGTACTCGTCTTCGCATTCTTCCTCCAGCACTCTCTGGCCTTCCGCCACTGCAGCCACCCCGACTAGCACCTGGATCAGATCGACCGTCGTGGCCTCCCCGCGATCCTGCAGCATCCAATCCGGTACTGCGATGTTCGCGGGGTCCAGCCAGCGTTCCATTTCCTCCCTGGCTCCCATGCGGCGGGCTCCGCTGAGTGCGCTGATGTCCGCCAGCTCGTTGGTTTCCACGCTTGCCACGGTCCCGGCCTCCCCGTCCAACACGTCGGTCCACGCCTCCCCCGTGGCGATGCGCGACACCTCCAGCGCAGATTGGACCTCCACGCATCCATCCTGCAGCTGCTTAATGGCGGAGGCCACACAGGCACGCAGACGATCATCCATGTCGCCGATGGTGAGGATGATGGCCTCTGCCGCTGGGGCGTCACAAAGAATATTGGTGAGACCGCGAACCGCCTCGGTCACGGCTGCGGGGACAAGATCGCAGCGTAGAACGGGACCGATGCGGAAGCGACGATGGTTCACCGGCAGCGGTGCGGAGCCTGCGGTGCTGGAGTTGATCGGTTCGGTGGGTTCGGTGGAGGCGACGAGGCCGATGATGACCATCGAGTCGACAGGTGGGAAGCCCAACAGCGACGGGATGGCCGCAATGAGCTTTCCTTTGTCGGCCCCGAGGTGGACCGAAGGCGCTGGTATCGCGGAGGCGGCGGACGTGGGAATAGATTGTGCGTTCTGGTCGTTGTGTTCTGGTGAGTTACTCATGCCACAGATACTCACCGAGAAGAGTTTTCCCCGCGGTCAGAATGGCCGTTCGAGCGAGTGTTGCCCCAGGGGCCTGTGGATAACTCAGAACTGTGAATACAGGTTTCTGGCTGTTCGACATACGTGCCGTCTCGGCCTGGGTTGTCCGAACTGCCTGATAGGCTTGGCAAACAATGCTTGGTTGGACAAAGGTTCCGCCGGAAGGGAGAGCGAAACTATGCATGGCCGCCACGAAGGGAAGGCTGCGGGCCGGATGTACGAGATGGAGTATCCGGCTCCGATACAGTTCGATCGCCCCTCCATTACGGACGCAACCGCGGGGCTAGATGGCACTGCGGACGGAGCTGAAGAATTGCCGATGCTGGTAGCGCTGCAGGGCTATGCCGACGCGGGTCAAGCCGTTTCCAGCGCCAGCTCCCACCTGCTCGCAGCCCTGGACCACAGCCCGGTGGCCTCGTTCAAGGTTGATGAGCTGATCGATTACCGTTCCCGCCGCCCCGGTGTGATCATCGATAACTCCAAGGTTGTGGATAGCGACGACGTGCGACTGGATCTGCACCTAGTGAAGGACACGCAGGGTCGCCCGTTCCTGCTGCTCAGTGGGCTGGAGCCGGATTTGAAATGGGGCGCGTTTAGCGATGCCGTGGTGGATCTTGCCCGGCGTGGCCAGGTAGGCATGGTTGCCTCCCTGTACTCGGCACCAATGACTGTGCCGCACACCCGGCCGCTGGTGATCTCCGCGCACGCTTCGGATTCCTCGTTGATCCAGGACTTCCACACCTGGGAATCCCGGATGATCGTCCCGGGCGCTGCTGCGCTGGAAACAGAGAAGAAGCTGAACCGACACGGGTTCGAGACGATCGGACTGACCGCCCACGTACCGCACTACATCGCGGCCTCGGACTACCCGGAGGCGACTCTGCGGCTACTACAGGCGTTCGCTGACGTGGCGGACCGGGACCTGCCGTTGAAGGCGCTGGAGAAGGAATTGGAGCGGGTGAAACACCAGCTGCAGGACCAGGTGGAAGACTCCCAAGAGATCGCCACGGTCGTCAGTGCTCTCGAGCACCAGTACGACGCAGAGATGGAGCGCATGCGCCGCAAGCGGGAAAATAACCTGCTAAAGCCGGGGCAAGACATTCCTACCGGTGAGGAGCTGGGTGCGGAGTTCGAGGCGTTCCTGCAGAACATGTCCGATGAAAATGGCGCCGACACCGGCCAGGACGACAACGCTGCCGACACTGACGAGCAAGAGGATAACTAGAACACAGTGGGTATTGCCGCCGAACTCGCAGAGCTGCTTCCGGACCTGGACGAGGTTCCAGAGTCGCTGATCGACGACGCAATCCTGGAGTCCTTTCTCGGCTGGACGCGCGACCGCGGCATAAGCCTCTACCCTGCCCAAGAAGAGGCGGCCACGGCACTGGTTGCCCAAGACAACGTCATCCTGGCCACCCCCACTGGCTCCGGAAAGTCCATGGTCGCCATTGCCGCGCACTTCATCGCCATGGCACGCAAGCAGCGCAGCTTTTACACCGCACCGATCAAGGCTCTGGTGAGCGAAAAGTTCTTCGATCTGTGCCAAACCTTCGGCCCGGAGAACGTCGGGATGATGACTGGTGACGCCACAGTGAATGGCGGGGCACCGATCATCTGCGCCACCGCCGAAATCGTTGCGAACATCGCTCTACGCGATGGCGCGAAAGCGAAGATCGACCAGGTAGTGATGGACGAGTTCCACTACTACTCGGAGCCCGACCGTGGCTGGGCTTGGCAAGTTCCGCTGCTGGAGCTCCCTAAAGCTCAGTTCCTTTTAATGAGCGCCACCCTGGGCGATACGAAATGGCTGGAGGATGACCTCACCGAACGCACGGGTCGCCAGACAACCCTGGTGACGGGTACTACCCGACCTGTGCCATTGGACTTTCACTACGTATACACACCTGTCCACGAGACAGTGGAAGAGCTGATCAACGACGGCAAATCGCCGATCTACATCGTCCACTTCACCCAGCGCGAGGCCATCGAGCGCGCTCAAGCCTTGACCAGCATGAAGCTGGTGAACGACGAAGCAAAGGCCGCCATCGCCGAAGAGATCGGCGACTTCCGCTTTACCTCCGCCTTCGGCAAGACTCTTTCCCGCCTGCTGCGCAAGGGCATTGGCGTGCACCATGCGGGCCTGCTGCCGAAGTATCGGCGCCTGGTGGAGCGTCTATCCCAGAAGGGTCTGCTGAAGATCATCTGCGGCACAGACACCCTGGGCGTGGGCATCAACGTGCCGATCCGCACCGTGCTGATGACAGGGCTGACGAAGTATGACGGGGTGAAGCACCGTGTACTGAAGTCTCGGGAGTTCCACCAGATCGCCGGGCGAGCAGGACGCGCGGGCTACGACACAGAAGGCACCGTGGTGGTACAAGCCCCGGAACACGAGATCGAGAACTTCCGCCTGCGCCAGCGCGCGGGAAGTGACCCGAAGAAGATCAAGAAGCTGCGCAAGCGTTCGGCACCGGAGGGCCAGGCCACCTGGAGCGAGTCGACTTACGAACGGCTTACGCACGCAGAGCCAGAGGAATTGACCAGCCAATTCCGCATGAGCAACTCTATGCTGCTGAACGTGGTCGCCCGCGATCAGTGGACCTTCGAGGCACTCAAGCACCTGCTGCGCACCAACCACGACACGCGTTCGAAGCAGAACAAGGCGATCCTGCGAACGATCGAGCTCTATCGCGGGCTTATCAACGCCGAAGTGGTCGAGGAGTATGCGGCGGACACGCCCAGCGGCACGGATGCACGTCTGACCGCGGATCTGAGCCGCGACTTCGCACTAAACCAGCCACTCTCCCCCTTCGCCCTGGCCGCCCTGGAGCTGCTGGATCCGGAGTCCGAAACCTTCGCCCTGGACGTCATCTCGACATTTGAGGCTGTGCTGGAGGATCCCCGACAAGTGCTTATAGCCCAGCAGAAAGCGGAGCGGGGCGAGGAAATCGCGGCGCTAAAGGCAGAGGGCGTCGATTACACCGAACGCATGGCCATTGTCGAAGACATCACCTGGCCCATGCCGCTGGCCGACGAGCTAGACCAGGCATACGACACCTTCTGCGAAGGAAACCCCTGGGCTCGCGACTTTCAGATCAGCCCGAAATCCATCGTGCGCGACATGGTGGAAAAGGCCATGACTTTCTCCGACTTCGTGTCCACCTACGGGCTAGGCCGTTCCGAGGGGGGCGTGCTGCGCTACCTGACGGACGCCTACCGTACGCTGGAGCACTCGGTGCCGGAAGCCTACCGCTCGGAGGAATTCGACGACATCCTCGTATGGTTAGGCGAACTGATCCGCCAAGTCGATTCCTCTCTTATCGACGAGTGGGTGCAGATGGCCGACCCGGATGCTCCGCTGACCGAGGATCAGGTCGCCGAGCACGCCTATGGGGTAGAGGATACGAACCTGCTGTCCGCCAACCCGCAGGCACTGACCCGCATGGTGCGCAACTACTTCTTCCGCCACGTGGAACTCTTCGCCTTCGAGAAAGAACGCGAGCTTGCGGAGATGGACGAATACCTGGACACGCCGCCGGACTGGCCCGCCGCGATGGACGACTACTTCGACGAGTATGCGGATGTTGGTGTGGACGCCGCCGCGCGGTCGAATAAGAACATTCTCATCAAGCGGGGCACCGGCTCCGAGGCCGGAAGCTGGTTCGTCCGTCAGATCATCGACGATCCGGAAGGCGACCACGGCTGGGCGCTGGAAGGCGTAGTGGACCTCGCTGCGACGGACGAGGCCGGTGAGATCCGCCTGTCGGAGCTCACCATCGTGCAGGGTTAAGCCCGCAAATTTAACCCCGGGCTTAACCCGTTGACTTAGAGGAAGGTCTCCAGCACGCGGCGGCTATCCTTCGCAACGTGGTTGAAGGACTGCGCCACGATCTCACCCAGCGCCGCGTAATCGTCGATGCGCGTAGAGCTGGAACGGTAGGCCATGCCGATCGTGCGGCCGGCCCGTACAGCACCGCCGGCGAACGTCGCGAGGGAAATGCCCGGGCGCTGGCACTCCACAGCCACTGCGGATAGCGGCACGAGGGTGGCGCCTAAACCGGCGGCTACCAGCTGGATTACCGTGGACAGGCTTGCGGCGCGGGTCACAGAATGGCGCGGGTCGTTGGCCATGTCCACGGTGCGGCACAGCTCCAGGATCTGGTCGCGCAGGCAGTGCCCGTCGTCCAGCAGCAACAGCTCGATGTTTTTCAGCTCGTCGACTGCCAGATCCTTCCGACCGGCCAGAGGGTGGCCTTCAGGCAGGACCAGCACGAACTCTTCGGTGTACAGGTCGACGGTGTTCAAGCCGCCTCCCTCGCCTGGCATGCCGAGCACGGCAACATCGATCTTGCCCTGGCGCAGTGCGTCCACCAGCAGCGGGGACTTCTCCTCCACGATCCGCGGCTCCAGCTTGGGAGCCACGTCGTTAACCGTGTGCAGCACGTCGGGCAGGATGTAGGGCGCAACGGTGGGGATCATGCCGATCGCCAGCGAGCCGACCAGGCCGCCGTGGGCGCCGCGGGCGTGGGTGACGAAGGTCTCCAGGCTCTCCAGCGTCGCCTGTGCGAAAGGCAGCAGCCCGCGCCCCACCGGGGTGACGATGACCTTGCGAGTAGACCGTTCGATCAGCTGCACGCCAAGCCCTGCCTCCAGCGCTGCTAGTGCCTGGGAGAGCGACGGCTGGGAGATCCCCAGGTGCGAGGCGGCGGTGCCGAAGTGACCGTGTTCGGCGATGGTCACGAAGGTACGTAGTTGGGCAACTGTTGGTCGATACTCTCTTTGAACCACGTCCTCAACTGTACAGCAATTATTAGAAAAGTATAATTACAACCGGAAAAATAAGTACCTTTGCCCTATATCTAGCTCACCTGTAGTTCAGCGGTTCCCTCGAAGGGAGAAAGCTTGCCCAGGAAAGCCTTCCAATCTCCCTTGAGGCGCACCGTGTACTTGCCGGGCTGTACATCGCTTGTGCCCCACTCGACGGTGGTTCGTGTCTGCCCAAAGGAGTTTTCAAAGGTGATTAGAGTGTTCTCGCTGGAGTCGTCCGCGACCACCTTTCCGCTGGCGTCCTCGATCGTCACATAGCCCTCGCCGTGGCGCATGTCGTTGTTCGGGTTCGCGCCCACAAAAACCACCCGCGCCGGCGAGCCGGCCTTCACCTCTCTGGGTGCCTCCAGCACTTCGCCGAACTTCTTGCCCGGTGGTGGCGCATCCATCCAGTTGTCGCTGCCCGGCACGTTCGGGATCAGCCCCGTCAGGTCACCTGCGGGCTGCCCGACCTCCACCGGCTTGCCCTCCTTGAGCGCTCGCGCCATCTCGTCGAGCACGTCCTGGAACGCGGGCAACTGGTACTGGCCAAAGATTGTCGCGCCACCCTCGTAATTCTGCGCCTCATACTCTTCGGGCGTTGTGATGTAGTGGCCGTAGGCGTTGGTGTATCCCTGCACCACGATCGCGTTCTCCGACACACCCAGCGCCGCAGCGACCGTGCGCTTCATGCGCAAGCCACTGGTGACCGTCGGCTCGAAACCTAGACTCACCAGAACAAACGAGCCCAGGCGGTGGATCGTGAACGGGTGGACCTGCTGAATCATGCCATCGATGTAGCCCATCGGCAGCAGGCCCTCCTTCGGACCGTGGATATCCTTGAGCTCCTGAGGAGAAAGGAAGTTGTTGAGGTCGCGCACCCACGGATTACCGCCGCGCTCGCCTTCATTGAAGCCCAGGATGGGCACCCCGCCGCCATCTTCCTGTGAGGACGCCGCAAAGGCCGCGCCCAGAATCGCCGGACCCAGCTTGTGCTCCTTCTTGTCCGGAGTAAAGCGCGGGCTCGCCACCAACTGCGGGCAGTTCACCCATCGCATACGTCCGTCGATTCCGCCTTCCGACCAATCCTTGCCCAGGTCGTCGGTCGCCGCCATCATCCTCTCGCCGAGGATCTGCGCGGAATCACGCTCATCTGCTCCCGGCCCAGAGTTGGGCGTCAACCCCATATTCGGTGTGATGTCACCAGGCGTCATGTTGGCGAAGGCAGCGACGAAAGGTGCCTCCTCGGGGTAGCGGTGAACCACTCCGTGGGCTTCCTCAGTCGCCCAGGCTGCGTAGCCCTTGTTGTCGCCTGCGATGTGCTTGTACTCCGCGCCGAAGCTAGTCGGGTGCAGCGAGTACCAGTTGATCAGGCCGACCTGTTTGCCACCACGCGATACATGGAGGGTCACACTACGGGTGTCCACGCCGTTGGGTAGTGCCTTCTTGTCCTCTTCGGGGTTACGGTCCCACGAGGTCTTTGACCTATTGACGCCCGCATCAGCAACCTTTGTCTCAGCAACCGTCACGTCTGAAGGTTGGATGTCTGCGTGCGCGCGTTCAATGGCGTTAACAATGCCCGCAACCGTGGCCTCGAAGGTCTTCGGGCGGAAGCCACCGTGGGTGATGTCGACCATCAAATGCTGAGACGTGCCGCCTGGAGCCACGTGAGTGTGGGTGGCTGTGAGCACGACGTTGGTTTGATCGTAAAGATCCCCGAACTTCTCCTTGAGGCGGCGGAGCACCTCCAGGTGGATGGACTGGAACATAAGTCCAACATCGCAGGTGACGTGAACGAAACGAGAGCTGTCATTGTTGGCGTCAACGAAAATGAATGCCCGTGCGTACTGGCGGCGCTGAATACCGACGGTCTTTTGTTCGTCCACGGCATAGCCGAACATGCCGGCGCCCCATGGCTCGCCGGTCATGTCCGCCAGACCGCGTCCTACATGGAAGCCTCCCCCACTGCCGCCACTAGCTTCCTGCGCGCTTGCTCCGGGCGCGCCGGTGGAGGCCCAGAGTACGGTGCCAGATACCGCAGCCATTCCACGGAAGAATGTGCGGCGGCTGAGCTGGGACTTCAGCGGACTCTGCAGATGGTTTGGGGTGGTGTCCTGTCCGTGTTCACACATGAGGTCTCTCGTTTCTCAAAACTACTTAAAAAATTAGATTGTTTTGACTAGCGAAAGACTAGACCGAATCCATGTGACTGCGGGATAGTTTGCATATATTAAGCAAACATTTATGATCCTCTAACCTTGTTTGGGGGTAAAAAGCACACAGGGGTGCAGGTTCCCCTTGTGGGGGCACGTTGCTAGAATCGGCCTGTTCAGCCCCACAAACACGGGGAGATTCTGGCAAGCGAGACGGGTGATTCACACATGACGGACGCGCACGGGTCGGCCTCCCCCACCAACGAGGGCCGTCCTCAGGGCAAGCCGCAGGGGCGCAGGCGCTCCCGGCGACGCTCAAACAAGCGCCGCCGCCCGCAGTTCATCCGGATCATTCCGCCGATTACCTACCCCGACCTGCCGGTCTCCGAGCGGCGGGAGGACATCAAAAAGGCCATCGAGGACAACCAGGTCGTCATCATCGCAGGTGAGACCGGCTCGGGTAAGACCACCCAGATTCCCAAGATGTGCCTGGAACTCGGACGCGGTCGAACAAAGGTTATCGGCCACACCCAACCGCGCCGCATCGCGGCCCGCAGCGTGGCCGAGCGCATCGCGGAGGAACTCGACCAGCCGATCGGCGACGATACTTCCCTGGTCGGCTACAAGATCCGCTTCGACGATACGATCTCCAAGCACACCGCCGTAAAGCTCATGACCGACGGTGTGCTGCTCAACGAGATCCAGCGCGACCGCCTCCTGCGGGACTACGACACGATCATCGTCGACGAGGCCCACGAGCGCAGCCTCAACATCGACTTCCTGCTCGGCTACCTGAAGCAACTGCTGCCGAAGCGGCCCGACCTGAAGGTCATCATCACCTCCGCGACGATCGACCCCGAGAGCTTCGCGGAGCACTTTGCGGACGCTGACGGCTCCCCCGCCCCCATCATCGAGGTCTCGGGGCGTACCTACCCGGTGGAGATTCGCTATCGCCCGCTCGTGACGGAACGGGAGAACCCGAAAACCGGCGAGGTCATCGAGGTGGAGACAGATCCCCTGGACGGACTCGTCGCTGCATGTAAGGAACTGATGCGCGCCGGCGAGGGCGACATCCTGTGCTTCTTCTCCGGCGAACGCGAGATCCGCGATGCCGCCGAGGCACTGGAAGATGAGTTTGCCGGCGCCGGCGGGGCACGCAAAGTAGATGTGCTGCCACTGTTCGGCCGCCTTTCAAACGCCGAGCAGCACCGCGTGTTCCGCACCGGGCCACGCCGCCGCATCGTGCTGGCCACCAACATCGCGGAAACCTCGCTGACGGTTCCGGGCATCCACTACGTGGTGGACACCGGCTATGCCCGCATCTCCCGCTATTCCAACCGCACCAAAGTTCAACGCCTGCCGGTGGAGCCCATCAGCCAGGCCAGCGCCAAACAGCGCTCCGGCCG
This sequence comes from Corynebacterium sp. ACRQK, assembly GCF_022345965.1. Lineage (GTDB taxonomy): Bacteria > Actinomycetota > Actinomycetes > Mycobacteriales > Mycobacteriaceae > Corynebacterium. The sequence goes on from NZ_JAKRMU010000001.1 coordinate 253,332, forward strand.
CTCCGGCCGTATCGCGGACGGCATAGCCATCCGCCTGTACTCCGAGGAGGACTTCGAGGCACGCCCGGAGTTCACCGACCCGGAGATTCTGCGCACCCACCTGTCCAGCGTGATCCTGTCCATGGCCGCACTCGGCTTGGGCGAGATCGAACGCTTCCCGTTCCTTCAGCCACCCGACAGCAAATCCATCCGTGACGGTGTGGCTCTACTGCAAGAACTCGGAGCGTTGGCGTCAACAAAGGACACAGCGCTTACCCCCATCGGCCGCGACATGGCGCGCATCCCTACCGATCCGCGGCTCGCACGCATGCTGGCGGCCGGGCATGCGAACAACATTATCGAGCCCATCGCGGTCATCGTGTCCGCCCTATCCATCCAGGACGTGCGCGAACGCCCCCTGGAAAAGCAGCAACAGGCCGACGAAATGCACGCGCGTTTCAAGTCGAACTCCGACTTTGTGAGCCTGCTGAAGCTCTGGAACTACTTGCAGGAACAGCGGCAAGAGCTGTCCGCGAACAAGTTCCGCAAGCTGTGCCAGAGGGAGTTTATCCACTACGTGCGCGTCCGCGAATGGATGGATTTGGTGCGCCAGATGCTTTCCGTCGTGCAGGACCTGAGCTGGAAAATCCCGAACATCCGCCACGTGAGGGAGCTCGTTTTTGAGTCAGAAGCAATCGACGAGGATCTGGTTCACAAGTCCATACTCACCGGACTTTTGACCCACGTGGGAATGCGCGAGGGCAACTCCAAGCAGTTCACCGGCACCCGCGGTTCGCACTTTGTGGTGCATCCTTCTTCGCATGTGTCCAAGAAGCCCCCGCAGTGGCTTATGGCCGCTGAGTTGGTGGAAACCTCGCAGGTCTTCGCCCGCACCGTGGGGCCTATCGATCCGAGCTGGATCGAAGCGATCGCTCCGCACATGGTGAAGTACAACTATTCCGAGCCGGTGTGGTCATCTTCCCGTGGGGCGGCAATGGTGCACGAAAAGGTGCTGCTTCTGGGGTTGCCGATTGTCGCCGACCGGATGGTCAATGCATCGAAGGTGGATCGGGTCTTGGCGCGCGAGTTGTTCATTCGGCATGCGCTTGTGGAGGGTGATTGGAGAACCCGCCACCACTTCTTCGCCCACAACCAAAAGCTTCTCTCCGAGGCCACCGAGCTGGAGGATAAGGCTCGCCGCCGCGATATCGTTGTCGACGATCAAACGCTCTTTGATTTTTATGACGCCCGCTTGCCAGAGAAAATCGTTTCCTCCCGGCACTTTGATTCCTGGTGGAAGAAGGCTCGCCATAAAGACCCGCACCAGCTGGACTTCACACTCGACGCGCTGATCGACTCGGAGGAGGCCGCGAAGGCCGCCGACGAGTTCCCCGACGTGTGGAGGCAGGGCAGTCTGGAGTTCGAACTTAGCTACGTCTTCCTGCCGGGCGACCCGGACGACGGCATGACGATGCGCGTGCCGATCCCTCTGCTGGCGAACGTCTCCGAGCCGGAGACGCGGTGGCTGGTTGCCGGTATGCGAGAGGAACTGGCCATCGCCCTGATCCGTTCTCTGCCCAAGCCGCTGCGCACGAGTGTGGTACCAGCCAGTAACTTCGCCGCCGCGGCCCTGCGGAAGATGGTTCCTTTCGACGGTGAGTTTGGATTCGCGCTGGCTGAGGCACTGCGCGAGCTAGGTGGCCAGGGGATTTCCGCGCAGGACTTCGACTGGTCCCGGGTTCCCGGGCACTTGCGCATGCAGTTCGCCGCCATCGACCGCCGCGGCAACGTGATCGAGAAGTCGCGCGACCTGCAATACCTGCAGCACAAGCTGGCCGGACAGGTCACGTCTGCCATTGCGCAGGCCGCCGCCCGTTCCAAGACCGCCGCTCCCAGCGAGGCCGCGCAGCACACGCCGTCCCGCCGAAAGAGCTTGAAGAAGCAGGCCGGAACCTCCACCGGTGTGCTAGCCACTGCAGATGGGTGGACCGCGGACGGCATCGGCGTGCTGCCGGAGACAGTGGAGACGGTGGTGGATGGCCAGACCCTCAACACCTACCCCGCGATCGTCATCGCTAAGGGCGGTGCAACGGGTGCAGTGAAGAGCAGGGTGACCTTGAAGGCCTTTCCCACCAAGCAGGCGGCGGATGGCCAGCAATTCACCACGGTTCTGAACATGATGGTCGGTGCTTGCACGGTATCCCCGAAGCAGATGATTAAGGGGCTGCCGCTGCGCCAGCGGGTGGCCATGGAGAATACTCCCGGGGGCGTGGATGGCCTAGTAAACGACGTTGTGGCGCTGGCATGCCGCGATATGTTGATGAAGTTGGGGCCGGTTATCCGCGATCCGGAAATGTGCGAGGAGGTCATTTCAGTTGCTCGCTCCCAAGGCCCCGGACGAGTGCGCCAGTATGTGGTTGCCCTGGCTCCTGCGGTGCTGGCGGTAGCCGATATGTCTGCGGAACTTAAGGGCTGGTCGGGTGAAGCTATCGACGATATGCGCTCACAGCTGGAATTCTTCCTGGGCAAACATGCGATCGCCCGGAATGGCGTTGAGCACATGCGCCATGTTCCGCGCTATGTGGAAGCGATGCGCGCACGCCTGGAGCTGATGAAGACGGATCCGGATAAGGAGGAGGATCTGGACGATGAGGTCCAGGAGGCCTTCGAGTTGCTGGAGAAGACCAAGAAGCGCCTGCCGACGGCGCGGGCTGCCTCGCCGCAAGTTAAGGAGGTGCGCTGGATGATTGAGGAGCTTCGCGTCAGCCTTTTCGCCCAGAATCTCGGTACGGCTCATTCTGTTTCCCTGCAGCGCATCCGCAAGAAGCTGGAGAAGATTCGTTAGTTTTCCTCGCCGCTAGTTTTCATCGTCGCTGGGTTCCAGTTGAGGCTCAGTTAAGGCGTGGCGGTGCGCCCGCAGGGATTCGATCTCCTGCTCGAAGTCTTCGGCGCAGTTGAAGGACTTATACACCGAGGCAAAGCGCAGGTATGCAACCTCGTCTAGGGTGCGTAGTGGGTCGAGGATCGCCAAGCCGATCTGGTTAGCGGGGACTTGTGAGCCATGTGCCACGCGCACTGCCTGTTCCACCTCGTGTGCAAGGCGCTTCAGGGCATCATCAGAGACATCGCGGCCTTGGCATGCCCGCCGAACGCCCTTGATGACTTTCTCCCTACTGAACTCCTCGGTCACTCCGTTTCGCTTGACCACCAAGAGAACGGATCTTTCGATGGTCGTGAAACGAGTCTGACACTCGCTGCACTCACGGCGACGGCGAATGGATACGCCCATTTCGATGGAGCGCGAGTCTACTACGCGGGAGGATTCAGAACTGCAAGAGGGGCACAACACGCCCCCAAGCTTAGCCCTTCACTACACCAGGACAGAAGCTAGAAAAGCTAAATGCTTAGCCACAGGCCTTAAGGAATTAGTATGGGCGCGAGACCAATCAGTGCAGACATTGCACCCAGGGACACCATGGCTGCTCCCGGAGAGTGAACCACGCGGTCCACACGCGCACGAAATGTCTCAACACGACTAGAACGCTCCTCGAACACCCTTTCGTTAGATCCAGCGATCCGCGCCGCTCTATTCCTAGATATCGAACGGACTACAGGTGCTGCAGGGTAACCATAGGTGTTCGATTTCACTTCTACGCCCACTTGCTCCCAATCTGGCTTGAGAACCCGCGGCTGACGCAGAGGTGCTACCCGATCATGCCGCGTTACCCGGTGGCGCGTTGCGGACGGGCGGAACGTTGCAGACTGGCGGAACATCGAAGGACGTACAATTGAGGTGGTCATATGCTAACTCCTTAGTGGATCGGCACCATCTTTTAGGCAGTGCTCAAAACTTGCTTCGCTGTGGTTCACAGTGAACCATCCGCGCCAGACAGGTTGTGGTTAATTATTAGAACGCTAGATCATGTGTTCTAATTTTGGTTACGCTCGTGAATTTAGCACGCCTGTTCGAAGGTGTCTAGTGAAATTCCGAACTTTTCGAACACATACACTAGAAATTCCGGTTTTATCGGGTAAAGTCAGTGGAGACAGCTAAAGCGAACAGCTAATGCCCAGTACCGAATCAACACCGAATACCGAGTGAGGTAGATCCCGTGAGCACCGACGATTCCACCGATAGCTCCACACCGCGCCCACGGCTTGGCCGTCCGCCGAAGTCGGAGGCCGACAAGCGTGCGGAGAAGCAAGCGCAGAAGGACGGCCAGAAGCCAGCCTTGAGCACCCGTCAGCGCCGAATTCTCGAGGTCATTAAGGACTCGACGGTCATCCGTGGCTATCCGCCGAGCATCCGGGAGATTGCGGATGCAGTAGGGCTACATTCCACTTCCTCCGTCTCCTACCACCTCACTCAGCTTGAGAAGCGCGGCTACCTCCGCCGCGACGGCAAGCGTCCCCGTGCCGTTGACGTACGTGCGTTCGACGGCGGACAACTGGACAACGAGGGTACTAAGGGCAACGCAACCAAACCCAAGGCGAACGCTTCAGCCTCGGAGCAGACGGTCGACGGTGAGGCCATGCCAGAGGCAACCTATGTTCCAGTTGTCGGCCAGATCGCTGCCGGTGCTCCAATCCTCGCAGAGCAAAACGTCGAAGCTCACTTCCCTCTCCCCCAGGAGCTCGTGGGCAATGGCGAGCTTTTCCTGCTCCAGGTCGTGGGTGAGTCAATGCACGACGCAGGTATTTTCAACGGCGACTGGGTGGTTGTTCGCTCGCAATCCGTCGCGGAGTTCGGCGACTTCGTGGCGGCAATGATCGACGGCGAGGCAACAGTCAAGGAGTTCCAGAAGGATTCCGACGGCCTGTGGCTGATCCCCCACAACCCGCTATTCGAGCCCATTCCCGCCGAGGAAGCGACGATCCTGGGTAAGGTCGCCGCGGTCCTGCGCAAGATCTAGGTTCCCCCCCCCATTGGTTCTGACGCCGCCGTTTCCCGCCCGCAAGCAACTAAAGTGACGCTTATGGAATCAGCAGAACGGCGCCGTCAAATACTCTCCCTCACCGCCATTCACGGCAGGGTAACTGTGAATGAGCTGGCGGAGAAGTTCGGCGTCACTGCAGAAACAATTCGCCGTGACCTCGCGATCCTCGACGACGGCGGCGAACTCTTCCGCGTCCACGGCGGCGCCGTACCCGTACAAAACTTCCGCACCGACTTCACCACGCTCGCCACCAGGTCAAAGGCCGCCCTCGGGGCCAAGCGCACCATCGCCCAGGCAGCGGTGAAGCTACTTCCGCCCTCTGGCACCATCTTCATAGACGCTGGCACCACTACCGGTGTGTTCGCCGAGGCGATCGCAGATGCCAACGCAACGAACGATCCGAAGCTCATGGCACCGAAGTTGAACATCGTGACGAACTCGTTGTTCATCGCCACTACTCTCGCGGAATCCCCTCGCTGCGATGTGCAGTTGATCGGTGGGCACGTCCGGGCGGCCTCCCAGGCCGTGGTCGGAGACCTAGCCACCCGCGCCCTGGGCGTATTGCATGCGGATGTGGCCTTCATCGGCACCAACGCGCTCACCATCGACCACGGTCTTTCTACTCCTGACGCCCAAGAGGGGGCCATCAAGCGCGCCATGGTCGCCAACTCCGATTCGGTAGTCACCCTGTGCGATTCCACCAAGTTCGGCCTCGATTACCTCGTCAGCTTCGCCAGCATTGACGACATAGCCGCCATCGTTACCGACCGCGGTGCCCCCGAGCCCTATGTCAACGAGCTAAGAAACTTAGGCATCGACGTCACCTTCGCAGACTAGTTACTCGGTGACGACAAACTCCTCCAGCTCCGCCACAACCACCTTCGGCAGACGCACATCCAGACGAGTTCCGTCCGCGTCGTAATCCTCGCCAATAACCGTTCCCAGCTCGTGGACCTTGGCCACCACATCGCCACGGTCAAACGGCACATGCAGGATCACGTGAGAATCCAGCGAGTTGAGGAATAACTCCAGCTGGGCCTCCAATTCCGGAATGCCCTCCCCCGTCTTCGCGGACACGTACACTGCATCCGGTATGCGGTGGCGCAGCTCCGCCAGCACCAGTGGGTCGGCGGCGTCGATCTTGTTGATGACCAAGATCTCCGGCGGAGCCTCCTGCCCGGATTCCTCTACGATCCCACCGATCACGGTGTTCACCGCCTTGATCTGCTCCAGCGGGAACGGGTCGGAGCCATCCACAACGTGCAGCACCACATCGGCGGCCAGTACTTCCTCCAGAGTGGAACGGAACGCCTCCACCAGCTGCGTGGGCAAGTGGCGGACGAAGCCCACCGTGTCGCTGAACACCACTGTGCGGCCATCCGCCAGGCTGGCGCGGCGCGTCGTCGGGTCCAGGGTGGCGAACAAAGCGTTTTCGACCAGCACACCCGCTCCCGTCAGCGCGTTGATCAGAGAGGATTTGCCCGCGTTCGTGTAGCCCGCAATCGCGATCTGGGGAATCGCAGAGGCGTCGCGGCGCTCGCGTTTGATCTCGCGGGAGGTCTTCATCGCCGCGATCTCCTTGCGCAGCTTCGCCATGTCGGAGCGCAAACGACGGCGATCCGCCTCAATCTTCGTCTCACCAGGTCCGCGCAGTCCCACGCCGCCGTTGGATCCCGCGCGACCGCCGGCCTGTCGGGACAGTGTGCTACCCCAACCGCGCACCCGCGTGATGAGATACTCCATCTGTGCCAGAGAGACCTGCGCCTTGCCCTCCTTGGACTTCGCATGCTGGGCGAAAATATCCAGAATCAGCATGGTCCGGTCGATCACCTTGACGTCCAGCGCCTTCTCCAGCGCGATCATCTGACCTGGGCTCAATTCACCGTCGCAGACTACCGTATCGGCGCCGGTTTCCTGTACCACGGACTTCAGCTCCTCGACCTTGCCGCGGCCGATGTAAGTGCCGGAATCCGGCTTGTCGCGCCGCTGGTAGAGCATCTCCGCCACCTCGGAGCCTGCGGTTTCTGCCAGGGCTCGCAGCTCCTCCAGGCTCGCCTCCACCTGCGCGATCGTACCGGTGGTCCACACGCCAACCAGCACGACCTTCTCCAGCCTCAGCTTTCGATACTCAACGTCGTAACCGTCGGACTGCTCGTCTGTGTAGGTATTTACACCGCGGGATAGCCGTCGGAGGCTCGAGCGCGCCTCCAGATCGAGTTCGCCGACCGTGGGCGCCGCATGCGAATCATAAAGGTGTGTAGTGTGTTCGGCTTTATCCGTCTTTTCCGTCATTACGCTCTATTTTTACCTGTCAGGGGCGGTAAATAGGAAATTTGGTGCGGCGGACTAGAGTGGTGGGCATGATTCCTGAACTCCGCAGCATTGGTATGGATTTCCCCAAGTGGCAGCAGGCCCTCGAGTCCGCCTATAGCTCCGGCAACCTGGGCGTGTCGGGTGAGGTCCGCGGCGGCCAGGTTCTGCAGTTCGACGATCCCTCGGGCGCCCGCATGGTTGTGCTCGCCGTTGAGCCCTTCGGCTCCTTCGCCAGCTACACCGGGGGACTACCCGCCACCGCGCATCTGTCGATGCTGAACGACATCATCGGCGTGCTCGATGTAGTGGACGACAGCCCGATGCTGCAGATCTCCGGCCAGCAGGCACCGACGATTGCCTCGCTCACCGCCACCATCGCTCAAGGGCCTTTGCTTGTGGACGCCCCCTCGTTGGAGTACCACCAGTTCCACATTGGGGCTCTGGCCAACTCCGTACGCGTGTATGGGGATTCCACTGAGTTCGCCAAGGACGGCGGCCTGAAGGTTGGCGTGGTGGATTCGAAGGGATTGCAGGACATCAACTCTCCGGCCACTGCCCCGCATGCCACGGCGGAGATCGCGGTGGAGGCCTCCGGCTGGTCCCTCAAGGTCAACTCTCTGACGGGACAGAAGTTCTGGACCGCGACAGTGACCTCTCCCTTCGAGTTCACGGTGGTTCTTCCCGAGGACGCGGTCGACGAGGAGCTCGCACAGTCAGATGCCCCGCTGATCGTGGCCGGTACCGTGCAATTCACCGCCAGCACCGTGGACTCCGCTGGCTGCGGCGGAGCCTGCGGCTCCGGCAGCTGCGGCTGCGGTGGCCACTAGAAAGCCGTTAAAGCACAGTCTTTCCCCAGGCCACGATCGCCGAGGGCCCGCGGAGGATCGAACCGTCCTCGGAGATCTCCACCTGCACGGCTCCCCCTGGAACGTGCACGGTGACGGTGCCTGTGGCCAGTTCGGCGTCAGCAAGGGCAGAAACAGCGGCGGCGACGGTACCGGTGCCACACGAGCGAGTTTCCCCCACACCGCGCTCGTGGACGCGCATGTGCACCGCGTCCGCATCGTCCAGAGGCGTGAGAACCTCCAGGTTCACCCCTGCCGGGAAGAACTCAGGATCGAACTGCACCTGCTGGTCGATCGGCAGCTTCTGCAGCTCCAGCGTCGTGAGGTTGGGCACCACCGCGGCTAGGTGCGGGTTGCCCATATCCACGCCTAGCCCCGCGACCTTCATGTCGCCCACCTGTGCGGTAGAAACACCCAGCACTTCCGGGGTGCCCATCTCCACGCTCACGATCGCGTGTTCCTGGTTTTCTCCACTCAACTCGTGCACTTTCACCAGCTTGCGGCCCGCCCGGGTGCCAATGCCGAACTGTTCGCCGACGGTAACTTTCCCCTGTCGGCACAGCACGTGGGCGAAGGCGCGCACGCCGTTGCCACACATCTCCGCCAGGGAGCCGTCAGCGTTGCGGTAGTCCATGAACCATTCCTGACCGTGCACGCCCGCGGGAAGCTCGGCCAGAACGCCCGCGCTCACCAGGGCGTCACCGGTGGCAATGCGAATCACCCCGTCGCCGCCGATCCCGGCCCGCCGGTCTGTAAGGTGTCGCACGCGATCCTCAGTGAGGTTCACCTCGATTGCCTCGTCCATCAGGACAACGAAGTCGTTCTCCGTGCCGTGGGCCTTGATGAATTCGATCATGCAGAACACTCCCTTGCTTACTGCTGGCTGACAATCCCTAATGCTTCCGTTGCCGCGCGGACCGGGTCGGGTGAGTTGGCGTCAATCCAAATAATGCGCTTATCCCTGCGGAACCAGGAACGCTGCCGTCGAGCATAGCGACGGGTGCCGGTGATGGTGCGATCCACAGCTTCCTCAAAGGTGAGTTCGCCCGCGAAATAATCCAGCACCTGCGAATACCCGATCGCCTGGCCGGCGGTAGACTCACGGACCAGGCCATCGGCAACCAGAGTCCGCACCTCCTCGACTAGGCCTTGGTCGAACATCTGGCGCACGCGTAGCTCGATGCGGGGGTTCAGCCACTCGGCGGGCGCGTTCAGCCCCAGCAGGCGCATGTTCCAGCGGGGCGTGGAGTTCTTCGGTGGCTGTGAGGCCGCAAAGGGCTTGCCGGTCAGCTCGATGACTTCGAGGGCGCGGACGGTACGGCGCGGGTCGTTATCCTCAATGATGCGAGCAGCCTCGGGGTCGATCGTAGCCAGGTACTGATGCATGGCCGCTACCCCGCGGCTGTCGAGCTCGCGCTGCCACTTCTCACGCACCATCGGATCCGTGGGCGGAAAGTCCCACTCGTCCACCAGTGCCTGAATGTACATCATGGAGCCGCCGACGATGATGGGCGTCTTGCCCCTAGCAAGAATTTTTTCCACCGTCTCGATCGCCCCCGTGCGATACTCCGCCACGCTTGCGGGCTTGGTAACCGACCAAATATCCAGCTGGTGGTGCGGAATCCCCTGCCGCTCTGCCGGCGGAACCTTCGCCGTTCCGATATCCATGCCGCAGTACAGCTGCATGGAATCGATGTTCACCACCTCCCCGTCCAGCCGCTTGGCCAGCTCCAGGGAGATCGCCGTCTTGCCAGAGGCGGTGGGACCAACGACTGCGATCGGTCGGATCTCAGTGGAAGAACTCATGGAAACCCAGTCTAGCGGTGCGGCTGGTGTAATAATTACTTCATTGCCCTATACGAGGCTAAAAGGCTACAAGGCGTATAAGGCGATTGGCATGTTTTGGTTTTAGGTAGGAGTACCCGCAATGACTGATCCCACGAATCCTCGTCCGGTCCCGAAGCCCGGCCCAAAGCCGGGTCCCAAGCCAGGCGCCAAGCCTGGGCTGAAGGGAGTGCAGACCGGGGGTGTCAGCATCCCCAAGAACGACCCCGCGAAATTCGGCCGTGTGGACGCTGACGGCGTGGCATGGCTGAAGACCGCCGACGGCGAGCGCCAGATCGGAGAGTTCAAGGCCGGTACCCCCGAAGAGGGGCTGAAACACTTTGGCGCCCGCTACGACGACCTGAGCACTGAAGTGCAGATGCTCGAGGCGCGTCTGCAAAGCCACCCGGAACAAGCCCAGACCATCCGTCACGACGCGAAGATTCTGCAGGATTCCCTTCCCACCACAGCCGTCATCGGCGACATTGCCGCCCTGGAGGCCCGCCTAGAAAAAATTTCCCAGCACGCCCAGACCGCCGAGAAGCAGGTCGCGGAGGCGAAGCAGGAGCGCCGCGATTCCGCGCTGGCGCAGAAGGAAGAGCTGCTGGGAGAAGTCGAGGGCATCGCCGCAGCCGACCCGTCGACGCTGAACTGGAAGCGCTCCGGCGAGCGCATCCGCGCGATCGTCGAACAGTGGCGCGGCATCAAGGGAGTCGAGCGTTCCACCGACGACGAGCTGTGGAAGCGCTTCTCCAAGGCACGCTCCGAGTTCAACCGCAAGCGTCAGGCGCACTTCGACGAGCTGGACCGCAACCGCGAACGGGCACGGCTGAAGAAGGAAGAGCTGATCGAGCAAGCCGAGGCGCTACAGGATTCCACAGAGTGGGGGCCAACCAGCGCTAAGTACCGCGACCTGATGAGCCAGTGGAAGGCTGCCGGCCGCGCACCGCGCAACGTCGACGACCAGCTATGGGAGCGGTTCCGCAAGGCACAGGACGTGTTCTTCGCCGCCCGCAAGGCGGATTCTGCCGAGCGTGACAAGGAGTTCGAGGCCAACGCAGACGCCAAGCAGGCCCTCATCGACGAATACTCCCCCAAGGTTGATCCACAGGCGCACGGTGTGGACAAAGCCCGCAAGGTTCTGCACGAGCTGCAGGAAAAGTGGGAGCAAATCGGCTTCGTCCCGCGCGGTCGTGTGCGCGAGTTCGAGGACAAGATCAAGGCCATCGAAGCCCGCGTGGAGGAGGCTGCGGATGCCGAGTGGCGCCGCACCGACCCGGAGGCTCAAGCGCGCGTGGCCCAGTTTCAGGCGAAGGTGGACCAGTTCAACCGCGAGGCCGAGGCCGCGGAGAAGGCGGGCAAGTCCGCTAAGGCAGAGAAGCTGCGTGGCCAGGCCGCGCAGTGGCAGGAGTGGGCGGACGCCGCCGCTGCCGCCGTGGAGGGCTAGTCCTCCTCGCCCTCCTGCTTTTCGAGCTTGGCCTTGCGCTCACGGCGGGCCTTCGCACGGGCGCGGCGGTCATCCACGATCACCGCATCCTCGCGATCCTCGATACCGGTGCGTAGGCGCTGCTGCGCCAGGCGGGATTCTTCGTCGCGGTGTGCTTCCTCGCGCCGCGCCGCGGCCAGCGCCCGCTGCAGGGGGTTCTTTTGGAACACCACCGCGGACAGCGCATAGAAAAGCACCGTTAGCCCCACCAGGCTGATCAGCAGCGGGATTGCCGGACCGTCACCCGACTCCGTCGGCGGTTGCGTCTGGCGCACCCAGATCGCAAACACGTTGTACCACCAGGCCACACCTGCAAAGGCCCAGTTCACCCAGGCCACAATCCACGACTTCGAAACCAGTGTTCCGATGGTCAAAAGGATCGCCACGAGGCGCAGCCAAGAGAAAATCATCTCCGGCTTAGCCGTCGCGCCGTCCTGCGCCACCTGGGTGTTAAACAGCACGTCGTAGCCGCGTACATCCCCCGCGTGCGTTAAGAAGATCATCACGAGGGGTACCAGGAAGCCGAATACAATCAGCGGCACGTAGCGTCCCAGCACCACGCGCCCGGCAATCTTTCGCTCAGCGCCGCTGAGGTCACCCCGATACTGTGCCAGCGCGTCGTCCGCGACCTCCTGTTCGGAACTCTTGGTGCTGCTCTTGGCGCTCTTGTTATCACTACTCACAGCCGCATCCTCCCGTGCTGCATCCATCCGCCGCGGTCGCCTCGGGCTTCTTTATGCTCGGCATTCCTAGTCCAACGCCCACAGGCGCCGTAGTCGGGGTCTCCCCCAACTCTGTCATGTCCCCCGCCCGGGTGCGCGTGTGGCTCGCGACTCCGCCGTCGGCGATAAGGAAGTGCGGCGCGGCGTCAGTAATAACAACCTCCACTACGTCACCTGCCCGGATGTCGCCTTCGGGCGTGAAGTGCACGAGGCGACCGTCTCGGGAGCGGCCCGAACGGCGGTGGGTGCGGTCGTTCTTTCGTCCATCGGCCTGCACCAGCAGTTCCTGCGTGGTCCCGATGAGTTTGCGGTTCTCCTCTTCGCTGATGCGCTCCTGTAGTGCGAGAAGGCGCTCGTAGCGGTCCTGCACGACGGCCTTGGGTACCTGGTTTTTCATCTCCGCGGCCGGGGTTCCGGGGCGCGGTGAGTACTGGAACGTGAAGGCACTCGAAAAGCGGGCTTTCTCCACTACGTCCATCGTCGCCTGGAAGTCCTCCTCAGTTTCGCCGGGGAAGCCAACGATGATGTCGGTGGTGATCGCCGCGTGCGGGATACGTTCGCGCACCTTGTCGAGGATCCCCAAGAACTTCTTGGAGCGGTAGGAGCGCTTCATGTCCTTCAGTACCTTGTCCGACCCGGACTGTAGCGGCATGTGCAGCTGCGGGCACACGGCGGGGGTCTCGGACATCGCGTCGATCACGTCGTCGGTGAACTCGGCCGGGTGGGGGCTGGTGAAGCGGAGGCGTTCCAGGCCTTCGATTTCCCCGCAGGCGCGCAGAAGCTTAGAGAATGCGGTGCGGTCACGTTCGAGGGTTTCGTCTGCGAAGTTCACGCCGTAGGCGTTGACGTTCTGTCCGAGCAGCGTGACTTCGCTAACGCCTTGGTCTACCAGCGCCTTGACCTCAGCCAGGATCTCGCCGGGACGGCGGTCCTGCTCCTTGCCGCGCAGCGAGGGCACGATGCAGAAGGTGCAGGTATTGTTGCAGCCGACGGAGACGGAAACCCAGCCAGCGTAGGCGGATTCGCGCTTGGCGGGAAGTACGGAGGGGAATTCTTCGAGTGCGTCGAAGATCTCCACTTCTGCCTTGTGGTTGTGCGCCGAGCGCTCCAGCAGCGTGGGCAATGAGCCTAAGTTGTGGGTGCCGAAGACCACGTCGACCCATGGGGCTTTGTCCACCACGGTCTGCTTGTCCTTCTGCGCCATGCATCCCCCCACGGCGATCTGCATGCCGGGGTGCTCGTCCTTGATGGCCTTCATCTGGCCAAGGGTTCCGTAGAGGCGTTTGTCCGCGTTCTCGCGGACCGCGCAGGTGTTGAACACCACGACGTCCGGCGTGGCGCCCTCATTTGCGGGCACATACCCGGAGTCTTCCAGTAGGCCGGACAGTCGCTCGGAATCGTGGACGTTCATCTGGCAGCCGAAGGTGCGCACTTCGTAGGTGCGACCGGCGCCAGAGTTCTCGCTCGTTTGCGTCTGAATCGTCTGTGTCACGTGGATTACCCTACCCCTTTGCCCGCCGCGTTTAGAAAAGTGAGGTCCTTGCTAGTGGCGCCCCACTACAGCTCCTCTATTCGCGCATCCAGCGCGCGGCGTGCGTATGTCATCGCTATGCCCTGCGGGAATCCGCGACGCGCGGCCACGCCCACTACGCGGCGCAGCGCCTTGTCGTATTCCTTGCGGTCGGCGGGGCGGGTCTTTACGCTGCCTGCCTTCTTGGTCACGAGGTATTCCAGGATCTGTTCCTGGGATTCCTCGTCCACTTGTGCCAACGCATCCTCGATCAACGCCTGGGCAATGCCCTTGCGTTGCAGCTCTCGGCGCAGCACTGCGACAGACTTCTTCTGGTTTTTCTCCCGCTGCCGTACCCACTCTTTGGCAAACTCCGCGTCGTCCAGCATTCCATTAGCCCTGCAGCGGTCGATTACCTCCTCCACCCCCTCGGGTTCAAAGTCGGCGTCGAGCAGCCTCTGGCGCAGCTCCGCCGTGGAGCGTGCTCGATGGTTGATCAGCCGCACTGCCTTGGCCTTGATCGGCGCGAGCTTTTCCTCCTCCGCCGCATCCAGAAACACCTCGCCCTCTCCCGGCGAATAGTTGGCGATCGCCTGTCGCAGCGCTTCTATCTTCTGCTCGCGCTTCTTATGCCTTGTCGGCATCATTAGTTGGCATCGTCATCGTCGAAGTTCGGGCTCAGGTCGATGGGCTTATCCTCATCCGACTGGTCTCCAGCAGCTTCCCCAGCCGGCTCGTCCTTCATCTTGGCGTAGGGGCCAATCTTCAGTTCGCGCGCAATGCGATCCTCCAGCTCCGCGGATAGATCCGGGTTGTTCCTGAGGAATTCGCGGGCCTTCTCCTTGCCCTGGCCCAGCTGGTCGCCGTCGTAGGTAAACCAGGAGCCAGACTTCTTGATCAGACCGGTCTCCACGCCAAGGTCGATGATGGAGCCCTCCCGCGAAATACCTTCGCCGTAGAGGATGTCGAACTCCGCGATCTTGAACGGCGGCGAGACCTTGTTCTTCACGATCTTCAGGCGGGTTCGGTTACCCACCACGTCCTGGCCATCCTTCAACGCCTGGATGCGGCGAATGTCGCAGCGCACGGAGGCGTAGAACTTCAGCGCCTTACCACCGGTGGTGGTCTCCGGAGAGCCGAACATCACACCGATCTTCTCGCGCAGCTGGTTAATGAAGATCGCTGTCGTACCCGTCTGGTACAGCGCACCAGTCATCTTGCGCAGAGCTTGGCTCATCAGGCGGGCCTGCAGGCCAACGTGCGAATCGCCCATTTCGCCGTCGATCTCCGCCTTGGGGGTGAGCGCCGCCACGGAGTCCACCACGATGATGTCGATGGCGCCCGAACGGATCAACATGTCCGCGATCTCCAGCGCCTGCTCGCCCGTGTCCGGCTGGGAAACCAACAGCGCGTCCGTGTCTACGCCCAGCGCGCGGGCGTACTCTGGGTCCAACGCATGCTCCGCATCGACGAATGCCGCGATGCCGCCGGCACGCTGAGCCTCTGCGATTGCATGCAGCGCCACGGTGGTCTTACCGGAGGACTCCGGCCCGTAGATCTCCACCACGCGACCGCGCGGGAAACCACCAATGCCCAGCGCCGCGTTAATTGCGATGTTGCCGGAAGAAATTGCCTGGATTGGTGGGCGGGTATCGTCGCCCAGGCGCATGATCGCGCCCTTGCCGAAGTCCTTCTCGATCTGCGCCATCGCAAGCTCCAGCGCCTTCGACCGATCCTTCCCCGCCGCGGCGGTCTGCTTCTTCTTCGGTGGCATAGAGTTGCTGCTCCTTACATCTGCTGTGACGTCCGGTGTTTTCAGTTCCGGTGTGTTCAATATCGTCATCTTCTTCGCACCCCCGATCTACTTAGACCGGCAGTGCTCCGAAAAGGTTCATTGATAGTTGTACTCGACCGCGCGGACAACCATCGTTTCCGACACACACCCTACACGAACCTGTGTTCGATTGTTTAGCTGACCTTCCCACAAGAACGAACCGTGGGCGTCAATAGACAAAAAGCTAGATATCCTCACCCAAGCGACGCTCTTCAGGCACATCGAAGTCATCGCACAGCGCCAACCACACATCACGGGGATCATACCCTTGTTCGATTAGCGCGGCAGGCGTATCCCCCAGCGAGCTCAGCACATGAGTATCTGCAACAAAGGCTCGGAAGCTATCTCCGAACTCGCCCAAAGTCAGCCGATCAAACTCTGTTCTGCGCATGGTCTACCAATCTACACCCCCGCCCAAGAACCCCGCCTTGAACGGTGTTCAAGTTCTGAGATATCTGGGTTATTATCATATTTATGTCACACTCAGAAACTACAAAGATTAAGGCAGTAGACCTCGCATACATCGCCGTGTTCGCCGCCCTCATCATCGTGCTCGGCGGCGTGCAGTTGCCCATCGGCGTAGCCGGCGTACCCATCGTCCTACAAAACATGGGCATCGTCCTGGCTTCCCTCATTCTCGGCTTCTGGCGCGGCGGCCTGGCCACCACCCTATTCATCGCAGTGGGCTTCGTTGGCGTACCGAACATGGCCGGATGGAAGCCCGCCGCCGCAGCCGTCGCAGGCCCCACCGTCGGCTACATCGTCGGCTACGTCATCGCCGCTTTCGTCATCGGCCTTATCGCTCAGTACGCCCCGCGCAACACCAATGCGCGCGCCGCCGTGTTCTTCCTCGCGGGCATCCTGGGCGTGATCATCCAGTACCTCTGTGGATCGATCGGCCTGATGGCGCGCCTCGGCTACGACCTCGGCACAGCCCTGGCAGCCAATACCCCGTTCATCCCCGGCGACCTCATCAAGGTCACGCTCGCCGTCGCCATCGCTCTGGCTGTCACCAAGGCGGTGCCAGACCTGCTGCCAACCAAGCGCAAGGCTTAAAACATGCCCCTCATCGAATTCGAGAATGTGGGCGTCACCTTCGATACCTCTACAGGCCAGCGCACCGTCCTCCAGAACATTAACCTCTCCCTCGACGAACGCCGCATCGGCATTATCGGCGCCAACGGCTCCGGCAAGTCCACCCTGGTGCGCCTCATCAATGGCCTTACGGAACCCAGCAGTGGAAGGGTGCGCGTCGCGGGGCTCGATGTGGCCAAGCGCGGGCGCGAGGTGCGGCGCAAGGTAGGGTTTGTTTTTAGTGACGCCGACAACCAGATCATCATGCCCACGGTCGCCGAGGACGTCGCGTTCTCTCTGCGTTCAACTACCAAAAGCGGCCGCGAAAGGGAGGAAAAGGCAGCTGCAATGCTGCACACCATGGGGCTGGAACACCTAGCGGACGCCTCCCCCCACTTCCTTTCCGGCGGCGAGAAGCAACTGTTGGCGCTGGCCTCTGTACTGGTCGTAGAGCCAGAGCTGGTGATCGCCGACGAACCCACTACCCTGCTGGATCTCGGCAACCGCCGGATGATCGCTCGCAGGCTGGCCGACCTCCCGCAGCAACTGATCGTGGTTACGCACGACCTAGAGTTGCTGGAAAACATGGATCGCGTTCTGTGGATCGCCGACGGCGACGTACGGGGGGATGGCCCGGCCGAACGCGTCATCTCCGACTACGTAGCGAGCTTCGGCGGGTAGGTAAGCAATGGCAAAGTCCCTCCACATCAATGTCCCGCTGTCGGTGTACCACCCAGGACAGTCGATTCTGCACCGCGCCCGGCCGGGGCTAAAAATTTTGTTGCTCTTCTTGTTCCTGGTCGGCAGCGCCATCTGGGCAACTGTGCCGTGGCAGGCAGGGGTGGTAGCCGCCTTCACCATCGCGTGCTATTTGGTGGCGCGCATCCCCGTGGGCTTGGCGCTGCGCCAGTTGTTCGCGCCCGCCGTACTGCTGCTAGCCTTCGCCGCGCTGCTGTGGTGGCAACGGGACTTCCCTACAGCGCTGACCTACTTCGTGGTGATCCTCTCCGCGGTGGCCATGGCAACTCTGCTGACCCTAACGACCACCATCGGACAGCTCATGGACGCTGTCGAGGCCGGCCTGCGGCCCCTGGGCAGGATCGGCCTGCCGGTAGAAACTATCAGCCTACTGGTGGCACTGACCATCCGCCTGATTCCGCTGACGGCACTGACGGTCAACGAGGTACTGGACGCAAGAAAAGCACGGGGCGCGTCGCGCTCCGTGCTTGCCTTCGGCGTGCCGGTGATTGTTCGCAGCCTTTTGCGAGCCCGTCGCCTCGGAGAGGCGCTGAAGTCCCGCGGGGTCGGTAACTAGCCGGAAGAACTAGCTTTCGCCACGCAGCTGGCGCATGCGCTCGGCCACTGCATCCTGGCTGACGTTGCCCGCCTGCGGCTGGGCCTGTTCGATGGCCTCCTGCTGCTGTGCTCCACTCAGCTGATTCTTCGCGCCACCTTGCATCTCTGCACGGATCTGCTCCAGGCGGGAGTGTCCGGCCATCTGGATTCCGGCCTGCTCCACCTCCGCCATGCGGCCCTGCACAGAGTTCTGTGCCAGCTCGGCCTGGCCGAGGGCGTTGGCGTAGCGGCGTTCGACCTTTTCGCGCACCTGGTCCAGGTTCGGGGATCCATTGGAGGTAACGGCATTCATGGACTGCAGGGAGTCGGCAACCTTCTCCTGCATCTTCGCCTGCTCCAGCTGGCTCAGCAGCTTGGTGCGCTCCGCGGCCTTCTGCTGCAGCTGCATGGAGTTGCGCTCCACGGCCTGCTTGGCCTGCGCGGCCTGCTGCAGGGCCTGGTCGTGCAGGCTCTTCATGTCCTCCACCGACTGCTCCGCCGTCACCAGCTGTGCGGCGAAGGCTTCGGCAGCGTTTTCGTACTCCATGGCCTTCTGCTGGTCACCCTGAGCGCGGGCCTTGTCGGCGAGGTTCAGCGCCTGCTTGGTGTTGGCCTGCAGCTTCTCTACCTCTTCGAGCTGGCGGTTCAGCTTCATCTCCAACTGACGCTGGTTGCCGATAACCGCCGCTGCCTGCTGGGATAGTGCCTGGTGCTGCTTCTGCGCCTCTGCGATGGCCTGTTCGATCTGAATCTTCGGATCGGCGTTTTCTTCGATCTTGTTATCGAAGAGCGCCATCAGGTACTTCCACGCCTTCACGAACGGATTGGCCATGAGCTATTGCTCCTTCATTGAGAGGTTAAAACGGGCTAAAAGTATTTCTTTTGCGCGGATAATACTACCAAGAATCCTCCGCGCACCCTTGCACTTAGGCTCGTTCGACGGCCCCCGCTGCCATGTTCGCAGCCAGCTCGGCGGCCGCCGCATCCAGAGCCATCATCGACGCAGCTTCCAAGATCACCGAAGCCACCGAAACGGCCATTGCATGGCACACGCTGGCCAGCAGCTCAGAGGAAACTTCCTTGCGGCCGCGCTCCAGCTCCGAAAGATAGCCCGGGCTGACATTTGCCAGCGAGGCCAACTGGCGCAACGTAAAACCGTTGTTGGTGCGGTATTCCTTCAGGGTCGCACCCAGTGCCTCCCGCAGCAGCGGTTCGTCCGCGGGCATCCGCTCGGACGGACGCTCCACCGCAACCGTATCCATGACCATAGTATTGTGATTCATCAATCATCCCAACGTCTCGGGCGACGAATTTGTTCCCGCCAGTTTACGCGCAAGCCATTTCCAGCGCGCGGTTTACGCTGAACCGGCGAATCTCTGCCCGCAGCTGCGCCGCATCCAGCCCTGCGAACTCGCCTTCGTTAACCAGCCGCGCATACTCTGCGTACAGATTTTCCACCCGCGCTCCCCGCACACTGTCGTAGACGGCAATGAAGACCTCTCCCGCCGGGTGCCCATCTTGTGGGTCGGGACCGGCCACGCCCGTCAGCGCCACGCCAACATCTGCTCCGCAACGCCGCGCCGCTCCCGCTGCTAATTCCGCCGCGGTCTCCGCCGCCACCGGTCCATGTGCGCGCAGGGTTTCCTCGTTCACTCCCGCCAGGTCGTGCTTGAGTTCTGTTGCATAGACAATGACGCCACCGCGTAGGACCGCCGAAGCCCCAGGTACCTCTGCAACCGTGGCCGCGCACAGACCTGCGGTTAGGGATTCTGCCGTCGCGATGGTCAGCCCCCGCCGGGTGAACTCCCGGACTAGGTGTTCGGCGGCGGGGTTCACCGTCATCTAGGCGTTTTCCTTGCGTGAATCCAGGATGTACTGCACCCCGGTCACTACTGTCTGTACCACGGCAACACCCATCACAATCACGGCGATGGTCTGCACCACCCCGCCGAACGGAAGAATGTAGAGGAACACCGCCAGGGTCTGCAGAACCGTCTTCAGCTTGCCGCCCTTGGAGGCCGGAACGACGTTGCCCTTGCGCGCCAGCACCATGCGCCAAACGGTGATGCCCAACTCACGCACCACGACGATCGCGGTAACCCACCACGGCAGCTCGCCCAAAATATTCAAGCTGACGAACGCGGAGATCATCAGTGCCTTATCTGCGATCGGGTCGGCCAGCTTGCCGAAGTCGGTGATGACCTCGTAGCGCCGAGCCAGGTAGCCATCCAGCTGGTCGGTGAACATCAACAGGCTAAAGGCAAGCAGCGCCCACCAGCGGTGAGCCAAATCTGGTTCGGCCCCCGGCACTGCCCAGTCCCCGGAGGTCAGAATCAGCCAGAGGAACACCGGGATCAGAGCAATGCGAATGCACGTGAGTACATTCGGCAAGCTCACGCTGTGGACGAAGGTGCCGAACGAAGATCGCGGTGCTGAAGTGTTCACAAGTACCTATCCTACCGTGGAGCTCTTCTCGTTTTCGGCCTGCTTCTTCTTGCCCACCGTCATGCTCAACACAGTGGTTACGACCAGCACGCCGACGATAACGATAAGCGACAGTTCCACGGAAACCTCGGGAACAGCAACCCCCTCGCCTCCGTTGATAAACGAAAGATTGTTCTCGTGCAGAGCGTGGAGAATCAGCTTCGTGCCGATGAAAGCCAGGATAATAAAGAGTCCATAACCCAGGTACACCAAACGTTCCAGCAGGCCGTCCAAGAGGAAGTACAGCTGTCGCAGCCCCATCAGAGCCAAGGCGTTGGTCGTGAACACGATGTACGGCTCACTAGTGATGCCGTAGATGGCGGGGATAGAATCGAGGGCGAACAGTACGTCCACGAAGCCGATGGCCACCAGGGCGATGAAAAGTGGCGTCAAGACCTTCTTGCCGTTTTCCTTAAACCACAAACGGTCCGACTCGTAGTGATCCGAGACATGGATAAACTTCCGGGTCATCTTGATGACCATCATGTCCTGCGGGTCCTTTTCCTCCTCGCCAGAGACCTCGTCCCACAGCAGCTTCGCCGCGGTCCACAGCAGGAACAGGCCAAACAGGTAGAACACGTCGGACCATGCCTCGATGATCGCCGCCCCCAGGGCGATGAAAATACCGCGCAGGATTAGCGCCAACGCGATGCCGATGAGCAGCACCTTTTGCTGGTACTTGCGGGGGATCTTAAAGGAGCTCAGGATCAGGGCGAAGATAAACAGGTTATCCACGCTCAATGCCTTCTCGGTGATGTAACCGGCGAAGAACTCCAGGCCGTGCTGGTGCGGGTTGCCAGGCTCCCCCCAGGTCAGCCAGAGGAAACCGCCGAAAAGGCAGGCGAGTGCCACGTAGAACAGGCTCCACAGTGCCGACTCCTTGATGCTCGGCTCGTGGGGTGTTTTGACGTGGCTATAGAAATCAAAGACGAAGAACCCGGCGACCACCAAGATGGTGATGGTCCACGTTAGGGCATTTACTTCCATGGAAAACCTCCGGTCGATAAAAACTCATCACTAAATAGACCGGAGGTCTCCCCTGCCCGTTCCATGAAAGTTGCGGGCCGACATGACCGGGAGGTTCGCGGATACTCCGCAACCGGCCGTGCTGACGATCAATGTCGAGGGCACCAAGCAAGCTTGGCGTTAGGGTACTCCCCTCCAACTGCCGACTACTCTACACCCTGCAGAAGCCAGCTGCGCTATAGGGGGCTACACGGCACCGCTCGGCGGGTTAGCTGCGACCACGCGCGTCCCGCCATCGCTGCCACCCTCGGCCGCGTCGGCACCATCAGCATCCGCCTCCATGACTTCCTTGGGAGCGTCCTCAGGGTTTGCTCCCTTAATCATCCAGAGCATCGTGTCGAGCTCCTCAGGCTTGACCAGCACCTCACGCGCCTTCGACCCCTCGGAGGGTCCGACCACGCCGCGGGTCTCCATCAGATCCATCAGTCGTCCGGCCTTGGCAAAGCCGATACGCAGCTTGCGCTGCAGCATGGATGTAGAGCCGAACTGGCTGGTGACCACCAGCTCCACGGCTTGCAGCAGATCCTCCAAGTCGTTGCCGATATCCGGGTCGATGTTCTTCTTCGCCTCGGCGGCCTTGTCCTCGGTAACACCCTCCGTGTAGTCGGGATCGGCCTGGTCCTTGGCGGCCTCCACGACGGCGGTGATTTCCTCATCTGTCACGAAAGCACCCTGAATGCGCTGCGGCTTGCCCGCGCCCTGCGGGATGAACAGCCCATCGCCCATGCCAATCAGCTTCTCTGCGCCGCCCTGGTCCAGGATCACGCGGGAGTCAGTGGAGGAACTGGTGGCGAAGGCCAGTCGGGAAGGAACGTTCGTCTTGATCAGGCCGGTGACCACGTCCACGGACGGGCGCTGTGTTGCCAGCACCAGGTGGATACCGGCGGCACGCGCCTTCTGGGTGATGCGCACAATCGAGTCCTCGATCTCGCGCGGGGCGGTCATCATCAGGTCAGCCAGCTCGTCGACCACGCACACGATGTACGGGTACGGGCGGTACTCGCGCTCCGAGCCCAGCGGGGTGGTGATCTCCCCGGACTTAACTTTGCGGTTGAAGTCCTTAATATGGCGCACGCGGCTGGCCTTCATGTCCATGTAGCGCTGCTCCATCTCCTCCACTAGCCAGGTCAGGGCGGCGGCCGCCTTCTTCGGCTGGGTGATGATGGGGGTAATCAGATGCGGGATGCCCTCGTAGGGAGTCAGCTCCACCATCTTCGGATCCACCAGGATCAGACGCACCTCGTCCGGAGTGGCACGAGTCAGCAGCGAAACCAGCATGGAGTTCACGAAGGCCGACTTACCGGAGCCGGTGGAACCCGCCACCAGCAAGTGTGGCATCTTCTGAATCGAGTGGGCCACGAAGTCGCCCTCGATATCCTTGCCCAGGCCAATGACCATCGGGTCGGCATCCCCGCACACCTTCGGTGCCTCCAGCACGTCGCCGAGGCGCACCATCTCGCGGTCCGTATTGGGCACCTCGATACCGACAGCGGACTTGCCCGGGATCGGGGTCAGTAAGCGCACGTTGTCGGTGGCTACCGCATAGGCCAGGTTGGACTGCAGGTTTGTGATCTTGGAGACCTTCACGCCCGGGCCGAGCTCAACCTCATAGCGGGTAACTGTCGGTCCGCGGCTAAAGCCCGTCACCTGCGCGTCGACGTTGAACTCCTCGAACACTTCAGTGATCGCCTCGATCATCCGATCGTTCGTTTCACTGCGGGTCTTCGGCGCATCTCCATTGAGCAGCAGGTTCGTCGACGGCAGCGCGTAGTCGCTGTCTTCCTTTTTCTCTGTAGCCTTTTTTGTGACGCCCTCAGACACATCCTCTTCCAGCTCCGATTTAGGCGTGGAGGCTGGAACGGCGGCAGCGTCAATCCCCGAGCGGGCGATGATGGCCTGTCGCACCGAGTCACTGGAGTCGACAACGGGATCCCGCTTGGGCTCCGGCTTGGACTCTACCTGGGGCTCCGGGTCGTCGTCCTCCAGCAGCTCTGCGACGTCCTCCACCTGTGGTGCAGGCTTCGGTTGACTGCGCTTCGATTCCGTGCGCTTTGACTGGGTACGCTTGCGCCGCTGCGGCGTACGAGAAGCCGTCGTATCGAGCACCAGGGTCTCGTTGGAATCAGCAGCGACGGAGTCATCCACATCGCCTCCCTGCTCCTCCACCGGATAATTGTCCATCGGCGTCCGGCGAGCAGCACGGGTGATCTGACGGTCGACGTGGCCGTACTGATCGTCCTCATCGACGTCATTTGCGTGGTCTTCGTAGTCGTCGTAATCATCGCTACCGCTGCCCTCGCGCCAGCTGCCCACACCCAGGAAGTCCGCTGCGAGGGTATAGATCTGCTTTACCGTCAGACCCGTGAGCTGCAATGCGCCGTACACAATCGCTAGTAGCAGTAGAGGAACGGCTAGGTAGGCGCTAAAGCCAACGGCCATCGGGGTACCAATGGCCTGGCCAACCAGGCCACCCGCGCTCGCCTTTCCGGCGCTGTCGGTGGGCTGGCCCGCGAAGATGTGAATGAGCCCCAGCATCGGCAGAACCACCAGCGCTAAGCCGATCCACAGGCGGACGGTAGAACGCTGAGTGCGCTCGATGCCAACCATCAGCACCCACGCAGCGAAGGCCATAGCGATCGGGACGACGTATCCGCCCGCGCCGATGATCCAGGTAAGAATCCCCGCGATGCCGTTGCCCACGGCACCGCCCACTCCAAACCACAAGGTCCCAGCGAGGATCAGAGCTACGGCGAACACGCCGATGGCGGCACCGTCATAGGAGCCGCCGATGCGCCTCGATCCGGCACCCTCGTTGGGTTCTTGGGCGTTGAAGTCGGCGTCAAAACCATCGTCCTCGGTGTCTGGCGTCCAGCCGTCGCTAGCGCGCGAACCGCGGCCAGCGTCAAGTCTGTTAGCTTGACCATTGCGGGATTTCCGCTGCTTTCCCCGCTTAGAGATCACCTGGGTTTCCGCCTCCTCTAGAAAATCTGCATCGTCATAAGAATCAAAGTCACCCGCGTTGCTGCGAGTCGTTAGGCGGCGGGTTAAGCCACCAATACCCCGTGCCGCACCACTAAACGCAGACCCCAGCGAATGGCCGACCACGCCAAAGGCGCTGCCGGTGCGTTCGAAGTCCTCGCCCCCGGCATAGCCAGAATAACCGGCACCGACCGGCGCGGAAGATCGCGAGTCTTCGAATCCACCGCGGCGGCCGGAGCTCGGCCGGTTGGCATGTGCACCCCTTCCTCGGGGCGCAGAACTGCGAGAAGGACTAGTAACAGACATGGCCACCACTTTAGTCGCACTGATCACAGTAGTCACATGAGCAACACGCGCTTTGTTCTAAAAAGATGCTCAGATTCGACGGACAATGTCTAAAACACGTGGCGCTTAACGCGTACGGTCGTGTCCTCATCCGCCGGGTTCAGAACAACGTCCACGGCGCCGTCACGTCCATACAGCCACAGCAGCAGCTCCCCGGCTTCGCCGCTTACCCGTACTTCGTCGGTGCTGTCGGCACCCGCACGGACCACAGCCGGCGCGGCGGCGTCGCTACGCTCCAGCACCACGTGAATCGTCGAGGAACGCAGGAAGAACTTCGCCATCTTTGACAGCGCCTTCCACAGGTCATCCCGCGCGGATTGCGGCAGATCGCGGGGAACGTACTCCCCTCCCCCACGGCGCAGATCCTCGTGGTGAACGAAGTTCTCGGCTAGGTTGGCGTACTTGTCCGCCAGGCGCAACGGATTCCACGTCGGCGGACCGTTGCGGTACATCTCCACCAGCTCACCATACGGCTTGGACTCGTAGTCGTGGCTGACGGAATCCAGGCGATTGGCAAGCCCCTTGAAGAACATGCCAGCGGCAGCATCCGGACGGTACTCGCGGATAACGAGATGGACCACCAAATCGCGAGCAGTCCAGCCCGCGCACAACGTAGGTGCGTCGGGACTGGACTGCTGTAGAAGGTTTGCCAGGGCTTCGCGTTCCGCTTGGGAGGTGTTCATGTTGTGTTCCATGCCACCCCAGCGTAGCGAAACCTTAGGCTAGACGGATTCGCGCGACTCTTCTTCCTCGAGTTCCTCGACAATCTCGGAACTCATCGGCACGACGGTCGGCACGATCATCGGCTTGCGGTTCCACTTGTCGGAGATCAGCTTGCCCACCTTGCGGCGGATAGCCTGCGCCATGCGGTAGGGATCGTTCTCGCCTTCGCCGGCCAGGTCGATCATGATGTTGTCGACCTTCTCCTGTATCTCCTTGAGCATGTCGCGGGCATCGTCGGAGAAGCCCTTGGCTTGCACGCTCGGAACCTCCAGCGGACGTCCGGTGCGGTTGTCGATGACGGTGGTAATGGAAATGAGGCCACCCTCGGACATCGCGGTGCGGTCCTCCAGGACGCCACTGTCGATATCGCCCATGCGGGTGCCGTCGACGTACAGGTTACCGACGGTGATCTGGCCGACCACCTTGGCGTGCCCATTGTGCAGATCGACAACCACGCCGTTCTGCGCCAGCGGGATGTTGTTCGGGTTAACACCGGTGCTGATTGCCAGCTCCTTGTTGGCGCGCAGGTGGCGCCACTCGCCGTGCACCGGCATTGCGTTGCGCGGACGGGCGGCGTTGTACAGGAACAGCAGCTCGCCCGAGTAGCCGTGGCCGGAGGTGTGCACCTTCGCGTCGCGGCCCGTGATCACGGTCGCGCCGATCTGGGAAAGCATGTTAATCACGCCGAACACCGCTTCCTCGTTACCCGGAACCAGGGAGGAGGACAGGATGATCAGATCGCCGTCGCGGACGGTGATCTGACGGTGCTCACGGCGAGCCATGCGCGACAGCGCGGCCATCGGCTCGCCCTGCGTACCGGTAGTAATCAGCACGACCTTGTGCGGAGCCATCTTGGAGGCTTCGTCCATAGAGACGATGGTGCCGCGCGGGACGTTCAGGTAACCCATGCGCTCTGCGATCTCCATGTTGCGGATCATGGAGCGGCCGTTGAAGGCAACCTTGCGGTTGGCCGCCACGGCCGCGTCCACGGCCGACTGCACACGGGAGACGTTCGATGCGAAGGAGGCGATGATGACGCGCTGCTTAGCGTCGCGCACCAGGCGCTTCAGCGTTGGCGCGATGTCAGCCTCGGAGCCGGATACGCCCGGGGTGGTGGCATTGGTGGAGTCACACAGGAACAGATCCACGCCCTCGTCGCCGAACCGAGACAGCGCGGGAAGATCCGTCGGACGTCCGTCCAGCGGGGTCTGGTCCAGCTTGATGTCGCCGGTGTGAACCAGCAGGCCAGCGCCGGTCTTCAGCGCGATGCCCAGGCAGTCCGGGATGGAGTGGTTCACTGCGAAGAAGCGCAGGTCAAACGGGCCACGACTCTCGTGGGAGTTCTCGTCGACCTCAATCAGCTTCGGGCGCTGGCGGTGCTCCTGAGTCTTCGCTGCGATCAAGGCGCACGTGAAGCGGGAGGCGATAATCGGAATGTCCGCGCGCTGCTTCAGTAGCCACGGGATAGCGCCGATGTGGTCCTCGTGACCGTGGGTGATGACCAGCGCTTCCACGCGGTCCCACTTGTCCTCCAGGTAGCTGAAGTCCGGCAGGATCAGGTCCACGCCCGGCTCACCGGAGCTCGGAAACAGCACACCACAGTCGATGATCAGCAGGCGGCCTTCGTACTCAAAGACCGTCATGTTGCGGCCGATCTCGGAGATACCGCCCAGCGCGACAATACGCAGGCTGCCCTTCGGCTGCTTCGGCGGCTTCGGCAGGCGCTGCGTCAGGTCCGCGCCCTGCATGGCCTTCAGTGCGCCCTTGCGACGGTCGCCACCGCGACCCCGGCCACGGCCCTTGCCACCGCCGTTGTTCCGGTTGCCACCGTTGTTGTTGCCGTTGTTGCCGCCGATGCCGCGGCCCCGACCACGGGAGCGACGGTTACGGTTGCGGTTCCCGCCACCGTTGTTGTTCTTGTTGCCGCCGTTGTCGGCAGAGTCGTTGTTATCGGTGCCGCCGGAGTTGTTGTTGCTGTTGTTCTTAGCGACGCCACCATCGTTGAAAACCGTCGCAGCCTCAGAGTTAGAGACCGGGGTGTTGTCCGATTGTGCTTCCGCTTCGGCGCTCGGCGGAGCGGCCTTCCGAGTAACCTTGCGGCCTCGGGAACGTTGTTCAGTCATATTTTCCCTATACCCCTGCTGCCTGCAGGTCTTGAGCCAGCTGATCCATCTCAGCGGCTGTTGGTTCGATAATGGGAAGACGCGGTGCACCCACGGCCTTCCCCTTTAGCTTCAGTGCTGCCTTCGCGAATGTCACGCCTCCGAGGCGGGCCTGTGCCTTCTGTAGCGGCTGCAGTTGCACTGCGATGCTACGGGCGGTGGCGATGTCGCCTGCGTCGAACGCATCCCTCATCTGCTTGAGCTGTCGCGTTGCTACGTGGCCAATCACAGAGATGAAGCCAGTGGCACCTGCGGCCAACCAAGGCAGGTTCAACGGGTCATCGCCCGAGTACCAAGCCAGGTCGGTGTTCTCAATCAGTTCCATGCCGGCGGCCAGGTCGCCCTTTGCATCCTTGACGGCTGCGATCTGTGGATGATCGGCCAGTCGGTGCAGGGTCTCCGACTCCACCGGGACGACGGATCGAGAGGGAATGTCGTAGACGCACACTGGAATATCCACCGCGTCCGCAACGGTCGTAAAGTGCTGGTAGATGCCCTCTTGGCTGGGACGAGAGTAATAAGGAGTCACAACCAGCAGAGAGTCAGCCCCCGCCTCTTGCGATGCACGAGACATTTCTACGGTGACAGCTGTGTCATAAGATCCGCTTCCGGCGATCAGTTTTACGCGGTCGCCGAGCTCGGATCGTACTGCTCTGAGCAGGTCAAGCTTCTCGGTCGCACCCGTGGTGGGTGATTCTCCGGTAGTTCCGGCCAAGACCAAAGAATCGCAGCCCTCATCCACGAAGTGGCCAGCAAGTGCCACGCCCGCGTCCAAGTCGATGGAACCGTCCTTCTTGAAGGGGGTCACCATCGCAAGAGAGATAGTTCCGAAGTGCGCGGATCCCCTTGTTGCTGCGTTACCTGTACTCATGACTCCCCAGACTACCTTCCTTCACGAGAAACTCACGTATTTGGGTGTTGTTTTCGGCGGGTTGTACTCAATGGCCCTAAGGTCCGCCATCCTTAAGATTCACCGACGTACGGGCTCGTCGCCATCTCCCCGCCGTCGTGCAACTGCGTGATCGAGAAGTCCTCAAACACGTTCGGCGCTACTTCCTGCAGTTTACGCAAGCACGCGACAGCGATCCGGCGGATCTCCGGATCCGCATGCTCGGCGGCGCGCATGGCGATAAAATGCCGCCAGCTGCGGAAGTTGCCACTCATGACAAAACGAGTTTCAATGCAGTTCGGCAACACTGCTCGGGCCGCCTGCCGTGCCTGCTTCGTGCGCAACACGGCGTTTGGCTCCTCGGCGAAGTCCTCGCCCAAGCCATCCAAGATCTCCCGGTAGGCGTCGTAGGCCACGTCCGCGGTCTGCAGGAACAGCTTCTTCAAGTCCTCATTGCCGGCTACCGCTTCGGGCACTACGACCCGCGCCTCGTCGGCAGGTACGTAGCGCTGCGAAAGCTGGCTGAAGCTGAAATGCCGGTGGCGCATGATCTCGTGACCACACGAGCGAGAAACTCCGCGCAGGTACATCGAGGCACTGGCGTGCTCCAGCAGCGTGGTGTGGCCGACGTCCATGATGTGGCGGACGTACGCCGCATTCGTCGCAGTGTGCGGGTTGGGCTTGTCCCACGTTTCGTAGCAAGCCCTGCCTGCGAACTCGACCAAAGCGGCACTATCATCCACGTCAGTTTGCCAGTTCAGGTCTGGCGCTGAGTCAAAGGCGGTGTGACCCACGAGGTCGATCTGTAGGGGTGCAACAGTAGCCATGAACTAGGCCTTAGCACCGCCGTTGACATCGCCGTCCAGTCCCAGGAACTTCTCCAAACCGATGGTCAGGCCCGGGTTCTCACCAATCTTCTCCACGCCGATCATGATTCCCGGCACGAAGGACTCGCGGTCGTAGGAATCCTGCTTCAGGGTCAGAGTCTGCCCCTTGGTGCCGAAGATGACCTGCTCGTGGGCGACCATGCCGGTCATGCGTACGGCGTGTACCGGCACTCCCTGTACATCAGCGCCACGCGCCCCGTCCAGGGACTGCGTGGTGGCGTCGGGCTGCTCGGCCAGACCGGCTGCCTTACGAGCCCGCGCGATACCTTCCGCGGTGTGCACCGCAGTACCCGAAGGCGCGTCCACCTTGTTCGGGTGGTGTAGCTCCACGACCTCGGCGGACTCGAAGAAGGGCGCGGCAATCTCCGCAAACTTCATGGTCAGCACTGCGGAAATAGCGAAGTTCGGTGCGACGAGCACCCCGGTCTCCGGAGATTCCTGTAGCCAACCGCGGACGGTCTCGAAACGCTCCTCCGTCCAGCCGGTGGTACCGACGACGGCGTGGATGCCGTTGTTGATGCAAAACTCTAGATTGCCCATCACGGCATCCGGAACGGTGAAGTCCACCACGACCTCAGCCTTGTTATCCACCAGCGCTTGCAGGTCGTCACCGTGGTCGATGGCGGCCACCAGCTCGTGGCTCGCGTCAGCCTCAACGGCGGCTACAACGGCGCTGCCAACACGCCCGCGGGCACCCAAAACACCAATGCGAGTCATAGATCAATCGCTCCTTTATAGCTCGAATTTAGCCCGTAGCAAGTGGTTAGTTGTCTTCAACCAGAACCAGGGAGATCTTGCCACGGTTATCGATGTCCGCGATCTCCACCTCGAGCTTGTCGCCCACCGAGACCTCGTCCTCAACGCGCTCGATGCGGCGATCGCCGCCCAGGTTCGAGATGTGAATCAGGCCGTCCCTACCCGGCATCAGAGAAACGAACGCACCGAACGCGGTGGTCTTCACTACTGTGCCCAGGAAGCGGTCGCCCACCTTCGGCTGCTGCGGATTCGCGATGGCGTTGATCTTCTCCTCCGCCTCGCGCGCAGCCTCGCCTCCGACGGCGGAGATGAACACCGTGCCATCGTCCTCGATGGTGATGTTGGCGCCAGTCTCCTCCGTGATCTGGTTGATGGTCTTGCCCTTCGGGCCGATGACCTCCCCGATCTTGTTCTGCGGAATATTGATGCTGGTGATCTGCGGAGCCAAGTCGCTCATATCATCCGGAGAGTCAATGGCCTCGTCCATCAGCTGCAGGATCTCCAGGCGTGCGGTGCGCGCCTGCTGCAGCGCCTCGGCCAGAACGTCGGACGGGATGCCGTCGAGCTTCGTATCCAGCTGCAGGGCCGTCACGAAGTCGGGAGTGCCCGCGACCTTGAAGTCCATGTCACCGAAAGCATCCTCGGCGCCCAGGATGTCGGTCAGCGTGACGTACTTGTCCTTGCCGGTCTTGCCAACCTTTCCAGTCACCAGGCCCATTGCAATGCCGGCCACCGGTGCCTTCAGCGGCACACCGGCGTTGTACAGGCTCAGGGTCGAGGCACACACGGAACCCATGGAGGTCGAGCCGTTGGAGCCCAGTGCCTCCGAGACCTGGCGGATGGTGTACGGGAAGTCATCGCGGCTGGGGATCACGGGCGTCAATGCGCGTTCCGCAAGCGCGCCGTGGCCGATCTCGCGGCGCTTCGGGGAGCCCACGCGGCCGGTCTCTCCGGTGGAGTACGGCGGGAAGTTGTAATGGTGGATGTAGCGCTTCGTGGTCTCCGGCCCCAGCGAGTCGATCTGCTGCTCCATCTTCAGCATGTCCAGCGTGGTCACACCTAGGATCTGGGTCTCGCCGCGCTCGAACAGGGCGGAGCCGTGCGCACGTGGCAGCAGATGGACGACGATGCCCAGGTCGCGGATCGTGGTGCTGTCGCGGCCGTCGATGCGGAAACCGTCCTCCAGGATGCGGCGGCGCACCACCGTCTTGGTGACTTCATTGTGCGCAGCGCGGATCTCCGTCTCGCGCTCCGGGAACTCCGGCAACAGATCATCAACGCTGGCCTGCATGTTCGCAGCCAGTGCCTCGTCGCGCTCCTGCTTGTCGGCGATGGACATGATGTCTTCCAGCGCATCCAGCGCTTCCGCCTGGACAGAGGCGAAAACATCCTCGCCATAGGGCGGGAACAGTTCGAATTCGCGCGTCTCGGCGTCCACAGCCTTGGCAAGAGCGTCCTGCGCCTCACAGAGCGTGGCAATGAATGGCTTAGCGGCCTCGATACCCTGCGCCACAACCTCTTCGGTCGGCGCCGGCGCGCCCTCGGCGATGCGCTCAACGACGGTGTCGGTAGCGCTCGCCTCAACCATCATGACGGCAACGTTCGGCTCGCCGCTACCTGCCCCATTGCCACGACCGCGACCACGGCCACGGGCCGGCTTCACCGGCTCGGTTACACGGCCGGCCACGACCAGCTCGAAGATGGCCTGTTCTTCCTGCTCGCGAGTCGGGAAGGCAACCCACTGACCCTCCGGGTGGTCGGCGTCCACGACGAGCGCCATGCGCACGCCACCCACCGGGCCGGAAACCGGCAGACCGGACAGCTGAGTGGAAGCGGAAGCGCCATTGATGGCCAGCACGTCATAGCGATCCTTCGGATCCATCGACAGGACGGTCACGATGACCTGCACCTCGTTGCGCAGGCCGCGAACGAAGGTGGGGCGCAGCGGACGGTCAATCAG
The DNA here is from genome assembly GCF_022345965.1 of Corynebacterium sp. ACRQK. Lineage (GTDB taxonomy): Bacteria > Actinomycetota > Actinomycetes > Mycobacteriales > Mycobacteriaceae > Corynebacterium. Next base: position 285,402 of record NZ_JAKRMU010000001.1, read on the forward strand.
GCGGGCGGCCAGGATCGCATCCGTACCCGGGCGGCCTTCGCGGCGGAAGAAGCTCCCCGGGATGCGACCGACGGAGTACATGCGCTCTTCCACGTCCACGGTCAGCGGGAAGAAGTCGATGCCCTCGCGCGGCTGGCGGGAGGCGGCGGTGGTGGACAGCAGCATCGTGTCCTCGTCCAGGTAGGCCGTCACTGCCCCATCGGCCTGGCGTGCCAGCAACCCGGTTTCAAAGCGGATGCTGCGGGTGCCAAAATCGCCGTTATCAATGGTGGCCTCTACTTCCCACACACCGGCATCCGGGTCAACGAGCTCTGCTTGGATGTTCTGCTTCTTCGTACTCATAATGGAGTTTTGCAATCGCCTTTCTGCGTTACCTTGCGTTGCACTCCACGGCGGTTGCCTGTTCGTCTGGTCTTCGGTGCCGACGCCACCGACGTGGAATTTTCTTAAACTATTCGACTGGCTTTTAGGATTTAACCGGAATCAAGACTAGCACGAAAAAGCACAAACGCCCGCCACCTCGTCTTTTGAGAGGTGGCGGGCGTTTGATTTGAAGCTTTAGCGACGCAGACCCAGGCGCTCGATCAGGGAGCGGTAGCGGTCAACGTTGTTCTCGGCCAGGTACTTCAGCAGGCCCTTGCGGCGACCAACCAGCAGCAGCAGGCCGCGGCGGGAGTGGTGGTCGTGCTTGTGGTACTTCAGGTGCTCGGTCAGCTGACGGATGCGAACGGTCAGCAGTGCGATCTGAGCCTCCGGGGAGCCCGTGTCGGTCTCGTGCAGGCCGAACTCCTTGAGAGTCTCGGTCTTCTGTTCCTTGGACAGTGCCATGGATGAATCTCCTTGATAGTTATTTCAGTCCGCGCGAAAGGTTTAACCAGCGACTACCGCAGACCACAGTCGCTAGACCTGGGGAGTCTAGCACGCCCATGCCCCTGTTCCCAAAACGCTTAGCCCAGCGCCTTGCGGGTTTCGGTGACATCCCGGCCGATGGCCTCGATCAGCTCGTCTAGCGAGTTGTACGTTTCCATTCCCCGCAGGTGGTGTACGAACTCCACGGCGATATCCAGGCCGTATAGGTCGGCGTCGTGATCCAGAATGAAGCTCTCCACACTGCGCGGCTCGTGGCCGAAGGTGGGGTTGGTGCCGACGGAGATCGCGGCCGGCAGCCGCTCGCCCACCGGCATGGTTCCGATGGTCGCCCCGGCGGAAATCCCGTGCCCGGGCAGGATCGTCACATAGCCGGCGTAAACGCCGTCAGCGGGCAGCGCGAACTTCTCGGCGAAGTAGAGGTTCGCCGTGGGGAATCCCAGCGCCCTACCACCGCGGCCAGCACCGTGGGTAACTTCCCCTGCTACCCGGAAGCTCCTTCCCAGCGCCTCGTTCGCGCCGTCCACATTGCCCTCGGCCAGCGCCTGGCGGATCCACGTAGAACAGACCACGTGGTCGCCGTCTTCCAGCAGCTCCAGCACTTCCACCCGCATGCCGCGTTCCTCGCCCAGCTCGCGCAGCGTCTCGGGCGTGCCCGCTGCCTTGTGGCCGAAGGTGAAGTTATCCCCCACCACCACGGCCTTGGCGTTCAGCATCTTCACCAGCACCTGGTCCACGTATTCCTCCGGCGACCAGCTGGCGATCTCTTTGGTGAAAGACACGACGACCACGTGGTCGATGCCGTACTCGTGCGCCAGTTCCGCGCGGCGGCGCACGCTCGACAGCAGTGGTGGCACCGCCTCCGGCCTGAAAACGACGGTCGGGTGCGGGTCGAAGGTGAACATCACGCTCGGCACTCCCCGTTCGCGTGCCAGCTCCACCGCCCGCTGCAGCAGTTCTTGGTGCCCGCGGTGCACGCCGTCGAACACGCCGATGGTTACGACGGTGCCGCCGGCAGCCAAGTGTTCGGGAATTCTGTCCAGTCCGTACCAGATACTCACACGCTGCATGCTAGTCGATAGTCTGTGGGTATGAACCAACGCAGTGCCCGTTCCGTCCTGAGCCGCTCCGGGGTCGTCCTCGTGGACAAGCCCTCCGGCCCCACCTCGCACGACATGGTGGCCAAGCTTCGGCGGATCATGGGTACACGCCGGGTCGGCCATTCGGGCACCCTCGATCCGCTGGCCACGGGGTTGTTAGTTGTGGGCGTCGAAAGAGGGACAAAGTTCTTGGCCCACGTCGTCGCCCACGACAAGCGCTACGAGGCAACCGTTCGTTTGGGCTCCGCCACCCACACCGACGATGCGCAGGGCGACGTGGTCTCCACCGCCCCTCCCCAAGGCCTGCAGGCGCTCACCGAACAGCAGGTCCGCGAGGCTTTCGCCGCGCAGCGGGGCGACATCATGCAGCGCCCGACCTCGGTTTCTTCCATCAAGATTGACGGCAAGCGCGCCCACAAGCTCGTCCGCGAGGGGCACGACGTGGTGCTGCCCGAACGGCCCGTCACGATCTTTTCTCTGGAGGTGCTCGATGTTGTTGTTGATGACGCCAACTCTTGCATCGATGCCCGCATCTCCGTGCACTGTTCCAGTGGTACCTACATCCGGGCAATTGCCCGGGACGTCGGCGAGGCTTTGGGTGTGGGCGGACACCTGACACAGCTCCGTCGTACTGCGGTGGGTCCCTTCGACGTCTCCGAAGCACGCACGCTGGAGCGGCTCGAGGAGGATCCGAGCCTGACACTCACCTTGGACGAGGCGATGGTGCGCTGCTTCGAGACCCGCGAGATCAGCGAGTCGGAGGGAGTAGACCTTTCCCTCGGCAAGTGGCTGGAACCCGTTGGCAACCAGGGAGTGCGAGCAGCGGTCACGCCATCCGGTCAAGCCATCGCCCTGATCGAGGAGAAGGGCAAGCGCGCTTCCAGCGTGTTTGTCGCCCGCCCGGCGGGCATGGACTAGCTGGCTGGAACGGCCGCAGCGGTGATCACGTAGCCGTTGCGGATGGTCCAGCGCCCTTGGATGAACGGCACCGGCACCGGGCGCGCCAGCAGGTACGAGGTGAACGTGCCGTCGGGGCGCAGGTCGATGTCGGCCTGATCGAAGTCCAGGAAGCGGTGCGTCAGCGGGAACCAAGTCTTGTAGGTGGCTTCCTTCGCACTGAACAGCACGGTATCCAGCAGTTGCAGATCCTCGGAGCGCATCGCCTTGTGGATGCGACGCTGCTCGCCCAAATTGGCGATCGTGTTGAACACGCCCTCCGGCAGCGGGCGTGCCACTTCTACGTCGATACCGACGGACGCCCAGCGGTCGGATGGCGCCAACAGTGCCGCACGGAAACCGTCGGTGTGGGTCAAGGATCCGGAGATCCCCTGCGGAAACAGCGGCATCCCGCGCGGCCCACGCAGGATGGGCGGGTGCGCGTCCATGAAGTTCTTCAGCGCCTGGTGGGCGCACCAGCGCGAATCGCCGAAGTCGGCCTTGCGCCGGTCCACTGCCCCATTCACCAGGGCTTGCTCCTCTGCCGGGAGGGCGTGAAACTGGCTCAGATCCCCCTGAACACTGTGCAGCTCTGCGCAGACCGTACCCTGGGGCAGCAATCCGCGCGGAATGGTCGGCTGCTGCGCGCCGAAGGTTTCTACGATCGCCCGATCCCCTGGCGCCGTTGCGAGCGCTCCGTTGTGCCTCATGCTGTCACCTCCTCGACGAGTACTGGGTAGGGCCACAAGTTCTTTTCCAAGCGGGGCGGAAGGCTAACCTTCCTCTCTCTCGGATAACCGAGTGAAACTTCCGCATGTGTTACATTGCCGAGCGAAAATTCTACCGGAATGTGCAAATGGCCATAAATCACTGCACGCGCCCGATAGCGCTCTGGCCATTCCTGCGTGTGCCGAGTTCCCGACCACAAACCGATCTCCTGGTGCCGGACGTTACTCATCGCCTCCCGCGCCAGCGGCCAGTGGTTCACCAGGATGGTCGGCCCCTTCACAGACGCCAGCCGACGTACCGAGTAACGCAACCGTTCACGGCACCACAGAATCACGTCTTCATACGGTGCAATCGCCAGGTCGTCCATCAACACGATGCCTTTTTCTCGCGCTGCCGCCAGCGCGGCAGTGGGCGTCATGGAAGGGGCGCGCCACGAGTGATCGTAGAGGGTAAACAGCGGCACCACGGTGTGGCCCGCAAACATCGGAAAAGGATCCTCTGGGGTGAGCACTCCGAGGCGCTGGGCGATCGCGATCACGGCATCGTACTTCGCCCGGCCGTGGGTGGCATCGCTGGTGCGGCTATAGAGCTCGTGGTTGCCGGGAGTGTAGATGACCTGGGCGAAGCGGCTCTGCAGTAACCCCAGCGTCCGCTCGATGGTAGGCAGGTCCTCTGCGATATCCCCGGCGACTATGAGCCAGTCGCCCGCGTTGGCAGGCCGGACGTGCTCGCGGACCAGATCCAGGTTGCCGGGGGCGCGCACGTGCAGGTCGCTGACAGCCCATAGGGTTCGGGACATCGGGGCGCTCCCCCTCTCTGAACTAGATCACAACAGTTAGCAAGTTTAACACTAGCTAACCCACTTATCACCGGCGAAGCGCCACGTAACAAAAGCCAGGCGGATCAGAATGAAGCTGAAAAGGCCCCACCAGATGCCGACCAACCCCCAGCCAAAGATCCAGGAAAGCCACACCACCGGAATAAACCCGGCCAGCACAGAGACGATGGTGGCGGTGCGCAGGAAGGCTGCATCAGCAGCTCCGAGCAGCACGCCATCCAGGGCAAACACCACACCCCCGGCCAGCACCAACAGCACCAACAACCACCATGGGCCACCGATCGTGGCCAGCACATCGGCATCCGCCGTAAAGATGCGTGGGATTATATGAGCGCCCGCAGCCAGCCCCGCAGCCAGCACCAAGCTGGCACCGACGGAGAAGCGCAGCACGGACACGCCAACCTTCCGGGCCGTCGCAGCCGAACCCGCACCCAGCGCCGCCCCCACCAGCGCCTGGGCGGCGATGGCAACCGAATCCAGCACCAAAGTCAGGAAGTTCCACAGCTGCAGCAGCACCTGGTGGGCAGCCAGCGGCGCCGGCCCCATGCGCCCGGCCACCGCTGCCGCAGAAATGAAGGCCACCTGGAAACTCAGGCTGCGCAGGATCAGATCGCGCCCCATCACAAGCTGCGACTTAATCACCGGCCAATTCGGAGCCAATGATTTGCCGTCCCCCTCCGCGCGCCAGTACACGACCAGCGCTCCCAGGAAACAGGCGGCGATGATGACTTCCCCCAGCACGTTGGCATATGCCGAGCCGACCAGCCCGTATCGTCTCACCGCCAGCGGCACGATCACCGCCATCGGAATCACCCCGGCCAGCGTAAACCACAGCGGCAGCTTCGTATTGGACATTCCTCGCAGCCAACCATTGCCCGCCATGGTGCACAGCGCCGGGATAATCGACGCGCACGTCACCCGCATCCACTTCGTGGCCTCGGAAACGACGGTGGCGTCACTAGAAAAGAAGCCCATGATCGCCGGGGCGAACGCGAAAACAACACCCGCCAACAGCGCCCCCACGGCCAGGGCAACCCACGTCGCCTGCACTCCCTCGTAGATCGCGTTGGCACGGCGACCGGCGCCATAGTGACGCGCGGCGCGGGCAGTCGTGCCATAGGAAAGGAACGTCAGCTGGGTGGTGACGGTGCCCAACACCGTAGCGCCTGCAGCCAGAGCGGCCAGATCGGCAGCACCTAAACGGCCAACGACCGCCGTGTCCAGCAGCAGATACAGCGGCGTGGCCGCCAGTACGACGAGAGCCGGCCAGGCCAGCCCCAAGATAGTGCGGGCATCGGCCTGGCCGGTAGCAGAGTGTGCAGTCACTACGACTTGTACGGATCCTCGTCGCCTGCCGGGCGGGCACCCGCGGACTGCGCACGCAGAGCCTCGTCCTGAGCCTTCGCCCGGGCCAGCAGCTCCTCAAAGTGCGCGGAAGCCTCCGGAACCGTGTCCAAGCTAAAGCTCAAGGTCGGGGTAAAGCGCACGCTCAGCTGATCGCCGACAATCTTGCGTAACTGCCCCGTAGCCTTAGCAAGCGCCGCCTCCGCTGCATCCGTATCCGGTTCCGCATCCACGGTCTTACCACGCACGGTGTAGAACACCGTCGCGTCGTGGAGGTCGCCGGTAACGCGCGCGTCCGTGATGGTCACGAACTCCAGGCGCGGGTCCTTAATCTGCCGCTCGATGGCCGTGGCAACAATCTGCTGAATACGCTTGGCCATGCGCGCAGCACGCGCGTGATCAACCATTAACTTCTCCTTCTAAAGACCTTGGCCACTAAACGGTTTAGGTGCGCGGCACCTCAACCAGCTCGAATACCTCGATGATGTCGTCGACCTGGATGTCAGGGTACGACAGCACCATACCGCACTCGTAGCCTGCGGAGACCTCGGTGACGTCGTCCTTCTCGCGGCGCAGCGACTCGATAGTCGCCTTCTCCGCCACGACGTTGCCGTCGCGCACCAGGCGCGCCTGAGCGTTGCGGCGCACGTTGCCGGTCTCCACCTTGCAACCTGCAATAAGGCCTACGGAGGATGCCTTGAAGATCTGGCGGATCTCCGCGGTACCGATCTCCTTCTCCTCGTAGATCGGCTTCAGCATGCCCTTCAGCGCTGCCTCTACCTCCTCGATCGCCTTGTAGATGATCGAGTAGTAGCGGATATCCACGCCCTCGGCGTTGGCCACCTCGGTAGCCTTGCCCTCGGCGCGGACGTTGAAGCCGATGATCACCGCGTCGGAGGCGGCTGCCAGGTTGACGTTGGTCTCCGTCACTGCACCGACGCCACGGTCGATGATGTTCAGATCCACTTCGTCGTCGACCTCGATCTTCAGCAGCGCGTCTTCCAGGGCCTCGACGGTACCGGCGTTGTCGCCCTTCAGAATCAGGTTCAGGGTGTTGGTTTCCTTCAACACCGCGTCCAGATCCTCCAGGGAAACGCGCTTGCGACTGCGTGCAGCCAGCGCGTTGCGGCGACGGGCGTCACGGCGGTCCGCGATCTGGCGCGCAGTGCGATCCTCGTCGACAACCAGCAGGTTATCGCCAGCACCGGACACGCTGGTCAGGCCGAGCACCTGAACCGGGCGGGACGGGCCGGCTTCCTTAACGTCGTTGCCGTGCTCGTCGATCATGCGGCGCACGCGGCCGTAGGCGTCACCCACAACGATGGAATCACCGACGCGCAGGGTACCGCGCTGGACGATGATCGTGGCAACCGGACCGCGGCCGCGGTCGAGGTGCGCCTCAATGGCCACACCCTGAGCGTCCATATCCGGGTTAGCGCGCAGATCCAGCGACGCATCGGCCGTCAGCAGGACGGACTCCAGCAGCTGGTCGATGTTGGTGCCCTGCTTTGCAGAGATGTCCACGAACATCGTCTCGCCGCCGTACTCCTCCGGAATGAGGCCGTATTCCGTCAGCTGGCCACGGATCTTGTCCGGCTGGGCGCCTTCCTTATCGATCTTGTTCACCGCAACCACGACCGGAATGTCAGCGGCCTTGGCGTGGTTGATTGCCTCCACGGTCTGCGGCATCACGCCGTCGTCCGCGGCGACCACCAGGATCGCGATATCGGTGGACTTTGCACCACGGGCACGCATGGCGGTGAACGCCTCGTGGCCCGGGGTATCCAGGAAGGTGACCAGGCGGTCCTCGCCCTCCATGTTCACGGAGACCTGGTAAGCACCGATGTGCTGGGTGATGCCGCCGGCCTCGCCGGAACCGACATTGGCCTTACGGATCGTGTCCAGCAGGCGGGTCTTACCGTGGTCAACGTGACCCATGACGGTAACCACCGGCGGACGGTGTGCAAGGTCCTCGTCCTCGCCCTCGTCCTCGCCGAACTGCAGGTCGAAGGATTCCAGTAGCTCGCGGTCCTCGTCCTCTGGGGAGACAACCTCGACCTTGTAATCCATTTCCTCGCCGAGCAGCATCAGGGTTTCGTCGGAGACCGACTGGGTTGCGGTCACCATCTCGCCCAGGTTGAACAGCGCCTGGACCAGTGCTGCCGCATCCGCCTTGATCTTCTCGGCGAAGTCCATCAGGGATGCACCACGAGCAAGGCGAATCTTCGCGCCCTTGCCATTAGGCAGCTTCACGCCGCCAACGACGCTTGGCGCCTGCATTGCCTCGTACTCGTTGCGCTTCTGACGCTTCGACTTGCGCCCCTTACGCGGTGCGCCACCCGGACGGCCGAATGCACCTGCGGTGCCGCCGCGACGCCCACCGCGTCCACCGCGCGGGCCTCCCGGACCACCGGGGCCACCGGGACCGCCGTGACGTCCACCGCGACCGCGGCCGCCACCGAAGTTGTCGGACTTCGACGGCATCTGAGCCGGGTTCGGATGGCTCGGCATCATAGCCGGCGACGGACGACGGCCGCCGCCCTGCTTAGCTCCTGGCTTCGGGCCAGACTTCTTGGCGCCACCCGGGCGGTTGCCCGGACGCGGCATGTCGCCCGGACCAGCCTGCCCACCGCGCGGACGCGGTGCAGGACGCTCTGCCGGAGATCCGGAGGAAAACGGGTTGTTGGCCACACGCGGGGCGCGGCCGCCCGGCTTCGGACCCGGCTTGGCTCCTGGCTTCGGGCCTGGCTTGGCACCCGGCTTCGGCCCCGGCTTGGCGGTGGGCTTCGGGCCTGGCTTAGCGCCCGGCTTCGGTACTGGCTTCTCGCCTGGCTTCACAGAGGAGGTGGGCTTGGTGCCAGCGCCCGCGACCGGGTTGGTGTTCTTCACTGGCTTCGGCCCCGGCTTGGGGCCGGGCTTCGGCCCCGGCTTGGCGGCGGCCTTCGGAGCTGTCTTAGCAGCAGGCTTCGGCCCCGGCGTCGTTGCGGGCTTCGGGGTAGCTGCACTCTCCTTGGCAGACTCTTCACCCACCCCGTAGTACTTCTTCATCTTCTTTACGACGGGCGGCTGCACCGTCGAAGAAGCGGTCTTAACGAACTCGCCTTGTTCCTTCAGAGTGGCGAGCAACTCCTTGCTCGTCACTCCGAGTTCCTTGGCCAACTCGTGTACGCGTAGCTTTCCGGCCACTACTCTCCTTCATGTTTGCGGAGCCGTAGTGCGCTCTAGCGTGCAGGTGCGCCTGCAGCCGGGCTACTTACGACTCCCGTACTTGTAGATACTCATCGCTGATGCTGCTTCATCGCGTGCTCATCAGGGCTGGTTGTTCTTCATGTCGACGTAACTTCCTCGTCTTTACTTGTCACTGTCACTGGCAGTGTGACGATGTATTCACGTACAGGGTCTGCATCCACATTGGCGGATACCCTCAACGCACGGCCAAAGGCCCTGCGTTTCACGGCGATTTCCCATGCCTCCACTGTGGGGGTGATCCACGCGCCTCGCCCGGGAAGTTTCCGACCCGGATCGGGGACAACCTGAAGTTCACCCTCGGCATCTTCCGCACGTTTCCGCACAACGCAACGCAACAGCTGATCTATTCCCATCACCTGCTTCGTTGCAATGCACGTCCTTAGCGGAATGTGCTTGCTTGTGGGACACTCATGGAATACCACCAGTCCAGTGTATCGCGCCGGCCCCCGAAACGGTTAACTGGGCGTGTCCTCCGCTGCGGCGTCCGTCTCCGAGCGAATGTCAATCTTCCACCCGGTCAGGCGCGCGGCGAGTCGAGCGTTCTGTCCCTCGCGGCCAATGGCGAGGCTCAGTTGATAGTCCGGCACAACAGCGCGAGCGATCTGCATCTCCGGGTCAGTTACCTTTACACTGACAACCTTCGACGGCGACAGCGCATTGCCGACAAAAGCCGCCGGATCGTCGGAGTAGTCGATGATATCGATCTTCTCCCCACCCAGTTCCTGCATGATGTTGGACACGCGTTGTCCACGCGGACCAATGCATGCGCCCTTGGCGTTCAGTCCCTTGACGGTCGAACGCACGGCGATCTTGGTGCGGTGCCCGGCCTCGCGCGCCACGGAGACGATCTCCACGGAACCATCGGCGACCTCCGGAACCTCCAGGGCAAATAGTCCCTTAACCAGCTCCGGGTGTGTGCGAGACAGGTTGATCTGCACCATGCGGTTGGCGTTGTTGATCACGTCCGTAACAAAAGCTTTCACACGCATGCCGTGCTCCAGCTCCTCACCTGGGATGTGCTCGGCGGGCAGGATCTGCCCGTCTTGGCCGTTAGCCTCGGTACCCAGGTGCACGATCGTCACACCGCGCTCGTTGGCGCGGGCATCGGCGGAAACCACGCCGGAGACCACGCGGTAACGTAGCTCGGCGTACTCGTCGTAGCGGTTCTGCACACGGGCGGAGTTGATGCGGTAGCGAATGGCTTCACGCACGGCCAGCGCACCGTCGCGTCCGAAATCTTGTGGAGTGTCGTCGAGGCGTCCGGTGACGTTGCCCTCTTCGTCCTTTTCCACCTGATAGATGGTGACTTCACCGCTGATCGGGTCGATATCCACATCGACCGATCCGGTGAACTGACTGTTCGCCCGGTAAGCCTCGCGCAGTCCCCGCTTAACCCCCTCCAGCAGATCGTCGAAATCCACCGACTCCTGCTTCTCGACGGCACGCAGTGCGGCCATATCAATATTCACTTGTTACTCCTAGTTTTCCGCGGGACTATCCTGCTGATCTTCTGCACCGGGCAACCCGTAGGCGTCAATAGCCAATCCGACAAGATCGGCCTCGGCGGCGGGTGCCTGTGAGAATTCCACTTCTACCACCGCACCAGCTACATCTGCGAATCGCACGCGACGCACGCTGGGCTGTTTCTTTCCCGGTGTGATCAAAACGACATCGTCACCGTCTACTTGCGCGATGCGCTCCACTCCGTCAGCCAGTCGCACGAGGCGCCCGATGTTGCGCGCCCAGTGGCGTTGCTCCACGAGAGGGAAATCGACGCCAGGAGTCGTCAACTCCAGGGTGTATCCAGCCCCGAAGCTCATCTCCCCCGCTGCCTCGGCGTCATCCAAATGCTTGGAAACCTCGCGGCTCAGTTCTTCCAACTGGTCCAGGTCCGGGCGCTCGGCGCGGGGTTCGGCGGTATCCACTGCGATCCTGATCGCGGACTTCGCTCCCGCCTTCGTGATCTTGATGTCTTCGATCACTAGTCCGAATTCTTTTATCAATCCGCGCAGCGAGTCTTCGAGCTGCTCCTTGTTTGGAAATGCCATGACCATGCAGTCTAGCAGCAGCGGACTTCTAGTAGACTCCTAATCTTGATGAATATGACCAGCTCTCGCCCCCTCCTCACTCGCCGCCGCTTCCTGGGCGCCGGCACGCTTTTTGGCGCCGGCCTGGCGATATCCGCCTGTGATTTCGGCGAGGAGCCCCAAGCAAACGAGCAGCTCATCGAGCTCGCCACTGCATTGCGTAGCGCCCAAAAAAATTCGGAGGCCAAGCGGGCGAAGAAATGGTCCGAGCTCCTCGGCAAGCAATACGATCTGGTCACGGAGGAAACTCTGCGCCAGTGCGGCACCGATAGCGAAGGAAACTCACCCCAGGGCTGCGAAGAGAAAATTTCCGAGACCAAGAACGCGCCCAGGAAGGCTGTTTCCCTAGACAAGGCCTACGCTCGCACCCTCACAAGCGAGATGGGCACCCAGGCCTCCCTCATCGCCGGACTTTTCGCCGCGTACAAGGCGGCCGGCGACAACAAACGCCCCGATCATCCAGCCGAGGTCAAAGCGGAGGTTATCGAGGGCTTTTCTAACCCGGATGTCGATGTGGCAGCAGAGTTTCGTACTTTGTTGACGCTGGCTTACGGCGCGATCTACGCCTCGGGCGTCGCACTGGCCAAGAGCCCAGAGGACAAGACCCGTTCGCGCATCCAATCCTTGGCCGATCAGCTGCGCGTACTACGTGACCTCACGACTGAGGTCTTGGAGGAGCTGGGTTCGGGGGTTCCCTCCCCCGAGGCCGGATACACGCAAAACGAAGCCGACGGGAAGTCAGATGCTGTGGAGTACTTCCACCCCACTGTGCAGCCCATCACCACTCAGCTTCGTCGCATCACGGAGTTGGCCACCAACGAGCAGGCCGTCACCTACGCCGCCGAATGGGTAAAGGCCAACGCCTGGGGCGAAGCCTCCCTAGAGCGGCTCCAGGGGAAGGATCCTAAGGACGTACCTCTTCGCGGAGAGCCCGCTTAGCCTCCGGCAGCGCATTCGCGTAGTCGACCTCGTAGGTCTCGCCGGTCAGGCGGTTACGCAGTTCTACCTTGCCGTCGGCGAACCCACGGCCAACCACGACCACCAGGGGCATGCCCAGCAGTTCAGAGTCCTTGAACTTCACGCCCGGGGAGACCTTCGGACGGTCGTCGAAGAGGACCTCCAGGCCGTCGTTGGACAGCGTCTCCACTAGCTCCGCTGCTGCTTCGCCCGCGGCTGCATCCTTGTTGGCGATTACCACGTGCACGTCGAAGGGCGCGACGGACGCAGGCCAGCGCAGCCCGGAATCGTCTAGCATCTGCTCGGCGATCACGCCCACCAGGCGGGACACGCCTACGCCGTAGGAGCCCATCGTCGGCACGGAACGCTTACCGGACTCGTCCAGTATCTTCACATCGAAAGCCTCGGTGTACTTGCGACCCAGCTGGAAGATGTGGCCGATCTCGATGCCACGAGCCAGCGTCAGGGTGCCGTTGCCATCCGGCGACGGGTCGCCCTCCAACACCTCGGCGGCCTCGATGTACCCGTCCGGAGTGAAGTCGCGGCCTGCAACCAGACCCACGACGTGGCGGTTCTTCGCGTCTGCGCCGGTGATCCAGGAGGTGCCCTCCACCACGCGCGGGTCGGCCAGCACGCGCACGCCGTTGTCTGCCAACCCCTTGGGGCCTACGTACCCCTTGACCAGGAACGGGTTCTTCTTAAAGTCTGCCTCATCGGCGAGCTCCACCTGTGCGGGCTCCATGGATGTCTCGAGGCGCTTCATGTCCACCTCGCGGTTGCCCGGAACCAGCACACCGGCCAGGGACTCGCCCCGCGGCTTGCCGTCCTCGTCCAGTGTCGGGTCGTTGACCTTGATCACGATGCACTTCAGCGTGTCCGCGGCCTCGACAGCGCGGCCGTCGATGGTGATGCCTTCGCTGTTGGCCCAGTCCACCAACGTTTCGATGGTCTCGCTGTCCGGGGTCTCGTAGTCCTTGGCCTCCGGCTGCCCCTCAATTGGCTGAGCCGGCGGGACCTGCGTCACTACCGCCTCGACGTTCGCGGCGTAGTCGCTCTCGGTGGAGCGCACGAAGGTGTCCTCGCCGGTGTCGGCCTCAGCCAGGAACTCCTCGGATGCCGAGCCGCCCATAGCGCCAGAGGTCGCAGAACAGATCGCGTACTTGATGCCCAGGCGGTCAAAGATGTTCTGATAGGCCCTGCGGTGCAGCTGGTAGGACTCCTCCAGCCCCTCGTCGTCCATATTGAAGGAGTAGGAATCCTTCATGATGAACTCGCGGCCGCGCAGGATGCCGGCGCGCGGGCGTTCCTCGTCGCGGTACTTCGTCTGCACCTGGTACAGGATCACAGGGAAGTCCTTGTAGGAGTTGTACTCGGACTTCACGACCGAGGTGAACATCTCCTCGTGCGTCGGCCCCAGCAGGTAGTCCGCGTCCTTGCGGTCCTTCAGGCGGAACAGCGCATCACCGTACTCGACCCAGCGGCCGGTCGTCTCGTAAGGCTCACGCGGCAGCAGTGCGGGGAAGGAAATCTCCTGCGCGCCGATGGCGTTCATCTCTTCGCGCACGACCTCTTCGACGTTGCGCAGCACCCGCAGGCCGAGCGGCAGCCACGAGTACACGCCGGGGGCCACGCGGCGGATGTATCCCGCGCGTACCAGCAGCTTGTGGCTGGGCACCTCTGCGTCTGCGGGGTCGTCACGCAGGGTGCGCAAGAAGAGTTGTGACATCCGAGTAATCATGAGTCATGACTTTACCTTTTCCCCCTTTGACTTGTGTCGTTCGGTAGGGGTTTTGGCTAGTCTGTGGGAATGCTAATCGTGCTTCCCCCTTCCGAAACCAAGGCTCCCGGTGGCTCGCTGCCCGCCGGAGAACCGTTGCACTTCCCGGAACTCAACCCCATCCGCGAGGAGATCACCCGCGATCTGGTCGCCCTGTGCACCGAAGATTCGGAGGCCGCCATGCAGGTCCTGGGCCTTTCTGAGAAGCAGTACGGCGAGGTCGAGGCCAATCAGGTGCTGCGCACCGCCCCGACGATGCCGGCCCTGCACCGTTACACGGGCGTGCTCTACGATGCACTCGATGTGTCTTCTCTTTCTAACGCCACTACGCCCCACCTAGCCATCGGCTCAGCCCTGTATGGCCTGGTCATGGGTGGGGACCCGATCCCCCACTACCGACTTTCAGGCGGCACTAAGCTCACCCCCGGCACGACCATGAAGAAGCGCTGGGGTTCCGCCATCACCGAGGCACTGCAGCGCGCAGAGCAAGAACACGGCCTGGTGGTGGACCTGCGTTCCGGGGCCTACCAGCAGCTCGGCAAACTGAAGACTGCGGTGACTGTGCGGGTGGAATCCGTGCAACCCGATGGCAGCCGCAAGGTCGTCAGCCACTTCAACAAGCACTACAAGGGTCTTCTCGCCCGTGCGTTGGCCCGGAATCCCAGCGGCAGCACCGCCGCCGAGGTTGCCGACATCGCCCGCGCCGCAGGTTTCACCGTGGAGCAGGACTCCACAGAGCTCACCCTCGTCGTCTAGAGGCCAGCGACCTCGCCGATCACGTACACCGCCGGCGAGCCGACCTCGTTAGCTTCGAAAGTTTCGGCCAGTGTACCCAGGGTGCAGCGGAATCCTCGCTGTTGGTCGGTAGTGCCCTCCTGGATCACGGCTGCCGGTGTGTCGGCGGTCAATCCCCCGGCCTGCAGCTCCGCAGCAATCGCGGCCACGTTTCGCACGCCCATGATCACGCACAGTGTGGCCCCCGATGCCGCCAGCGCGCGCCAGTCCACCAGGCTGCTCGGATTATCCGGCGCCACGTGGCCAGAGACCACGGTGAAGGCATGCACTACGCCCCGCTGGGTCACGGGGACACCAATGGCCGCCGGCACGCTCACGGCACTGGTCACGCCCGGAACAACCTCACAGGTCACGCCCACTGCAGCGCACGCCTGCACTTCCTCGAATCCACGCCCGAACACGAACGGATCCCCGCCCTTGAGCCGGGCGACAGTCTTGCCCGCCCGTGCGTGCTCCACCAGTAGCTCGTTGGTCTTCTCCTGGCTGACCTGCCTGGAGTACGGCAGTTTCGCCACGTCGATGACTTCCTTGGTCTCCACGTCGCACAGCTTGTCCAGCTCGCTGGTGGGCCCCAGGTGATCGGTCAGGATCACGTCGGCTGCCTGCAGGGCCCGCATCCCACGCACCGTTATCAGGTCCCATGCCCCTGGGCCACCGCCGATCAGCACCACTTTCCCTGTGTCACTCATGGCAATTCAGCCTACCCCTACAATGGGCAACACCATGAATACGTTCGCCGAGCAATTCCCGGAACTCGCACTCCCCTGCAGTGGGGAGGTCTTCCCCGACCCGCAGATCCTCGTGCTCAACGAGCCCCTCGCCACCGAGCTGGGTTTGGATCCACAGTGGCTCCGCAGTCCGGAAGGCATCGCATTCCTCACCGGCCAGAACGGCGGCCATGCACTTGGCTACGCCGGCCACCAGTTCGGCCAGTTCAACCCGCGCATGGGGGATGGCCGCGCACTGCTGCTCCGCGAGAACGGGTGGGATATCCACGCCAAGGGCATTGGCCGCACCCCCTTCTCTCGCGGGGGCGACGGCCACTATCCCCTCGATGCCGCCCTCAAGGAGTATGCCTTCGCCGAGTCCCTTCACGCCCTGGGCGTCCCCACCGCCCGTTCGCTGGCCGTCCTCTCCACCGGTCGCACTGTGCGGCGCCACCGCCTCCACCCGGGCGCGGTCGGCGTGCGTGTCGCCGGCTCCCACATCCGCATCGGCACCTTCCAATACGCCGCGCTTATGGGCCCGCAGGTCACCGAACGCCTCGTCGACTACACCCTCGCCCGCCACTTCCCGCAAGGCACTTCACCGCTCGATCTTTTTGATGCCACCGTCTCCCGCCAAGCCGAACTCGTCGCCAGCTGGATGCGCTTCGGCTTTATCCACGGGGTGATGAATACCGACAACATCGCAATCTCCGGGGAGACAATCGATTTCGGCCCGTGCGCTTTCATGGATTACTTCGCCACCGACGCGGTGTATAGCTCCATCGACACCCGTGGCCGCTATGCATACGCTCAGCAGCCCGCGATCATGATGTGGAACCTCGCGCGCCTAGCTGAGGCGCTCTTGCCGCTGGTGGATGAGGGCGTCAAAAAATTTACAGAGCAACTACAGCACTTCCAACCGCAATATGCCGCGGCGTGGGACAAACAGATGGCCGCCGCGCTGGGAGCCCCGGACTGCGCCGAGCAGTTACTCGACCTGCTGCAGGTCGCGAGCCCCGACTACGGCGCGCTGCTGGCGAACTTGATCCCCGGCAAGATCCCCCAGGGCTTAGAAACCACCCCCGGTGCCGCCGAGTGGACCGAGCGCTGGACGGCGCAGAAGCCCCACCCGCGCAACCCCATCTACCTACCGCGCAACCACGGCATGCAGGTCGCGCTCGAGCAGGCCGAGGCTGGTGACTTTAGCCGCTACAAGCTAGCTCTGGGGGCGCTTCGCAGCCCCTTCGAATGGGACGAAAAATACAAAAAACTCGGCCTCCATGCGGCGGTGCCGCGTGCGGAAGCCGAGTTCACGACCTACTGCGGTACTTAAACCAGCTTCAGAGTCTTCTGGGAGCGATCCCACTGCTCGTTGAACAGGTTGGCATCCTTAGACAGGCGGGTGCCGTAGGAAGGAATCATCTCCCGCAGCTTCGGTGCCCAGTCGGCGATGCGGCTGCCGAAGCAGCGCTCCAGCACCTCCAGCATTGCGGACGGGGCGATGGAAGCACCCGGGGAGGCACCCATCAGGCCGGCGATGGTGCCGTCGTTGGAGTTGATCAGCGCGGTGCCGAACTCCAGGGAGCCGAACTTCGGCGCACCGATCGGCTTGATGACCTGCACGCGCTGGCCGGCGGTGACCAGCTCCCAATCCTCAGCACGTGCCTCCGGCATGTACTCGCGCAGGGATTCCACGCGGGCTGCCTGGTCCTTCAGCACCTCCTCGATCAGGTACTTGGTCAGGCCCATCTCCTGCACGCCCACGCCCAGGTAGGACGGAAGGTTGCCCACGCGCAGGGACTTGAACAGGTCCAGGTAGCTGCCCTTCTTCAGGAACTTCGGGGTCCAGCCTGCGTACGGCCCGAACAGCAGGCCCTTCTTGCCGTCGATCACGCGGGTGTCCAGGTGCGGAACGGACATCGGCGGAGCGCCGACGGAAGCCTTACCGTAGACCTTGGCCTGGTGCTGCTCCACCAACTCCGGGTTGGTGCAGCGCAGCCACTGGCCAGATACGGGGAAGCCACCGTAGCCCTTGATCTCCGGAATGCCGGACTTCTGCAGCAACGGCAGAGCCATACCGCCGGCGCCGACGAAGACAAAGTTCGCGGTAACCACGGAGGTGTCGCCGGTGTGCAGGTTCTTGGTGGTGATCTTCCACTTGGAACCGTCGCGGTTGATGTTCTTGACCTCGTTGCCGTAGCGAACCTCAACACCCTGAGCGGTCACGGCGTCCAGGTACTGGCGGGTCAGCGCACCGTAGTTGATGTCGGTGCCTTCGTCGAACCAGGAGATCGCGACCGGGTTGTTGAAGTCACGGCCACGAGCCATCAGCGGCAGAAACTCGGCGAACTTCTCGTCAGAGTCGCTGAACTGCATGTTCGGGAACAGCGTGTGGTCCTTCAGCGCCTCGTAGCGGGCCTTCAGGTAGTCCACCTGGTCCATGCCCTGTGCGAAGGAAACGTGCGGAACCTTGTTGATGAACTCGGACGGGTCGCCCAGCACGTTCTGCTCGACCAGGTAGCTCCAGAACTGGCGGGAGACCTGGAACTTCTCGTTCACACCGACGGCCTTGGAGATGTCGATCTTGCCGTTGACCTCGGGGGTGTAGTTCAGCTCGCACAGCGCCGAGTGGCCGGTACCGGCGTTGTTCCACGGGTCGGAGGATTCCGCACCAGGGGTGTCCAGACGCTCGATGATCACCTGGCTCCAGTCCGGCTGCAGCTGCTTCAGCATGACGGACAGGGTGGTGGAGATAACACCCGCACCAATTAGTGCGACGTCCACAGAATCTTTATGTGCCACTATCTATTCATTCCTTCAAAGGCGAAAAAGTCAGACCGTTATTGTGTCACATTTACTCTACGCCTATAGGCCAATGTTTCAATGATCTATGTCTGTTCGTGGCGCTAGCATGAGTACATGCCTAATAGCCCCGTACTCCCTTCCTCCGCTGCCGATCTCGAATTTTTTCCCGATGAACTGGGAGAAGACTTCGGCCAAAGCTTTATCGAGCTGGGCGACGACCCAGATGGTGAGTCCCCCATTCGTTGTACCCTGGTGCGTTACTGCCCGGATGCGCCCGACGAATCCTTTTTCTCTCGCCCCGCCATGCTTTTTGTCCATGGAATGACGGACTATTTCTTTCAGGATCACGTGGCCCGCCATTTCCACGACTCCGGCTTTGCTGTCTATGGCCTGGATCTGCGCAAGTGCGGTCGTTCCTGGCGGGAGGGGCAGTCTTGGCACCATGTCAGCGATCAGTCGCTCTACGACGTAGACCTCTCTACCGCCACTTCCCTCCTCGCCGCCGCCCACACCGCGGTCGTTCCTGTTGGGCACTCGACCGGCGGGTTGGATGTGACGATGTGGGCTCATCGCCTTTTTGACGCCGGCTCCCCCCTCCACAATTCCATCGCCGCCATCGTTTTGAACTCGCCATGGTTTGGCCTGCAGTTCAACCCGGCTGTTCGCTTCATTATCAACCGCGTGCTGCCGGTCGTTCACAAGCTGCAGCCCAACATGCTGCTACCCGGCGGGATCAACCCGACTTACGGCCGCTCCCTGCACGTCACCGAGGCCGGCGAGTGGAATTACAACCTGCGACTCAAGCCCTTGGAGCCCCGCCCGAAGTATCTGCAGTGGCTCCTGGGCGTGGCTCGGGAGATCCGCCGCCTCCACTCCAGCAAGGGCGACACGGGCGTGCCCACGCTGCTGCTGACCAGCCATACCCATCACTTCTCCAAGAAGCTTTCCCGCGAGTCCTACAATGCCGACCTCATCCTCATGCCGAGCCAGATGTGGCAGCAGGCCTCCAACGCTTCTTCCCTGTCCACTACCATCGTCATCGAGGGCGCGCTGCACGACGTGTTCCTCTCTCGCCCCAAGATCCGCGCTAAGGCCTTCGCCGCCACCGACGAGTGGCTTAGCGACGTCTTCAACGAAAGGAAGGTTCACCGTGCCTGATTTCGACCTCATCATCGTCGGCACTGGCTCCGGCAACTCCCTACCCAGCCCCGCCAACGACCAACAGAAGATCGCCATCGTGGAGAAGGGCACCTTTGGCGGCACCTGCATCAACGTGGGCTGCATCCCGACCAAGATGTTTGTCCACACCGCCGACGTCGCTCGCAGCTTCTCTGAAGCCTCCCGCCTGAGCCTCACCGGCGAGCTCCAGCACGTCGACTGGAAGGACATCCAGCGCCGCGTCTTCGCCGAGCGCATCGATCCCATCAGTGAGAGCGGTGCTGCCTACCGCGCGGGCGACGAAACCCCGAACATCACTCTCTTCGAAGGCACCGCCCGCTTCGTTGGCCCCCGCACCCTGCAGATCGGCGACGGCCCCACCATCACCGGCACCAACATCGTGCTGGCCACCGGCGGCCGCCCGCGCATCCACCCCGTCCTCGCCGACGTGCGCTACCGCACCAACGAGGACATCATGCGCCTGGATGAACTGCCGAAGTCCCTCATCGTCGTCGGCGGTGGCATCGTCGCCGTGGAGTTCGCCGCCATGTTCTCTGGCCTCGGCACGCAGGTTACGCTCATCAATCGCTCGGACAAGCTGTTGCGGAAGTTGGACGCCGACATCTCCGAAGCCTTCACCACCCAAGCCAAGCAGCAGTGGACGAACCACCTGGGGCGCACTATCACCGCCGCCGAGGAATCTGCCGATGGCCAGATCACCCTCACCCTTGACGATGGAACTACCGTTACGGCCGAAGAGGTCCTCGTTGCGATGGGGCGCGTCAACAATTCGGACACGTTGGACTGCGAAGCGGGTGGCGTCAAAACCCGAAAAGATGGCCTAATCGAGGTCGACGAGTACGGCCGCACCAGCGCCGACGGCGTGTGGGCGCTGGGCGATGCGTGCAATGACTTCGAGCTCAAGCACGTCGCCAACGCCCAGGCACGGGTGGTGGCGCACAACCTGGCCCACCCCGATGATCTGCAGAAGTTTAACCATGACGTGGTGCCCAGCGGCGTGTTCACGCACCCGCAGATCGGCGTGGTGGGCATGACTGAGCAAGAGGCGCGCGAGTCCGGTCGCCCTATCACCGTGAAGATCCAGAAGTACGGCGACGTGGCCTATGGCTGGGCGATGGAAGATACAACCGGGTTCTGCAAGGTCATCGCCGACCGCAGCACTGGCGAGATCCTCGGGGCGCACATCATCGGCCCGGAGGCAAGCTCGCTGATCCAGTGCTTCGTCACCGCCATGACCTTCGGAATTAATGCCCGCGATTTCGCCGAAAAGCAGTATTGGCCCCACCCCGCTCTGACAGAATTGGTCGAGAACGCCCTGCTTGGGTTAGATCTCGAAAACTAACAAAGGAGCTTTCTCGCCATGTTTGCAGTAGTCACCGGAGCAGCCTCAGGTATCGGCCGGGAGGTGGCACTGCAACTAGCTGAACACGGCTTCGCAATTGCCATCAGCGACCGCGACGAGGAAGGCCTGGCCATTACTGCCAGCGACATCACCTCCCGCGGTGGCACCGTCGCCGACCAGCGCGCCGTGGACGTAACCGACGTGGAAGCCGTAAAAGCCTGGGCGGACGACGTGGTTGCTACTCACGGCGCCCCGGACCAGGTGCACCACGTCGCCGGCATCGCCATCTGGGGTGACGTGCGCCAGATGCCGCACGAGAAATGGCAGCGCGTGATCGACGTGAACCTAATGGGATCAGTGCACATGGTGGAGGCCTTCGCGCCGAAGATGATGGAGGACCAGCCGGTGCGTCGGCGCCGCCGCGACCGCCGGAAGTTGGTGTTCGTATCCTCCGCCGCGGGCATTATCGGCCTGCCATGGCACGCGGCCTACTCCGCTTCCAAGGGCGGCGTGCTGGGCATGTGCGAGGTGTTGCGCTTCGACCTGGCCCCCTACGGCGTAGATGTGCACGCAGTCGCCCCGGGCGCGGTGGACACTCCTCTGGTTCGCACCATCGACATTCACGGCGTGGATCGCTCCAAGAAGCGCATCCAGAAGGCAACCGCACTGTTCCAGGGCCACGCCGTAAGCCCCGCCAAGGCGGCTCAAAAAATTTTGAAGGGCGTGGATAAGGGCAAGTACCTCATCAACACCAGCCCCGACATCCCTGTGGCCCGCTGGGCACAAGTTAACACCCCCTGGGCCTACAAGGGAGCGATGAAGGCGCTTAACGCTGGGTTCCGATGGGCGTCAAAATAAAAAGGGCAACGAGATAGAGGCGAGCAACACGAGCGCAATAAAAGCGAGGAACGCCTTGCCCTGCCAGTGGGCGTAGTTGAAGTCCATGCCGCCCCCGAAGCGCTTGTCTACCATCACGGCCGGATCCTCCGGGTTGTAGTAGAACATGCCCCACTTGTAGTGCTCGTCGTTGTCCCTACCCTCGCCGCTCGTGTTCGCTAGCGCGGACTGTTTCCCCGCCAGCGCCACGACCATGGCCAGGCAAACCCCAAACACGAGCACGAGCGAACCGATCATGGCCGGAGCCACCCAGTCCGTGTGCAGCACGGTCACAACCTGCAGGCTAGCGAACATAATGGCCAGCGCAACGTTCATCACCGCCAGCCACATCGCCGTATGACGCCGAACAATCTTCTGCGAAACCTTCCCCCGCAGCGACGTATCAGCTCGGGCTGGCACGCTGGCCCGTAGCGTTGCGATCGTAATCAGCGCAAAAAGCAGCACCATTCCCATACCAAAGAACGTCGGGAAGAACACCGAACCCACAGACTTGTTATCCCAGCTATCCGGTTCGAAGCCACTGCCGAAGTGAGTGGCGAAGCGCTCCGGAATATCACCCCACCGCGCGGCCACATACCCGGCCGCGACAGCGAGCACAGCCAGCGCTGCCCAGGTGAAGGCCCATGCACGTTGCGGGAATGTGTCCTCTGCCGGCGTGATCTCCCCGGCCACCACCGTGCGCACGTCGTCGAACCAGCCTTCCCGCTGCTTGGCCTCGCGTATTGGCTGCCCGGCCTGGTTGAGATTCCACATAAAGAAGCCCACCGGTACGAGGGTCAGCATTGCGCCAACCACTGGCACCACAGCGGCTGGTATCGCCAGTAGTGCAGAAACCACAGCCGCTGCAACCTGGCGTTTAACGAACGTACCCTCTTGTCGCCGCACAACATCGTCGCCCCAATGTGTCTCCGGCACGCGCACGCCCAACCGTACGCCCGGCGACGACAGCTTCGGCGTGTACACCAGGATCAGCCCCACAAGCAGCGCTGTCAGGCAGAACACTCCTGCAAGGAATGGATCGAATGCAATCATGATGGTTCTCCTATTCCCACTTCACAGTGAGGTCGTCAACCGTCGCGCAAATGTCATCAGTCTTGAAACCCTGCGCGAGCGCCCGCCACACCGTGGCTCGGAGGTCCTCGCGCAGCTGTTCACGCTGCTGTGCACTAGGCCGCTTAGGCCGCGTAATCACGGTGCCCGATCGCGCCGCCGTGAGCACTAGCCCGTCTTCTTGTAGCTGGTCGTATGCCTTCTTCACTGTTGCGGGATTGACGCCATATTCCACCGCCAACCGCCTCACCGAAGGCAAGGGTTGTCCGTCTTGCAGTTCGCCGGAGATAATCCCCGCCACGATTCCGCCGTGGATCTGTTGAGCGATCGGCACAGGCGAGTCGGGCTCCACGATGAGATACATGGGACGAAAACCTCCTTTAGAATCTGTATTACAGATAGTAACACAAACTGTATCGCTATGAGCAATACAAAAGAATCTGCTAGCCCGTTGTTCGATTTTTCTAGCTTCTATGCAAGGGGGGTGTCCGAGGTGGTTTGTATACTGCAAGCACAAGCCAGGAAAATTTTTTGACTACACCACAAAACCACCTCCGAACAGGCAATAAGGGGAAAGACCATGTTCGAGCATTCCACCACACCCTGCTGGCGCATCACCGACCCAAACGATCCACTAAGCGCCGCCGCGTGCGAAGTAAACCGCGGGCACGTAAACCTCGCCGTGGCCTGCACGCCCGAGATGAACGAGTGCGTCATCGACGTATCCACCCGCCTAGCCGTGCGCCTCGGCCTAACGGAATACCGCGCGCTAACACTGGTAGAAATCGGCCACATGTTCCGCCGCTTCCCAACCATCCTCGAGCTCGCCCGTACCGGCGCCTACTCGCTTGACCTGCTGCGATGCATGGCCGAATACCTCAGCCCCGTCAGAACAGACGTCCCCGAAATCTTCGAGGAAAAAATTTTTAAGGCGATCTCCCCGACCATCCCGAACCAGGCCATGCTGGCCAGAGCAACCATCCGCAGCCGCATCGAGAATGTGATCCGCAAGCACGATCCCCAGGCCCTACCGGATGAACCGAAGAATGCGGATGCAGGCTCTTCCGCGCGCCTCGACATCGACGATCGCCCCGATACCACCACTGTTTTCTTCTTGACGCTACCTAAGCTCGAGGGGCTCGAGATACTCAAAGCGGTCAACAGTGTTTCCAAGAGCAGTTCCTGTTCCCGCGCCGAGGCGCTGATGAGGCTCGTGCGCAGGCAGACCACGGCGGAGGTGACGCTAAACCTGTACCGCAGTGTGGACGAACCGGACTCACAGATCTGGGCTGCAGGGGGCTGGCTCAGCTCGCTGGCCACGCCGGCGTGGATGAAGCGGGTGACGCACGTCCAAGTTCCGGGAGCCGCGAGCAACGAGGGCTACTCCCCCACACCCCTGGTGCGGGCCAGCGTGGAAGGCCGCGATGGAACGTGCCGCTTCCCAGGATGCTCGGTGCCTGCACACAAGTGCCAGTTGGATCACGTGCAGCGCTACGACCACGAAAACCCACAGGAGGGTTGCCTAGCGCGGCTCGTCGACTGGAACCCCCATGACGTCCAGCGCCGTGGCCAGACCGTCATAGTTGGTGACCAGCATGACGAACGCAACCTGCTCACGCTCGCTCAGCAGCCCCCGCAGCCGCTGGGCCATGTCGTCGGAAAGCCCGCGGTCGCGGACGAGCTGCTCGGCTGCGTCCAGCAGAGTGCCGTGGCGGCCGGACCGGCCATGGTCGGGCTGGAATAGGGCGTCAATATCCTTGACCCCAACCTTTGCAGCGAGGGCACGGTGCTGGTCGGCTTCGTAGGCGCTTCCGCGCAGGTAGGCGACGCGCAGAATGATCATTTCGGTTTCGACGCGCGAGAGGTAGCCGAAGGGCATCATCGAGCCGCCGTACAGCAGCCAGAAGAAAAATAGGCGCGGAGCGCGGCCGATGGTGGCGAACACTCCGAGGTTCTTCTTCTTGGTCACGCGGGCGCCCACTCGCGTGGCGAAGGCGCCGAACGGGCCGAGGCGGCGCAGGTGTTCAGAACGTTGAGCAGGGCCGGGCCCCAGAGGTGTAGTTTTGTCTCCCATACTTCTGGGAGGTTAGCCGGTCAAGCTAGCCCTCGCTGGGAATTGTCAGAACCTCGTAGCCGTCTTCGGTGACGACTAGGGTGTGCTCGAACTGCGCGGTCCACTGGCGATCCTTGGTCTGGACGGTCCAGTCGTCGTCCCAGACTTCATAGTCCAGGCCGCCGAGGTTGATCATCGGCTCGATGGTCAGGGTCATGCCCGGCTCGAGCAGGTCGGTGTACATGGTTGGGCGGTCGTAGTGCAGCACAACAAGGCCGTTGTGGAAGGTCGGACCAACGCCGTGGCCGGTGAAGTCCTCCACGACGTTGTAGCCGAAGCGCTTGGCGTAGCTTTCGATCACGCGGCCGATGACGTTGATCTGCCGACCGGGCTTCACGGCCTTAATGCCGCGCCACATTGCCTTTTCGGTGCGTTCGACGAGCAGGCGGTGCTCCTCGGAGACGTCACCAGCTAGGAAGGTTGCGTTGGTGTCGCCGTGCACGCCGTTCTTGTAGGCGGTGATGTCGATGTTGACGATGTCGCCGTCCTGGATCACGGTGCTGTCGGGGATGCCGTGGCAGATGATCTCGTTGAGGCTCACACAGCTGGACTTCGGGAAGTGCCGGTAGCCAAGCGTGGAGGGGTAAGCGCCGTGGTCGCACATGTACTCGTGCGCCACGCGGTCGACCTCATCGGTAGTCACGCCGGGGGCAACGGCAGCGCCTGCAGCCTGCAGAGCATCGGCGGCGATGCGGCTGGCCTCGCGCATCTTTTCGATGGTCTCGGGAGTCTGCACCCACGGCTCGCCCACGTTCTCCTGCACGCTGTCCTTCCAGGCGTACTCCGGCCTTTCGATGTGGGCCGGGACGGAGCGGATGGGCGTGGGGTTACCGGGGGTCAAAGGTGCTCGAGTCATGGCTCCCTATCTTACTCTTGACGCCCTTCCGCTTCCGCTTCCGGGCCATCCAGGTTCTTGAAGAAGTCGGCGGTCACGGAGGTAGCGTGCTCCGATCCGCCCCCCAACACAATGAGGGTGGCAAAGGCCAGATCGCCGCGATATCCGGCGAGCCAGCTGTGGGACCCCTCGTTGATCTCGGCCTCACCGGTCTTGGCATAGACCTCGCCGGCGCCGGCGACTCCACTTCCGGAGCCGTTGGTGACCACGGCGCGCATCATGTGGCGGAGTTCCCCGATGGCCTTCGGATCCAGCTTCTTCTTGGCATCCTTCTTGGCCTCGTCGTTCTTGGCTTCCGTGTGGTGGTTCTCGCCAGCGATGAGGTACGGGGTGGGTGCCTTGCCGGCTGCCACGGCTGAAGCAACCAGAGCCATGCCGAAGGGGCTGGCGAGGTCGAGGCCTTGGCCGTAACCAGCTTCGGTGCGGTCAAGCATCTTCTCGCCTTCGGGCACGGAGCCGGTGATGGTCTCCAATCCCTCGATGTCGTAGTCGGCGCCCAGGCCGAACTGCGCTGAGATGTCCTTCAGTTCGCCCGGCTTCAGCTTGGTCGAAATGTCCGCGAAGGTGGTGTTACACGACTTAGCGAAGGCGTTTTCCAGCGGGGTGTTGCCCAGCGAGAAGCTGTTGTAGTTAGTGACGATGCGCCCGCCGATGTCCTGGGTGCCGGGGCAGCCGACGATCGAATCTGGGCTGAGCCCCTGCTTCTGCAGGCCCGCGTATGCGGTGAGCATCTTGAACGTAGATCCCGGCGGGTATTGGCCCATCAGGGCGACGTCGCCGTCCTCGTCGGCCTTCTCCGACTGGGCGACTGCGAGCACCTCGCCAGTCGATGGGCGCATAACCACCATCATCGCCTTGGAATCGGCGCGGGTATCCACGGCCTTCTGAGCGGCCTCCTGCACCTTGCGCGACAAAGAGACGTGGACGCTCGGGGAAGACTTCGGATCCTCGCCGCCGACCTTGGCAACCTCATTGCCCTCGCTGGTGGCGGCGACGACCTTCCAGCCGCTCTCGCCCTGCAGATCCTTCTCCACTACACCCCTGACGCGCGCCATGATGTCGGGAGCGAAGGAGGGGTCAGGGCGCACGAGGGCGGGCTCCTCGTTGAGGCGTACTCCTTCGACGTTGCCGAGGGCGCCCTGCAGACGCTTGCCCTGGCCCTGGTTAACGGTCAGGACGGAGTACTCCCCGTCCACATCAGCGGCCTCTTCGGCCTTCTCCACCGGGTCGATGCGGGGCACAGATTTATCGCTTCCCCGCAGCGAATCCAGCTCGCCGGCGATGCGCTGCATGGCGCTCTGGACGCTGGCAACCTTATTCGGATCGACGAGGACGCGATACTGGGTACCCGGCTCCAGCAGCACCGCACCGTCAGAACCCACCACGTTGGCGACAGTGGCGGGAACGCTGCGCAGTTCCAGGTGCTGGTTGGCACCCAGCTCCGGGTGCAATACCGCAGGCTGCCAGCGCACGGACCAGTCGTCGCCGGTGCGGGTGAGGTTCATCGAGGAGTCATAGGAAAACTCGCGCCCGCCCGGCAGATCCCAGCGCATCGAATACTGCGCGGTGGCCTGGTTGTCCTGGGTATTGACGTTCTTCAACTCCGTCTGCAGGCCCTCAGCCTGCAGAGACTCCCAAGCCTTCGCGATGGCATGGGTTGCCTTGTCGGGGTTATCGGTCTCCCCTCCAGCCTGCGAGGCTTCGCCCGGATTGGACAGGGCGGCGAGGAAGGCCTGGGCGGCGTCATCAGCAACATCGGGTTTCGGCGTACAAGCCGCAGCGCCCAGCACTAGGCCAGCCGTCGTGACGGCCGCGGTGATGCTCCGGCGAGGGGTCCAAGAGGTGGTGCGCATAGGCACAGAGAATAACAGGGTTAATCGATGATTCCGCGTTCCCTCGCCACGGCGACGGCAGCTGTTCTGTTTCTCACATTGAGCTTGGAGAAAACGTGCGCCATGTGGGACTTCACGGTCGCCTCGGTGAGGATGAGGTCCTTTGCGATCGCCCGGTTGGACTTGCCCTGACTGGCGAGGGTGAGCACCTCCTGCTCGCGGTTGGTTAGTGACTCGAAAGGGTTGGCCAGCCGGCCGCGGAGCTTGCCCATGATGTTCTTGTTCATCACCGTCTGCCCGCGAGCGGCCTGGCGGATGCCCTCGGCCAACTCGTCGGGGGCGCAATCTTTGAGGAGGTAGCCCACCGCGCCGGCGGAGATGGCGCCGAGGACATCGCTGTCGGTGGAATAGTTCGTCAATATCAGCACCTGCGGGGCGGGCTTGCGCTTGCGGATCGCGCGGGTGGCACGCACTCCCCCGGACTCTGCGCCCTCGCTGCTGGGGCTTTCTCCGAAGCGCAGATCCATAAGCACCACGTCGGGCTGTTCCTCAGCGCAGATGGTGACGGCGCGGTCGGGGTCGCCGACAGAGGCCACGATCTCCACGTCGCCCGTTCCGCGCAGCATCGCCTCGATCCCGGCGCGCACCACGGGGTGATCGTCGCAGATCAGGACACGTAGCTGGTCTGGCACTGTCTAAACTCCTAACGAATCGGCACCTGGATGGATACACCACAGCCGGCGCCCGGCGAGCTTTCCACGTGCATGGTCGCGCCGATCAGGTTGGCGCGGCGCCGCACGCCCGCCAGGCCGACCGGCGACAGGCTCATCTTGTCGGCGGCGATCTTGCTGACTAGTTCTTCGTCCATGCCCCGGCCGTTGTCCACGACATCGAGGCTGAGCAGGTCGCTCTGGTAAGTCAGGGTGACCCGGGCGCGCGTGGCCTCCGAGTGCTTCACCACGTTAGAGACGAGGGACTGCGCAATGCGGGTGAGCTCCTGCTCCACCTTCTCATCCAGGTCATAGAGCTCACCCTCGACCTCGAAGCTCAAGGCCTCGCCCAGTGGGGTACCGGAGCTCACGCGCGCCAGGGCTATTGGCAGGTCGCCGCCGACCAGCGGGCCGGGTTGCAGTGCGGCGATGATGCGCCGGGTTTCGGCCAGGTTGTCCTCGGCGGTGGTACGGGCAAGACGCAGGTCCTCCAACACCTCCGGGTCCTCCACCCGCTTCTCTACAGCCTGCAGAATCATGTGAATGGAGCTTAGACCCTGCGCGATAGTGTCGTGGATCTCCCCGGCCAGGCGCGTGCGCTCGCCCATTTCGCCTGCGTGACGGCTGGCTGCCTCGCGGGCGCTGGCTTCGTCGCGCAGTTCCTTGAACCCCACGCCGACGACGGTGGCGACCACTGCGGCGACGATCGGCCCCAGTGCCTCGCCACCCTGATAGACCGACAGGGTGGTCACCACTGCGTTGCACACGATCGCCGGCCACAGTGGCAGTACGCCGACGCATAGGAAGAACAGCGCGAATGCCATGAAAACGGCGCTCGGAGCCACCAGCAGCAGGCACGCCCAGGTGGCGATGACCAACGTCAGCCACAGCCAGGTGGGGCGCAGCCACAGGCCCATAACGTAGATGAAGCACAAGGCCACCGCGTTCCACGACCAGCCGTCCCTGATGATGACCACGGCCATCAGCAGGGCCATCAGCAGGTGGAGCCCCATACCCAGGTAAGCCCAGGCACGGTTCAGTGCAACGACTTTGTTTGACTTGGCTTTTTGTATCATGATCGCCACCAAGTCTAGTGGCCGAAAGGTGCTATCCGCCTCCGCCAAAAGTATGAGGCAAAGACTACTCCTTAGCCCGATGTGTTCCTTCTATAACGCGCGAAGAATAGGAACCATGCTAAGTAATAGGTCGTTAACCCCGGTTCGGGGATTCATGTTTCAGGGGATCCGCGAGCTGCGCGTATCCCGTGGCAAGACGGCGCTGATCATCACGACCGTCCTGCTCATCACCGCAATGGTCACGCTCCTGAGCTCCATGTCGGCAGGCCTGAGCTATCAGTCCGCCTCCGCCTTGGAGCACAAGGTCGGCAACGATTGCCAACTCGTGCTGAACGATTCCGGCGGCACTGTGAACTTGAGTACTGGTTCTCTTACTGACGCCCAAGTCAGCGAGGTTGAGAGCCGTGGCGGAGAGGTCGTCACGATGGCCCGCTCGAAGGATGCGGAGGGTCAGGCTTTCATCGCGATGTCCTACGAAGGCGACAAGCCCAGCGAGGACCTCTACCTCGAGCACCAGCCCATCCACTGGATGAGCACCGCCGAGGTGGAGAACCTGCCCGGAGCCTCCGCCTTCGGTGTCGTCGCCGAGGATGCAGAACCGGTCGACGGCGCGGTCATGCTGAAGGGCAAGGATGCACTGGAAGCCAGTGCATCCTACAAAGGCGAGCAGTCTTCCCTGAGCCTCATGATCGTGCTGCTCTACATGATCTCCGCCCTGGTGCTGGGTGCGTTCTTCACCGTATGGACGATGCAGCGCCTGCGCGGCGTGGCGATCACTGTGGCGCTCGGCGGCACGCGCTCCAGCATCCTAAGCGACGCGGTCGGCCAGGCGCTGGTCGTGCTCTTCGTAGGCATCGCCGCAGGCACCCTCCTCACCGTCGGCGTCGGCGGGTTCATGGAAGGAATCCCCATGGACGTCACCGCCAAC
Source organism: Corynebacterium sp. ACRQK (assembly GCF_022345965.1). GTDB lineage: Bacteria > Actinomycetota > Actinomycetes > Mycobacteriales > Mycobacteriaceae > Corynebacterium. The sequence continues at coordinate 315,615 of NZ_JAKRMU010000001.1, forward strand.
ACCACCCTCGTCCCGGCCGCCATCCTGCTGGCAGCAGGCCTGCTCGGCGCCGGCCTGTCCATCATCCCCGTAATGAAGGTCGATCCGCGAAAGGCAATGAACTCATGATCTTCCCAGCACTCGAAGTAAAGAACATCTCCCTCGAGATCACCGACGGAACCACCAAGCGCAACCTGCTGACGGACGTCACCTTCGACGTGGATCCTGGCGAGGTCGTAGGCATCACCGGCCCCTCAGGTTCCGGTAAGTCCACCCTGCTGTCCATCATCGGCTGCCTGGAGACCGCCACCTCCGGCTCCGCCACCCTGCACGGCGCGGACGCCCTAGAGCTCGGTACCGTCTCCGGCCGCCAGGCCGCGGAGATCCGCCGCCGTCACCTGGGGATTGTGTTCCAACAGCCGAACCTGCTGCCGGCACTGACGGCCAAGGAACAGCTCATGGTGATGAGCCGCCTGGATAAGCCATTCGGCATCAGCGGCAAGACGTGGCGTCAACAAGAAGAAAAGGCCGAGCACCTACTCAAGGAAGTGAGCCTGGAAGGGCGAGAGAATGCGAAGGTTTCCGAGCTCTCCGGCGGCCAGCAGGCGCGCGTGAACCTGGCTCGTGCCCTGATGAACGATCCAGCACTGCTGCTGGTCGACGAGCCGACCGCGGCGCTGGATACCGCCAACGCACAGCGCGTCACCGAACTGATCTTGGACCTGGCCCGCGAGCGCAACACACCGGTGCTGTACGTCTCCCACGACCAGGAGCAACTTGCCACGCTGGACCGCCGCATCGAGCTGGTAGACGGCAAGGCCAGCGAGGCAGAGCTGGCGACTACTTAGTCACCCGCACCTCGGCCTTCTGGCCCTCGACGGCCTCCAGGCCCTCCTCCTCGGCGATGCGCATAGCTTCCTCGATGAGGGTTTCCACAATCTGATCCTCCGGCACGGTCTTGATGACCTCGCCCTTGACGAAAATCTGGCCCTTGCCGTTGCCGGAGGCCACGCCCAGGTCAGCATCACGCGCTTCGCCTGGGCCATTCACCACACACCCCATGACGGCCACGCGCAGTGGGAACTCCATGCCCTCCAGACCCGCGGTGACTTCGTCGGCCAGCTTGTACACATCCACCTGCGCGCGACCACAGGAAGGGCAAGACACGATCTCGAGCTTACGGGGGCGCAGGTTCAGTGACTGCAGGATCTGGTCGCCGACCTTGATCTCCTCCACCGGGTCCGCGGACAGGGACACACGGATCGTGTCGCCGATGCCCTCGGCCAGCAGGGCTCCGAAAGCCACAGAGGACTTGATGGTGCCCTGGAAGGCCGGGCCGGCCTCCGTGACACCCAGGTGCAGCGGGTAATCCGACTGGGCGGCGAGCTGGCGGTAGGCCTCCACCATCACGACCGGGTCGTTGTGCTTCACGGAGATGGCGATGTCGCCGTAGCCGTGCTCCTCAAATAGGCTGGCTTCCCACAGCGCGGATTCGACCAGCGCCTCGGGCGTGGCCTTCCCGTACTTCTCCATGATGCGCTTGTCCAGCGAACCGGCGTTGACGCCAATACGGATCGGAATGCCCGCATCCCCGGCGGCCTTCGCAACCTCCTTGACTCGGCCGTCGAACTCCTTGATGTTGCCGGGGTTCACGCGCACCGCCGCACAACCTGCGTCGATAGCGCTGAAGATGTACTTCGGCTGGAAGTGAATGTCCGCGATCACCGGGATCGGGGACTTCGCGGCAATCGCGGGCAGAGCCTCGGCATCCACCGTCTTCGGGCAAGCCACGCGGACGATGTCGCAGCCGGAGGCGGTCAGCTGGGCGATCTGCTGTAGCGTCGCATTAACGTCGTGCGTCTTCGTGGTGGTCATCGACTGCACCGAGATCGGGTGGTCGCTGCCGACTCCTACCCCGCCGACCATAAGTTGGCGAGTCTTGCGCCGCGGGGCCAGAACCGGAGGCGGACCGTCGGGGATACCCAGGGAAATACCAGACATGTACGAAGACAACCTTTCAGTCGTGAATGCCGTTGAAACTCTCACCAATTCTACGCGCCCATCGGCGGGTGCAGAGGCGGGCGTCAATTAACTAGAAAATACGGATCGGGTTAACCACATCGGCGACGATCACGATAATGCCAAACACCAGCAGCACCGCCGTGGCCGCATACGTCAGCGGCATCAGTTTCGTATAGTCGGCCGGTCCGCCGGGCTGCTTGCCGCGCAGGCGGCGGAAGAAGTCGCGGATCTTTTCGTAAATCACCACAGCGATGTGCCCGCCGTCCAGCGGTGGCAGCGGCACCAGGTTGAAGGCGGCCAGGAAGAGGTTCAGGCTCGCCAAGGTCATGAGGAAGCTCATCCACTGCTGGTACTGCACCAGCTCGCCGCCGACGCGGGAGGCGCCGACCACGCTCATCGGGGAATCGTCCTCGCGGTTGCCGCCGAAGATGGACTCGACCACGCCCGGCACGCGCTGCGGCAGGGCTATCAGGCCGTGGAAGGTGTCGTTGACCATGCCGCCGGTAAAGGACAGCGTGCCGCCCACCGCGCTGGCGGGGTTGTACTGGTTGATCACGAGCTCCGGGCGCTTGGCGCGGATGCCGACGGCGCCGGAGGTCATGGTGTTGCCGGCGGAGTTCATGCGCTCGACCAGTTCAATCTGTAGGTCGAGGTTCTTGTGCCGTCCGTTGCGGTCGACGACTGCCGGGACCGTGATGCGGTCGCCGACCTGCTTACCGTCGTCGGCGGCGCGCTCGGCCTCGGTGGCGATGGCCTTGGTGAACTCCCGGAAGTCTTCTGTCTCTTCGCCGTTTACGGAGAGGAAGGTATCGCCGGTTTGGACGCCAGATTCCGCCGCGGGACCGTCTCCCGAACACTCTTGCAGAGTGCCATCCGAATTTTGCTTCGCCGGTGCACACTGGGTGGATTCGACGGTGGGAGTAAAGACCACGTTGCGGTCCGGCAGCCCCCAGGCCAGCGCCACCCCGTAGAGGATGCCGAGCGCCAGCAGGATGTTCATGATGATGCCGCCGAGCATGACGAAGATGCGCCGATACGCCGGCTTGTCGTACATGGCATACGGGCGCTCTTCGTCGGTCATCTCGTCCAGCTTCGTCATGCCCGCGATGTCGCAGAAACCACCGAGAGGTACTCCCTTCAGGCCGTATTCGGTGTGGCCTTTGCGGAAGCTAAAGATCGTCGGGCCGAAGCCGATGAAGTAGCGCCGCACGCGCATGCCGGACATGCGGGCGGCAATCAGGTGCCCCGCCTCGTGCAGGGCGATGGATAGAGCGATGCCTAGGGCGAAGAGAAGGACCCCTAGTCCAAAAGCCACGTGGCCATCCTTTCGTGCGCCTTGGCTCGGGCTTCGCGCTCCGCAGCCAGGACATCTTCCAGATCGTTGGGTTCGGCAGACAAGTGCTGGCAAGCCTCCATGGTTGCCGCAATCGTGTCCACAATGCGGGGGAAGCTGAGCCTGCCGTTGAGGAACTCGACAGCCGCTTCCTCATTCGCAGCATTATAAACCGCGGGCATCGTTCCCCCGGCAGTGACCGCCTGGCGTGCCAGGATAACGGCCGGGAAGACCTCGTCGTCCAGCGGTTCGAAGTGCCAGTCGGTTGCTTGGGAAAAGTCCAGCTTGGGCTGTGCGTCCGCGATCCGGTCGGGCCAGCCCAGGGCCAGGGAAATCGGCAGTTTCATCGACGGCGGGGAGGCCTGGGCGATCGTCGCCCCGTCAATGAAGGTGACCATGGAGTGGACGATCGACTGCGGGTGAACCGTCACATCGATCTTCTCGGCGGGGATGCCGAACAGCAGGCTGGCCTCAATCAGTTCCAGCCCCTTGTTGACCATCGTCGCGGAGTTAAGGGTGTTCATCTGCCCCATCGACCAAGTTGGATGGTTGGCGGCCTGCAGCGGGGTTACGTCCTCCAGCTGAGCGCGCGTGTAGCCGCGGAAAGGGCCGCCCGAGGCGGTGAGCACCAGCGAGTCCACCTCGTCCACCCGCCCGGAACGCAGGCACTGCGCCATAGCGGAGTGTTCGGAATCCACGGGGATCAGCTGCCCCTCGTCCGCCGCCCTCAGCACCAGCTGGCCGCCTGCGACGAGGGATTCCTTGTTCGCCAGCGCCAGCTTCGCCTTAGTACCCAAGGTGGCCAGGGTCGCGTCGAGCCCCAGAGAGCCGACTAGGGCATTCAAGATAACGTCGCCCTCCCCCAGTTCCGGCCCTATGGCCTCGACCAGCTCACGGGCGGAATCTTTGCCACGGATGCAGTGGGCGCCGAACTCCCCGTCCAGCCACTCCGCCGTGTGCTCGGAGGCCACCGCCACGCGCGCAAGATCCAGTCCAAAGTCGCGGGCCTGCTGCGCCAGCACGTCCGGCTTGGAGCCGTGCGCGGAAATGCCAACCAGCTCGAAGCGCTCTGGGTTATCCGCCATCACCTCCAGCGCTTGGGTGCCGATGGATCCGGTGCTGCCTAGTACTACTACTCGCGTTTTCACGCGGTCCATTCTATTTCTTTTCTTTATGGCGCCCCGTCTCCCCACCTAAATTGGGTACTTTCCTGGCCACGCCTGCGCACGGATAGGGACATTCTTGTCCCGATGTGTCAAAATAGCGGGGATAGAATTTTTTTGACTTTCAGGAGGAAACGGTGGCGCAACACTCTAAGGAAGCTGAAGTTTACAACGGCGTATCCACCGCGGACGTTCCGTCTGCGGCTTGGGGCTGGAGCGAGCTTCCGCGTCGCGGAATCATTACCGCCGGTGTCATCGGCGGCCTGTTCTTGCTGGGCATGCTTTTCGGCAACCACAAGGGCAACGTTGAGAACATCTGGCTGATCGTGTTGGCAGTCGTGGTCTTCCTCGGCGTTGGCCTGTGGGTGGCCCGCCCGACCTTCAAGCAGCGCACGACCGTTACCGCTCGCAACAAGCCCGAGGACCATGTGGAGCCGGTCTGGTCCGCTGACCAGCTGAACCTGACGGGTGCTTACGCCGACCTGAGCGACGATGAGCTGCGCAGCCAGAACATCGACCCGGCTACGCTGAATCGCTAGCTCTGATCCGCTAGTTTTTAGCCCCCAAAAAATTTTTACTGCGCAGGCTGCTTTAAAGCCTGCGCAGTTTTTTTATCGCTCTTCTGCCGCCAGCTGGCCACAGGCCGCGGCGATCTCCTGGCCCTTCGTGTCTCGCACGGTACAGGGCACGCCCTGGGCTTCCACACGGCGGACGAACTCGTCCTGCCGGTCCTTCGGGGAGGCATCCCACTTGGAGCCGGGCGTGGGGTTCAGCGGAATCAGGTTGACGTGCACCTTCGTGCCCAGCGCTCCACGTAGCTTCTTCCCCAGCAGGTCCGCGCGCCACGGCTGGTCGTTCATGTCGCGGATCAGTGCGTACTCAATGGAGACGCGACGGCCGGAGGTATCCGCGTAGTAGCGCGCGGCGTCCAGCACCTCCTCCACCGACCAGCGGTTGTTCACCGGGACGAGCTCGTCGCGCAACTCGTCGTCCGGGGTGTGTAGGGAGACGGCCAGGCGAACCTTCATCTCCTCGTCCGCCAGCTTGCGGATCGCCGGGGCCAGCCCGACCGTCGACACGGTGATGTTGCGCTGGGAAATGCCGAAGCCATCCGGCGCTGGTGCGGACACCTTGCGGATGGTGTCCACCACGCGCTTGTAGTTGGCCAGTGGCTCCCCCATTCCCATGAACACGATGTTGGACAGGCGACCACCCTCCTCCTGCATCGTGCTAGCCGCCGCGCGAGCCTGCTCCACCATCTCGCCCACGGAGAGGTTGCGATCCAGGCCGCCCTGGCCTGTCGCGCAGAATGGACAAGCCATGCCGCAACCCGCCTGGGAGGAAATGCACAGCGTGGCGCGCCCCGGGTAACGCATCAGCACGCTTTCCAGCATCGTGCCGTCGTGCAGGCGCCACAGCGTTTTGCGCGTCTCGCCGTCGTCGGCCTCCATGTTACGCATGGGGTGCATCAGCTCGGGGAAAAGAGCATCCTTTACCGACGCGCGCTTGGGCTCGGGCAGGTCGGTCATCACCATCGGGTCGCCCTGCAGGCGGCCGTAGTATTGACGTCGAATCTGATCCGCCCGGAACTTCGGCAGGCCGAGCTCCTGCACCCGCTCCTTGAGCGTCTCCTCATCGAGATCCGCCATGTGCACTGGCGGCATCCCCCTTTTGGGTGCTGCGAACTGAAGTTTTACTGGTGTAGCCATGATGCGCCCATTATTGCACGTAACGGGGGTAACCCTCACATTGCGAAAATCTGAACCCCACCAGGTTATGCCGTTGAATGGTAGGTATGAGCGACAACAACCGGAAGTCCATACCGCAGCCGACCAACAAGCAACCGGCTAACATTCCTTCGCACCCGCCGACAACGCACACTAAGCCTCCAGCTGGAACCTCGGCGCAGAATCCGGCGTCACCAAAAAAGAACAGCGAGCACCGCGAGGTGAAGAAGACCCTGGCGGGAACGACGTGGGTGGCGCTTATCGTCGGCGTGCTGCTGCTGATCCTGTTGCTAGTGTTTATCCTGCAGAACCAGGAATCCGCCGAGCTGCAGCTGCTGGGCTGGACGATGACCTTCCCGATCGGTGTGGGCATGCTGATCGCCGCGATTGTCGGTGCGCTGATCATGGCGCTGGTCGGCGGCGTGCGCATCGTGCAACTGCGCAAGCAGGTTACGGAATAGCTACACGCCGCTGAGCATATTCAGCACAACCCAGGTGATCATCGCCGAAGGCAACATGCCGTCCAGGCGATCCATCAGGCCGCCGTGCCCCGGCAGCATGCCCGACATGTCCTTGATCCCGAGGTCGCGCTTGAACTGCGACTCCACCAGGTCGCCGAGGGTGGCGCAGCAGGCCAGGCCGGGGCCCAGCAGCAGTCCGACCCAGAACGGGCCGGAAAGCAGCAACGTCACGCAGGCCACGCCAATGGCGGTGGATAGGATCAGCGAGCCGACGAAGCCCTCCCAGGACTTCTTGGGGCTGACCGCGGGCGCCATCGGGTGCGTGCCGAAAAGGACGCCGGCGATGTAACCGCCCACGTCGGAGCCCACAACACACAGCATGAACGTGACGATGAAGGCCCAGCCGTCGATGTGATCGCGCTCCATGCGCGACAGCATGGCTGCGAAGCTGCCGAACAGGGGGATCCACGTCAGCACAAAGACGCCGACCGCCGTATCCCGAAGATAGTTATGCGGTGGCGAGGAGCGCCCATGGTGGAATAGGCGCGTCACCATCAGCAGCAACACGCTGATGACGAAGCCCGCCAGCGCGCCCGTCGGCCCGAAGGGCCACGAGAGCCACACGATCACCTGCGCGCCTAAAAAGAGGACGGGCAGGTTCAGCACATAGCCGCCCTCGTAGAGCCGGCGCCAGACTTCATAAACCGCCAGCGACAAGGCCAAGGCCACCAGCGGATACCATGCGAACGGTGTAAAGAGCCCCGCAATGGCGATGGCGCCCAGAAATACGCCGACAGCGATGGCCTGTTTCAGATCCCGGCCGGGACCATTCTTGGGTTTCGGGCGAGCAACGATGGGAAATCGGCCTTTCGTGCGCGGGGGCTGGCAGGCGCTCGAGTTAAACCTCGAGCAGTTCCTTCTCCTTGGCCTCGACCAGGGAATCAACCTGCTCGACGTAGTTGTGGGTGATCTTCTCCAAGTCCTTTTCGGCCGCGCGAACCTCGTCCTCGCCGGCCTCGCCGTCCTTCTGGATCTTGCCCAGCTGCTCCATGCCCTTGCGGCGGATGTTGCGGATGGCGATCTTCGCGTCCTCGCCCTTGGACTTGGCCATCTTGACCATTTCCTTGCGGCGCTCCTCGGTGAGCTGCGGGATCGTTACGCGCAGTACCTGGCCGTCGTTGGTGGGGTTGACGCCCAGGTCGGAGTTGCGGATAGCGTTCTCGATCGCATCCATGGTGGACTGCTCGTAAGGCTTGATCAGCAGCATGCGGGGCTCCGGAACACTGATGGTGGCCATCTGGGTAATCGGAGTGGGAACGCCGTAATACTCGGCGACAACGCCGTTGAACATGGAGGGGTTGGCGCGACCGGTGCGGATGGTCGTCAGATCCTCGCGGGCGTACTCCACGGAGCTAGTCATGCGCTCTTCGGACTCAAGCAGAATATCGTCAATCATGATTAGAAATTTACCAGCTTAAGGTGTGGATATGGGTTTAGGGATCAGGTTATGTTGGCTCTTTAGCGGGCACCGACGTTGCCATCGACCAGGGTGCCGATGCGCTCGCCGTTGATCGCACGGGCGATATTGCCCTCGGTGAGCAGGTTGAACACCAGGATCGGCATCTTGTTGTCCATGCATAGGGAGAACGCGGTGGCGTCGGCAACCTTGAGCCCCTTCTCGATGACCTCCCACGGGGTGATCTCGTGAAAGAGCTCCGCATCCGGGTTGGTGCGCGGATCGTCGCTGTACACGCCGTCGACGGCCTTGGCCATCAGTAGCACCTCGCAGCCGATCTCCAGGGCGCGCTGGGCGGCGGTGGTGTCGGTGGAGAAGTACGGCATGCCCATGCCCGCGCCGAAGATAACGACACGCCCCTTCTCCAGGTGGCGGGAGGCGCGCAGCGGCAGGTAGGGCTCTGCGACCTGCGTCATTTGGATGGCGGTCTGCACGCGGCAGTCCACGCCCTCCTGCTCCAGGAAGTCTTGCAGGGCCAGGCAGTTCATGACCGTGCCGAGCATGCCCATGTAGTCGGAGCGGGAACGGTCCAGGCCGCGCTGCTGCAGCTCTGCGCCGCGGAAGAAGTTGCCGCCGCCGATGACTACGGCGACTTCCACGCCGGACTTGGAAACCTCCGCGATCTGTCGTGCCACGTTCTGTACGACGTCGGGATCGATGCCGACCTTGCCGCCGCCGAACATCTCACCCCCCAGCTTCAACATGACGCGCTTGTAGCCTTCGCGGTTTTCGGCTGTAGTCACCGGGGAATCTCCTTTGTCGACGTGTTTTGCACTGCTGGCCATACTACCCCACCCAAGACATAGGAAAAGGCCTCGGCACCCTTTCGGGCCGAGGCCTTGAAATGCGAGGCTTCATGCCTGGCGATAGGTGGCTATGCCTGGCCAACCTCGAAGCGCTTGAAGCCCTTCAGGGTTACGCCTGCCTCGTCCATAACCTGCTTTACAGACTTCTTGGACTCGGTGACGGACGGCTGGTCCAGCAGGCAAACGTCCTTGAAGTAGCCCTTCAGGCGGCCCTCGATGATGTTCGGCAGAGCCTTCTCCGGCTTGCCCTCTTCGCGGGCGGTAGCCTCGGCGATCTCGCGCTCCTTAGCGACGGTCTCAGCCGGGACCTCGTCGCTGCTCAGGTACTTAGCCTTCAGAGCGGCAACCTGCATAGCGGCGGCCTTGGCTGCGCCCTCGTCGTCACCCTCGTAGGCAACCAGCACGCCAACTGCCGGCGGCAGGTCAGCGGAGCGGTGGTGCATGTAGACAGCAACCTTGTCGCCCTCGATGGTGGTGGCGCGCTTCAGCTCCAGCTTCTCGCCGATCTTTGCGGACAGCTGCTGCAGAGCGTCGACAGCCTTCTGGCCATCAACCTCAACGGCCTCGAGCTCCTCGCGGGAGTTAGCCTTGACCTCGGCCGCAGCGGCTGCGACCTTGTCGGCGAACTCGATGAATTCGGAGTTCTTGGCCACGAAGTCGGTCTCAGCGTTGACCTCGATCATGGTGTTGCCGGAAACGGCGATCAGGCCCTCGGAGGCGGAGCGTTCTGCGCGCTTGCCCACGTCCTTAGCGCCCTTGATGCGCAGGATCTCAATGGCCTTGTCGAAGTCGCCTGCGGCTTCTTCCAGGGCCTTCTTGCAGTCCATCATGCCGGCGCCGGTGATCTCGCGGAGCTTCTTAACGTCTGCAGCGGTGTAGTTCGCCATGTGGGGCGATCCTCCTTCTGGTGGAAGTGTTCATCGTGGCTGAAATAACAGTTTCTAAATTCAGTCCTGTTTTCCAGCCTAGGTTACAAGTAACGCCCACGCCCGTCGGACACGGGTCTTAAACTGTGTCCCATACGGGGGTGGGCGCTATGTCGCTAGCACTAAAGCAGCTTATGCCTCGGTCTTGTCCTCGGCCTTTGCCTCGGTCTTCTCAGCCTCAGCCGGTGCCTTGTCAGCGTCGCCGGCAGCTTCCTTGGCTGCAGCCTCCTGGCGCTCGGCACGGGCCTGGCGGCCAGCCTCGACTGCGGAGGAGATGATGCTAGTCAGCAGGTTTGCGGAGCGGATAGCGTCGTCGTTGCCCGGGATCGGGTAGTCGACAACGTCCGGGTCGCAGTTGGTGTCCAGGATTGCGACAACCGGGATGTTCAGCTTCTGTGCCTCGGAGACAGCGATGTGCTCCTTGTTGGTGTCGACGATCCACAGAGCGGACGGGGTCTTGGTCATGTCTGCGATGCCGCCGAGGACGCGCTCCAGCTTGTTGCGCTCGCGTGTCAGCATCAGAACTTCCTTCTTGGTGCGGCCCTTGTAGCCGTCCTCAGCTGCGTCCATTGCCTGCAGCTCCTTGAGGCGGTGCAGACGCTTAGCAACGGTTTGGAAGTTAGTCAGCATGCCGCCGAGCCAGCGGTGGTTGACGTAGGGCATGCCCACGCGCTCTGCCTCGTTGGCAACTGCTTCCTGAGCCTGCTTCTTGGTGCCGACGTACAGGATGTTGCCGCCGTGTGCGACGGTCTCCTTGACGAACTCGTATGCCTCGTCGATGTAGGTCAGGGTCTGCTGCAGGTCGATGATGTAGATGCCGTTGCGGTCGGTGAAGATGAAGCGCTTCATCTTCGGGTTCCAACGACGGGTCTGGTGACCGAAGTGGACACCAGCGTCCAGCAGCTCGCGCATAGTAACAACAGCCATGGTGTTACAGGGGCGTATTTCTTCTAGCCGGCCGTGTGGTCGGCGCCGCCCCTTCCTCGCTTTCAAAGTTTAGGGTTTGACGGTTTTCCTCACGATGCACTCGACACTCACTCTACGTGCGTGGCTTATGCACCATCCTGGCAGATAATCCCCGGTGTAGCTGTGGCTCGCCATGTTCGCCCGCTTCTTCTAGCGGGACCGTGCTGGTGAGCCATTAGGTGGGGTGCGAATATCTACGCGTAGTCAGTCGCCTTACTTCGCCTCTCGGTCTTCGCGAAACCGAGTGCACTTCCCTGACATCGTGCGCATCAGGAAATTGCGGCAGACGAATCCGGGCATACTGCGCCTGCTACCCTACCCCCATTCACGCTGCCTAAACAAGTCCAACTTCCGCGCGTTGTGCCGTTTCTGTGGACAACTTTTAGTTATCCACAGCCTCGCCGATTTGCCATTTCTTTTTGGTGACGCCCCCACGCATCATCTTTAGCCATGATCCCACGGCTAAACCGCACCGTATCCTTAATGCTTGCGCTGGCTTTCCTCTGGGTTGGCGCCCCGCCTGTCCCCTTGCCGCTTGCCGCTTCCGAGCCCGCCACTCCTCAATCTGACGCTCCCCAACCCGCAGCGTCCCGCATAGTCCGCTCCCATAGGCTGCCGACTGCGAGGGGTGCACAGGTGATCCGCGCTGCGGACATTCCGGATGCTGTGTGGGAACCGGGACACCGTGGTGTGGATCTGCAGGCATCTCCCGGCCAAGTGATCGTAGCCAGCCGGGGTGGCACCGTTGCTTTCGCTGGTGTGGTCGCCGGCACGCCGGTGGTCTCCATCAGCCACGCAGATGGGATACGCACCACTTATGAGCCCGTCGTGGCGCGCGTGCGCGCCGGTCAAAAGGTGCGCCGGGGCGAGGTCATCGGCGTGCTGGCGGATGTCGCCAACTTGCCTGAGCATGCCCGGAAATCGCCAGGGCTGTCCTGGGGCGCGCGCTTCGAAGGCAAGGGGCGGGTGTACATCGACCCGATGACGCTTCTCGGTTCCGTGCGGGTCAGGCTCTGGGATGCGCCTGATTAAAGACGGCCTTCAGACGCTCGGTGCCGACGTGGGTATAGATTTGCGTGGTGGACATATTCGAGTGGCCGAGAAGCTCCTGCACCACGCGGAGGTCCGCGCCGCCCTCCAGGATTGCCGTGGCCGCGGAGTGCCGCAGCCCGTGGGGAGACAGGCGCGGGCCGGGGCCGGCCTGGGTCACGCGGTTCACCACGGTGCGCACCTGGCGGGGGTCAATGCGCCTACCGCGCACGCCCACGAAAAGAGCCGGGGTTCCCATGGCCATGTCGCCGCGCACCTCGAGCCATTTCTCCAGGGCCGTCACCACGGTGGCTCCGAAGGGAACCACGCGAGTCTTGTTGCCCTTGCCTGTCACGCGGAGGAGGCGGTTGGAAAAATCCACGTCGTCTACGTCGCAGCCCGTCAGCTCGGAGACGCGGATGCCAGTGGCATACAACAGCTCGACCATGGCCCAGTCGCGGATGGTACTGGGCGTGGTGGAGCCCTCCTCGGGCTGCAAGCCGTTGAGCATGTCGGAAGCTTGGTCGGCGCGCAGTACGCGCGGCAGCGTGCGCTGCGGCTTCGGAGCCTTCAGCGCGGCGACCGGGTTGGCCTGCACGAAGCCGCGGTGGGCAAGGAAGGCTCCGAAGCCCCGCATGCTGGAGGCCAGCCGGGAAAGGCTCGCCCGGCTGGCTCCGTTATCCACCGCCCAGCCCAGCACGTCGCGGGCGCGGTCCAGGTCGAACTCCTCAATGCGCTCCAGGCCTTCCAGCGCGCTGTCGAGGTCCCGTCGGTAGGCGCGGATTGTGTTCTCGCTGCGTCCGACGACGTGGCGCAGGTGCTGCTCGTAGTCGTCCAGCGCAGACCACAGCGGTGCTGCAGTACCAGAGGGACGGGAGTTACTCATGTGACCAATCTAGCCGGTCACTCGACCCTAATCCAGCGGTCCGCCTCCCTCCGGAGCCTGCCCATTGCCTCCAGGTCGCGTAGGCAGCGGATCACCGTGCGGGCGGGCAAACCGGTGGCCTCCACCAGCTGCGGCAGTCTGCCTTCGGGACCTTTGCCGCTCGGCAAGGCTGCGGCGTCAATAATGGCGAGGTGCTCCCAGCTAGGCAGGAACGAACGATCCTCCTGGCCTAGCCCCAACGCCATCTGCTCGCCGAGAGGGGTGAGCTCCTCGATCAGGTCACGGGCGCTGACGGCCACCGTGGCGCGGTTGGTGCGGATGCGATCGAGGCATCCGAGGGAAGCGTGGGAGGTGACGGGGCCGGGGACGGCAAAGGTAGGCTTCACCAACGCTTCGGCCCAGTTCAGGGTGTTGATCGCCCCACTGCGCAGCGGCGCCTCGACCACCAGGGTCGCCTGCCCGAGAGCCGCGGCCAGGCGGTTACGGGTGAGGAAGCGATGGCGGGCCGGCGGGGTGCCCGGCGGATACTCGCTGATAAGCATTCCACCGGCGGCGACTATCTGCTCAAACAGGTTCCCATGCGCCTTGGGGTAGGAAACATCGAGGCCACAGGCCATGACCACGACGGTGGGCATCTTGGATTCGAGGGCCGCGCGGTGGGCGATGGCGTCGATGCCGATCGCACCCCCGGAGATCAAGCTAAAGCCCGCGTCCGCCAGGTCTCCGGCGAAGGACTGGGTGACCTGCTCACCGTAGCGCGTGGCGGCGCGGGTGCCCACGACCGTGATCGAGCGGCGCACCAGCGCATCCAGGCGCACGTCCCCGCGCACCCACAGGGCGAAAGGTGCGGCCGCCTGGCCGCGGACGGAGGAATCGTGATCCGCGCCCGAATCGCCCATCCGCACGAAGCTAGCAGTCAACTCGGCGGGCCACTCGTCGTCCTCCGGGGTGACCAGCCGCCAGCCACGGGCGGTGGCCAGCTCCGCGTCGCGGGCAGGGTCCTGCTCGTAGCGCTGCGACGTCGAGTCCGCCAACGCGCCCGGTAGCTCCCCGCCCCGGCGTGCCAATGCGTCCGCGACAGCCTGCACCTCTGCGGGACCGGCCTGCTCCCAGCCGTTTGGCCAGAGCATGTCCAGCACGTCGATGCGCGAGGCTTCTATAACTCGGCGCACGTAGACCCATTCCAAAAAATTTTTCTGGGTCGTCATCGCTGTACCTCCACCAATTCCCTGTCTGCTCCGAAGAGTTCCACCGCATCGCTGATGTGCCCCAGGTGCGGGGCGGACGCCCGGTCGAGATCCGCGAGAGTCCAGGCGACACGGATGGTTCGGTCCACTCCCCGCTGCGTGATGGTGCCGGTCCGCAGCATGTCCTCCAGCAGAACGGAGCCGGATTCATCCACGCCTACCTGCCGCAAAATTTTTCCGGACACTAATGCGTTGCTGGCGGTGCCCCACCGCTGGCGGGCGCGCTCCCTGGCCTCGGCCACCCGTTCGGCCACGGCGGAGCTGGTCTCTCCAGGACTGCTTAGCCCCTCAATCTGGGGCCTGCCCGTGGTGGTGGCGAACACGTCCACTCGGTCACGTAGCGGACCGGATAGCTTCGCCTGATACCGCAGTCGCGCCCCGGAGGGGCAGATGCAGTCAATCGGCAGTTCCGCGCCACACGGACAGGGGTTGGCTGCCATCACCAGCTGAAAGTCGGCGGGAAAGCTGGAGATTCTGTTCGCCCGCATGAGCTCCACGCGGCGCTGTTCCAAAGGCACGCGCAGGCACTCCAGGCTATCCCGGCGCGCCTCGCTGACCTCGTCGACAAACAGCACACCGTGGTGGGCCAGACTCACGGCCCCGGGGACAGGCACGCGCCCGCCGCCGATGAGTGCCGCCGGGGTCACGTTGTGGTGCGGCGCAATGAACGGCCGCTGACCCGCGAGCACTTCCGGCAAGCTCCCCTTTACTCCCGCCAGGGAGTGCACGCTCGCGGCCTCCACCCGCTCGGTATCGGTCATGGGCGGCAGGATCCCCGGCAGACGTTCGGCCAGCATCGATTTGCCGCTTCCCGGCGGCCCCGTCAGCATCAGGTTGTGCCCTCCGGCCGCGGCCACCTCCACCGCCCGGCGGGCAGCGGGCTGCCCCACTACTTCCGCCAGGTCCCCCACTTGCCGGGGCGGGGCATACTCCCCCGGGCACGCCTCCGGCAGCTCTCCTCCGCGCAGCCAGTCGATAACCGTACCCAGATTCTGGGCCACCAGCACGCTCACACCCCCATCGCTCGCTGCTGTCTGCGCAGCCTCGGCTGCCTCGCTTTCGTTTCCCACGGGCACCACGACAGTGGAGAATCCCTCCATCGCCGCGGCCAGCACCAGCGCGAACACTCCCTGCACCGGGCGGATCTGCCCATCCAACCCCAGCTCCCCCACCAGAATCGTCTGAGCTAGCCGTCCCGCTGCTAGCGCATCGTCAGCAACCGCAGAGAGCATCGCGCACACCATCGCCAGGTCATAACCGGCCCCCTGCTTCGGCAACCCGGCAGGCGACAAGCTCATCACGGTCCGCGACCCCGGCCACCCCACGCCGGAATTCTTCAACGCCGACCGGATGCGGTCCTTCGCCTGCACCACCGCGGTATCCCCCATACCCACGATTGATATTCCGGGTAGCCCCCTGCTCACGTCGCACTCGACGGTGATCACCGTCCGTCGGGTCCCCTCCAGCGCTATCGACTGCGCATGCCCCACGGCCATTGGTCACCACACCCCCTCGACGTGCTCGCGCACGCCGTCCGGTCCGACGTCGATCACGTCCACGCGCAGTCCCCCGGAAAACTGCACCCCCTCGCGATTCTGCTCCAGCCACAGTCCGGCCAGCGTGCGGATCCGCCTGAGCTTCCGCGACCCCACCGCCGCCACTCCGCCCCCGTCGGAGTCCGAGGTGCGATACTTCACCTCGATGAAAGCCAGGTCGTCCTCGGGCGTCCGCGCCACCAAGTCCAGCTCCCCATAGCGGGTATAGAAGTTGCGGTCCAGCACCTCATAACCCGCCCGCTGCAGATACTCAGCCGCCAGATCCTCACCCAGGTTTCCCACTGCTCGCTTGTTCGCCGCCGTCACTAGTCGCCCTCCCCTTTTCCGTGATCCGGCACCGGTTCTTCACGCCCGGTACCTGGTTCACAAGTGTGGGGCATCATCCCCGTGGGGTGGCGTCATAAAAAGAAATAGAGACAACAAAAGCCCAGGGGGCTGTGGATAACCCCTGGGCTGTGAATTAGAGGAAAGTCGCAGGTCAGTCGGGCAGTTGGAGCTCGGGCTTGTCGAGCTCCTCGATGTTTACGTCCTTGTAGGTGATTACGCGCACGTAGCGGACGAAGCGGGCGGGGCGGTACATGTCCCACACCCAGGCATCGGACATACGAACCTCGTAGTATACCTCCCCGCCGGAGTTGCGCGGGATCAACTCGACGGCGTTGGCCAGGTAAAAGCGGCGCTCGGTCTCCACAACGTAGGAAAACTGGCTGACCACGTCGCGGTACTCGCGGTACATCGACAGCTCGACGTTTGCCTCGTAGTCGTCTAGTTCCTCAGCGCTCACGGACTTACCCTCGATCCTTCCCTTTAAGCCACTGCTGGTGCGCAGCGGCCACGTTCTTGTAACTGTAACGGTGATAAGGGGTGCCACCATGTAGGCTCACCGCAGTCATGTGCGCCTTGGTGCCATAGCCCTTGTGACTAGCCAAACCATACCCCGGGAACTCCTCGTCGAGCGTTCGCAACACTCGATCCCTGGAAACCTTTGCCAGCACACTTGCCGCGCTGATGCACTTGGCCATCTGGTCGCCCTTCACCACGGGCAGGTGCGGCATAGGCAGGCCGGGGACCTTCACCGCATCCGTCAGCACGTATCCGGGCTGCACCTCCAAAGCTGCCACAGCGCGGCGCATGCCGGAGACGTTCGCGTGCTGAATGCCGAAGCGGTCGATGTCTTCGGCGCTGATGTGAATAATCGAGTAGGAAACGGCGACGTCGCGGATGACGTCATACAGCCGCTCGCGGGTCTTCTCCGTGAGCTTCTTCGAGTCGGTCAGGCGGTCCAGCCCGGCCCCGTCCAGGTCAGAGGGCAGGATGCACGCCGCAATCGAGATGGGCCCGCAGCACGCACCGCGCCCAGCCTCGTCCACCCCCGCGACAGGCCCCAGCCCCGCGGCCTCTAGCTCGCGTTCCAACTTAACTCTTGAGCGACTCTAGCGGCTCTAGTCCTGGATGGGCAGGGGGTCCACGCCACCGATGCGACTGAACGGCAGCAGGATGGACTCGACCTCGCCGACGATGTTCTCCACAGGGATGGTTCCCTGGTGCTCGTCGCCCATGTGCGCGCGGGAATCCAGCGAGTTGGTGCGGTTGTCGCCCATCACCCAGACAGCGTCGTCCGGCACGGTAACGGGGCCGAAGTAGTCGCCCTGGCACTCCTTGGAGCCCGTGGTCGGGTCGATCGGGTTGGCCGGTGGGTCCATCGTGTAGGAATCGTCGACCTTCTTGCCGTTGACCATGATGCCCGGGTCGCCTTCCTGGCACTGCACGGTCTGCCCACCGGTGGCGATCACGCGCTTGACCAGTGTGTTTTCGTCCGGCGCGACGATGCCGATGGTGGCGCCAAGGTTCTGCAGGCCGCGCACCACATCGTTGGAGCTGCGGCGGGAAGTGTATTCCTCGTTCCAAGACTCAGTTCCGACGAAGACGACGACATCGCCCGGGTCCGGCATTTTGTCGCCGCGGTAGGCCAGCTTGTTCACGAAGATGCGGTCGGGTGTACAGCCCACGCAGCCGTGCAGCGTCGGCTCCATCGACTCGGAAGGAATCAGGTACATGCGACCCACAAAGTTATTGAAAGCGCCCAGCACCAGCATCGTCACCAGGATGATGATCGGCATCTCGACCCACCAAGGGTAGGTCTTCTTCTCCTTCTTCTTTTTTGGTGACGCCCCCTGCTCCGGCTGCGCGGCAGCCTCATTGGGCACGTTGGGGTCGTTGGGTTCCTGTCGATGAGTCACAAGGAACGAGGATACCAGTGGGGCGAACAGCAAAAAACCCAGCCACGAAAGTGTGACTGGGTTGATAGCACTTAGGGGGTAAGTACTAGATGCGCTCCTTGATGCGGGCTGCCTTGCCGCGACGCTCGCGCAGATAGTACAGCTTCGCACGGCGGACCTTACCGCGGGACAGGACGTCGATGCGGTCGATGTTCGGGGAGTGAACCGGGAAGGTACGCTCCACACCGATGCCGAAGGAAACCTTGCGGATGGTGAAGGTCTCGCGGATGCCGGAGTTCTGGCGGCGGATCACAACGCCACGGAAAACCTGCAGACGGGACTTGGAGCCCTCGATAACCTTGACGTGAACGTCCAGGGTATCGCCGGCGCGGAACTCGGGAATGTCGTCGCGCAGCTGAGCTGCGTCAACCTTATCAAGAATGTGCATGGATGAAATCCTTTTGCTCGTCTGGATAGAGGATCCTCGCGGCTTTTCGCGTGACGTGCGCGCCTACGGGTTCGTACCCACAACAGAAATTAACTTGAGTAGTATGACACCGACTAGCGGCTTTGTCCAAATCCTGCGTTCTTCAGCGCGGCGGCCATACTGCCCTGCGGGGCCTGATTGCGGGGGTTGGGCTTCCTCCGCGCACCCTTCTTCGGCTTGGACTTGCCGTTGGCTGTGGGGGCCTTGGGTTCGTCCTGCAGGCGCAGGGAAAGGCCAATGCGGTTGCGCGGAACGTCCACGTCAACGACACGCACCTTCACCACCTCGCCAGAGCTGACCACGTCGTGCGGATCCTTTACGAATTGCTCGCTCATGGCGGAGACGTGAACCAGGCCATCCTGGTGCACGCCGATATCCACAAAGGCTCCGAAGGCGGCGACGTTCGTGACCGTGCCCTCTAGCACCATGCCCGGCTTGAGGTCCTTGATGGTCTCGATCCCCTCGGCGAGCGTGGCAGTCTTGAACGTCGGGCGCGGGTCGCGCCCCGGCTTGTCCAGCTCCGCCAGCACGTCCGTGACGGTGGGGATGCCGAACTTCTCGTCGGCGAAGTCCCCCGCACGCAGCTTGCCCAGCACGGCGGAGTTGCCTACGAGCTGCGCAACCTCCACGCCGGTCGTGTCTACGATGCGGCGCACCAGCGGGTAGGCCTCGGGGTGTACAGCTGAGCCGTCCAGCGGGTCGGCAGCTCCGTTGATCCGCAGGAAGCCCGCGGCCTGCTCGAACGCCTTCGGCCCCAGGCGCGGCACCTTCAGCAGTTCCTTGCGGGATTTGAAGGCGCCGTTCTCATCGCGGTAGGCCACGATGTTCTCCGCCAGGGTCGGGGTAACTCCTGCCACCCGGTTGAGCAGTGGCGCACTGGCCAGGTTCACGTCCACGCCGACGGAGTTCACCGCATCCTCCACCACGGTGTCCAGACCGGCGGCCAGCAGCGCCTGGTTGACGTCGTGCTGGTACTGCCCCACGCCGATGGATTTCGGGTCGATCTTCACCAGCTCCGCCAGCGGATCCTGCAGGCGGCGGGCAATGGAAACGGCCCCGCGCAGCGAGACGTCCATGCCCGGGAACTCCTGGGCGGCCACCTCGGAGGCAGAGTAGACCGACGCGCCTGCCTCGGAGATGACAACGGTTTGGGGCTTGGTGCCCTCCGCCAGTCCGGCGATCTCCTTTGCCAGCTTCTCGGTCTCGCGGCTGGCGGTGCCGTTGCCCACTGCCAGTAGCTCCACGCCGTGCTTGTTCACCAGCGCGCTGAGGATCGTGCGGGCCTTATCCCACTGGCCAGAGTGCGGGTAGACCACGACCGTATCCAGCACCTTACCGGTGCCGTCCACGACTGCACACTTCACGCCGTTGCGGTAGCCCGGATCCATGCCCAGGGTCGACCGGTGACCCGCGGGCGCCGCCAGCAGCAGATCCTTCAGGTTCTTCGAGAACACGCTCACGGCGGCCTCGTCGGCCTTCTCCTTCAGACGCATACGCACATCCACCGCGGAGCTGACCGCCAGCTTCGTGCGCCAGCCGAAGCGCACGCATTCGGCGCGAAACTTATCGGCAGGATCGCCCTGAGCCTGCAGGCCGGTGCGATCGGCAATGATGCCCTGGTAGAACTCGTCGTCCTCCCCCGGCGCAAAGTTCACCCGCAGCACGCCTTCGTTCTCACCGCGCAGCAGTGCCAGCACGCGGTGGCTCGGCAGATCCCCGAAGGGTTCGTCGAACTCGAAGTAGTCGCGGTACTTCTGGCCTTCTTCCTCCTTGCCCTCAATCACGGCGGATTCGGCACGGCCTCGCTGGAAGTATTCCTCCCGGATCTCCCCCACCAGATCCGCGTCGGTGGAAATGTCCTCGACCACAATGGCCCTGGCGCCAGCCATCACCGAGGTGGCGTCAGCAAAACCCTCCTGGACGTAATCCGCGGCCAGATCGGGACTGCCTCCGGCGAGCAGCTTCTCGACCAGCTCGCCCAAGCCGGCCTCGCGCGCGATGGCGGCCTTGGTGCGGCGGGACTTCTTAAACGGCAGGTACAGATCCTCGAGGCGGGCCTTCGTATCCACGGCCAGGATCTTCTCACGCAGGTCGTCGGTGAGCTTGCCCTGCTCTTTGATGCTTTTGAGGATGGTCTCCTTGCGGGCGGCGAGCTCGCGCAGGTAGTCGAGGCGCTGCTCGAGCTTGCGCAGCTGGCTGTCGTCCATACCGCCGGTGACTTCCTTGCGGTAGCGGGCGATAAACGGCACGGTCGCCCCGCCGTCCAGCAAGTCGATGGTGGCCTGCACCCGGGGCTGATCCACCCCGAGCTCGTAGGCAATGATGCTAGCGATGCTATCGGTCATTCCCCACATTCTAGAGGGGCTACTGCTTGCCGAAATCCTCGCCCCACTCGGGCCGCATCGCTTCTTGCCCGCTGACTTTTCCTATTCCTTAAACCACCCCGTCACCGCTGGCGCGATGTTGGTGTAGACGTGCTTGTGCTCTTGGTACTCGGCCAGGCCGGTGGGGCCGAGCTCGCGGCCGTTGCCGGACTGCTTCATTCCGCCCCACTCCGCCTGCGGCAGGTAGGGGTGGAAGTCATTAATCCAAATAGTCCCGTG
This sequence comes from Corynebacterium sp. ACRQK, assembly GCF_022345965.1. GTDB lineage: Bacteria > Actinomycetota > Actinomycetes > Mycobacteriales > Mycobacteriaceae > Corynebacterium. The sequence continues at coordinate 336,541 of NZ_JAKRMU010000001.1, forward strand.
ACGCAGCTTACGTGCGACCCTTTCCGCCTTACCGGCGTCAGTGGTCCACACGGCTCCGGCCAGGCCGTACTCGGTGTCGTTGGCGATGGCCACGGCCTCGTCCTCGGTGGTGAAGGTCTCGATGGTCACGACCGGACCGAAGGCCTCGTCGTGCACGCAGTCCATCTCTTGCGTGCAGCCATCGATGATCGTCGGCAGGTAGAACACGCCCTGGGTCAGATCCGTGTTGCCCGTCGCGTGGGAGCCCTGGTTGTCCTCGGCCGTCGGGATGCGACCGCCGCAGAGGATCTTCGCGCCCTGCTCGCGGGCGCGGTCGACGTAGGCCGCAACCTTGTCGCGGTGATCGACGGAGATCAGCGCGCCGGTCTCGGCGGCCTCGTCCAGCGGGCCGCCGACCTTGATCTTCTCGGCCTTGGCCACCAGAGCCTCGACGAACTGGTCGTGGATGGACTCCTCCACCACTATGCGGGAGCCCGCAGAGCACACTTGGCCGGAGTGGACGAACGCGCCGTTCAGTGCGTTATCCACCGCAGCGTCGAACTCCGCGTCGGCGAAGATGACGTTCGGGTTCTTGCCGCCCAGCTCCAGGGCCACGCGCTTGACGGTCTCCGCCGCGTTGCGGGCGATCAGCTTGCCGGTGACCAGGCCGCCGGTGAAGCTGACCATATCCACATCCGAGCTCTGCGACAGCGGGTTGCCGCAGTTGGCGCCCGCGCCGGTGATCAGGTTAGCCACGCCGGCCGGCAGCCCCAGCTGGTCCAGGACCGTCATCAGCATCATGGCGGTGTGCGGGGTAAGCTCCGCCTGCTTCAGCACAAAGGAGTTGCCTGCGGCCAGGGCCGGGGCGACCTTCCAGGCCACCTGCAGCAGCGGGTAGTTCCACGGGGTAATCAGGCCGCATACGCCGACGGGTTCGGCGTCAATACGAGAGCGAACATTTGCATCGCCCGGGTCCACGACGCGACCGGCCTGGTGCTGGGCAAGAGTGCCGAAGTACTCGAAAGAGTTGGCGATGTCGTCCATGTCGATCTCGGACTCGGCCAGGCGCTTGCCCGTGTCGGCGGACTCGGCGCGGGCGAAGGCATCCTTGTTCTCGCGGATCTTGTCGGCGACCTGTAGCAGGAGCTTGCCGCGCTCGGCGGCGGGCACGTCGGCCCACACGCGGGAGTCGAAGGAGGCACGGGCAGCGGCGATGGCCTTGTTCGTGTCCTCGTCGGAGGCCTCGGAAACCAAGCCCACGGTGGAGTTATCGGCGGGGTTTGTGATCGTGCGGGTCTCGCCCCTTTCAGCCGCTCCCCACTGGCCGTTGATGAACAGCGAGGCGGGAGCGCCCTCATTCTTGTGCACCCCGGCCAGCAGTTCGCAGGTGGTGGGGTCGAACAGTACAGCGTTCATGGTTGTGATTCTCGCTTTCTGTATTTGGCCTTTTAGTCCAGTTGGTCCAGGTTTTAGTCTTCGGTCCAGGTGCGCACGGGGTCCGCGCCGTCGGAAATGTCGGAGGTGCCCGGAAGGTCACGCTGCATGTGCAGGAACTCCAGGTGGCGCTCGTAGAGGTCCAGGACGTTATCGATCAGCTGCTCCGTGGTGTAGCCGTAGATGTCGTAGCCCAGCGAACCGGTGTTGTCGAAGACCTCGAGACGGTAGTAGTTCTCCCCATTACTGGTGCTGCGGGTGAAGCTCGGCACCGGGTGCTCCAAGGGGTAGATCTGGTAGCGGAAGTCTTGCTCTTCACCCAGGTGGATGGTGAGGTCCAGCTGGTTTACCGGCAGGTTCGGCACGTCGGCAGCCACCAGCGTAGTGTCGATTCCCTCGTCCTTCAGCTCGCGGGCAACGGCCTCCAGCGCAGGCTGCGCCACGTTAGTGAGGTACTCGTTGGCCTTGGCCTGGCTCGGCCAGGTGGATGCTCGAGACAGGCGCTTGCGCCAGGACTGCTTGTCCCCGCCGGCACCGGAGCGGCCGGACATGGCGCTGTGCAGGGAGATACTGCGAGCCTCAGTGGCGTAGCTCTCCAGGCGCAGGGAGCGCCATAGTCCGAACATGATGAGGTAGATCACGATCGTGAACGGCAGACCCATCACGATGGTTGCCAGCTGCACTGTTTCGACGCCGTTAACTTGCAGCATGACCAGCGTCAGCACGCCGACCAGCACGGCCCAGAAGATACGGGACCACTTGGCACCGTCCTGGCGGGAATCCTCGATCTTGGAGGTGAAGTTGGCGGTCACCAGCGCACCGGAGTCGGCGGAGGTGATGTACAGCAGCAAGCCAATCATGGTGCACAGGACGATCAGCACCGCGCCGCCGTTCATGTCCTGCAGCAGCGCATAGAAGCCCTGCTCCGGAGCTTCCATGGTGTTGTTGGCGAAATCCATGTCGCCACTGACAACGCGCTTCAGGGCGGTGTTTCCGAACAGGCTCATCCACAACAGGATGAACAGGAACGGGATGGTCAGTACGCCGACGACGAACTGGCGCAGGGTGCGGCCGCGGGAAATGCGGGCCAGGAACAGGCCGACGAAGGGTGCCCAGGCTACCCACCAGGCCCAGAAGAACAACGTCCAGGCGCCCATCCATTCCTTGGTGGCCTCCGGGTCCTCGGAGAAGGCAAAAGTATCCATCGTCATGCCCGGGAAGGAGGAGACATAGTCGCCGATGTTCATCACGAGGGCGTCAAGAAGGAAGGCAGTCTGGCCCGTGACGGTGACGTAGAGGACCAGCCCGATGGCCAGCAACACGTTGATCTCACTGAGGCGCTTAATACCCTTGTCTACGCCGGAGATGGCGGATAGGGTGGCGATGCCGACAGCGAAGATGATCAGGCCGGACTGGACGGCCACGCCCTGATCCCAGCCGAAGATGAGGTGCAGGCCGTAGGTCAGCTGCACCACGCCGATGCCCAGGGAAGCTGCGATGCCGAAGACGGTGCCCAGCACGGCAGCGATGTCCACTGCACCGCCGATGGGGCCATGGATGCGCTTACCGATCAGCGGGTAAAGGGCGCTGCGGATGGCCAGCGGCATGTTCAGGCGATAGGCATAGTAGCCGAAGGCCATGCCCATCAGGGCATACAGGGCCCAGCCGGTCACGCCGTAGTGGAACAGAGCCCACACGACTGCCTGCTCTGCAGCCTCGCGAGTCTGCCCATCCCCTACTGGTGGCGCCATGTACTGGGTGACGGGCTCTGCGACGGCGAAGAACATCAGATCCACGCCAATGCCGGCGGCGAAGAGCATCGCCGACCAAGAGAAGAGGCGGAACTGCGGACGGGAGTGGTCCGGCCCCAGGCGAATGTTGCCCGACTTCGAGAAGGCGACCACTAGGACGAAGATCACAGCGACCGTCGCGGTGACGATGTAGAACCAGCCGAGGTTGGTGGAGATCCAGCCGGTGACGGTGCCCAGGGTGTCCTTGGCCTGCTCACGTCCGAAGAAAGCGTAGAGGGCGACGGCCAGGATGCCGAGTGCCGAAACGATAAAGACGGGCCAGTTGGTCTTTGGGTCCGTAACTTCACCCGGCGCATAGCTATCACGGTCGTTAACATCAAAAGAGCCGACGATCACTCGCGGGGCAGAGGCTTTTTTCCTGTTCACGATGCGCCGGGAGGCGCTTTCGGCCGCCTCCGGTTGATGGTCGTTTTCGGGATTTGTCATGTAGTTCTCCTCTTGTTCTCCACGATCGCTACTACGCCAAAGGGAGTTCATTTTCTCAGAAATACAATTTCCTAGAATACACAGGTCTTTCTAATTTTCCAGCATTCCCCCTCACATAGGTGTCTATTTACACTTCACTAGTGAGGTAGATTAATCATGCTTTCTACCTGCCATCTAGAGATCTATAAAAGAAAATGGCATACTAGTTTACGTTCAGTCATTTAACTAGGAGGCGAGTGAAAAGATGAGCTTCATCGACAAGCTGATTCCAGGAAAGAAGAACGACACCACAGGCCAGGTAATCGAAGACCGTCGTCGGGATATCGTCATCGTCGGCGGCGGATCCGCTGGCTCCGTATTGGCCAACCGACTCTCCGAAGACTCCACCAAGGACGTCATGGTCCTGGAAGCCGGTCGCCCGGATTCCCTATGGGATCTGTTCATCCACATGCCGGCGGCGTTTTCCTTCCCCATCGGCGACAAGCACTACGACTGGCAGTACGAATCCGAGCCAGAACCGGAGATGAACGGCCGTCGTATCTACCACGCTCGCGGCAAGGTGCTGGGTGGCTCCTCCTCCATCAACGGCATGATCTTCCAGCGTGGCAACCCGATGGACTACGAAAAGTGGGGCAAGCTGCCCGGCATGTCCAACTGGGGCTGGAGCCACGTCCTGCCCTACTTCAACAAGATGGAAACCGCCCTGGGCGCCGACGCTAACGACCCGCGCCGCGGCCACAACGGTCCGCTGAAGCTGACCCGCGGCCCGGCCACCAGCCCACTGTTCCAGGCCTTCTTCAAGTCCGTCCAGCAGGCCGGCTACAACCTCACCAACGACGTCAACGGCTACCGCCAGGAGGGCTTCGCTCCCTTCGATCGCAACATCTTGGGCGGCAAGCGCCTGTCCGCCGCCCGCGCCTACCTGCACCCAGTCATGAACCGCAAGAACCTGGACGTGCGCACCCGCGCCTACACCACGCAGGTCATCGTCGAAAACGGCAAGGCCGTAGGCGTGGAGTACCAGTGGAAGGGCCAGACCCACCGCGTCTTCGCCGACAAGGTCATCCTCTGCGGTGGCGCCTTCAACACCCCACAGCTGCTGGAGCTGTCCGGCATCGGTGACCGCGAGGTGCTGGAAAAGGCCGGCGTCAAGGTCAAGAAGCACCTGCCCGGCGTGGGCAACAACCTGCAGGACCACCTCGAGGTCTACGTGCAGTACAACTGCACCCAGCCGGTGAGCTCCCAGCCGTATTACAAGATGATCAACCGCCCGTTCATCGGCCTGCAGTGGCTGCTGACCCGCCGCGGCCCGGTTGCTTCCTCCCACTTCGAGGCCGGCGGCTTCGCCCGCTCCAACGAGAACGAGGACTACCCGAACCTGATGTTCCACTTCCTGCCGATGGCGATCCGTTACGACGGTTCCCAGCCGGAGGGCGAGCACGGCTTCCAGTTCCACGTCGGCCCGATGTACTCCGACACCAAGGGCCACGTGCACATTAAGTCGAACGACCCGAAGGACAAGCCGGAGATCCTGTTCAACTACCTGGCCACCGAGCAGGACCGCCGCGAGTGGGTCGAGGCCGTGCGCACCTCCCGTAAGCTGCTGGACACCCCGGCGATGAAGGAATTCACCGACGGCGAGATCTCCCCCGGCTCCGCTGTGGAGACCGACGAGGAGATCCTGGAGTGGGTACGCAACGACGCAGAGACCGCTCTGCACCCGTCCTGCACCGCCAAGATGGGCCCGGCGGACGACGAGATGGCTGTTGTCGACCCGGAGACTATGCAGGTCCACGGTGTTGAGGGCCTGTACATCGCCGATGCATCGGTCATGCCGATCATCACCAATGGCAACATCTACGCACCGGTCATCATGCTGGCAGAGAAGGCCGCCGACCTGATCAAGGGCGACAAGCCCCTGGATCCGATCGACATCCCCTTCTACCACGCTAAGCAGGACATGCCGCTGTACGCAGAAGGCGACGAGCCCCGCGATCACGTCAACGCCATCCCGGGCGCTGACCACTAGTTGCTAGGGCTCTAGCCTGTCCAGATACGCCCGATCTGCCTTGGATAGCTCCACGTTTTCCAACAGGTCCCGGCGTATTTTTTTGGTTCGGGCGAGGGACTGTTCACGCCGCCACTGCGCAATCTTCGCGTGATTTCCACTGAAGAGCACGTCGGGCACGTCTAGCCCGCGCCACTGCCGGGGGCGCGTGTAGCTGGGGCCTTCCAGCAGCCCATCCTGGAAGGAATCCTCCTGGTGGCTGGCTTGGTTGCCCAGCACGCCGGGGATCAGCCGCACCATCGCCTCGGCCATGACCAGCACGGCGACCTCCCCGCCGATCAGCACGTAGTCGCCAATGCTGACTTCTTCCACGCGGTAGCGGTTCTGTGCGTCCTCCACCACTCGCTGGTCGATGCCCTCGTAGCGGCCGCAGGCAAACACGACGTGTTCTTCGGTGCTCCACCGTTCTGCCATGTCTTGGGTGAACGGTTTTCCTGCGGGTGTGGGGACAATAAGCAGAGGTTTTGTGACGCCACCTGCCTCCTCCCCTAAAGGCTCAGCATCGCCATTGGTAGTGGCTGGGCGCAGGTTGCGCTTGTGCTCCGCGGAGCTTTCCAGGTCGCTGACTGTGGCCGCCGGGCCGGTGCCGGCCGCGACGTCGTCAAGAGCAGGCCCCCAGACCTCGGGCTTCATCACCATGCCGGGGCCACCGCCGCACGGGGTGGAATCCACTGACTGGTGGACGTCGCTGGTCCAGGCGCGCAGGTTATGCACGCCAACGCTTAGGATCCCCTGTTCGATGGCTTTACCCAGGAGCGCGTGGCGCAGCGGCTCTAAATATTCGGGGAAGATCGTTACTACGTCTAGGCGCAAAACTAGCTCAGCTCCAAAAGCCCCTCAGGCGGGGTGAGTACGAGGATCTCCTCTTCCAGGTCTACAATCGGGACAATCTGGTGGCGGAAGGGTACGAGCACTTCCTTTCCAGCGGTCGGCAGCTGGGATTCGGCGTCAATTAGAATAGCGAGCAACTGCCCGGCCGGAGTGTGCTCAACGGCAACAACTTCTCCGACCAGATCCCCAAGCTGGATCTCGTCGCCCTTCAGGTCTGTGCTGGGGGCGAGGAGGTAGGCGGTGAGACCTTCGAGTTCGTGGTCGTAGAAACCATCGTCGTCCTCATCGTGCACGGGAGCGGCGAAGAAGCGCACGCCGCGCAGGGACTCGGCAGCCGTGCGGTCGGCGATCTCCTCGAAGGTGACCAGCAGGCGCCCCTGGTGCGGGCGGGAGGAACGGACGGTCAAGGACAGCTCCTTGCCCGCTTGCTTACCCTTCAGAACCTCGCCGGTGGCGAAACGCAGTTCGGGGGTGTCCGTCGTGGGATCAACGACCACCTCTCCCCGCACGCCGTGGGGCTTGATCACCCGGCCGATCTGCAACTCCATAGGCTAGATAACACCCTGTGCCAGCATTGCATCGGCCACCTTGCGGAAGCCGGCGATGTTGGCGCCGAGGACGTAATCGTCTTCGCGGTCATATTCCCGGGCCGTCCTATCGCAACGCTTGAAGATTCCACGCATAATGTCGCGCAGGCGCTTGTCCGTGTAGTCGAAGGTCCAGGAATCGCGGGAGGCATTCTGCTGCATCTCCAGAGCAGAGGTAGCCACCCCACCGGCGTTGGCAGCCTTACCTGGGGCGAAGAAAATCTTGCGCTTGCGGAAAGTCTCTATAGCCTCCGGGGTGCACGGCATGTTCGCACCCTCAGCGACGTAGCGGCATCCGTTGTCGGCGAGCAGTATTGCCGACTCGCCATCCAGTTCATTCTGGGTGGCGCACGGCAGAGCCACGTCGGCCTCAACCTCCCAAATGTTGCCACCCTCGTGGTACGTCACCCCGTCGGTCTCCTTGGCGTAGTCAGAAAGGCGAGCGCGGCGCACCTCCTTGATGTCCTTCAGAAGTTCGATATCCACGCCTTCGGGGGTGCACACATAGCCAGAGGAATCAGACATAGCCACGACAGTTGCCCCGAGCTCCTGAGCCTTCTGAGCCGCGTAGATGGCGACGTTACCGGAACCGGAGACGATGACCTTGGCACCGTCGAAGCGATCGTCGTGGGCACCCATCATTTCCTGAGTGAAGTACACGGTGCCATAGCCAGTGGCCTCGGTGCGAACCAGGGAGCCACCCCAAGTCAGGCCCTTGCCGGTGAGCACGCCGGACTCGTGGCGGTTCGTCATGCGGCGGTACTGGCCGAACAGGTAACCGATTTCGCGACCACCCACGCCGATATCACCGGCGGGAACGTCGACCTCTTCACCGATGTGGGTGTGCAGCTCCGTCATGAAGGACTGGCAGAAGGACATGATCTCGCGGTTCGACTTACCCTTCGGGTCGAAGTCGGAGCCGCCCTTACCGCCGCCGATCGGCAGGCCGGTCAGGGAGTTCTTGAAGATCTGCTCGAAGCCGAGGAACTTGATGATGCCGAGGTTCACCGAAGGGTGGAAGCGCAGGCCGCCCTTGTAGGGACCAAGCACGGAGTTGAACTGCACGCGGAAACCTCGATTGACGCGAACTTCGCCCTCATCCGTGATCCACGGGACGCGGAAGATGACCTGCCGTTCCGGCTCACACATGCGCTCGATGAGTGCGTAGTTTGCGTAGTGCTCGTCCTTCTTCAGGACGTACGTCAAGCTGTCCAGCACCTCCGCAATGGCCTGGTGGAACTCAGGCTCCCCCGCGTTGCGTTGAATGATCTGCTGGTAGTAACCGCTGACGGTTTCTTCGACGTTCATAGAGACTTGCCTCTTTGCCCTCTTGCATAGGTTCAGATTCGGCTTTAGCCGCTTCTGTGATGACAGCTACTAACCTTACTCCCTATGATCGACGACACCTTCACCGCTGTGCATACGGGGGCAATGAGGCCGCATTCAGGCATGCAAAAACCCCAGATGAGCGATGCGCCCACCTGGGGTTAGTTAGCCGCTAGTGCAAAGGAACTCTGCGAACTACTCTGCAGACTCAGCCTCAGCCTCGCCCTCGGAGTCAGCAGCCTCAGCCTTCTCGGCCTCCTCAGCTTCCTTGGCAGCGGCCTCTTCAGCAGCGGCAGCCTCAGCAGCGGCCTTAGCCTCTGCCTCTTCCTTGGCCTTGCGCTTCTTCTCGGTGATAGCCTCAGCAGTCGGGCCATCGGCAGCCTCAGCCAGAGCCTCGTTGAACAGGTCCAGCTTGGACTTCTTCTCCTCGGCCACCTTCAGGGTGCCCTCGGCGCCCTCGATGCCCTTGTGCTTCTGCCAGTCGCCGGTGATCTTCAGCAGAGCCAGAACCGGCTCGGTCGGCTGTGCACCGACACCCAGCCAGTACTGTGCGCGCTCGGAGTCGATCTGGATCAGGGACGGCTCCTGGGTCGGCTGGTAGATGCCCAGATTCTCGATGATCTTTCCGGAACGCTTGGTGCGAGAATCCTGAACGACGACGCGGTACTCCGGGGTACGGATCTTACCCAGGCGCTGCAGCTTAATCTTGACGGCCATGTGATGGCTCCCTTTCTTCTAGTTGGTCACTGGGCAGTTCAGACACTCTGCGAAAAATCTCTGCGGAAACCCGCTGAAAATTCTTCTGGCCAGAGCCGGTTCAACCCTTCGTATTTTTGCTGCGCGTGACCACCGGCCGACCGTGGTCGGGGACGGTGTTACACAGACAACCAGAATAAGTGTAGTAGCCGGCACCCACGGGAACCAAATCCCCTGCTGGAGGTGCCGGCTACTTCGGTAAAGACTACTTCAGTGCCCGCTACTTCTTCGGAAAGTTCATCTTCGACAGGTCAATGCCTTCGAAGCCTGGGGGAAGCTGCTCCTGCATCTTCTCCAGATCCTTCATGCTAGGCATTCCGCCACCCATGCCCGGCATGCCCGGCATCCCCTGGCCGCCGGGCATGCCCCGGCGCATGTTCTTGCGGTTCTTGTTCTTGGCGTTCTTGCCCTTCTTTCCCTTCTTTCCCTTGCGGTGCACCTTCTGCTTCTTGGTCGCAGACCGGCCGCCCATGCCGAACTGGCCAGCCATCTTGCCCATCATCTTCTTGGCCTCGAAGAAGCGGTCCACCAGCTTGTTGACGTCGGAAACGCTCACGCCAGAACCGTTGGCGATGCGCTTACGGCGGGAGGCGTTCAGGATCTTTGGGTCCTGGCGCTCAGCCGGGGTCATACCGCGGATGATGGCCTGGATGCGGTCCAGTTCCTTTTCATCCACCATGTCGGCCATCTTCGACATCTGGGAGCCACCGGGCATCATCTTCAGGATGTTGCCCAAGGGACCCATCTTGCGGATCATCAGCATTTGCTCGAGGAAGTCCTCCAGCGTCAGGTCGCCGGAGGCCATGCGCATGGCGGAATCTTCGGCCTTTTCTGCGTCCAATACCTGCTCGGCCTGCTCGATCAGGGTGAGCACGTCACCCATGCCGAGGATGCGGTTGGCCATGCGGTCCGGGTGGAAGACGTCGAAGTCTTCCTGCTTCTCGCCGGTGGAGGCGAACAGGATCGGCTTGCCGGTGACCTCACGAATCGACAGCGCAGCACCACCGCGGGCGTCACCATCCAGCTTCGTCAGGACGACACCCGTGAAGTCCACGCCATCGCGGAACGCCTCGGCCGTAGTAACGGCATCCTGGCCGATCATGGCGTCAATAACAAAGAGCACTTCGTCGGGCTCCACCGCATCGCGAATGTTGCGCGCCTGGCGCATGAGCTCCTCGTCAATACCCAAGCGACCCGCGGTATCGATGATGACGATGTCGTGCTGGCTGCGGTAAGCCTCCTCGATACCGCGCTGCGCGACGTCGACGGGATCCCCGTGGCTAGTGCCCATCTCGTGATCGTGGGAATCCAGGCTGGTGCCCGGGTCCGGAGCGAAAGTCTTCACGCCGGCGCGCTCACCGACGATCTGCAGCTGCTGCACCGCACCCGGGCGCTGCAGGTCACAGGCCACCAACATGGGAGTATGGCCCTGCTTGGCCAGGTGCAGGGCCAGCTTGCCGGCCAGGGTAGTCTTACCAGCACCCTGCAGACCGGCCAGCATAATGACTGTCGGCGGGTGCTTAGCCAGATTCAGCCGGCGGGTCTCGCCGCCGAGGATCTCCTTGAGTTCCTCGTTGACGATCTTGATGACCTGCTGTGCCGGGTTCAGCGCCTCGGATACCTCTGCCCCGGCGGCGCGCTCCTTGATGCGCTTAATAAAGGCGCGCACCACCGGGAGGGATACGTCTGCCTCCAACAGCGCAAGGCGGATCTCGCGCGCGGTGGCATTAATATCAGCCTCGGACAGCTTGCCCTTGCCACGAAGACCCTTCATGGCAGATTGCAGGCGGTCTGACAAAGACTCAAACACTATTTAGTGCTCCCTTGTAGGTATCGGAGGTTGGCTTATAACTCCCCTAGCTTAGCCAGTGGCCTACACGACAGTCACATTTCACCGGTGTTTTACAGCGTTTTACAGTGCTGCTTTACAGCGCATCCTCTCCACGCTCGCCGGTACGCACGCGGATCACCTCGTCAACCGGGGTGATCCAAATCTTTCCGTCGCCGATCTTTCCGGTGCAGGCAGCACTGACGATCGCGTCGACGATGCTATCCACCGAGGCGTCCGCCGCAGAACGATTGCCATGCAGGCGATGACGCCACCTATGAATCCAATGACGATGGAAGTTAGGGGCGTCAACGTTCCAGCCGCCGGTGTGATCGTCACCAGACCTGCCACGGCGCCAGAGGCAATGCCCAGGGAGGTAGCGGCGCGGTCGCGGATAGTTTCACAGAGCATCCAGCCGAGCATCGCGGCCGCAGTAGCGACCGTGGTGTTGATCCAGGCCAGACCAGTCATGCCGCCGTAGAACAGTGCAAGGCCTGGGGTCATGAGCAGCACCAGCGACGCGCTGATGAGCATCCAAGCCGAATTTCCGGAGGTCAGTACAAGTTGATCTGGGGTTATTTTTCACATCCATATCTGTGAGTCTCAGCACTTGTGCTGCAAAGAATAAAATGCTGAAAACTCGCATTCAGGAAGGAAAAAATTTTTGAGACGCAGATCCCTGAACTTTTGGCCGGTCAACGCGAATAACCCCGTACGCTGCACACATACGGGGTTATTTACGTAAATTTTTTAATTTTTTCCTGTCCGAAGGGGCTTATTTTCTACCCCAGCAATGCATCGACGAAGCTCTCGACCTCGAACGGAGCCAGGTCGTCCGCGCCCTCGCCGAGGCCCACCATCTTCACTGGCACGCCGAGTTCTTCCTGTACCTGGAAGACGATGCCGCCCTTTGCGGTGCCGTCGAGCTTGGTGAGCACCACGCCGGAAATGTCCACGACCTCGCGGAACGTGCGCGCCTGCATGAGGCCGTTCTGGCCCACGGTCGCGTCCAGCACCAGCAGCACCTCGTCGACCTTCGCCTTCTTCTCCACCACGCGCTTGACCTTGCCTAGCTGGTCCATCAGGCCCACGCTGGTGTGCAGGCGGCCGGCGGTATCGACCACGACGACGTCTACGCCGGCATCGATGCCCTTCGCCACCGCGTCGAACGCAACGGAGGCTGGGTCTGCTCCCTCTGCGCCGCGTACCGTTTCTGCCCCCACTCGACGCCCCCACGTCTCCAGCTGGTCAGCTGCAGCCGCACGGAACGTATCCGCCGCGCCGAGCAGAACCTTGTGGCCCATGCCGATGAGCACGCGGGACAGCTTACCGGTGGTGGTGGTCTTACCGGTTCCGTTGACGCCTACGACCATGATCACGGCCGGCTTGCCCTCGTAGGGCATGGCCTTGATGGAGCGGTCCATGTCTGGCTTGCAGGCGTCGATCAGCGCCTCGCGAAGCATGGCGCGGGCTTCTTCCTCGCTGGATACGCCATTGACGGCGATGCGCTCGCGCAGGTCGTCTACGACCTTCATTGTGGTTGGGGTTCCCAGGTCGGCCATCAGAAGGGTGTCTTCGATCTCCTCCCATGCGTCCTCGTCGAGGTCGCCGGCACTCAGGATACCGAGCACACCGCGGCCGATGACGTTCTGGGACTTGGACATGCGGCCGCGCAGCTTACCCAGGCGGCCCTGGACGGGCGCGATCTCCTCGCGCTGTTCCGCGGGGGCTGGCTCGGGCTCTGGCTCGGGCTCCGGATCTGGCTCGGGTTCGGGTTCCGGCTCGGGCTCAGCGACAGGCTCTGGCTCCTCCACCGACTCTGGCTCGGCAGTGGGAGCCGGAGCCGGGGTGGCCTTCGGAGCCTCTGGTTCGGGAGTCGGCTCGGGCTCAGGGGTTGTTTCCGGCTCGGGAGTCGCTTCTGGCTCGGGCGTTGCCTCTGGGGTTGCCTTCGGGGTTTCCTTCGGGGTTTCCTTTGGCTTCTTCAGCTCCTGGTCCGGGCGCAGTTCCGGCTGCTTCTCGGCGGTCGCGGCACCGGCTCCGGCGCCTCCGCCGGCGGTGAAGTTAAACCCGCCCTGGGCCTTGTAATCGCCACTGCTGGGCTTCTTCTGTTCAATCTCCTCCTTCTTCTCGAAGGAAACCTGCTTCGCCTTGTTCCGGCGCAAACCCAGAACGACAAGAATCGCCACCACGATGGCGAGAACCAAAAGTCCAATGAGGACCCACATCAAGACAGTATTCATAGCCTCCAGTGAATCAGAACTTCGCGGCTAATGCCGACTCACGGTTAGACAGTCGGCCCAAACACACCGCGCACCATGGCATCTGCCATGACGATGTCCCCGGTCACTAGGTCCGGCACCAGCCGCGCCATGGCCGCCCATCCCGGATACGCGCTGAGCAGTTTGCCCAGGCTGGACATCTTCTTATGTGCGTACATACGGGTGGCTAAGGCGAAAACCATGGAGATCACGGGCGCCAACGCCCAGCGGTTTTCCGGAGTGTCGGTATCCACACCCTCCAGCCGGTCGAAGCGCACGCGCGCGGAGAGGTACAGCTGCCGGTTCGCGGCCTTCACCTTGCGCAGCAGCGTGACGGCGGTTTTCATCAACTCCGGGTCGCCCAACAGTTCGGAGAGTTCGGCGCGCTTGTCGAAGCTCTCGAACACGGCGACGAGGCGACTGTTCTCCTCGCTCAGTGCGCCCGGCACCACCCCGGCCTTGCCGAAAAACATGTCCAGCACGGCCTTCTGCTGTGCCGGATCCATGTGCGCGATCTGCACGGTGGTGCTGTCGATACATGCGGTATCCAGGGATACGTCGCGGCCAGTATCGACCGTCTGCACAGCGGGCTGCCCGGCGACCTTCTTGAGCTCTTGCCGCAGGCGCTTGTCTTGTTCTTTTTGTTCTGACGCCCCTTCGGGGTCAACCAGCGACATGTCCCCCAGGATCTCGAGTGCTGCGATCCACGGGGTATTCGAACGTTCGGATTCATCCCCCACCAGGGTGGAGTGCACCAGCCCGGACAGGATGAACTGCGCGGGGCGGTCGGCGGCGGGAACCAGGGACTGCGACATCGCGTGGACGGATTCCCGCGGGTTGTTCGTCAGCGCGGTGCGCAGGTTGTCCAGTGCGTCGAAACGTCCGCGCAGCCAGCCGGCCTGCACGTCCCAGAGGGTGGACAGCGTGGCGGTATCGCTGGGGAGCTCTTCGGATTCGCCCGCCAGGAAGGCGGCCAGCTGCACCCACGGGTCTGTGTCGGCGTCTTCCTTGTTGGCTCCGAAGTAGCCCTCGGCTTGTGCGACGGCGGCGTGTTGGCCAGCGGCGACGGGGGCTCGCAGGTAGTTGAAACGATCGCGGCCGAACAGTTGCACACTCAACGGGCCGGCTCCCACAAGCTCGGCAGGCAGGGTGCCCTGGGCTAGAGTGCCCTGCGCCAGGGAGCCCTTCGCACTTGGCGTGGCCTGCAGCTCCACGAAGTATGCGGGTTGCCAGGGCGCGGTGATGGGCCAGACCCACGCGCCGGCGCCCGGTACGCCGAACTGCACCGGGGTCTCCTCGGATTCGTCCTCGCCGTGGATGAACAGGGCATCCCCGTCGACGGAGGCGGTGTAGTCGAATCCGGGCACGATGCGGGCCAGGCGAACGCTTACGCGGCGGTCCTCTACGAACTCCAGCTCGATGGCTCCAGAGGTCAACGTGGCCAGGGCCCCGGCAGCGTTCGAAAGGTCTACAAACCAGGTGACCTCGTCTATCGTTTCCAGCTTCAGGGTGCGCACGGGCGAGCCGTGGTGGTTGCGGATCACCACGCGGGCGTCATCCATCAGCGCCAGGTTCTCCGCCTTGGATCCCATGCCGGGGCGGAAACCGGGGCGTACACGGAAGCGGGTCTGCGTGTCGATGGCACGGGCGGAGACTTCGATGGGGTCGGTGCGCCACATCGGATCCTCCCCCTGCATCGTCAGCTGGTAGCGCAAGCGGGAGGGCTTGACGATGACGGGCAACGCGTCGCCCGCGTCGGTCTGTACGACGGTGGTGCTAAAGCGGTCGGTGGGGCCGAGCTTTTGCGGCGCGATCTTCTCGAAGGGCTTCTCCCCCGGCAGCAGGCGGACCGTCACGGGGCTTAGTCCCCCGGCCATCGGCAGGCGAGTTTGGGTACTGGGCCCGCCGAACTCCATCTCCAGGGAGAGTCCCTCCACCAAGGCGTATTCATGGCGGAAGGATTCGTTGCGAGGGCCGCGCAGGCGCACCAGGTACTCGCCCACCCAGGGGCTATCCCACGCCTCGGGGTCGAAGACGTCGAACACGCCGCCCTCGGCGGGCACCTCTAGCGGTTCCTCGTCGGAGACGGCCTCGCCGGTCTCCCCGGGGCCAGCATAGGCGGAGACAGACAGGTACCAGATCTCGTCCGCGCCGGAAATCGTCGGCGGGAATTCCACCTGCAGGCTCTGGGAATGGATCACCTTGCCCGTGGTGGTCTCCACGCCGCCCACCACGTCATCGGGCTCCACGAACTGGGCGCGCTGGCGCGGATCTACGGCACGCACTCCGGCCATGGACGGGCTGCGCTCACCCGGCTTGGCGATGTGCAGGCTCAGGCATTCGCTCAAGTCCAGCCGGCGGATGACCCACCCGTTCCAGCTCTTCATCGGCTGTTCTTCCAACACTGGGATGTCCGCCCCGGTCACCGGATCCACGGCGGAAGTCTCGGCGGGAACCACCACGTACACCTGCTCGTGATGCAGGGAAACCCGGTCGGTTAGGTCCGTGCCGCGGATGGTGAACACCAGCACCGGATCCTCGGTATCCACCAGCGGCAGCTGCCAGTGCTGGCCGTCGTTGGCGTTACGCACGCTGACCTTGCGCAGCGGCTGGCGCACAGGAATGTCCAGGATCTCGGTCACGGCCCTTCCTGCGTTGTCCGCGTGCATGGTGCGGAAGGCCGCGGGTTCGCCGTCGAAATCCAGGCGCCAACGCACCTCGGTGTGCACCTCCCCCTCGCTCTCCAGGGGCTGCGAGGGCAGGCGCAGAACCACGCGCTGGCGCAGCGTATCTAGCTGCAGGCGCGGCTGGTCTTCGCGGTGTGCCACGCCCACACTGTGACGCCGATCCTGCGTGCCCACCGGCCTTTCCCGCAGCTCTTCAATCACATCCTCCAGAATGAGTGCGGGCAGCTCCACGGCGGGAAGCGTGTACTCCCAGGAGTCCGGGTGCGCGGCGGCGTGGGAGACGATCTCCACGATCGGGGCGATCAACTTTACCGCCGCCTCCGGCAGGGTGGCACACAGCGGACCTACCTGGCGCGGTTCATCGGCTAGCTCGGCCACGACTGCCCGCGCAATACCCGCAGCTTCGCCCCTCTCCCCACTGTCCTCACTGGCTTCACTGTCCGCCTGGTGGTTATCCACCAGCTCGATCAGCTCCGGCACCCAGTCCGAGGCGATCCCCACGTGGGCAAACAGGCGCCCGAGCTCCCCGTCCGGCCCGCCGGATACCGCATCCATGGGATCCAGCCCAGCGGCGGAAAGTAGTTCCCCAAAGCGCCCCTCGATCAGCTGGGTACGTGTGGGCGTCGGCTCCAAACCAAGGCCGTACCAGTACTCGGCTGGCAGTTCCGAGACCTCGTGGAACCGCGCGGCGCGGGAGAGCAACGTGGCGATCGTCAGCGCGGGACAGGCCTGCAGCAGGGCCTCCTCTGTGGAACCGGCGGCGACTTGGCGGGCGATGAAGGTGCCGAAGAATCGGCTGGTGCGCTCCAGCTCGTCACCGTCGATGTCTAGCTCTACGAAAAGTTCCACGTCGGCCAGCTTCCCGGCCAGCGCCGCCTCGGTGGACGAGGCCCACGGCAGGAGCGAATCCTGCATGTCGGAGATCGGGCTGGTGGTAGGTGCTGCGCTGGCTGGGATCTTCTCGCTGGAACTCACGCGACCATCCTACGTCACCGGTCAGGCGGTCTTCTCGGGAGCCATCCTCTGCGAAATCACCCTGGTCACGCCATCGCCGCGCATTGTCACGCCGTACAGCACATTCGCTACGTCCATGGTGGGCTTCTGGTGGGTAATAACGATCAGCTGGGAATCCTTCCGCAGCTCCTCGAACAGGGCGAGCAAGCGCCGCAGGTTCACGTCGTCCAGGGCGGCCTCGACCTCGTCCATCACATAGAACGGGCTCGGGCGCGCCTTGAAGATCGCCACCAGCATCGCCAGCGCGGTCAGGGACTTCTCGCCACCGGACAGCAGCGACAAGCGCTTGACCTTCTTGCCCGGCGGGCGGGCCTCGACCTCAATGCCGGTGGTCAGCATGTCATCCGGGTCGGTGAGCACCAGCCGGCCCGCGCCACCCGGGAACAGGGTGCTGAAGACCTGCGGGAAGGCAACCTCGACATCCTGCCAAGCCTCGGTGAACAGCTGCAGGATCGTGGCATCCACATCCGCGATCACCTCATGCAGGTCATTGCGCGCCCGCTCCACGTCGTCCAGCTGCTGGGCCAGGAAGTTGTAGCGCTCCTCCAGCGCCTTGAACTCCTCCAGCGCCAACGGGTTCACCTTGCCCAGGGAGTTCAGCGCCTTCTCGGCCTTCTTCAGCTCGGCCTTGGTGGCGGCCGCGTCGAAGTCCTCCGGCAGTTCCTCGGCCAACAGCTGCTCGGCGGTGAGCCCCAGCTGCTCCATTGCCCCAGCCACGGCCTGTTCGATCTTGACCTGTGCCTGGGTGCGTGCCAGCTCGGCGGAGTGTGCGTTGTCGTTCATGCGCCCCAGGTGCGCGGTCAGCGCGGAGACCTTGTCGCGCTGCTGTGCCATCGTGGATTGCCACTGCTTGTGCGCCTGCTCGGTGTGCGAGCGGTTGGCCTCGGCGGTGGCCAGCGCGTCGGCGATGCGTTCGGCGATGCGCTGGGCCTGTTCGCGCACGCAGGTGGCCATCTCGCGGGCAGCTGCCCGGCGGGCTTGTTGCTGTTGGTGGTGCTTGCGCGCGGCCTCTTCCGCTCGGGCCTGTCGGCGCAGGTTTTCTGCCCGGCCGCGGGTGGATTGCGCGCGCTCCTCGGCAGTACGCTGCGCCAGGCGGGCCTCCATCTCCATGGCCTTGACCTGCGAGAGGTGCAGAGCGGCGGCATCTCGCTCGGCCGAGGAAGGCTCGGTCGTGTGCTCTTCGTCGTCCACGCGCGCCACGCGGTCGGCCAGCTCGTCGAGTTCCTCGGTGGCCTTAGCCAGGCGCTGTTCGGCGGATTGTTGTTCGGCGGTGCTGCGCTCCAGCTGGCGTTGCGCGGCCTCGCCCTGCTTCTGCAGTGCGCTCAGGCGCTTGGCCGCCGCATCACGCAGTGCCCGATGCTCCTGTTCCGCCGCCCGCGCCGCAGCCGCGGCGGTACGCAGGTCGCTGGCCGCGTCAAGCGCACCGGATAGTGCGGCCTGCAGGTCGCCTAGTTCCTTCTTTTTCTTTGTGACGCCCTCTGTCTCCGCCGCAATCTTATCCGCCAACTCGACAGGAGTTGTCCCGCCGGAGCCGCTGGCGACCCACCCGGCGCCGTAGACGGAACCTTCCTTCGTCACCGCGCGCAAGCGCGGATCCGCGGCCACGACCTTCCGGGCTTCCGCGGCACTGCCCACGGCCACGACGTCCACCAGCAGGGCTGTCAGGGGGCGCAGCAGGTCGGCGGGTACGTCCATCAGATCCAGTAGCCACTTGCCTGCGGAGACGTCCGTATCCAGGCGGAACGTCGCGCTGGTATCCCCCTCCGGGGCTCCCGGGTCCAGCAGCACCGCGCGGCCTTCGCGGGCATCGGTGAGGGCGGAGATGAGGGCGTCAGAAAGAGGGGCAACAATTCCCGAGCTCGCCGCATCGCCCAAAACGGCGGCCGCGGCGGCACCCCATCCGTCGTGAATGTGCAGCTGCTCGGCCAGGCGGCGGGTGGCGATGTCCTCCTTGTCGGCGGCGCGGACAACCACCGCAGCGCCGTCAGTGGGTGTCAGGCGGTCCTGCCAAGCGGCAATGGTGGCCTCGGCGGTGGCGATGTCGCGCTCCAGCTGCAGCTGCTCGGCGCGCAACTGTTCGGCGCGCTCCTCCGCACCGGCGGCCTCGCGGTCGGCCTGGGTGCGGGTTTCCTCCAGGTCGCCGCCGGAGGCTTCGGTCTCGCGCAGAGCCTCCTCCGCCTCGGTGATGTCCTCCATCAGGCCGTCGAGGGTTTCCTGCTGCTCGGCAGCATTTTCTTGCAGGCGCTCGACCTCCGCGGCGGCGTTGTCGCGCTGGGTGGCGGCGGCCTCGTGCTGGGCCAGCAGGCGCACCACGCCCTCGCGCCGGTCGGCAATAGCGCGGACCTGGGCGAAGTGTTCTTGTTCGGCGGCGCGGGCGGCTTCCTCGGCCTCGGCGACCTGCTCAGCGATCGTCTCCAGCTTCTCAGCGGCGATCTCCACGTTCTCTTCCAGCTCCGCCTGCTCCTCGGCAGCGCGCTCGGCGCGTTCCAGCAGCTCTTGCGGGTCGGGGCCCGACCATTCGGCGACCTGAGCCTGATCCGCACGGTCGGTGGCGATACGCAGGGTGGCGGAGTTCTTCTCCTGCACTGCGGACAGCCGGTACCAGAGGTTTTTCGCCGCCTCGGCTTCCTCCAGGGCTGTGCGTAGTTCTTCCTCGGTGACGGCCAGAGTCTCGCTGTGTTCCTCCAGCTCCGCCTGCAGTTCAGCGCGCTGTTCGGCCAGCATTTCACTGCGCCGCGTCGAGTCGTTGAGCTCTTCGGATAGCTGCTTGACCTTGTGCGCAGCCAGCTGCACGCGCGTGCTGCGGATGGTGGCCTGCACGGCGGAGGCCTTCTGCGCGGCCTCTGCCTGGCGCGCCAGCGGCCCGAGCTGTTTGCGCAGCTCGTCGGTCAGGTCGTGCAGGCGGTCGAGGTTGGCCTGCATGTTGACGAGCTTGCGTTGCGCCTTTTCTTTTCGACGCCGATGCTTCAGCACGCCGGCGGCCTCCTCGATGAAGGCGCGGCGCTCCTCGGGCCGCGATTCCAGGATCTGCGATAGTCGGCCTTGCCCGACGATCACGTGCATTTCGCGGCCGATGCCGGAGTCACTCAGCAGCTCCTGGATATCCATCAGGCGGGCCTTGGCCCCGTTGATCTCGTATTCCGACGCGCCGTCGCGGAACATGCGGCGGGTAATGGAAACCTCGGAATATTCGATGGGCAGTTTGCCATCGGAGTTGTCGATAGTCAGAGTGACTTCCGCGCGCCCCAGTGGCTTGCGGTCCCCCGTTCCGGCGAAGATAACGTCTTCCATCTTCCCGCCACGCAGGGTCTTCGCCCCCTGCTCCCCCATGACCCAAGCCAAGGCATCCACAACATTGGATTTTCCGGAACCGTTGGGTCCCACCACAGCGCAGATGCCCGGCTCTAATTTCAGGGTCGTCGCGGACGCGAAGGACTTGAATCCTTTGAGCGTCAACGACTTTAAGTGCATTGCCTGATGCTATCAAACAGCTAGGCGGTTGCCTCGTTGTGAACCTCGCGGCGCTGGCACTCCGGGTCCGTACCATCCCAGCACTCGACGTTCTTCAACTCCGGCAGACTGTCGCGGTGGAAGATCGGATCCATGCCCGCGGCCTTCTGCTTGGAGAAATCTCGCAGCAGCTTGATGGCCACGCCTCCCAGCGGGACGATGGCACAGAGGTTAATCAGAACCATCGTGGCCGCAAAAGTGTCGGCCAAGGACCACACCAGCGGGACGGTACCGATGGCGCCGCCGAACACACAGAGCACGACGAGCACGCGGAAAATGTTCAGCTTGGTCTTGGACTTGGTGAAGTACTCCACGTTCGCCTGGGCAAGGTAGTAGTTGCCCAGCACGGAGGAAAACGCCAGGAAGAACAGAATGATTGTAATGAAGTGAGTGCCCCACTCACCCACCTGCGCCGACAGCGCGCTTTGAGTCAGGTTGGCCGTCTGCACACCCTCGCCATAGGCCGGATTGGACAGCAGGATGATGAAGGCCGTGATGGTACAAACCACCAGCGTGTCGAAATATACGCCCAGGGTCTGCACCAGGCCCTGCTTGACCGGGTGGGATACCGCCGCGGTGGCCGCTGCGTTCGGGGCGGAGCCCTGGCCGGCCTCGTTGGAGAACAGGCCACGGCGCATGCCGTTCATGAACGCCGCACCCAGGGTGGCACCGGCGATCTCCTTGATGCCAAGAGCATGCTCCACGATGGTGGCGAACATCGCCGGAACTTCGCTGATGTTGATGGCCAGCACGATCACGCCCAACAGAATGTAGGCACTGGCCATAAGCGGGACGATCACCTGGGTGGCATTAGCGATGCGCTTCACGCCGCCGAAGATAACCAGCGCGGTCAGAGCGGCCACCAGCAGGCCCGTAGCGATCTTCAGCCAGGTGGCATCGGGCGCAATATTGGGGTTCAGGGAGTGCAGGGAGGAACCCGCGGCCTCCGCGATGGAGTTGGTCTGCACGGCGTTGTACACAAAACCGTAGGTGATGGTGATGGCGATGCCGAAGATCAGCGCCAGCGGCTTCACGCCCAGCCCCTTGGTCATGTAGTACGCCGGGCCACCGACGTAGCCATCCTTATCGCGGGTCTTCCACAGCTGCGCCAGCGTGGCCTCCACGAAGGCAGTCGCGCCGCCGACGAGGGCGACGATCCACATCCAGAACACCGCGCCCGGGCCGCCCAGGGTAATGGCGATAGCCACGCCCACCACGTTGCCTGTGCCCACGCGGGACGCTGCCGAGATGCTGAAAGCCTGGAATGCGGAGATGTTCTCTCCGCTCTTGCCGACCGCCGGTTCCTTCACCGAGCGGAACATGTCCGGCACCATGCGGATCTGCACTACCAGGGTGCGAATGCCGAAGTAAGCTCCGGCTGCGAGCAGGAAGACGGGGATGATCTTCCAAATATTTTCGTTTAGCGTATTTGCCACGAAATTTTCAATTGTTTCCATGCGCAGAAATTTACCCGAAACCCACGCCAGAAAATAAATGCCCCCGATCCTCTTTATCTACCTATCCTTGCAGCTCAGGAAGCTTTAAGGTTTAGCCGTCCACCCGCGCTACCCCTACTTCTGGCACGTCGCGCAATAGTGCGTCGATCGCCCGCCGACGACAACCCGCTTGATCGGCGCCCCGCACCTCTTACAGGGTTCACCGCCGCGCCCGTACACGTTCAGCGAGCGCGAAAAGTACCCCGACGCACCGTTAACGTTCACATACAGCGAATCAAAACTGGTGCCGCCCTGCTCCAAGGCGCGCTCCATCACCTCCGCCGCCGACTGCAACACCCGGTGCAGGGTGGGTCTACTCAGCAGAGCCGCGCTGCGCCGCGGACGCACCCCGGCCAGAAACAGCGCCTCGTCGGCGTAAATATTGCCGATGCCGGAGACGACCTCCTGGTTCAGCAATACCGTCTTCACCGCCGCGCGCTTGGCCTTCATCCGCTCTACCGCCGCCTGCGCGTCGAAGGCAGGCTCTAGCGGATCGGCACTGATGTGGCTGACGTTCTGGGGTAAAAAATTTTTTGGTGACGCCACCCCAGCCCCCACTGCCCACGGATCCGGCACGGCCTTTTCCAACCGCCACTCGCCGAAGGTTCGCTGATCCACGAAGCACAGCTCACGCCCATCGGATAGTCCCGCCCGGATGCGCACGTGCGGGGATTGCACCTGGCCGGGCTCGGCCACGAGCATCTGGCCACTCATGCCCAGGTGCACTTGCAGCAGGAAATCCTCTCCGAAGTCCAACCACAAAAATTTTCCGCGGCGTTTCACTGCGGTGACGGTGGCGTCACGAAGAAAAGAAACAAGAACTTCCGGGTCCCCGGAGCGGACAGCACGTGGGTGACAGACCTCGACGTCGGTAAAGCGGCGGCCGACCAGGTGTTCTTCGAGGCCGCGGCGGACGACCTCAACCTCGGGGAGCTCAGGCACGTTCGTTGAGTTTCTGCACGGCCTGTTTGGCGGCGGCGTGCTCGGCGACCTTCTTCGTGTGGCCCTCGCCGTGGGTCACCAGGTCCTCGATGGTGACGGTGGCATAGAAGGTCTTGTCGTGCTCCGGGCCTTCGCCGCGCACCTCATAGGTGGGCAGGGGCAGTTTCATGTTGGAGAGCTTCTCCAGCAGTACGGTCTTCCAGTCCATCGTCAGGCCGGTGGTGGGAGCCTCGGTGATCTTGTCGGCGAACAGACGCAGCACCGTGGCGCGGGCAACCTCGAAGCCGTGGTGCAGGTAGATCGCGCCGAGCATGGACTCCACGGAGTCCGCCAGGATGGAGTGCTTATCCTTGCCGCCGGTCAGCATCTCGCCGCGGCCGAGCAGGATGTACTCGCCCATGCCGAGGCGACGCGCGACATCCGCCAGGGCGTACATGTTCACCACTCCGGAGCGCATCTTCGAGATGTCGGATTCCGCGCGCTCCGGGAACTGGCGGTACAGCTGCTCCGCGACGGCCAGGCCCAGCACCGCGTCGCCCAGGAACTCCAGGCGCTCGTTGTTCGGCAGGTGGCCGTTTTCGTTGGCGAAGGAACGGTGGGTCAGCGCCAGTCGCAGCAGTTCATCGGGCAGCTCCACGCCCCACGCCTCCAGTAATGGTGCGTGGTCAGACTTGCCATAGGCGGCGTTGAGGGCGGCCTCGCCGGTCAATCGGCGTTTACGAGCCATGTGGTTTCGGGATGCCTTTCTTTAAGGGCTATAAGGGGGCTTCTTGCGGCTTTAGAGGTTCTTGAACTTCTCCAGGCCGGCCCAGCGCGGATCCGGGCGATCCTCTGCCTCGGCTTCCTCGCTGATGCCGTCCGGCGCCGGAGTGTCCTCGCGGCATTCGGCACCGAAGTCGGCGCACACGGGGCTGAACGGTGCGTTCAGGCCGGCCTCGTCGATGACCAGCTGGGTGATGTCGATGGCGTTGTCCTGCACCAGCAGCGGCTCTTCCTCGTCTTCAGCATCGTCGCCCTCGGGGCTGTCATCGGTGATGAAGTCCGGGGTCAGACCGAAAACGTCGCTGATGGAGTACTCCAGGGTGGTGGACAGGTCCTGCAGGCAGCGGGAGCACGTTCCCTCGGCCTCGCCACTGACCTGCAGGTTGGCCATGATTGCCTCGCCCAAGTTCGCCAGGGTTCCATGAACTTCGACGGGTGCGCCCTCTGCCACGCCCAGCATGTTGCCGCCCCACGGTACGGGGGACGCCCCCTGGGCGTCGACCGGCTCGCTGAGTCCAGTTGGGATGTCGCCGACTGCAAGAACGAAGGGGTTACTCATACCCTTCTTTCTACCCGTCTATCGCTGCTGACGGTAACCGTGGGGGTCGGGGTCGTTCTGGTATCCGGAAGTTCCATTCTGGTAGCCGGAGGCACCAGCGCCCTTGCGCAGTGCGGAACGGTCGCGGTTGACGGTGCGCAGTGTGGTGGTGAGGGTGTCCTCAAACTCGGCCAGGGTGGAATCGACGTAGCGATCACATTCGGTGCGCAGCCGGTCGGAGTCCGCATGGGCGGATTCAACAATGCGGTTGGCCTCGGCCTCTGCGTTACGGACGACCTCGGATTCGGAGACCAGGCGGCGCTGCTCGGCCAGACCTTCGTCGACGGAGCGCTGGTAGCTGGCGTTACCGTCGCTGACCAGGCGCTCGGCTTCGTCGGCAGCGCGGGTAGTGACCGTCTCGTACTCGCGGCGAGCGTCACTGACCAGGCGGTCGGCCTGATCCTCGGCCTGGGCGACGGTGTTGGTTGCACGATCCTGTGCATCCTGAAGGATTTGGTTGGCGCGTTCCTGCGCATCCTGCACGATCGCGTCAGCCTCGGAGTTGGCGCTGGAGATGGTTGCGTCGGCCTGATCCTGTGCGTCGGCGATAATGTCGTCGCGGTGGTCGAGGACGTCCTGCGCGTCGTCCATCTCGATCGGGATCGCGTTGCGCATTTCGTCGAGAATGTCGAGCACCTCGCGCCGCGGAACCATGCAGTTGGAGGTCATAGGCACGCCGTAGGCCTGCTCTACCATTTGCTGAAGGTCATCCATACCCTGGAATGTCTTGTACATGGCCTCCACTGTGCCATCACTTGACCTCAACTACAGGTTTAGACACGCCTTGACGGGCGCTAGCCGCGGAACTTCTCCTCCACCGCCGCGACGACCGGCTCCGGCAGCAGCCCGGAGACGTCGCCGCCGTACTTGGCAACCTCCTTGCACAGGGTGGAGGACACGTACCCGTACTCCGGGGAGGTCAGCAGGAAGTACGTCTCCGCACCCGACAGGCGCTGATTCATCTGCGCCATCGGCAGCTCGTACTCGTAGTCCAGGGAGCTACGCAGCCCCTTGACCATCGCCTGAATATTGTTCTCGTTTAGGTAGTCCACCAGCAGCTTGTCCCACGTATCGACCGTGATGTTCTTCGGCCCATTGGGGATGGCGGCGATGGACTTCTCGATCAGCTCGATGCGTTCCTCGGCGGTGAACAGGCCGTTCTTGTTCGGGTTATAGGTCACCAGAACCACGACCTCCTCCCAGTTGGCAGCGGCGCGGGTGAAAATATCCAAGTGACCCAGCGTGATGGGGTCGAAAGATCCGGGGCAAACTACTCGCATGGCACCTAACCTAACCCTCGCCCCGCCAAATCGCCATGTCGAAGCGGGCGATTCCGTAGGTGCGCTTCTTGAGCTTCTGCCCGGTCGGCTCGAAGCCTTCCGGCCACGCGGTTTCGGGTGAGGAACTATTGCGCTCGACCACCACGACGGCGTCACTAGTAAGAACAGGAATCAGCGCCTCCACCATCTCGGCGACAGCCTCGTCGGTGAGCTCGTAGGGCGGGTCGGCTAGCACCATCGTGTAGTGGTTGCGCGGGGCTCCGGCCAGGAAGGACGACGCCTTAGCCTCCACCACCTGCACCTTCGCCTCGGGCACGACGCGCGCGTTGTCCTTGATCGTCTTGACCGCCGCGTCGCTATTGTCCACCAGGGTGACCTCCTTGGCCCCGCGGCTCGCGGCCTCCAGCCCGAGGGCACCGGAGCCGGCGAAGAGGTCCAGCACGACCTCGTCGACGAAGCCAAAGCGGACCTGCAGAGAGGAGAACAGCCCTTCGCGGGCGCGATCCGAGGTGGGACGGGTGCCTTCGCTGGGCACCTTGATGCTGCGGCCGCGGGCGGTTCCGGAGATGATGCGTGTCATTGTGCTTTGCAGTCCTGCCTTGATTTTTGCTCGTGGTCGATACTAGTGCCGGCCTTATTGGGCCTCGACCCGCAGAATCACGTCCCCGCCGTGCACATCCTCATAGTCCTGCGAGTTCGTCCTGCGCACCACCCCGGGCCCCGGCGCGAGCACGGGCACTTCCAGCTTCAGCGATTCCACCGTGCACAGCGCGTCGCCGGTGTCTACGGTCTCTCCGTCGACGACGAGGAAGTGCACAACTCCCGCGAATGGGGCACAGATTTCCATGCCCCAGAGTCTAGCAACTGAGTCGGAGAGTTCTTCTCCCCTAGCTCTTCTCGATGTAGTCCTGGTCGTCGATCTCGATGTCCACCACCAGCGAGCGCGCCAGCTGCTCGTCGTAGGCCACCAGCGCTTCTGCGTAGTCGCGCGCCGATTCGATGATCTCGCCGTCGGTGCTGAGGTCTAGTAGTGACGCCCTTCGCGCCGACCGCCCCGACTGGTCTTGGCCCAGGATGTCTCCTTCGGTGCGCATCTTCAGGTCTTCCTCCGCCAGGCGGAATCCGTCGTTGCTTTGCGCCACCACCTGCAGGCGGTGGAAGGAGGGGCTATCCGGCGCGGCGGTGGTGTGCAGCAGGCACAGCGAGTCCCGGCGCCCGCGACCGATGCGCCCGCGCAGTTGGTGGAGCTGGGAGAAGCCGAAGTTCTCTGCCTCCAGGATCATCATCATGGAGGCGTTGGGTACGTCCACGCCGACCTCGATGACGGTGGTGGCGACCAGCACGTCGATCTTCCCGGCGGCGAAGTCCTGCATCACCTGGTCCTTGTCGGCGGGGTCCATCTTGCCGTGCAGCATCGCCACTCGGCAGCCGGGCAGTTCCTCAGTGGCGATCCGCTCACACCATTCCTCCACACCGGAGCGACCCTCGATGCGGGGCGCGACCACGTAGGCCTGGCCACCGGCCTTGATCTCCTCGCCCATGCGCTCCCAGGCGCGCCGCACCCAGCGGTATTTGTCGGCGGGTACCACCACTGTTTCGATCGCCCCGCGCCCGCCGGGCTTGCCAACCAGCGTGATGGGCGTCAGGTCTCCGAACATCGTCATGCCCACAGATCGCGGGATCGGGGTGGCGGTCATGACCATCATGTGTGGGGTGGCATCCACCGGCGCGGATTCCCGCAACTTATTGCGCTGCTGCACGCCGAAGCGGTGCTGCTCATCAACGATGACCATGCCCAGACGGTAGAACTCCACCGAGTCTTGGATCACCGCGTGCGTGCCGACCACAATGTCGGTCTGGCCGGAGACCAGGTCCAGGAGCGTGCGCTGCTTCTCTGCCTGCTTCTGGCTGCCGACCAGTACGGATACCCGCACGTCGGTGTTTTCCAGCATCTTCACCAAGCTGCGTGCGTGCTGCACGGCCAGGATCTCGGTCGGCGCGATAAAGGCACACTGATAGCCGGAGTCCACGGCCCAGAGCATGCTGATCAACGCCACCATCGTCTTGCCGGAGCCGACCTCACCGTGCAGCAGTAGGTTCGCCGGGGTGGTTCCGCCCAGGCGGGAGCCGATGTCCTCCAGCGCCATCTTCTGCCCCGCGCTGAGGTCGAAGGGCAGCCCTGCGATCAGCTTTTCCACGTTCTCGCCCGGCGCGAGTGCCATGCCGACGCGCTTGGTGGCGTCATTGCGCCGTAGAGCCATGACCAGCTGCAGCTCGAGCGCCTCGTTGAACTTCAGCCTACACCGGGCAGGTTCGGGGCCGGCTTCGCTTGGCTGGTGGATGTGCCGTAGTGCGTCGGCGAAGCTAATCAGCGGGCGGCCCCTTCCATCCGTGGGCCAAGCGGGCGCGCCGGGGTTGCGGCGAGGAAGGGGCAGGAACTCTCCGGGTTCGTCCATTACCCGCAGTACTTGGTCCATCACTCCCAGCATCTCCGCGGTGGAGGTGCCGGGGCGGCGCTTGTATCCGGCCATCCACGGCTTGGCCAGCAGCTCCTGGGCGGCGGTCTCGGAGCCCATGACGTCCACGATTGTCTTCAGCGGCCCGAACATGCCGAACTCCGCATCCAGGGCGGGCAGGATGGATACGTAGCTGGGGTTTTTCAGCTCCCACTGGCCGTTGAATTCGGAGAGCTTGCCGTGCAGCAGCATCATCGAGCCCCGCTTGATTCGCTTTCGGTGGTAGGCCACATTCCCGAATAGCGCGGAGCGGAAGCTCCGCACACCGTCGGTGAAGGTAAAGGTCAAAAATTTTCTGGGCCCCCGCCCGGAGTGGTTGTCTTTCTCCCCCACGCTGAGGATCTCCCCGGCACAGGTGTACTTCTCCCCGACTCGCAGCTCGTCGAGCCCCTGCGGCGAGCCGAGCCGCGCGTAGGTGACGGGGAAGTTCAGCACTGCATCGGCGATGGTTTTGATGCCGGGCTTGTCGGCCAGCCGCTTCGCGCGGTCGTTGGAGATCGCAACCGATAGTGGGCGCGAGTCCTGCCACCCCAGCATGGGCTACTCCACCCCGATCTGCACCAGGCACGGGTCGTAATCGTTGCCTTGAAGTTCGATGTGGTGGTCGTCGATCTGCACGTCTGGGTATAAGTCGGCGAAGGTTGCTTTCAGCCCATTAATGGCGGTCTGGTCAGTCGCCGGGTCGCTCCACAGCAGGGTCACCAGCTCGCCACCGTCGGCCAACATGGTGCTGAGGGTATCGACCATCGTGTCGGGCGGGCACGTGGCGAAGCGTTGCGCCTCTACCGCGTCGATCATTTCCTCGACATTGTCATCCCAGTCCACGGTGGGGTCGTTCACCGCAAGCGCCGCCAGCCCGCCGACCAGCGATTTCGTATCGATGATATCGACCTCTCGCGTCCCGTCTAACCCCTGCAGCGCGGCAACGTTCTGCCCGTTGGTCAACACGGCAACCGGCCCGTCGCCCAGTTCCTGCACCGCTTCGCCCAGGGTTTTGTTGTTTGGTGACGCCACCGCCACCGCCCCCGCAGCCTCGAAAAGTCGCGCGACTCCGCTGGTGGGCGTGAGCGCGACGATGAACGGTCCTTGGCTTTCCGCCCGAGCTTGGGTACCCACGGGGGTTGGTGTAATTGGGGTTCCGCTGTCGCCGGTTTCCCCACCGGCCGGCAGAACCTCGATGCGCAGGTCGGTGACAGTGCCCAGGGCGAAGGCCTTCTCGATGACCTCGCCCGCTCGGTTGGTGTGCACGTGCGCGGTGCCTGCCTCCGGCCCTAGGGGTCCGACGATGACCGAGTTGCCGTGGGCCTCCAGCAACTCCCGCAGGGCGTCCAGGTTCCCCTCGAAGAAGAACATCACCTCGACCTCTTGCTGGGTTCGCTCATGGTCTGGCGTGGGGGCGTCCTCAATAAGACCTGCACCGTCCAGAACATCGACCAAGGCCTGCAGGATCACCACGAGGCCCTGGCCGCCCGCGTCCACCACCCCCGCTTCGGCGAGGACGGGCAGCTGGTTGGGGGTGTTGGCCAGGGCTTCCTCGGCGGCGTGGAGGGCGCGGGTGGCGACGTCCGCGAGGTTCGGCTCGGCTTCGTGGGCGGCGGTGGCGGCGGCATCGAGAACACTGATGACGGTGCCCTCGACGGGCGTGGAAATTGCGGTGCCGACAAAGCCCACCGACTGCGAGAGAGTATCCGCCACGGCTGGGCCGTCGATGTGACCCTGCGAAGCCGCCTCGGCGAGAGCGCGCATCACCTGGCTGAGCACCAGGCCGGAGTTTCCGCGGGCGCCACGAACTGCGCCGGTCGCCAGGGCGATGGTGACCTCGGGGAGGCTGGCGCCTTCCTCCAGCGCCTCGACCGCCGAAACTGCGGTGGTCATGGTGTGCGCCATGTTGGAGCCGGTATCGGAATCCGGGATTGGGAAGACGTTTAGGGCGTTAATAGCCTGGCTCTGCTCGCGCAGCCGGCTGGCCGAGAGGCGAGCCCACTGGGCGACAACACGCGCGTCGAGCTGAGCGGGCGCCTGTTTTATTGGTTGTGCTTCAGCCACCGGCTGCGCCTCTGCCTTCCTGGATTTCACTCCCACTACCCTAGCGAACCAGCCGGACAGCAGGGCGGTTTGCGGGATCGTGGCGCGTTAGGGGGATACGGGCTGGGCTACAGGCACCAGTCGACGCGCGCGCCACCCGATGCCTCCAGGATCGCGTTTGCCCTGCTGAAAGGGTGCGAACCGAAGAATCCACGATAAGCGGACAGCGGCGAGGGGTGTGGGGACATCACGCAGCGCTCCGCGCCGATGAGCGGTGCCAGCTGCTGGGCCTGCTTGCCCCACAGGATCGCGGCGAAGTGCGGGTTGGCGGCGACTTGGCGGACGGCGGCCTCGGTGATGGCCTCCCAGCCGCGGCCACGGTGGCTACCGGCATTCCCCGCCTGGACGGTGAGCACGCGGTTAAGCAACAGCACACCCCGTTCGGACCAGGGCGAAAGATCCCCGCTGGTGGGGGCCGGTAGGCCGAGGTCATCTGCGTACTCGGTGTAGATATTCTTCAGCGACTTCGGCAGCGGTTCGCCTTGGGGAAGCTCCGCGGAGAACGCCAGCCCCACCGAGTGCCCAGGGGTCGGGTAAGGGTCCTGCCCGACGATTAGCACTTTCACCTGGGTGGGGTCGGCCTCAAAGGCGCGCAAAATTCTTTCCGGGGCAGGCAGAATCTGCTCCTGCTGGCCCGCCCGCAGGTGCTGCCCCTCAGCCAGAGCGCCCTCCAGCACCGACTGCAGCCCCGGCAGATACCACGCCGGGTGAATCCGCTCGATCAGCTGGTGCGCCTGCTCCCGTACAGAATTCACGCCTTCTCCCTCGCCTTGCTGTGCCGTTTCAACTACACCGACTGCCAGCCGGATGTAAACGGCGGGCGCCCGCCGTCGACCAGCACATAGTCTCCCTCATCCGAGAGGCTGCGCACAGTCCCGATGCGGCGGTAGCCACTGGGCATGCGGGCGTCCGTAGTTCCCAGAAGAGTATGGTCCTCGCCGCCGGTGTAGATCCATTCCAGTGGATTCTTGCCCGTCATCTGCGCGGCATGCCGCAGCTTCTCGTCGGGCGCCAGAGCCGCCCCGTCCAGGTCCAGGCACACCCCGGAGCGCTCCGCGATGGCGCACAGGTCCACGATCAGCCCATCGGAGTTATCCGTCATGGCGCTCGCACCAGTAGCGCGGGCGACGGAACCGCGGCCCGGCTCCAGGCGTGGTGCGCAGTGCCAATCCACCAGCTCGTTGAGGATCGGATCATTCGCCGGGATCGCCTTGCGCGAACCATAGTGGCGGAGGATCGCAAGGCCCGCCGCGCTATAGCCGATCGGTCCGCTGGCGATGACCCTCTGCCCCACGCCCGCGCCGTCCAAAGTCAGCGCTGCAGCAGGCCCGGAGATCTCGCCCAAGGCGGTGATGGAGATGACCAAGTCCTTGCTGGTCACAACGTCCCCGCCGACTAGCTCCGCCGCCCACGGGGAAGCTCCCTCGTCAATGCCGCGCGCAATATCCGCCACCGTCTGCAGCGGCAAATCCCCCGGCGTGGCGATCGCCATCAGGATCGCGGTGGGGCGTGCTCCCATCGCCTGAATGTCCGCGAAGTTCTGCGTCACTGCCTTCACCCCAACCTCCCACGGAGTCGAGTAGTCGAAGGTGAAGTGACGGTCCTGAACGAGGATGTCCGTCGAGCACACGTGCCGTGAATTGGTGCCTGTGGGTTCCAACACTGCGGCGTCATCGCCATTAAGAGAACTCGGTGCGGCCTGGCGGATCGCCGCGATGGTGGCGGCCTCCCCTGCCTCGGCGACGGTCAGTGAAGTGCGCATGCAGCCTTTCGGTCGAGTGATGCTTGGGGTACCGCGACAAGTCTAATTAAGATAATGCGCTATGAGTGACGAATCCACTTCCCCCGTGTCCGCCCCGCGGTATCTGCTGGTGTTGTCGACAGTGCTGGCCATTCTGCTGATTGTTGTGGTGATCGTGGCGGCGAAAATCACGATGGATAAGAAGGTTTACGCGCCGGTGGCTCTGGGGCCGGTGGATGCTCCGGAGGCATCGTCGCAGGTGTGCGCCGATTTCGTGGCGGCGCTGCCGCGGGACTTGGATCGTTTCCGTTCCGTGGAGGTTCGCGACCCGGCGCCGGATGGGGTTGCGGCTTTTCGTGATTCTTCGGGTGCGGAGTTGTCTGTGCGCTGCGGGGTGAATGTGCCGGATCAGTACACGGTGCTGTCGCCGGTGTTTACTTCTGGTGATGCGCGCTGGACCGCCGTTTCCGATGCTACACCGGGCTCTGACATGCAGACTTGGTACGCGGTCGGGGGTTCTCCTGCGGTCGCGGTGACGGCTTCTTCCGACGTGGGCAGCGCGCTCGAGGGGGTTGGTTCTGCTCTGTCTTCTCTTTATGACGCCGACTCTCCAGCAAAACCCGCCCCCTACCCACTGTCCAAGGCTACGGTGGCCGGCGGCTCCGGAGGTTCCGGCAAGACTGACGGTTCCGGTGAGGCAGGCACATCCGGTGGTGCGACCGAGTCCCCGGTGTGCCGCAAGTTCCTGGAAACTCTGCCGGATTCGCTGGGTGACTGGCGACTGGTTCACATTTCTGCCGGCAGCTCCAAGCTGAAAAACGCAGATGCGCTACCCGAGGGCGTGGACGAGTCGGTGTTCGACAAAGCGCCCAGCGGCTCGGCGACCTACCTGGCTGACGGACACGAGCCGGTGGTCATTCGCTGTGGCCTGGAGATGCCTGAATCCTATGAGCCGGGGGCCAACCTGACGCAGGTAGATGACGTTCCGTGGTTCTCTGACCCCTCGCTGTCGCGCGGGTCGACCATGGGCCACTGGTACGCCCTTGGCCGGGAGCAGATTGTGGGTCTGGCGATGCCGCAGTCCGCCGGCGAGGAGGTTATCTCTTCCGTGACCAGCGCAATGTCCGATTCCCTCAAGAAGACTGAGAAGCAGCCCGCCGCTGCCCAGCAGTAGCGGGCACACCCCACCTGCCACAGGAGCCTCACGTGCACCATGCCAAAAGTGCCAGCTAAGCCAGGGCGCGGGCAATCAGCGCGCTGACCAGGTCGCCGAAGCTCACGCCGTCAGCGGCGAACATCTTCGGATACATCGAGATCGGCGTAAACCCAGGCATCGTGTTGATCTCGTTCAGCACGGGCCCGTTCTCCGTGGCAAAGAAGTCCACGCGCGCGATGCCGTCGCACCCCAGCGCGTTGAATGTGCGAATGGCCAGTTGGCGGATCTCCTTCAAAGTCTCCGCAGGTAGCGGCGCCGGAATGGTGGCGGAGACGGTCGAGTCGACATACTTGGCGTCAAAACCATAGAATCCTTCGGCACCATCCTCAGTGCCGTTCAGCATCGCCGGAACAGAAGACACGATCGAGCCGTCCGCGTGCTGCAGCACACCGCACTCGACCTCGGCGCCGTGGATCATGGCCTCCACGATCACCTTGTTGTCGTGGGAAAAGGCCACGTCAACAGCGGTGTCGAACTCCTCCCAGGTGTCCACCTTGGAGATGCCGATGCTGGATCCGCCGCGCGCGGGCTTCACGAACACGGGCAGCCCCAGCCGCTCCTTCTCCTCGGCAGTCAGCTCGCGGGGCTGGATCAGGATCAGCTCCTCGCCCACCAGAATGCCAGCCTCGCGCGCCAGCCGCTTGGTGAAGTCCTTGTCCATGCCCGCCGCCGAGGCCAGCACGCCGTTGCCGACGTACCGCACGCCAGCCAGATCCAGCACGCCCTGCACGGTGCCGTCCTCGCCGTTCATGCCGTGCAGCACCGGGAAAACAACGTCCACCTGCGCAAAGACTTCGCCTGCCTGCGGCCCGGTCACGTAGCGCATCTCGCCCGCCGCACCAGAGCCCGCAGAGCCGGCCGTACCAGCCCCGCCGAACGTCAGCTGCACGTGCACGCCCCCGTCTTCCACGCGCGGCATGTCCCGCCCGTCGGCGCGCAGCTGCGAGGTGTCGGTCGTCCCGGGCACCCATGCGCCGGCTTCGGTGATCCCCACGGGAACCACCTCGTAGATCTCCGGGTCCAGGTGGTCGATCACCGCACCTGCGCTGATGCAGGATACGGAGTGCTCAGTCGACTGGCCGCCGTACAGGACGGCGACGGTGGTGCGTGCGTGCTTCTTGGCTTCGTTACTCACGGCTTTTTACCTTAGCCGTTTTTATGACGCCACATCCCCACCGCCCCGCCCCTTCAACCGAACTGCCAGTCTGCTTAGGTCTACTCGGCCTTCTTGCTGCGTCCAAGCAGTCCCATCATTACCTGCTGCACGTCCGCGCCTTCGTGGCAGACTCCCACGACTGCGTCGGTGATGGGCATTTCCACGCCGACCTTCTCCGCCAGTTCGGAGACGGATTGGCTGCTGACCACGCCCTCGGCGACTTGTCCCTTGGTGGACGCGGCGGCCTGTTCCAGGGTTTCTCCCTTGCCCAGGTGCTCCCCGAAGCGGCGGTTGCGCGACAGCGTAGATGTACAAGTAGCAACGAGGTCTCCCATGCCCGCCAGGCCGCTGAGGGTGCGTGCGTCGGCGCCGACTTCCAGGGCCAGGCGGGTGGTTTCCGCCAGGCCGCGGGTGATGACGGTGGCGGCGGTGTTGTCGCCGAATCCCATGCCCGCGGCGATGCCCGCCGCCAGCGCGATGACGTTCTTGCAGGTGCCAGCGATTTCGCAGCCGATGACGTCCGTGTTGGTGTACGGGCGGAAGTACGGCGCGGCCACGGCCGCCTGGATCAGCTTCGCGCGGTCCATGTCGGTGCAGGCCACCACGGTCGCGGCGGGTTGGCCCTGGGCCACTTCGCGCGCCAGGTTCGGGCCGGTCAGCACGGCCACGCGCTCGCTGGGCACGTCCGCCACTTCGGAGATCAGCTGGCTCATCCGCAGGCCGCTGGAGTGTTCGATGCCCTTGGCCAGGCTCACCAGGGAGGCGTCCGGGCCGATGAGGTCCTTCCAGTTCTGCAGGTTTTCGCGCAGCGACTGCGACGGCACTCCCAGCACCACGATCTCTGCGCCGTTCAGTGCCTCGGCGGGGTCGGTTGTGCCGGTCATCGCGGCCGGTAGTTCGATGTCCCCCAGGTAGGCGCTGTTTCGGTGGTTGTCGCGCACGTCCTCGGCGACTTCGGTGCGGCGCGCCCAGAGGCGGACCTCGTTACCGGCGTCAGCAAAAACCTTGGCAACCGTCGTGCCCCAGGAGCCCGCGCCCATCACTGCTACTTGCACCATCTGCTTGTCGCCTTCCCGCTTGCACTGCGCTTACTTTTGTACGCTTTCTTGTCTGCCTGAGTTCGGTATAACTTTTGGGTTCGTTATACGATTGTCGGCAATAGTCTATCGAAAGGGATCCCTTTAAAAGTGATCACTCACACAGGAACTGGCGATCTTTCTACGTCCCTGGCCATGTCGCGGCACGATCAGGGGCACGTGACCCGCATCGGATCCCGTCCCAGCGAGGAGTTCGCCCGTCCGACTTTCGCCGCGGGT
The DNA here is from genome assembly GCF_022345965.1 of Corynebacterium sp. ACRQK. Taxonomy (GTDB): domain Bacteria; phylum Actinomycetota; class Actinomycetes; order Mycobacteriales; family Mycobacteriaceae; genus Corynebacterium. The sequence continues at coordinate 372,164 of NZ_JAKRMU010000001.1, forward strand.
GCGGTTATTTGGCGTTTTTCTTCGGACGCCGCCGCCTCCACCCCTAACTCCCCCGAGTCCACGGACGTGGAGATCGCGATCATCCACCGTCCCCGTTACGACGACTGGTCGCTGCCGAAGGGCAAAGTCGATCCGGGCGAGAATCTTCCCGGAACCGCCATGCGCGAGATCTGGGAGGAGACCGGCTTCAGCGTGCGCCTGGGCTGGGTTTTGGGCTATGTCCACTACCCAGTTGGTTCGCGCACGAAGGTGGTTTATTACTGGACTGCCCAGCACTTGTCTGGTGAGTTCGAGCCGAATGAGGAGTCCGATGAGCTGCGCTGGGTTTCCCCGGAGGAGGCCAAGGAGCTGCTGAGCTACGAGGCCGACCTGAAGGTCGTGGATGCCGCCATGGGTGTGCTGAAGCTGGGGTGTGACCGCCGCGTGCTGTACGTTCGCCACGCGAAGGCGCACGCCCGCGAAGGGTGGGCCGGCGACGATGACCTGCGCCCGCTGAGCAAGAAGGGCCGCCGCCAGGCGGAGCTGCTGGTCTCTGAGCTGTCGGGGTACCGCCCGGAGACGATTTCTTCGGCCGTGCCGGTGCGTTGCGAGCACACGGCCGCGCCGATTGCTCAGGACTTAGGGTTGGAAGTTACTTTTGACGCCAACTTGGGCGATGCCGGGTGGGCTGCCGATTCGGATGCAGCGGTGGATGCGTTCCACGCCGCCACGGCCGCGCCTGTGTCCATGGTTGTTGCCCAGGGCACGGTGATCCCGGGTGTGCTGGCCCGCGTTGCGGGCGAGCACGACGTGGAGATTGAGGATATGCGCGTGAAGAAGTCCAGCACCTGGGTGCTGCACTTCGCCGGCGACAAGCTGCTGGGGCTGGATTACCTGGCCAGCCCGCTGTCCGTTAAGTAAGCGCTAGCTGGCGGGAATCGTGCGCGGCTTGAAGCTGGCGCGCTGGGATTCGAAGGCCTGGATGGCCTCTTCGTTACGCAGGGTCAGGCCGATGTCGTCCAGGCCCTCCATCAGGCGCCAGCGGGTGTAGTCGTCTACGTCGAAGCCGAAGGTGTGGGTGCCCAAGGTGACCGTGCGGTCTTCCAGGTTCACGGTGATTTCCGCGCCCGGCTCCTGTTCCAACAGCTTCCAGATCAGCTCGATGTCGCTTTGTTCCATCTGGGCGGCCAGCAGGCCGGCCTTGCCCGAGTTGCCGCGGAAGATGTCCGCGAAGCGGGAGGATAGAACCACGCGGAAGCCGTAATCCATCAGCGCCCAGACGGCGTGCTCGCGGGAGGAGCCGGTGCCGAAGTCCGGGCCGGCCACCAGCACGGAGGCGTTCTTGTAGGGCTCCTGGTTCAGGATGAACTCCGGGTCCTTGCGCCAGCCGGCGAACAGGCCGTCTTCGAAGCCGGTGCGGGTCACGCGCTTCAGGTAGACGGCGGGGATGATCTGGTCGGTGTCGACGTTAGAGCGGTTCAGCGGTGCCGCCACGCCAGTGTGGGTGTTGAACTTTTCCATGGTGTTCTCTTCTGCTTTCTGCTCCCCCACCTGCTATTTAGTTCGCTGGCGGGGAGGCTCGAAAAAATTTTTGGGCGGGTCTTGTGCGGGTATCTAGCGGTCTGTTTTACAGATCCGCCGGGCCTGCAAGGTGGCCCGTCACGGCGGTGGCGGCGGCAACTGGCGGGGAGACCAGGTGCGTGCGCCCACCCTTACCCTGGCGGCCTTCGAAGTTTCGGTTGGAGGTGGAGGCCGAACGCTCGCCCGGGGCAAGCTGGTCCGGGTTCATGCCTAGGCACATGGAACAACCTGCGGTGCGCCACTCCGCCCCGGCGTCAATAAAGATTTGATCGAGCCCCTCTTCTTCCGCTTGCATCTTCACCCGCGTGGAGGAAGGAACAACGATCATGCGCGTACCGTCGGCAACAGAGCGGCCCTTGACGACCTCCGCGGCGGCGCGCAGGTCCTCGATGCGAGAGTTGGTGCAGGAGCCGAGGAAGACCGTGTCGATCTTGATGTCGCGCAGCGGGGTGCCTGGCTTGAGGTCCATGTACTCCATGGCGCGCTCGGCGGCGAGGCGGTCGTTGTCGTTGGTGAAGTCCTCCAGCTGCGGGATGGATTCTGCCAGCGGCAGGCCCTGGCCGGGGTTGGTGCCCCAGGTGACGAAGGGGGTCAGCGCGGAGCCGTCGATGTGGACGACGGTATCGAACTGCGCGTCGTCGTCGGTGCGCAGGGACTTCCAGTACTCCACGGCTGCGTCCCAGTCCTCACCCTTCGGCGCGTGCGGGCGGCCTTCGAGGTAGTCGAAGGTGGTCTGGTCGGGGGCGATCATGCCCGCGCGGGCGCCGGCCTCGATGGACATGTTGCACATGGTCATGCGGGCTTCCATGGACAGCTTCTCGATTGCCTCGCCCCGGTATTCGATGATGTGCCCCTGGCCGCCGCCGGTGCCGATCTTGGCGATGATGGCCAGGATCAGATCCTTGGAGGTCACGCCCGGCTGCAGTTCGCCGGAGACTTCGATGGCCATGGTCCTGAAGGGCTTCAGCGGCAGGGTCTGGGTGGCCAGTACGTGCTCGACCTCGCTGGTGCCAATACCCATGGCGATGGAGCCGAAGGCGCCGTGGGTGGAGGTGTGCGAGTCGCCGCAGACGACGGTCATGCCGGGCTGGGTCAGGCCCAGCTGGGGGCCGACGGTGTGGACGATGCCCTGTTCGATGTCGCCCATGGAGTGCAGGCGAATGCCGAACTCTTTAGCGTTGTCGCGCAGGGTGGATACTTGCAGGCGGCTGGTGGGCTCCTGGATTTCCTGCAGGTCGCCGGTCTTCACGCCAATGGTGGGGACGTTGTGATCCTCGGTGGCAATGGTCAGGTCCGGACGGCGAACCTTGCGACCGGCCTGGCGCAGGCCGTCGAATGCCTGGGGCGAGGTAACCTCGTGCACCAGGTGCAGGTCAATGTACAGCAGGTCGGGGCCGCCGTTTTCTCCGGCTGCAACAACGTGGTCGCGCCAGACTTTTTCCGCGAGGGTTAGGGGTTGATTCGTCACGGTCTCTCCTCTGTGTCCGCTATACAGTTCCACTGGATGGAATGTATAGTATCAAATCATGGGACACAATACGGAAATTCCCGCAACAAGCGGCATTCAAGTTTTGGACCGTGCGATCTTCATTCTAACGGTCATCGCAGCAGAACCCCGCAACCTATCCGATCTGTGCGCCATCACCGGCTTGCCACGCGCCACGGCGCACCGTATCGCCGTCGCGCTAGAGAAGCACAGGTTGATCGAGCGCGGGGTGGACGGTGCGTGGGTCACTGGACCCGCCCTGTCCGAGATGGCGCCGTCTACCTCTTCTCGTCTTGAGGACGCCGCAGAGTTCATCCTGCCTGACCTCATGGCAAAGACGGGTGAGTCCGTGCAGCTATATCGCCTCTCCGGGATGGAGCGCGTGTGCATCGCCAATGCTGAACCTGCTACCGGCCTGCGGGATACGGTGCCGGTGGGCCACCGGATGACGTTGACCGCGGGCTCCGCGGCCAAGCTGCTGGTTGCCTATGCACCGGAGGCGTTCCAGAACCAGGTCCTGCCGGATGCCGCGTACACGCGCGAGGACTTGGAGAAGATCGCCGCCGAGGGGATCGCGGAATCCTCCGCCGAGCGCGACCCTTCCCTAGCTTCGGCCTCCGTGCCGGTCTACGGGGCGGACACGCAGAACCGCACCGTGATCGCCTGCCTTTCCATCTCTGGCCCCGTGGCCCGCATGGGCGAGCACCCGGCAGAGAAGTTCGGTGCGGACTTGAAGGAATCCGCCCGCCAGCTGGAGAACTTGCTGCGGAAGTAGCGAAAAAATTTTTAGAGACACAATACCGCACAGCCCCTTAGGAGAATCACAATCATGACCAGCGAAAACCCCGCAAGCCAGAATCCGGCCACCGACGACAAGCGCTACGACGCGGGCATTCAGGTCCGCCGGGAAGTAATGGGCGACGCATTCGTGGATGCCGCCCTGGAGCGCAATGCCGGTTCGGATGGCGAGGCGCTGCAGAAGCACGTCACCGAGACCGTGTGGGGTTCCGTATGGACCCGCGACGGGCTGGCTCGCCGCGACCGCAGCCTGCTGAACATCGGCATGCTGGTGGCGCTGCGCGCGACTGAGGAGCTGCGCGGGCACGTCCGCGGTGCGCTAGAGAACGGCCTGACACGCACGGAGATCACGGAGGCGATCATTCACGCCTCCGGCTACTGTGGCGCGCCCGCTGCCCTGTCGGCGATGAAGGTCGCTCAGGAGGTCTTGGTCGCGGAGCTCGGCCCGCTGGAGAACGACGACAAGTAGCGGCGGGTCGGATGCGCTAGGTACGGGGCAGTTCGCGCCACTCCACGGTCAGCTCGCTGGCGCGGGTGGCACGTTCGGCAAGAAACTCGTAGAGGTTCTGTGTGCCGTCCTCGATTCCGTCGGCCACGTCCTCACCGGCGGAGGTGATGTCCACCAGCGCCGGGCTATTCGTGTCGTCGGGGTTGACCAGCTCGGCGCCCCAGCCTCCCTCGCCCCGCCGGCCGTTCTCATCCGCAGAGAGGGTACGGAGCCAGGCTTCGGCTGAAGTGTGGGCGTCATCACCAAAAAGCGCGGCGCGAACGGTGGCGGGCGTGCCGTCATTGCCGGGCGGGGTGCCCCAGAGCCAGTCCAGGTTTACGCGATATGGAGAGAGAATGGGGGACTCCTTTAGTAGGGTAAGACCATGAGCGAGTACAAGGACAAGCGCTGCACCGACCAGGAACGATCCGCCGCCGTAGACGCGCTGTCCAGGGCGATGGCCGATGGGCAATTGACCCTCACGGAGTTCGACGAAAGGTCGGGCCAGGCGCATGCTGCAACCCAGCGTAGCGAGTTGGTGGACTTGCTCGACGATCTGGTGGACGAGCCTGCGGGGTTGCTCTTTGGACCTGGCGCGGGCACTGCGGTTGCGCACCGCGCGCCGAGTGATGTGGAGTGGGCTACTCACCAGGCTTCGGACGCCCAACGCCACCGCGAAATGGTACTTGCGCGGTCGCGTTCACTGGTGACTGGCGGGGGCTCCGAGACAGGTTTCAGCCTGGCGATATTCGGCGGAGTAACGAAGGCGGCATGGCAGGTACCGAAGGCTCACTGGAACTTCAATATCTTCGGAGGTTCGGACTTCGACCTGCGGGATTGCCGGTTCAGCGGTCCGGTGACCACGCTGTGGCTGAATAGCTGCTTTGGTGGCGCGGATGTGCTGGTGCCGGAGGGCGTGCGCGTTGATATGGGTGGCCTGGGCATCTTCGGCGGCAACGAGCTGGTGGTGGAGAACGGCGCGATCCACCCGGGCAGCTTGCCGGCGGACGCTCCCCTGCTGCAGGTCCGCGGGCTGTCAATCTTCGGCGGCGTGACCGTGAAGGTTGTGCGGGGTTAGGGAAGACTTCGACAGGATTATCGAGACGACCTCATCCAAAAGAGCAACGAATTGCGTAATCAATCTGACACTAGAGCGACCACCAAAATAGTTTTCTTTCAGCGAAGCCGGGGTACAGGAGCTAAAGGACTTTCGCGAAGAGAATGACCGTGTGGGCGCCTACAGAGATCAAGACATCAAAACCGACGAAGATCTTCTTTACAATTTTCCGGTCGTTTATGTCATCAGAGACGAGAAAAGCAGCAATACTAAGCAGTACACCGCTTACGTGGGCGAGACCACTGATATTGTGCAACGCACAATCTCGCATCTGAAGAATACACGAAAAGACGATATAGACTGGACGAAGCTCAAGAATTCTAAGAACAGCAACCTAATTGTGCTCGGCCATGAGCTATTTAATAAGTCGTTGACACTGGACGTCGAAAATCGTCTAATGCTGATGCTCTCAAGTGTAGATGCGGTAAAGAAGCTCGAGAACCGGCGTAGCAACGACCAGCTAGATTACTACACCAAAGAGCGATTCAACGAGGTATTTCACGAAATCTGGGAACAGCTCCAAACCATTGATTCGAATCTGTTTCCAGAGCTGGAGAAAATCTACGATTCCGCACTGTATAAAGCCTCCCCTTTCCACAGCTTGACCGAGGAGCAAGTTAAGGCAAAGCGCGAGATCATGGAAGTCCTCTACGAAAAGGTCCATGCAGACTCGCAAGGCAATCTTGTCATGGTTGAGGGCGAGGCTGGTGCCGGCAAGACGGTGCTTCTGAGCAGCCTGTTTTACGACATCATGCAAAACCCTGTAACCACGAAAGACGGTGGCGAGCATCAGCTGGATGCCTACCTGATCGTCAATCACGACGAACAGGTGAATGTCTACACCCAGATCGCTGAAAAGCTGGGACTCCACTCGAAGAGCAACGAACGGGTCTTGAAGCCGACTAAGTTCATCAACCAGACTCCACTCGGTGAGAAGGTTGATTTGGCGCTGATCGACGAGGCGCACTTGTTGTGGACACAAGGCAAACAGAGTTACCGAGGCGAAAACCAACTGTTAGACATCATCAAACGGGCAAAAGTTACCGTTGCTGTTTACGACGCCAGGCAGGTTTTGCAGGCAAACCAGTGGTGGGAGAAGGAACCCCAAGAACTTGTGCCTGAGGAGAAGCGTTCACAGATTCTCTTAAAGAATCAGATGCGGATGTCTGCTTCCCAAAGCACTCTTAAATGGTTTGAGACTTTCTTCGAAGAACGGAAGATTGATGGTCTGAAGCTAGATACGAATCATCAGGATTCCAAGGGCTATCACGTTGAATTCTTTGCAGATGTCGAAGCTATGCGAAACGCAGTCAACAGGAAAGCCTCCAACACAGATCGTGGCTTAAGCAGAATAGTGGCGACTTATGACTGGCCATATAACGCTGCTAAAAAACCTGATAATGGCGGTTCTTGGGGAGTTTCTATCGGTGACTTCTTTATGCCCTGGAACAGGGAAATCACCATTGACGCTGCGACTAGGCGGAAAAGCTGGCCTGGGCAGAACAACCTCAAACTATTGGCGAGGTTGGTTCAGTTTATACGATTCAAGGCTTCGACCTAAACTACGTGGGCGTCATTATCGGCCCGTCAGTGAAGCTCCGCGATGGACAGATTGAAATCTCGCCGGACGAGAGTTTCTTTAGGGCTGCAACCAATATGCGGACGATGAGCGATGGCTCCGGTAAGGAGGTTCTGTCAGATACGCTCCTGTGGAACCAGCTTTATGTACTGATGACGCGCGGTGTACACGGTCTGTTCGTTTACGCATGCGATAAAGAACTTCGGGATGCACTCCTAGAGGCTCAGAAAACTATGCGTAGCTAAGATATTTCCTTGGAGAATCCGAAAGAATCAAATTCGTGAAGCTCCCTCGGTTCTTCGGCACCCTACATTACGGGTGGCCTCGAGCTCTATATGTTCAAGGAACATGGTTGGGAGCTAGTCCCCAAGACAGTGAGTCTGATAACGGATTCGGTTCATTGGCTACTCGGAGCGTTACTTGCGCGAAATGGGCGTACCGAACTGAAGCGTCCTGGTTTTCGTTCCGCTTATTTAACGCCCAACGTTTGAGCGCCTGATCGTTGATAGTAGGCGTCCTCCATCTCCTGTGGAGTGATATATCCCAGGGATTGATGAAGTCGCTGGTTGTTCCACCAGTGCACCCAGCGAAGAGTGGCGATCTCGACTTCACCGACCGATGTCCACGGCCGGTGGGGATAAATCAGCTCTGTTTTGTCGAACCCGTTGACCGTTTCAGCCAACGCGTTGTCATAGGAGTCGCCAACGGTGCCGACAGATGGATCGATACCCGCCAAGGCGAGCGCTTCACCGTAACGGATCGACGCATATTGCGAGCCGCGGTCACTGTGGTGGACTAGCCGTTCTGAGCGAAGATCATCAGCGTGGTACAGGGCGTGCTCAAAGGCCTCCAGCGGAAGTTCATCGGTACGCATGCTCGCCCGAGTCGCCACACCGACGATCTTCCTGGAGTACACATCGGTGATAAACGCGGTGTAGGCAAAACCAGACAAGGTGCGCACATAGGTGATGTCAGCGACCCACAACCGGTGCGGTGCGGGGGCAGTGAAGTCACGGTTGACCAGGTCAGGGCAGCCATCCGGCACGTTGGCCCGAAGCGTTGTCATCGGTGTGCGGCCACGCCTGCGGCCGTAAATGCCAGCTTGCTTCATCAAACGCGCGGTCTGATCACGACCGATGTTCCAGCCGGCGCGCTGCATAGCCTTCCACATCTTGCGGACCCCGTAGACGCTGAAGTTGTCCTCGTAGACCCTCACCAATTCAGGAATGAGCAGCGCATCCGACAAACTCCTCGCCGACGGCGCTCGTGTTTTCGCTGCTCGGTAGCCACGAGAGGTGATGAACCCACATTCTGTCTCTTTCAATGTGCGACAGATAGCCTCGACCCCGAAGCGATCGCGATACGCATCGATGTATTCGATCATCTTCTGGTGGGACGGTCGAGTTCCGCCGCGAAAAAAGCTGACGCGGTTTTCAAGATCTCATTAGCCCTGCGTAGCTCCTTAATCTCTTTCCGGAGCCGCTTCAATTCGTCAGCCATTGACTCGCCGGCGCCAATCTCAACATCGGACGAGGCCATATTCGGCTTCAACCAGTCGTTGAGCGTGTGCGCTGGAATGCCGAGCTTTTCACCGATCTCTACGGCTGCACCCCATTTCGAGCACTCTTCGAGCTCAACGAGGTCCTCAGCCAAACGCACTGCCTTGGCCTTGAACTCGTCACTGTACTTCCTTGGCATGATTCCAATCCTTCTCTAGAAATGATCGGAACTAAACCCAGGACACTTCGGTGGTCTCCGATTCACGCCACCGCGCAACAAGGATCAGCGGCAGGCCACTGAAGACGGCCAACGTCACCATGGCGGCGCTCCAACTCACGCTGCCCGAGATCAGCAGCAGCAGGCCGCCGCCGACAATCTGTGCGAAGGAGGCCCCTGCCGATTGGATTCCGTTGCCGATGCCGCGATCCTGTGGGTCTAGCAGCCGGGTTGTGGCGGCATCCGTGGCGACATCCTGTGTGCCGGCGAACAGGAAGATCAACGCGAAGACAATCATGATCGACGCGAAGTGTCGGCCCGGGTCGAGGGCTGCGAGTGCCAGGGCGCCGATCGTCAGGGCCGATTGACACGCGATGATCCACCCGCGGTAGTGCCCCAGGCTGCGTGACCCGACTCGGTCGACCAACGGCGCCCAGACGAATTTCAGCACAAGGATCATCGCGACGCCGGTGGCGGCGCCGATGAGTTCGAGGGAGACACCCGCGTTCTGCGCTGCGATCAGGAAGGTGTAGTTGAACGCTGCGAGTGACAGGTTCTGCGTGCTGTAGAGACTCGCGATCAGTGCGAGTCGTGAGCCGCGAGCCATGGTTTGTGATCTCGTGCGGGAGGATCCCGCGGGATCCTGCAGGGCAGTGTTGTCGGCCATCGACTGGTCTCCTGTCGGGCAAGCGCTACGCCGGATCGGGCAGTTGCGACAACCCTAGGCGATGTGGTTAAGTAAGGCAAACCTAAAGTTATGTCCGTCCAGCCCGGAGAACGAAGCGGAGTCCCATGCCTGATCACGTGCAAGCAAGCGGGCAGCAGCGCATCGCCCACACGATTGGCCGACGCAAGGGTGCCCTGATCGCCAGTGCGATCCTGGCCATCGTCGGAGCATTGCTGGGGCTGGCGCCGTATCTGATCGTCCACCTCGTGGCGACCGAACTCTTCCTGAGCGACGAACCGGATCGTTTCGCGTTGATCACGCTCGCGGTCTGGGCAGCGCTGGCGGTCATCGCCAAGGTGGTGTTCAAGGCACTGGCCAATGCTGTGTCGCACAACGCCGCCTACCGGATCCTCGCTGATCTCCGCGTCGCGCTGGCCGAGCGGTTGGCCCGCATGCCGCTGGGCCGCGTTCGCGCTCGAAGCGCTGGTCACCTCAAGAAGGTTCTGCAGGACGATGTGGAACAACTGGAGCTCGGCCTGTCGCATGCCATCCCCGACATCGCCGCGGCGATCGCGGTGCCGGTGGCAAGCATCATCGTCATGTTCATCATGGGCTGGCAGGTCGGTGTGGCGGCTGTTCTCGTGGTCGTGCTGGCTGTTGCGCTGATCGTTTGGGGAGTCAACCGTTCTGCTGGGTTCGCCGAGCAGGAATCGACGATCAAAGCCGACCTCAACACCAGCGTCATTTCGTATTTGCGCGGAATGCGCGTCCTGCGCGGCTTCCTGGCGGGGCGGGCCGGCCACGGTGCCACCGATGCCGCTATAGCGGCGACCGCAGATATCGAGAACCGGAAGGAGGCCCGGGGCAAGTGGCAGGCTGTGGCCAGCACGGCGCTGTCGTCGAGTCCGGTTCTACTCATCCTGCCCGTCGGATTGTGGTGTACCGCGCAGGGCATCATCAGCCCGGCGACGCTGGTGTTCTTCCTGCTGGTGGGTACTGGCTTCGCGCAACCACTTATGGGTCTGCTGATCAGCCTCGCGGTCCTGCAGTATCAGGTCGAGGCCGGGTTGAAGAACATCGCCGAGATCCTTGACGAACCCGATCTGCCGGTGCCGAACGAAGCCCATGAGCCGGAGGGGTTCGCTCTGGAGTTGCGCAATGTGTGGTTCCGGTACGACGACGATGAGCCCGATGTGCTCTCCGATGTGAACCTGGACATCCCGGAGAACACCTCGTTGGCAATCGTCGGCCCCTCTGGGGGCGGCAAGTCGACGCTGCTCGGCCTGCTGGCTCGGTTCCACGATGTCTCCGAGGGCTCCGTGCGCCTTGGTGGTGTCGACGTGCGTGATCTCGACCCGGTCGAGCTGATGCGGCGCGTCGCCTACGTCCAGCAGGACGACTACCTGTTCGCCGACACCATCATGGAGAACATCCGCATGGCTCGCCCCGGGGCCAGTGACGATGAGGTGATCGCCGCGGCCGACCGGGCGCGCGTAAGCCAGTTCGTCGCCGAACTGCCCGAGGGCTGGCACACCGTCCTGCCCGCCGGTGGTGGTCAGCTCTCGGGCGGACAGCGTCAGCGGCTCTCGGTGGCCCGGGCCCTGCTCAAGGGTGCCAAGATCGTGCTGCTCGACGAAGCGACTGCTTTTCTGGATGCGGAGAGCGAATCGGCTGTGAACGAAGCCCTTGCCGAGCTCCGCGCCAGCGCCACGATGATCACGGTCGCCCACCGGCTGGGCACCATAGCCAGCCATGACCGTATCGCCTACCTCGCCGAGGGGTGCATCGTGCATTGCGCCCCCCACGACGAGATGATGCAGGACTGCCCAGACTATGCCGAACTCTGGTCGGACTACCTGGATGCCCAGGGCTGGCAGTTGACCGGTGGCGCGGGCGAAACCGGCATCCACGCTGACCGTTCCGAGCGCTCGAGCGATGCGTCCGACATCGACAGGTCGGCGAACCGTGACCGAGAACTCGGTGAGACGCCTCGTGTCCATGGTCTGGGCTCCATGAATCCGGTACGGCAGTGGCTGGCGATGCTCGGCCACCAACGCCGCGACCTGTGGCGTGGTGGGCTCTGGCTCATCATCGCCGACGGCATGCTCACCAGCGCACCCATCGTGGTCGTGGTGCTGGCCCTGCTCGATGTGCTCGGTGGTGAGCCCTCCGCGGGGGCCTGGTGGCGTCATGGCCTGATGTTGCTGGGGATCTTTCTGCTGCGATGGTTCATCGGCGTTGGGCTGGCCAGCACCTGGTGGCCGAAGGCCAATCGGGCCTGGATGCAGTTGCGTCGCTCGGTGCTGGGACATCTGCGTCGCATTCCGTTGGGTGAATACGACCGCCTCGACGTCGGGCGGACAGCGACGCTCGTCGTGTCTGACCTGCCGCTGGTCGACTTCATCAATCTGCCGGCGAAGATCATCGTGGGCCTGCTGCAGCCGCTGCTGGCAGCCGTGGTCCTGTTCATCTTCGATTGGCGTCTTGCCGTGGCTGCACTCGTGGGCGTGCCAGTGTTCGGGGTCCTGCTCTGGGTCTCCGATCGAGTCGAAAAGAATGTGCTCGCACGTGTGATGCAAGTGCGTTCGCGCGCCAGTGGCGACCTCCTCGAGTTCGTGCAGGGCACCGCTGTGATCCGAGCCAATCCCGACGCGCCCCAAGCGGGTCGTTATCGCGCCACCGTCGAGGAGCTGCGTCGCCGAAGCGTCGCCATGGCCGTGCGTACCAGCCCGCTCACATCGCTGGCGTCGGCCGTGCTGGAGTTGGGATTCGCTGCGCTGATCTGGGTGGTGTGCCTGCGGCATCTCGATGGGGGATTGCCCCAGCAAATCGCGCTGCTGATGCTCGTGGTCTCGTTGAGTCTCTACCGGCCCTACCAGGAAATGTTGGAGCTCTCGAGCTACCGACACCTGCAGGGGCGCATCGCCGAGCACATCGGCGAGCTGTGGGACATCGAGCCGCTACCTGAGGGCCACCTCGAAGCTCCCGTGCACGCCGAGAACGGCGTGCCGGTGGAATTGCGTGATGTCGGCTTCTCCTATCGCGACGGTCACCGGGTGCTCGACGGCGCCAGCATGATTGCTCGACCCGACACCGTCACTGCGCTCGTGGGCCCGTCGGGTTCCGGCAAGTCCACCGTCGCCAACCTCGTCGTCCGTTTCTGGGACGTCGACGATGGATCGGTACGGTTCGGTGACACCGATGTGCGGGACTTGACCTCGGCAGGGCTGGCTGCCCAAGTGACAACCGTGTACCAGGACGTCTACCTGTTTCCCGCGACCGTGCGCGACAACCTCACAATGGGGACAGCCATCAGCGATGACAACCTGTGGCATGCTCTCGAACTTGCCCAAGCACATGATTTCGTTGCCGCCATGCCCGGCGGACTCGACGCGATGATCGACGAGGCCGGTGGAAACCTCTCCGGTGGCCAGCGTCAGCGGCTCTCCATCGCTCGTGCCCTTGTCAAGGACGCCCCGGTCCTACTGCTCGATGAGGCCGTCGCGTCGGTTGATCCCCGGACAGAGGTGCGCATCCAGCGAGCCCTCTCCTCGCTAGTCGCCGGCCGCACGGTGATGATCATTGCCCACCGGCTGAACACCATTCGCTCCAGCGAATGCATTGTCGTGCTCAGCGAACATGGCGTGGAAACAACGGGCACCCACGAACAACTCCTGAGCAGCAGCCCCACCTACCAACGGCTGTGGCGTGCCCACGAGTTTGCCACGGCCTCGGCCGGTGTGGTTTCAACGCCTGCTTTTCCAGTCGGAGATCCAGGGAAAGACCCGCGTTGACGTGGTCCACGGAATGGCCAGCTGGCCTGGATGCCAAAGACTCGCGTACATGCACCGCTGAATGTGCTGGCCTGCGTCGTCGGTGCGGTTCGTTGATGACCCGTCCATCCCGCTACCCAATGGAGGCAATGTGAGCGCCACTGCGAATGCTGCGCGGCTCCCGGGCGTTGGTTCCAAGCCGAGCGGACTCAAAACTCGGCGACCAGCTCTGGGCGCCGTCGGAGCTCTGGTCACCTTGGTTATTCTGGAGCTCGCCTCGATCACTGGAGTGCTTCCGGCCAGCGCGCTTCCGCTAGCGTCAAAGGTGATCGTGGACGTGTTCGGGCTCCTTGTAGATCTGGCGTTCCTCCAAGATGTCGGAGCGACGTTGGTGGCCTGGTTCATCGGGCTCTCCATCGCGTCCGTCTTTGGTATCGCACTCGGGCTCGTGCTGGGGTCTTTTCGTCTCTTGTTCGAGGCAATGGGAGCGGTCATTGAGTTCTTGCGGCCCATTCCATCGGTCGCGCTGCTCGGGTCAGCGGCAGAAATGTGTGTATGGCTGTCGGCGTGTCATGGGTGCCAGCGGCCTGCCCAGCCCTTCTGGATGCCATTGCCGTCTTCCCATGAGAATGCGGTGCCGGGTTGTGGCCCGTCGGGTTCGTCGATGACGCGCCGTGTGGTCTTGGTTGGTGTCCATTGGTGAGGCTGGGCCAGTGACCATGGGTCGTGGGGGAACTGGCACCAGGTGTTGAGGAGCCATTCGATGCCGCGTCGGGCATGGTCTTCGGGCAGGCCCCGGTGGACGCGCAGAAGGTCCTTGATGGCCTTGTTCGGCCCACCCTCGAGCGGTGAGGTGGTCCTCGGCAGTGGGACATTGCCGAGGGTCAGCCAGGTGAACAGTTCGTTGCGGTGGAGAAGGCCGCGGAACAAGGCACGGCATTTGCGGAGTTCGCGGTGGGTGTACCACCAGTGTTGATGGGCGCCGAGCCAAGCAGGGCGTTCCTTGTGGGTTCCGGGGTAGCTGCGGTGTTTGAGGAACTGATCCCACTGGGCTTCCCAGGCCAGGTACTCCACGATCCAAGCTCTGGCCTGGTCAAGGTCTTCGACCTTCATCAACGCTTTCGTCAGCACGCGTAGTTGCTTGCCAGCATCGAGTCGCGGGTTCATTGTCAGGTGCCGGGTGATGGTTTGGAAGATGTGGAAGTAGCAGCGTTGCACCTGGGTGGTGGGCCAGCATTCCGACAGCGCGGCCGCTACCCCGCGGCCACCATCGACGACCACCATCTCCGGGGCCGGGAGGCGCTCCAGCAGTGCGGTCCAGGCCGGCTTGGACTCCCGATCGCACCACTGCCAGCCCAGCACGTGCTGGCCGGAGAACGCGATCAGCAAGCACCAGCCCTGCAGGTAGGTGCCGTCGAGCATGACCGTCGGCAAGACCTCGCCGGTGACCGTCGGCTGGGGTACCTCGACGTTCCAGCACCACGCCGTCGATGCACGAAACGAGCGTCCCGTCCCCCCGAGGCTGCACTGGGGCGAAGGGTTCAGCAACCACCCGACGAAACGGTCGAGCTGGGCACGCCGGGTAACGTCTACGCGGCTGCGTACCGTCGACGCGCCGCATGCTTTGCATCGCCATCTCGTGCGCCCCGCGCTGGTGGTGCCGTTCTTGACCAGCTTGGTGCCACATACACCGCACCGGGGGTGATTCCTCGCAACTTGCACCGAACATGCTCCCAGAGCATGTTCAACCCCGCATCACGCCTAGCCGTCGCACATGAAATCAGTCATTCCATACACACATTCCTGCCTATAACCCCCCATTGTTTTCTAGGAGCTGTCGCGCATGCGTGAACTCTTCATTGACATCGAGACCTTCTCGCCGGTGAACCTGGCGAAATCCGGTGTGTACCCCTACGCCGACCACGACGATTTCGAGCTCCTGCTGCTCGGCTACTCAATCGACGGCGGCCCGGTCGAGGTCGTCGATCTCGCCAACGGACACCAGCTCCCCGAAAAGGTGCTGGCCGCACTCGTCGACCCGCACGTAGTGAAGTGGGCGTTCAACGCCGCATTCGAGCGCATCTGCCTCTCGGCCTGGCTCCACCGCCACCACCCAGAATTCATGACGGGCCGCAGGTTTCTGGATCCTGCCCAGTGGCACTGCACCATGGTCTGGAGCGCGTACCTGGGCTTGCCGATGAGCCTGGAGCAGGTCGCCACCGCCCTTGACCTGCCGGTGCGCAAAGACAGTGCAGGTAAGAAACTCATCCGCCAGTTCTGTACCCCGGCCACACCCAGCGTCTTCAACCTGGGCGGGATGCGTAACCCGCCTGCATCCGACCCGGACGGGTGGGAGCAGTTCATCTCCTACAACCGCCGCGACGTCGAGGTGGAGCTCGCGATCCACGACAGGCTGGCTGACTTCCCGCTTCCAGCGTCCGAGTGGGACACCTACGCCCTGGACCAGAACGTCAACGACACCGGCATCCGGCTCGACCGGGTGCTCGTGGATCACGCGGTGGCGTGCGACCGGCAGCATCGCGCCACCACGCTGGCCCGTGCACAGGAACTCACTGGACTGGAGAACCCGAACTCGCCGATCCAGCTGAAAGAGTGGCTCGCCGCTCACGGCACGCCCCTGCAGTCACTGACGAAAAACGAGGTGGCCGCTGCGCTCGACACCGCTACCGGCGAGGTGCGTGAGGTCCTCCTGCTGCGCGGTGAGCTCGCGAAGTCGTCGGTGAAGAAGTACGAGGCCATGCAGCACGTGGCAGGTCGTGATGGGCGCGGACGCGGGTTCCTCCAGTTCTACGGGGCAGGGCGCACCGGGCGTTTCGCTGGCCGCCTCGTCCAAGTCCAAAACCTGCCCCGCAACTACCTACCAGACCTCAGTGAGGCCAGAAGCCTGGTGCGGGCCGGAGACTTTGAAGCCGTCGAGCTGCTCTACGACTCCGTGCCCGACACCCTCTCGCAGCTCATCCGCACCGCATTTATCCCCGCCGACGGTCACCGGTTCGTGGTAGCCGACTTCTCCGCGATCGAGGCTCGGGTCATCGCCTGGCTTGCAGATGAAACCACCACGCTTCAGGCCTTCCGCGACGGGAAGGATTTGTACTGCGAGACCGTGAGCCGCATATTCGGAGTCCCCGTCGACATGGACGGAGCAAACGCCGAGCTGCGCCAGAAAGGAAAGATCGCTGTGCTCGCCTGCGGCTATCAAGGAGCCGTCGGTGTCCTCAAAGCCATGGAGGCACTGCGGATGGGGCTCGCTGAATCCGAACTCCAGCCGCTGGTCGATGCGTGGCGGGCAGCCAACCCCAGCGTGGTGCAGCTGTGAGCCGACATCAACGCCGCCGTCATCGAGGCCATCTCTACCCGCCAGCCGACCAGTGTTGGTGCGCTGACCTTCACCGTGGAGTCCAGAATCATGTTCATCCGCCTACCCTCCGGACGTCGCCTGGACTACGTCAAACCCAAGCTGGGCGAAAACAGGTTCTGTGGCACCAGCATCACCCACGAGAGCATCACGACGGGTCGCAAATGGGGACAATTGGAAACCTAAGGTGGGAAACTCACCGAGAACATCGTCCAAGCCGTCGCCCGAGATCTGCTCACGTTCGGCATGCACCAGGTCGATCGCGCTGGGCATCGGATTGTCATGCACGTCCATGACGAGATCGTGGTGGAGACCGCCACGGCCACCGTGGACGAGATTTGCGAGCTGATGGCCACCGTGCCCGACTGGGCAGCAGGGTTGCCGCTAGCAGCAGACGGGTACTCGTGCGATTTCTACATGAAGGACTGAGCCAGATACTCACGCACCAGCTCGTAGAGCTCCTGGGCCTGTGGGCGCGGGTCGCAGCGCAGCTGGTAGCTCCACTCGAAGACCATCTCCTCATCCATCAGCTCCAGCACCTGCATCACGGTCGCTTTATCCATAGCGGCGAGTCTGCGTGCCAGGTGGCTTGGTTGTCGGCTGGGTAAACCCGGCCGTCCAGAGCTGCTTCGCGTCTGGTGTCCGGATTCTTACATGCTCAGGGGCGTATGCGTGAGAGCCCGACGCGGCCGCACCCGTGGCTTGCTGGAATTCACGTCAATCCTGGCTCTTAGAAGGAGCCAGACATGGCTACGAGAGATCTTCAGGTATTCACCAACGATGCCTTTGGAACGATCCGAACTGTCGAGCATGAGGACAAGGTGTATTTCTGTGGCCGTGATGTGGCCACCGCCTTGGGCTACAAGGATCCGACCAACGCGATCAAACAACACTGCAAGGGGGTGGCGATTCACCACCCCCTTGAAACCGCTGGTGGCGTGCAGGACACCCGGTTCATCACCGAAGGTGACCTGTACCGGCTCATCTTCTCTTCCAAGCTCCCCGCAGCCCAGGACTTCGAAGCCTGGGTTGTCAACAAGGTCCTCCCCACGATCCGCCGCCATGGCGTCTACGCCATCGACGAACTGTTGGACAACGACGAGTTCCTCGAGCACGCCATCATCCAACTGCGCTCCGAGCGGGCCAAGCGACTGGCAGCCGAGCAAGCCCTGCTCGAGGCCGCCCCGAAGGTCTCCTACTACGACGTGGTGCTCCAGTCGGACTCGCTGCTGACCATCACGGAGATCGCCAAGGACTACGGCCTGTCAGCGAAGAAGCTGAACTTGCTGCTGCACGACGCCGGGGTGCAGTTCAGGCAATCCGGCCGCTGGTTCCTCTACGCCCGCTTCGCCGAGCAGGGCTACACGCAGTCCAAGACCCACGAATACGACGAAGGCAAGACCCGCACACACATGTACTGGACCCAAAAGGGTCGCTTGTTCGTCTACGACTTGCTGAAGAACCAGTTCGGCTTGCTGCCGGTCATCGAGCAGGACGGCGGTGCGGCATGACGACGACTGGTCTCACCACCGACCTGGGTTTCTCGCCCCACAACACGGAGGGCTACCCGGACCCCACCGCATTCACAGCGCTGAAGAATCTCCAGCGCTCTGGCTTCGGCTACCGGCCCGTGGTCTAATTCTGCTCCCCGTACTCCGGTGACATCGAGAACAACGTAGAGCTGGCTCGCGCCTTGTGTGCTCACGCAGTGTTCCGGCACAAGATCCCGCTCGCACCACACCTGTTGTTCCCGCAGTTCATGGACAACACCGACTCGAGCGACCGTGAGCTGGCGATGTTCTTCAACCGAATTCTTCTTAGCAAGTGCGAGGCAATCTGGGTCTACACGGCCCGTGTCTCAGCAGGGATGCGCGCCGAGCTCGAATGGGCCCATCACCTCGAGCTACCGATTACCTATTTCGACGCCGACTTTGAGGAGGTCACCCTATGAAGGCGATAGCGATGTTCACCGCGCAGGTGGCAGGCCAGCAAAACAACGCCCACTACCCACACCCGCACACCGTGACCACGGCAGCCGACCTCGAAGCGGTCGCCAGGTTGGATCATGTGGTTGCCGAGTACGTGGGTGGCAGGCGCTCGGCCGGCAGTTTCGTGGCCTCGAACTGCCTGGTCATTGACGTGGACAACCCCCACAGCGAGGAACAGGCCAAATGGGTTACCCCAGCATCGCTGACTTTGCGGCTGGCGGGTGTGGCGTTGATGACCGCCCCTCCCGCAACCGCCAGAGGCCGAATGGTGCCCAGTCGGCCAGACCCCGCTTTCACGCCTACTTCCCAATTGACCCCGTAGCCGATGCTGAAGCCTATGCGGGACTGAAGAAGCAGCTTGCTGCCAGGTTTGAGTTTATCGACCCCAACGCGATCGACGCAGGCCGCTTCATCTACGGCTACGATGACCCGAGTATCACCGTGGTCGAGGGTGAACGCCCCACCAACGACCCCACCGCTCCCTCAAACCCCAGGCGCGTACCCTGGTGGCCATGAGCGAATTCTTCCCAACCGAAACGTTTAGCAAGCGTCTCTCAACCGTCCGCGACATCGCCGCACAGGCGGGCCTGGACGGCGTGATCGCCACCCCTGGCCCGGACATGGAGTACCTGATCTCGTCGAAGATCAGCACCCACGAGCGGTTCACGGCTCTGGTTCTTACTAAGGACGCCACCCGCATCATCGTCCCCGGCGTGGATGTCGCAGACCTGAAGAAGTCCGTGGCGGGCAAGCTCGGTGTGGAGATCATCGGGTGGAACGACGGCGAAGACCCCTACGGCTACATCACCGAAGGCTCCTACGCCGTCAGCGCTGCCATGACTGCCGACCACCTGCTGGAACTGCAATCCCGCGGCATTTCCACTGTGAATGCCACCCAGGTGCTCGCCCAGGCGTTCATCCGCAAGGACGACGAAGAGCTTGCAGAGCTCCGCCGCGCAAGTGCCGCCATCGACGAAGTTCACCGCCAGGTCCCGAACCTGCTGCGCGCAGACGTGACCGAAAACGACGTGGCCAAGGAACTGGAACGCCTGATCCTCGAAGAACATGAGGTCGTGGACTTCATCATCGTCGGCTCCGGTCCGCACGGCGCCGACCCACACCACGATTACTCCGACCGTGTGATCGAGTCCGGCGACGTGGTTGTTGTCGACATCGGCGGCACCCTGGCCAGCGGCTACCACTCGGACTGCACCCGCACCTACGTCGTCGGCGAGCCCACCGACGAGCAGCAGAAGATCTACGACGTGCTGCAGCGCGCTCAGGAGGCCGGGCTGGAGTTCGCCAAGCCCGGTGTCACGGCAGGCGAAGTGGACAAGGTCGTCCGCGACATCATTGAGGAAGCCGGCTACGGCGAATACTTCATCCACCGAACCGGCCACGGCATCGGGCTTTCCTGCCACGAGGAGCCGTACATCATCGTCGGCAACGACTTTGTGATTGAAGAAGGCATGGCCTTCTCTATTGAACCCGGCATCTACATCCCCGGTCAGTGGGGCGCACGTATCGAAGACATTGTGATCGTGGCGTCAGAAAAGGTAGAGCCCATCAACACAACACCCCACGAGCTAGTGCGCGTGGGGTGAGAGGGGGAAACCTAGTTGGAAGTTAGTGGACGTCCACGAACTTCTTAACGATCCACTTCCGTGCCAAGAGGATCAACGCGCCGAGGGCAATCATGACCGCGAACATCGCCAGGAAGTAGGTGCGCTCCGCGGAGGCATCCTCCGGGTTGTAGAAGCCCGCCAGGCTGCCCGAAAGAGCAGTACCCAGGCTGATGGATAGCAGCCACAGGCCGAACATACGGGTGGGGAACGCCTTCGGCGCCAAACGGGTGGCCATGGAGTTACCCACCGGGCTGAGCATCAGCTCGCCCATCGTGAACAGGAACAGAATCAGCACCATCACCCACATCGGCGTGGAGTTCGCGCCACCACCGGCGAACGGGATGAACAGCAGCAGCGCCACGCCGATCAGGCCAAGGGCCATGGAGAACTTCACTGCGTAGGAAGGCTGCTTGTCCCCCAGCTTCGTCCACAAAGCGCCAAACACGGCGGCGAACAAAATAATGAACAGCGGGTTGATGGACTGCACCATGCCCGGAGGAACCTCGATGCCGAACAAGTTGCGGTTCAGGCGCTCGTCGGAGTACAGCGCAATCACGGTGAACTGCTGCTGGAACAGCGACCAGAACGCGACGGATGCCACGAACATGGGGACAAAACCAACGAGGCGGGAACGTTCAATATCCGTGGTCAGAGGGGAACGGTACATCTGAATCCACAAGACGATGGCGATAACCGCGGCGAGCAGAGCCGCAATGTTGGACAGCTGCGCTACCTTCAGCACGCCCGTGACGAACAGCAGAACGAAAGCAGCCACCGCTACAACAGCACCGAGGAAGACCGGGAGGTACTTCTTGTGCGGTAGCGGGTTCACAACATCGTGACCCGCATCGCGGATGGTCTGCTTACGCAAAGCGGTGTACTGGATCAAGCCGATAGCCATCATCACGGCGGCGGCACCGAAGCCCCAGTGGAAACCCTTCCAGCCCCACAGCGCGTTGGTGATCAGCGGGCCGAGCAGGCCACCGATGTTCACACCCATGTAGTAGATAGAGAAGCCACCGTCGCGACGGGGATCATCATGCGAGTACAGAGAACCGAGGACCACCTGGGAAGTCGTCTTCAGAGCACCGGAGCCAACGGCGATGAACACCAGACCGAGGGTCACACCGACATAGCCCGGCAATAGCGCCAAGCTGATGTGGCCCAACATCACTAGCACTGCGGAGTAGAACAGCGTGCGTTCCGCAGAGAGGATGCGGTCGGCCACCCAGGCGCCCGCCACGCCGGTCAGGTACACCAGGCCACCGTAGGCACCGACGATAGAGAGGGCGGTGGACTTTTCCATCCCCAGACCACCGTCAGCAACGGTGTAGTACAGGTAGTACGCCAGCAGCGCCTGGAGGCCGTAGAAGCTGAAGCGCTCCCACATCTCCACGCCGGAGAGGTTAGCTAGGCCGAAGGGGTGGCCGAAGAGAGTCCGTTCGTTCTGGTGCGCGCTAGAAGAATGCGCGGTTGCTGTGGAGGCTCCATCTGGTGCGGGAGAATCCTCCGGGTTTGCTTGAGAAGTCATTCGTTAATTCCATCACACCCATTGCGGATTAACGAAGCTATTCGCTGAGCTTTCTGTAGATTGGTGGGATTTGGCGGCTAGCTCAGGCACAGTGGCAGACCAAGTAGGGCAGACCAAGTAGCAAGAAAAGAAAAAGCACGGCCCGCAAGCCGTGCTAGAAGATTTGTACCCCGTACGGGATTTGAACCCGTGTTACCGGCGTGAGAGGCCGGCGTCCTAGGCCGCTAGACGAACGGGGCGCGTGCGCCACATGATCGGCGCGCGTGCTTTTGCAAGCAGCAAGAAAGAACTCTACACAGTAGTTCCTTTTCCCACCTAATCCGCAGGTGGCGTGGTTTTTTCAGCCACGCCGGAGCAACACCTACAGCGCACGCAGTTCCGCGACCTTCTCTTCCAGCGCCGCG
The DNA here is from genome assembly GCF_022345965.1 of Corynebacterium sp. ACRQK. Lineage (GTDB taxonomy): Bacteria > Actinomycetota > Actinomycetes > Mycobacteriales > Mycobacteriaceae > Corynebacterium. The sequence continues at coordinate 394,271 of NZ_JAKRMU010000001.1, forward strand.
ACCAACGGGTTGTCCGGAATCCGATTGGCCGCCACCTCGCTCACCGCGCCGTACCACCACTGCTGCTTGTCCTTACCGGAGTTGAAACGACCCCACAGCTCGTCGCCGATCTCGGAATGGTCGGCCAGGATCGAAAGCAAGTTGTGCAGCTTGTCAGCCACAGAAACGATCACGGAGCCCTCATCGGCGCCGGAAAGGTGCGCCAGGTAAGCATCGGAGCGTTCCTGCCAGTCAGTGATGCTGTCGTCCTTCGTCACCCCCAGCACCAGCTCCACTACGCGGTCGCCGAAATCCTCCCGCATCTGCGCCTCGGAATACTCCTCCGGCACGTCCTCCAGGACGTCGTGGAACAGCGCAGCAATGAGCACGTCCTCGTCGTCCGTGACCGTGCTGGCCAGGTGCATCACGCCGAAGATGTGAGAAACATACGGAATGTCAGTGCCCTTACGGGTGTGGTTACGGTGCGCGTACGCCGCCACGTTGATGGCGCTCAGCAGTCGCGGCGAGGTCGCCACATCCAGCAGCTGCGCACCCACTTCTGCGCGAGTCGTTGCGTCAGTCATCGTCTACCTTCTTTCCAATCAGCCCGGCACTTCCCGGGAACACTCATGACTATAGGGAGGCACTCGGACACCCCCCTCGCCCGGCGCGTTTCCCTGTTCGATTTCTTTGTGACGCCACCACGCCGCGGCCTGCCACAAAATCACCTATCACCAGGTATCTTCAATAGCTGATGAGTGTTGAAGATTCCCCGGACGAGCATACCGCCGACGAACGCATCGTTCCCACCCTCGGTGGGCAGGTGGCCCCGGAGCTTCCTTCCGGGACGTATCACACAGAGGTCGTGCGGGAGCACCGCTGGCTCGACTCCTCCACGTGGAAGGTGATCGCCAAGCGCCTCTACTTTGAGATCTTCTTCAACGCACTATTCGACAAGGGTGCCACGCTGAGTTTCTTCACCCTGCTCACCGGGCTGCCAACCTTACTGGCCTTTTACGCAATCACGACGCTGGTGCTCGACCAGAACCGCGACCAGGTCACGGCCCTCACCGACGAGTTCATCGCGGAGAACATCCCCGATAACTTCCAAAGCAATGCACAGACCGTGGTCAACACGGTCATCGGCTCCACGGAGCAGTCCATCACCATGTTGGTGATCAGCGTGCTGTTCGCCCTGTTCTCTTCTTCCGCATACGTCCGCGCGTTTTCACGTATGGCCAACGAAATGTACGGGCGGCGCGAAGGTCGCAGCCTCGTCAGAACCTGGGCGGCCATGTGGGGAATCACCTTGGTTTTGGTAATCGGACTGGTCTTCATCGCAGGCGCCTACTTCCTGCGCGAAGACATCGCCCGGCCGCTGCTGGACAAGATCACCGAGCCCCTTAACTGGCAGGGCTTCACTACTTTCGTCCTGGAGCACTTCCTGCCGATCTGGCAATACGTCCGCTGGCCGGTAATCTTCTTGGTCGCGGTGGTACTCATCGCCATCCTCTACAACGGCGCCCCCAACGTGCGCTTCGGGCGCATCCGCTGGCTGACGGTCGGTTCCGTGTTCGCACTAATCAGCATCACCATCGTGGGCCTGATACTGCAGGTTTATCTAAAGAACTTCGGTGCCGTGGGCCTCTACGGCGCGCTGGGAGGCATCATCGTCGGCCTCACCGGCTTGGTGATCAGCAACTCCCTGCTACTCCTCGGCGTAAAGCTGGATGCAGAGATAGCCCGCACGCGCGAGCTGCAAGCCGGCATGAATTCCGAGCACATCATCCAGGTACCACCCCGCTCCTCCGCTGCAGTGGAGGGCTTCAGCCAACTCCACGATCGCATCGAGGAACAGGCCTCGCAGCTGCGAAACGAATCGGCGTCAAAAGAACAGCCCAAAGAACAATCCGAAGAACCTTAACCCCCGCCCCTCGCCCGACCAGCGAGTTCCCCACCAGCACCATAGAATCAGTACCTATGAGCCACGAACTGAACTCCACCACCGTAGGCGGCCACGTCCGCGCCGCCGCCGGCACCAGCCCCGAGCACGCTTCCACCCGCAAGTTCTGGGCAGGCCTGTCCCGCAACATCCAAGAACGCATCGCCGACGATTGGGAACGCACCCGCCAAACCTACAATGCCACCCGCCAGCAGCACTACTTCTCCGCGGAGTTCCTCATGGGCCGCGCGCTGCTGAATAACCTCACCAATTTAGGCCTGGTGGAAGAAGCCCAGGCCGCTGCCCGCGAGCTCAGCCACGAGCTCACCGACGTCCTGGAAGTGGAAAACGATGCTGCCCTGGGCAACGGTGGCCTGGGTCGCCTGGCCGCCTGCTTCCTGGATTCCGCCGTCACGCAGGATTACCCCGTCACCGGCTACGGCATCCTCTACCGCTATGGCCTGTTCCGCCAGACCTTCGACAACGGCTTCCAGGTCGAGCGCCCGGACCCGTGGCGCGAGGAGGAATACCCCTTCACCATCCGCCGCGCCTCCGATCAACTGGTTGTGCACTTCGATGATATGAAGGTCCGCGCGATCCCCTACGACATGCCCATCACCGGCTACGGCACCCACAACGTGGGCACCCTGCGCCTGTGGAAGGCCGAGCCGTGGGAGGAGTTCGACTACGACGCTTTCAACTCCCAGCGCTTCACCGAGGCCATTATCGAGCGCGAGCGCGTCAGCGACATCTGCCGTGTGCTCTACCCGAACGACACAACCTACGAGGGCAAGAAGCTGCGCGTGCGCCAGCAGTACTTCTTCACCTCCGCCTCCCTGCAGGCGATGATCCGCAGCCATCTGGCCCACCACGGGCACCTGAGTAACTTCGCGGAATACCACTCCGTGCAGCTGAACGATACCCACCCGGTGCTGGCTATCCCGGAGCTCATGCGCCTGCTGATGGACGAGCACGGCATGGGCTGGGAGGAAGCCTGGGAGATCGTCTCCAACACCTTCGCCTACACCAACCACACTGTCCTCACCGAAGCCCTGGAGCAGTGGGATCAGCAGATCTTCCAGCAGCTGTTCTGGCGTGTCTGGGAGATCATCGCCGAGATCGACCGTCGCTTCCGCATCGAACGCTCGGCGGAGGGTATTGATGGCGTCACCATCCAGAGAATGGCCCCGATCCAACACGGCGTGGTGCACATGGCGTGGATCGCCTGCTACGCCGCGTACTCCATCAACGGCGTGGCCGCGCTGCACACGGAGATCATCAAGCGCGATACTCTCGGCGATTGGCACGCGCTGTGGCCGGAGAAGTTCAACAACAAGACCAACGGTGTTACGCCGCGCCGCTGGCTGCGGATGATTAACCCTCGCCTGTCTGCGCTGCTTACTCGTCTTTCGGGTGGTGACGCCTGGGTCACCGACCTCGACAACCTCAAGGAACTGCGCAGCTACGCCTCCGACGAGAGCGTCATGCAGGAGCTCCGTGAGATCAAGGCTGCCAACAAGCACGACTTCGCCGAGTGGATCGCCGAGCGCCAGGGTGTGGTGATCGACCCAGATTCCATCTTCGACGTGCAGATCAAGCGCCTGCACGAGTACAAGCGCCAGCTGCTGAATGCCCTGTATGTGCTGGAACTGTACTTCCGTATCAAGGAGGATCACCAGCGCGACCTGCCTCCGCGCACCGTCATCTTCGGTGCGAAGGCAGCGCCGGGCTACACGCGGGCGAAGGCCATCATCAAGCTGATCAACGCGATCGCGGATCTGGTGAACAACGATCCGGTGGTTTCCCCGCTGTTGAAGGTCGTGTTCGTGGAGAACTACAACGTCTCCCCCGCCGAGCACATCCTGCCGGCCTCCGATGTTTCGGAGCAAATCTCGACCGCGGGCAAGGAGGCCTCCGGCACCTCCAATATGAAGTTCATGATGAACGGCGCGCTGACGCTGGGCACCATGGACGGCGCGAACGTGGAGATCGTGGATTCCGTTGGCGAAGAGAACGCCTACATCTTCGGCGCCCGCGAGGAGGAGCTGCCGGAGCTGCGCGCGGACTACAAGCCCTACGAGCTGTACGAATCCGTGCCCGGCCTGAAGCGCGCCCTGGACGCGCTGGATAACGGCACCCTGCACGACGAGTTCACCGGCTGGTTCTACGACCTAAAGCAATCACTGATCCACGGCTACGGCGAGGGCGCCTCCGATACCTACTACGTGCTGGGCGACTTCGCGGACTACCGCGAGGTGCGCGACCGCATGGCCGCCGACTACGCCGCAGACCCACTGGCCTGGGCGCAGAAGGCGTGGGTGAACATTTGCGAATCCGGGCGTTTCTCCTCCGACCGCACGATCCGCGACTACGCCACGGAGGTCTGGAAGTTGGAGCCCGCGCCGATTGACGAATAATCCTCGACCTGTACCAGCGCAGGTTGGGGCGTCAAAAGAAGGTGTAAAACAGGGGCGTTAAGAAACCGTAAAGAGTCATTAGCACGGGGCACCACCGGTGTTGTTATATCTACATGCTTTATGACTTTTTAATGGTTGCAGTAACCTGCGCGCTGTTCGGCGCAATGGGTGCCGCCTTGAAGGCGGTGGACAAGCTATGAGCTGGGAACTGATCGTCGGTGGGATCCTCGGGATCCTGGCCATCATCTACCTTTTGGTTGCCCTGTTGAACCCGGAGAAGTTCTCATGAGCGGGGCCATCACAGGGTGGATCCCTGTCATCATGGTCATCATTGCCCTGGCGGCCTGCTACATGCCGCTGGGCAACTACATGGCCGCCACGTTCACATCCAAGAAGCACAATGCTTTTGAACGTGGCTTCTACCGCCTGATTGGTGTAAACCCCGACGGCCAGCAAAAGTGGACCCGCTACTGCGCGAGCCTGCTGGCGTTTTCCGCCATCAGCGTAGTGTTCGTCTACCTACTGCAGCGCGTGCAGCAGGCGCTGCCCCTGAACCACGGCAAGGAGCCCGTGCACTGGGACCAGGCGTGGAACACCGCCGTATCCTTCACGACTAACACCAACTGGCAGTCCTACTCCGGTGAGACGGCCATGACCATCCTCACCCAGATGGCGGGCCTTGCGGTACAGAACTTCGTGTCCGCCGCGGTGGGCATTACCGTGGCCATCGCGCTGATTCGTGGCCTGGCCAACCGCATGGGCAATGGCCAGATCGGAAACTTCTGGGTCGACCTGACCCGTGCGGTCTTCCGCGTCCTGCTGCCGATGGCGATCATCGGCGCGATCCTGCTGATCTCTCAGGGTGCGATCCAGAACTTCCACGCTCCGACTACCGTGGACACGATCACGGGTGGCCAGCAGACCATCCCGGGTGGCGCGGTGGCCTCGCAGGAGGTCATCAAGGAGCTGGGCACCAACGGCGGTGGCTACTTCAACGCCAACTCCGCCCACCCGTTTGAGAACCCGAACGCGTGGACCAACATGCTGGAGATCTTCCTCATCCTGGTGATTCCGGTCAGCCTGACGCGTACCTTCGGCAAGATGGTGAACGACACCCGCCAGGGTTGGGCTGTGCTGGCCGCCATGGCCGTGCTGTACTTCTCTTCCCTGGCAGTCGTGATGTCCAGCGAAACCTCCCTGGCTGCGTTCCAGGGCGGTGGCATGGAAGGCAAGGAGTACCGTCTGGGCGTGCTTCCTTCCTCCTTCTTCGCCGTCACCACGACGATGACGTCGACGGGTGCGGTGGACTCTTTCCACTCCAGCTACCACCCGTTGGCAGGCGGCATGCTGATTCTGGACATGATGCTGGGCGAGATCTCCCCTGGTGGCGTGGGCACTGGCCTGTACGGCATGCTCATGATCGCCCTGCTCAGCGTATTTGTCGCGGGTCTGATGGTCGGCCGCACCCCGGAGTACCTCGGCAAGCGCATCGGCGTTTCCGAAATCACGAAGGTCAGCCTGTACATCCTGGTCATGCCGACGTTGGTGCTGGCAGGCGTGGGTATTTCCACCATGCTGTCTTCTACCCGCGACTCGGTTTCTGCCGACGGTCCGCACGGCTTCAGCGACATTGTTTACGCCTACACCTCGGCCTCTAACAACAATGGTTCCGCGTTCGCCGGCTTTGGTGCAGACACCCCGTGGTTCAACATCACCCTGGGTCTGTGCATGTTGCTGGGGCGCTTCCTACCAATCATCTTCGCGCTGGCACTAGCCGGAAGCTTCGCTAAGCAAAAGCCGGCTGCCGAAACCGCCGGCACTCTACCCACCCACCGCCCGCAATTCGTGGGAGTGATGGTCGGTATCGCCATCATCGTTGGCGCCCTGACATTCCTGCCCACCCTGGTCCTCGGCCCATTGACGGAGGCACTGTCATGACAACCCTAAATGCTCCTTCGCGCTCCGAAGCGAAGCGTGCGACGGCTCCGGCCAAGCACGATAAAAAGAAAAACGAGGGCGCTTTTTCCGCAGCCCAACTAAAGCAGGCTTTGCCACTGGCGCTGAAAAAGATGGATCCGCGCCTGCTGTACAAAACACCAGTGATGTTCCTGGTGGAGGTCGGCGCGCTGTTCACCTTTGTTTTGGCGATCGCGCATCCTTCCCTGTTCACCTGGTCCATCACCGTGTGGCTGTGGCTGACCGTACTGTTCGCCACCTTGGCCGAGTCTGTGGCCGAGGGGCGCGGTAAAGCGCAGGCGGACGCCCTGCGTGCCACCCGCACCCAGTCGAATGCTCTCAAGTTCACCGGCTCCGACGTGAACGATCCCCACCTGGCACCGGCGTTGGAGAACTCCGGTGCGGGCATGCGAGAGGTTACCGAGGAAGTCTCCAGCGAGTCCCTTCTGCCAGGAGACATCGTGCTGGTCAGCGCCGGTAACGTGATTCCCGCCGACGGCGACGTCATCATGGGCGCCGCCAGCGTCGACGAGTCCGCTGTTACCGGCGAATCCGCACCCGTTATCCGTGAATCCGGCGGTGACCGCTCCGCCGTCACGGGTGGTACCCGTGTGCTCTCCGATGCAATTGCTATCCGTGTAACCAGCAAGCCGGGCGAGTCCTTTATGGACCGCATGATCGGCCTGGTCGAGGGAGCGGAGCGTAAGAAGACCCCGAACGAGTTGGCCTTGGGCACCCTGCTGATCGTGCTGACGATCATCTTCATGATCGTAGTGCTGGCTCTGGCCCCGATGGCTGCGTTCAACGGCGCCGAGCAGTCCCCCGTGGTACTGGTCGCCCTGCTTGTCTGCCTGATCCCCACCACCATCGGCGCGCTCCTGTCCGCCATTGGCATCGCGGGCATGGACCGCCTGGTGCAGCACAACGTCCTAGCCATGTCCGGCCGCGCCGTCGAGGCCGCGGGTGACGTAGCCACCCTGCTGCTGGACAAGACGGGCACCATCACCATCGGTGACCGCCAGGCCAGCGAGTTCGTCGCCATGGAAGGCATCAACCAGGAAGAACTCGTCTACGCCTGTCAGCTATCTTCCCTGGCCGACGAGACCCCGGAGGGCCGCTCCATCGTGCAGCTCGCCGAGAAGCAGTCCGGTCTGGCCATCCCGGAAGAGACCTTCCGCGACGCAGAGTTCATCCCCTTCACCGCGCAGACCCGTATGAGTGGCATCCAGCTGCCCGCCGGCGCCGGAGAGCACACGGAGTGGTCCACAGGCCACCAAGCTGCGCACCGCAAGATCGTCAAGGGCGCAGCCTCCGAAGTTGCGAAGCTCGTGACGAACCTTGGCGGAGACGTCCCGCCGTCCATCACCGACGTGGTCAACGACATCTCCAACAGCGGTGGCACCGCACTGGTCGTGGCAGAAATCGCCCTGGACTCCCAGGGTGAAGACGTCACCGGCCGAGTGTTGGGCGTCATCCACCTCAAAGACGTAGTCAAGCCGGGCATGACAGAGCGCTTCGAGCAGCTACGCAAGATGGGCATCCGCACCGTCATGGTCACCGGCGATAACGCCCTGACAGCGAAGGCCATCGCTGCCGAGGCGGGCGTGGACGACGTCCTCGCGGAGGCAACCCCGGAGCAGAAGCTGGAGCTGATTCGCAAGGAACAGGCCAAGGGTCGCCTCGTGGCCATGACTGGCGACGGAACCAACGACGCTCCCGCCCTGGCCCAGGCCGACGTGGGCGTGGCGATGAACACCGGCACCACCGCGGCTAAGGAGGCCGGCAACATGGTGGATCTGGATTCCGACCCGACCAAGCTCATCGACGTTGTGGCCATCGGTAAGCAGCTGCTGATCACCCGCGGTGCGCTGACCACCTTCAGTATCGCCAACGATATTGCGAAATACTTCGCCATCATCCCGGCGATGTTTGTCGTTGCCTTCCCCGGCCTGTCCGCGTTGAACGTCATGCGTCTACACTCCCCCGAGTCCGCGATCCTGTCCGCCGTGATCTTTAACGCGCTGGTGATTATCGCACTGATCCCGCTGGCCTTGAAGGGCGTGAAGTATCGCGCGGGTTCCGCAGCCTCCCTGCTATCGCGAAACCTGACCATCTTCGGCCTCGGTGGTGTGATCGTGCCGTTCATCGGCATCAAGATCATCGACCTGATTATCTCCGGAGTCTTCGGACTCTAACCCTGCGGGTCTGCTTTTGCCGACCCCTTTTGAAAGGAAACACAGTAATCCCATGGCACGCGCAACATCTGGCAATGGCCTGCGTCTGGCCTCTACAACAGTGCGCATCTTCTTCCTGCTCACCCTGATCCTGGGCATCGTTTACCCTGCGTTCATGGTGGGTGTGGGGCGGATTATGCCCGCCAAGGCGGACGGTTCGATGATCACCAATGCGTCAGGCCAGCCCGCCGGTTCCACCCTTATCGCCCAGGAAGTCACAAAGCCGGGCTTCTTCTTCCCGCGCCCTTCTGCTGCTGGAGATACTGGTTATGACGCCATGTCGTCCTCCGCCACCAACCTGTCCCCCTACAGCAAGGAGTACCAGGAGGCCATCGCCTCCAAGCGCGACGAGGTTGCCCAGCGCGAGGGTGTCTCCCCCGACGAGGTTCCGGTGGACGCCGTGACGTCCTCCGGTTCCGGCCTGGATCCGCACATTTCCACCGCCTATGCGAAGCTGCAGGCTCCGCGTGTGGCGAAGGAGCGCAAACTGGACCAGCAGAAAGTGGAGCAGCTGGTAGCGGAGGCCACCGAGGGCAACTACACCGGTAGTGCCGACGGTGCGCCGGTGAACGTGGTGAAGCTGAACAAGGCGCTGAGTGAGCTGTAACGGGCGAGCTGTAACAGGCGAGCTGTAGCGAGGCTGTAGCGGACGCGGACACGTGCCCGCAAAACCCAGGCGCGGTCGGCCTCAAGGTGTAAAACAGGCACTAGCGCTCGGACGCGTGGCGTCCAAAAAAAATTTTCGGCGCACGATAAAACAGGAGTAACAACAATGACTAAGCGTGGCACGCTGAAGGTGTACCTCGGCTTCGCCCCTGGCGTGGGCAAGACGTGTGCCATGCTTAGCGAAGCGCACGACCTGTACGACCGCGGGCGGGACGTGCTGATCGGCATCGTGGAGGATCACGGCCGCGAGCGTACCCGGAAGCTCACAGAAGGGCTGCCGATCCTCCCGCGCAAGACGGTCCCACACCGCGGTGGCAACTACGAGGAGCTGGATCTCGAGGCGGCGCTCGAAGCGCACCCGGAGATCATCCTGGTCGACGAGTTGGCGCACACCGTGGTGGGCGAGCACAACGCGGATAGCAGCCGCCCGGCCGAGGCAGCCAAGCGCTGGCACGACGTGTACGCGCTACTTGATGCTGGCATCGACGTCATCTCCACGATGAACATCCAGCACCTGGAATCCCTCAACGACGTGGTCTCGGCCGTCACCGGTACGCGCCAGCTAGAGACGGTGCCGGACCAGGTTCTTCGGGACGCCGACGAGATCGAGCTAGTGGACCTCTCCCCCGACGCGCTACGCATTCGCCTGGCCCGCGGTGAAGTCTATCGCCAGCAGCAGGCCGAAACCGCGCTGAACAACTACTTCCGGGTGGGTAACCTGACCGCCCTGCGCGAGCTGAGTTTGCTATGGCTGGCCGACAAGGTCGACGAAGGTCTGGAGAAGTACCGCGAAGACAAGAAGATCGAGGAAAACTGGCCGACCCGCGAGCGCGTGGTAGTGGCCGTACGCGGCGATGAGGTGTCCGAGGCGCTGATCCGCCGCGGGGCGCGCATCACCCAACGCGTAGCCGGGCGAGAGATGCTGGTGGTGTACGTCTCCGGCGCCGATGAGGCTCTGGGGGCCGATCTTCCCCAACGTCTGCGGCGGCTGCAAGAACTCACCGAATCCCTGGACGGCCAGTGGCGGGTGATCGAAGGCGACAATGTTGCCGATACCCTGCTGGAGTTCGCCCGCACGGTGAATGCCTCGCAGCTGGTGATTGGCCTGGGCACACGAATGAGCCGCCTGTTCAACTCCACCAGTCACAAAATCATCGACGGCTCAGGACGCATCGACGTACACATCGTTTCTACATCTAGTGTCTCGTCCGACGACGGTGCCACGAAGATGTCTAAGAGAGTGCTTCGGAAAGCTTCCCAGTTAATGGGGCTCACCCGGGATCGCGGGACGGGCCTGGATACTTCGAAGCAGCTCAGCCCCACTCGCCGCTGGATCGGCTGGTTGCTGGCCGTGCCAGGCCCCATCCTCTTAACGCTCCTCGTACTGCCATTCTTCCGCGAAAACGGAGCCTTGGGTTCGATCCTTTTGGGCTATTTGACGATCGCAGTTTTCGCAGCCCTGGCCGGTGGATTCGGCCCGGCTATCGTGGCGGTGATCATCGGCTCGGTCATGGCCAACTGGTTCTTTACACACCCCTATCACACCCTCACGGTGACCGAGCCGGCAAACCTGGTGCAGATAGTCCTGTTCTTTGTCATTTCTGCAGCGGTGGCGGTGGTCGTGGATATTGCAGAGAGGCGCCGCGCCATTGCCAACCGGCGCCTCGGCCAGGCCGTTGTGCTCTCCGACTTAGCACGCGGTGCGCTGGACGAAGGCGACGACATCCGCAGTCTGCTTGCTCGCTTGCGGGAAACCTTCAACCTGGAGCGGGTAGACCTGCAGCAGTATTCGAAGGAACGCAAGAAGTGGGTCACGATGGCAACCACCGATCCGGGTGGTATCGGTGTGCCGTGGCCTAGCAAGAAGGCACCGTCGCATGTTGGTGCAGGTGATGGCATGCGCTTCGTCCTCGACGGGCGCGACCTGACCCCTGCCGAGGATGCGATGATCGAAGCTCACGGCGCCCGCATCACCGCGATTTACGACCGCGAGGAGATCGATGCAATGCGCCGGGCAACGGCCGCGCTGGAGGCCGGCAACCGTGTGGGCACCGCTCTGCTCACCGCGGTGTCCCACGACTTGCGCACTCCCCTGGCCGGTATCAAGGCCGCAGTCAGTGCGCTGAACATGGACGACATGGAGTTGGATGAAGAATCCCGATCGCTGCTGATGGAAACCATCGAATCCAGCACCGATCGGCTGGAGACCGTCATCGGCAACCTGCTGGACATGAGCCGCGTGAATTCCAACACCGTCGCCGTGCACCGCGCCAAGGTGCACTACAACACCGTGGTCGACGCAGTTCTGGCGGAGCTGCCCGAGGCAGCACAGCACGTCGATTCTTTTATTGACGCCACCGTTCCGCCCGTCTTAGGCGATGCCGGTCTAGTGCAGCGCATCATTGCGAACATTGTGGTTAATTCTCGCACCTACGCGCCGAATTCCCAGATCGAGCTGCACGCCCAGCAGGTTGCAGCGGGCGCCGACGATCTGGCGGGCGCCGACGATAAGACAGGCGCAGAAGCTAGCACCGTGGAGCTTGCAATTGTCGACCACGGCCCAGGCTTCCCCTCGGAGCACCTTACGGACGTGTTCACTCCCTTCCAGCGCCTCGGCGATCAGTCGGCCAACCAGAACGGGCTCGGGTTGGGTTTGGCTGTCGCCCACGGCTTTGCCGAAGCCATGAACGGAACCCTCGAAGCCCGTAACACCCCAGGTGGAGGCGCCACACTGGTCCTTTCCCTGCCAACGGCAACGGGGGAACTGGAAGACGGTGAAGAGCATGGCGTCCAGAAGAAAGTACAAGGAGAAGCGCCATGAGCGGCGAAAAGATTTTGATGGTCGAAGACGACGTGGCGCTGGCTAACGCGGTGCTAGTGACTCTGCGGGCGCGTGGCTACAACGTACAGGTGGCGACGACGGCGACGAAGGCGATTCAGGTGGCCTCGAAGTGGCACCCGCAGGCGGTGCTGCTGGATCTGGGGCTGCCCGATCTGAGTGGCCTGGAAGTGCTGCGCGCGCTGCGGAATTGGACGGATATTCCCGTGCTGGTGGTTTCCGCACGCCACGACGAATCGGGCAAAATCAACGCGCTGGACGAGGGCGCGGACGATTACGTGACCAAGCCATTTTCCGTCGGCGAGCTGCTGGCCCGGCTGCGGGCGGCGCTGCGAAGGGCGCCCGGCGCGCCGATTCCGGAGGAGCCCGTGGTGGAGACCTCCGACGGACGCGTGGTGTTTGATCTACCGAACCAGCGGGTGACCGTCGACGGGCAGGACGTGCATCTGACCCCGCGGGAATGGGGCATTGCCGAGCACATGATCCGCCACCGCGGAACCCTGGTGACAAAGGTGGAGCTGCTGCAAGCGGTGTGGGGGCAGGCCTACAAAAAGGAGACGAACTACCTGCGGGTCTATATCTCTCAGCTGAGGTCGAAGCTGGAGGTCGATCCGAGTAACCCGCAGTATTTCACGACCGAGACGGGCATCGGCTACCGCCTGGTGCTGTGACGGGGTGCCGCCAGCGCCGGCGAAGGGTCAACCAACACCGCGAATGAGTTCACCTGACGGCCATGTTGCCGTAAACCTGGCGCAAAAAAGAGATGGAAACATGTGTCTGGTTTTATTCATAAATTACACATAGATAGGCGCGGCTCTTCATGCAGCTCAACAACTTCAAAAACTCGATCTCCCAGCGTGCACAGCGTGCTCGGCGCTCCCAGCGCAAGGTCGCAGGGATTTCCCTGGCTCTAGCGGTGATTCCCTTCGCCGCAGTCCCCGCAGCGCACGCAACCGTAGGCTCCGAGACCGTGGTCGAATCCACCCTGGGATCTTCCAGTTTCGGCTCCTCGGCTGGGTCTTCTGCTGGGTCTACTGCCGGCTCATCCCTACCTGGTTCCAGCGCACCCGGTTCCAGCGGCCTTGCTGGCTCCTTGCAGCCGGGCAACCCAGGTAACCCAAGCACCCCGGACGCACAGTCCACGTTTGAGCGCACCGCCACCTACCCGGTGTACGAGAACCGTCCCGATGGTGAGGACAAGTCTGCGGAGACCGTGGCGGAGATCTCCACGGTCTCCAAGGACGGCAAGACGCTAATCCACACGGATGCCCTGGCACAGCGCATCGGATTCATCGACATCAGCGACCCGAACGCTCCGAAGGGCCTGGGCACCCTGGATCTGAAGGCACAGGGCCACGCCAAGGACGAGCCGACCTCTGTGGCCGTGTACGGCGATTACCTGCTGGTGGTTATCGACGAGACGGCCGGGGACTTCGCGAACCCGAAGGGGCGTGTGGATATCGTGCGTATCTCCGACCGCACCCGCGTTTCTTCCATCGACTTGAAGGGCCAGCCGGACTCTATCGCCATCTCCCCCGCTGGCGCACCGGGCAAGCCGACGGCCGCGATCGCTATGGAGAACCAGCGCGACGAGGAGCTGAACGACGGCAACCTGCCGCAGCTGCCCACCGGCTTTGTGCAGACCATCGACCTGTCCGGGGATGCCAAGGACTGGAAGGCCACCCCGATCCGCTTCGAGGATGACAACGGCAAGCTGCTGAACGCAGTAAAGAAGGCCGGGCTCGACACCCCAGAGGACCTGGAGCCGGAGTACGTCAGCATTAACGGCAAGAACCAGCTGGCCGTCACCCTGCAGGAGAACAACGGTGTGGCCATCATCGACCTGCAGACCAACCGCATCACCAACGTCTTCAGCGCAGGCAGCGCCGAAGTCAAGGGCGTGGACACCCAGTCCGACAAGCTCATCAACCCCACCGACACTCTGCCAGCCACCCCGCGCGAGCCGGACGCCATCGCCTGGATCGACGATAACCACGTAGCCACCGCCAACGAGGGCGACTGGAAGGGCGGCACCCGCGGCTGGACCGTCTTCGATGCCAGCGGCAAGATCGTCTGGGATGCCGGCAACTCCGTGGAGAACCTGGCCATCCGCCACGGCCTGCACAACAACAAGCGCGCCAAGAAGAAGGGCGTGGAGATCGAGGGCATCGCCACCGCCAAGATGAACGGCACCAACTACGCCTTCGTCGGCTCCGAGCGCTCCAACTTCGTTGCCGTGTACAACGTCAACGATCCGGCGAACCCGCAGTTCGTGCAGATGCTGTTCACCACCAATGGTCCGGAGGGAATCCTGCCGATCCCGGAGCGGAACATGCTCGCTGTATCCAGCGAGGTCGACGAGGCAGACAACGCCGTGCGCAGCGCGGTGACGCTATATCGTCTGGGTGGCCAGGAATCCCAGCCCTCCATTGTTTCCGCTGATGAGGGCGATGCGCCGATCGGCTGGGGTGCGCTGGGTGCTCTGACCGCCGATCCGAAGGACGCCAACCGACTATACGCAGCCTCCGACTCCGCATACGCGAACGGCTGGGTTTACACGGTCGATGCCTCCAAGCAGCCGGCCGTGATCACCGAACGCCGCGCCGTGAAGCGCGACGGTGCCCCGGCTGAGGATCTGGACATCGAGGGAATTTCCGTTGCCGCCGACGGTGGCTTCTGGATCGCTTCCGAGGGCAAGAAGGGCAAGGATAACCGCCTCTTCCACACCGATAAGGACCTCAACATCACCTCTACCGTCGAACTACCTGCCGACGTTGCTGAGCACATCGGCAAGTGGGGACTAGAGGGCGTCAGTTCCACAAAGGACGCCAACGGCGTGGAACAGATCTTCGTCGCCGTGCAGCGCCCACTGTGGAAGGATCCGGAGGCGAAGAAGCTCGAGGCGGCAGAGGGCGAGAACACCACGCGCATCGGCAAGTACGACACGAAGACCAAGACGTGGCAGTGGTTCGGCTACGAGCTGGAGAAGCCCGCTGGCAAGGGCGACTGGATGGGTCTGTCGGAGATCACCGCGCTGGATGACAAGCACCTGCTAGTGATCGAGCGTGACAAGCTGAACGGCCCTGATGCGAAGATCAAGCGCGTGATGAAGGTGACGCTGCCGGAGGGTGCGGGCGCTGGCGAAAACGCGCTGCCGATGGTGAAGAAGGAGCTGGCCGTGGACGTGCTGCCGAAACTGCGTGCCACCAACGGCTGGACACAGGAGAAGCTGGAGGGCTTCACCATTGCGGCGGATGGCCAGATGTACGCGGTGACGGATAACGACGCGCTGGATGATGCCACCGGCGAGACGGTGTTGTTGCGCCTCGGCAAGCTGAAGTAGCGAAGCGGGCCTCGGTGTCGTATTAAGCCGTAGCCTGGGAGTTATGGATCTTCTACTCGCTTCATTTCTGCACCCCAAAATTGGCGACTTCCTGTCCGGCAAGGTTCTGTACATAGACGATGCCGCTTCCGAGATGAGGCAGGCTCCGTTCGCACAGGAAGAACTCAATGCCATCAGGGACGTCGCCGACACGGTGGTTCCCATCACGGTAGCGGCGACAAGCTCCGCTGCTTTCCTCGATGAACTGGATGCTGCGGATTGTATCTACGTAGCCGGAGGCGAAAGTTTTCGTCTGCTCCACGGACTAAAGTCCTCCGGGGCTGACCGGGTGCTCGTTGAAGCGGTTCGGAACGGAAAGCCCTATGCAGGCAGTTCCGCGGGCGCAATTATTGCTGGGCCATCCATCGAACCGGCATCGGTAATGGACGACCCGACTGTGGCTCCGCATCTCACGGACTATTCTGGCCTCAATCTCACTGAATTTGTCGTTGTCCCCCATGCACAGGGCACGACTGGACCATATCCCATTGAGATCATCAGCCAAACAGTGGAAAAGTATGGCAAGGAATGGAAGCTTGTACTGCTTCGGGATGGGCAAGCTCTGCATGTAAGCAGCCGCGGTTCAATGCTGATTTAGTGCCTCGATTACCGGGCGAATCCTGCCCGGTCCCCTGCCGTTGTCCAAAATTATCGAGTTAATGAAAGTAGCATACCTGAAGCTTTTTTCGCGACGCTGTGACCTGCAGGAATAGAATAGTTATATTCTAAGATATGGAATTTTGGACATTTCGCCCGCCGCGGGAAGTCTTTACACTCGCTCCAGCCCCCTGGCCACACCCCATCCCCCGCATCCTCCACAGCCCCTCTCCCGGCGAACGCAAAAACGCCCTCGGATTTCTCCGAGGGCGTCCCATTTTGTACCCCGTACGGGATTTGAACCCGTGTTACCGGCGTGAGAGGCCGGCGTCCTAGGCCGCTAGACGAACGGGGCGCTGGCCTACCAGGACTCGAACCTAGAATGACGGTACCAGAAACCGTAGTGTTGCCAATTACACCATAGGCCATCGTTCGTCGAACAAAACTCGCACGTCACACGCCCTTTGAATGCAGAGCATTTAACGCAGCGAACCTCGTTCGCAACGAGGAATACTATAACCAGAACAGTGAATCACAAGCAAATCAGCTGCTCAGCGCGCCTTTTCTGGCAGTGACCGACCGCGTTTCGGCTATGGCTGCCCGCGTCTCGGCAATGACCGCCCCCTTCTGGCGACAGCCCACCCGCTCCCAGCTTCAGCCAGCCACTTCCCCGCCCGTGGGAACCACCTACTGCTGCGCAGGCGCGAACGGAGTCTGCTCGCGGGCGGCCTTCAAGCGCGCCAGCGTGGACTCCTTGCCCAGCAGCTCCATGGACTCAAACAGCGGCGGGGACACAGCAGCACCACTGATGGCCACACGCAGAGCGCCGTAGGCCTTGCGCGGCTTCAACTCCATCTCCTCGATCAGCTTCGACTGCAGCGCCTTCTCAATGACGTCGGTCTTGAACTCCCCGTCCGCGATTGCCTCCAGCTGAGCGATGGCAACCTCGAGAACCTCCACCGCGTCCTCCTTCAAGTTCTTCCTCGCGGCCTTCTCATCCAAGGACAAGTCGGCGTCAGAAGTAATCAGGAAGCGCAGCAGACCGTCAGCGTCCGAGAGCGTCTTGATGCGCGTCTGCACCAGCTCCGCGGCGAAAGCAAACGTATCCGCGGGGTAATCCGCCGGGAAGCCCTTGTGCTCCTCCAGGTAGGCGCGCAGGCGCTCGGTGAAGTCGCCCAGCTCCAGCATGCGGATGTGGTCGGCGTTGATGGCCTCCAGCTTCTTCTGGTCGAAGCGAGCCGGGTTGGGCTTCACGTCCGCCACATCGAAGTTGTCGATGAGCTGCTGCATCGTGAAGATGTCCTCGTCGGCAGACAGCGACCAGCCCAGCAGCGACAGGTAATTCAGCATGCCCTCCGGGATGATGCCGTTGTCGCGGTGGTTAAACAGATTCGACTCCGGGTCGCGCTTGGAGAGCTTCTTGTTGCCCTCGCCCATCACAAACGGTAGGTGACCGAATGTAGGTACCTGTTTAGCGACGCCCACCCGTACCAGCGCCTCGTAGAGTGCGATCTGTCGCGGTGTGGACGGCAGCAGATCTTCACCTCGCAGGACGTGCGTGATCTCCATCAACGCATCGTCCACCGGGTTAACAAGGGTGTACAGTGGCTGGCCGTTCGAGCGAGCGACCACGAAGTCCGGCACGGTCTTGCCGTCCACGCTCATGTCGCCGCGCACGAGGTCATGCCACTCGTAGATGCGGTCGTCGGGCATGCGCAGGCGCCAGACCGGCTCGCGGCCTTCGGCCTGGAACTGCGCGATCTGCTCTTCGGTGAGGTCGCGGTCGTAGTTGTCGTACCCCAGCTGCGGGTCGCGGCCTGCATCCTTGTGGCGGGCCTGGACTTCCTCGTTGGTGGAGTAGGCCGGGTACACGTCGCCGGATTCCTTCAGCTTCTCCAGGACATCCGCGTAGATATCCATGCGCTGGGACTGGCGGTAGGGCTCGTGGGGGCCGCCGACCTCGATGCCTTCGTCCCAGCCGAGGTTCAGCCACTTCAGGGAATCGATGATGGCCTGGTAGGACTCTTCGGAGTCCCGCTTCGCATCGGTGTCCTCGATACGGAAGACGAGCCTACCTTCGGTGTGGCGGGCATAAGCCCAGTTGAACAGGGCCGTGCGCACCATGCCGACGTGCGGGGTGCCGGTGGGTGACGGGCAGAATCGAACGCGAACTTCGCTAACTTCACTCATGGTCTTTAACTGTACCTTCCCGCCTTCTGGCCTTCGCGTTTGCTCCGCGCGGGCAAATCAAAACCCCCGCGCGGTGGCGGGGGTGCGGGTCACCGTCTAGGCATGGCGGTGGCGCGACAGGAAGTGCCACGCAGCCTTCGGCGAGTCCGGAGTGAAGGCATGCCAGTTATGGCCACCAACGTTTGCGCGCCACAGGACGGTGGAAGCGCGGCAACCGTTGTAGGTGAAGCCACTTGCCAGGGCGTGAGCGCGAACCCCATGCAAAGTCCGCATGTTGCAGGAGTTACGGCGCGCAGCGTTGTCGAAAGTAGCGCGGGCACTGTAGTAATGCATGCCGTGGCGCTCGCCGCCACCGTAGTGCATCAGGGTGTCGTGCACACCGTGGATCAGCATGGTCGGCACGTTGCGCCCACGGCAGTCGTTCATGGTGGCGTCATAGTAAGCACCAGAAACAGACACGACAGCAGCGACCAGATCCGGAGCCTGGCAGGCCAGGTTCAGCGCCATGCCACCACCGTTGGACAGGCCGGCTGCGTACACGCGACGAGTGTCGACGTTGTAGCGCCTAGACAGGGAGCGGACCATCTCGCGGACGAAAGCGACGTCCTCTCCGCGGCGGGTCTTGGAGTACGGGGTACCTTCCCACGATCGGCCAATGCCCTCGGCGTGGACGACGACGGCATAACGGCCAGCCACCGCATTGAGGCGCGACATGTTCTTCATGTCCGCCGCAGATTGGCCGCGACCGCCGAACACAAAGAAGATCGGCTTCTTGCGTTTCGCAGAGTTCACCGGAACATCGACAATGGCCTTGCGAGCCTTCCCCTTGACGTTGAAGGTTTGGTAGTTGTTCAACGGGCGGGGGCTCAGGGAACCGACGATACCACTGACACTGCCGGAAAGACTTCCCACCAGGCTGCTTGTGACGGCACTGGCCTGCGGAGTTGCAGACTCGTTACCGGCGGCAGTATCCAGAGCCGGACCAGCCAGGGAGCTTGCGCCGATACCGAGGGCTACAGCCAGAGACAGCGTGAGCTTGCGGAAACGACCACCACGACGGACCGGGCGGGATGCGAAGGATGCGCCAGAAACTGCAGAATCTACAGAATCAGCGTGAGCAGCCGCGGAAGAAGAGTGAGTGTTCGCGGCTTTCGTGTGAGTAAAACGTGACGGAAATTCTTGCACTGCTCAAACATACACCGGGCGGTTAAAATTAGGAACTTTTTCTTACAAAATCCTAAAACCCGTCAAAGCTCTAGCCAGCCCTAGCTGGCCGCACCCGGCAGCGTCTTGTTCTGGCGAGCCAGGAAGTTCCAGGCCTCATTCGCCACGTCGGGCGCGAAGTGCCAGTTGTGCCCCTGGTCGTTGATGCGCCAGAACACCGCCTCGTCGCGGCAACCCGGGTAGCCAAACTGGGTGACGTTGTTCGGCTTCTGCTCCACCACCGGCTGCGGGGCGCAGCCGCTGCGCAACGCACGCGAGTGGATCAAACGCGGCGCGGGCAGGTAAGGCGCGTTGTGCAGCGTGCCGCCGTTGTAGTGGGTGAGCTCGTCCTGCTGACCGTGGATCAGAAACGTCGGTACGGACTCTGGCGCACAGCCCTCGTTAATAGGGTTGTAAAAGGCGCCGGAGACGCTCACTACCCCGGCGATAAGGTCGGGCGCCTGGCACGCCAGGTTCATCACGAACCCGCCACCGTTGGACATTCCCGCAGCGTAGATCCGGTTGCGGTCGACGTTGAACTTCCTGTCCAGCTCGTTGACGACCTGTCGCACGAAGTCGACGTCCTGGCCACGCGTGCTGGTGGCATACGGTGCGCCCTCCCAGGCGTTGTCGATGCCGCGTGGGTAGACCACGATAGCCTCGCTGGCCGCACCGGTGTTAGAGAAGCGCGAGTAGCTGCGGTAGTTCTCCGGAGTATCGTCGCGCCCACCGAACCCAAACAGCACGGGCGTGGGCTTGTGCGGGTCATAGTTCGAGGTCACGCTGACGATTGCGCTGCGGATGCTGCCGTCGGGTCGGGTGAACTCGATGTTCTCTGGTTGCCCGGGGTGTGCCCTATCAATTGTTGACGCCAGCTTCGGCGCCGGTGCTGTTTTCGGTGCAGGCTTGGGCGCAGGGGCTGGAGCTGGTGCAGGCGCGGGCGCCTCTTGCGCGCTGGCCACACCATTTCCGCCGACAAGCATGGCAGCAAGCATCGTCAGGGTCATGGCGACGGATACGGCCACGACCAGGGCAAAGCGCGCGGCACTTCGGGCAGCTACAAAGCTAGCTCCCTTAACATCTTTAACAGCAGTCGCATGAGTCACAAACGTAACATTAAACACAAGTTCTGCTGCCTACCTGCTGCAACACGCCGAAAAGTGCGCAAACTCTTCAGCTTCTACTCAGCTGGCCATGTTCGCTAGAAGTGTTCGAGAACAACCTCGCCCTCATAGCCAGCCGCACACAACTGGTTAACCCATTCTTCCAGCGGCACTTCGCCAGTCCCCGGCGCCCCGCGGCCTGGGAAGTCCGCGATCTGCACATGCTCCGGCCACATCTCGTTCCCCGGTCCCCGGTCAGCGAGCCAGGTCCAGTCTTCACCATTGGCGGCGAGGTGGTAGGCGTCAAGAAGAAGCCGACCCCCCGCAGCAACTAGGGGCGCAGCCTCCTTAATACTGGTCACAGGATAGTTTTCAATGCCGCTCAGTGGCTCGATCAGGGCCACGCCACCGAAGCGCGCCAGGCGCTTAGCCACTGCGGCGAACGCGCGGACCTGGCGACGCTGCAGCGCGCGGCCACCACGGCCGACCAGCACGTTGAAGCGACGCACACCAGTCAGGCGATGCAGATACTCGACGGCGTTCAGGTGCTCAATCAGCTCCTCGGTGATCGCGGGATCGCCGTCGGCATCCACGTCACCGCCTGCACTGTCAGGGTTCGCCACATCCCCTGCGCGCTCAACCTTGCCAGCCCCATCCTCCGGGGCGACCAAGTGCAGCACTCCCCGATCGCCCGCAGCCAGGTCACCGGCCCACAGGTTCAGTGCCACGAGCTGGCGCGGGTTCTCCTGGCGCCCCTTGGCCAGCGCATCCACCAGCTGGCGCATCTGCTGCTCGGATGGGTGGGGCGTATCCCACGGCCACCACAGCTCCACCTTGTCATAGGGAGAATTCGCAACGGCCTCAAGGGCATCCGCGCCGGTCGGCGCGCCGAGGGAATGGTTTCTCGCGGTGGCGAAACTCACCTGATGTGCACCTGATTCTGTATTCATAAGCATCATCATTCCACGTAGAGGCGCTAATCCAGAATTGAAGTCAGCTTCTTGCCGCGCACAACCCGCATACAACCCGCCCTCAACCCAGGGCGAGGCATCCCGCTGTCTTGCCGGGAAGTAAAATGGCAGCCATGACCCATGAGCAGCGACCGGCCACCGCCCCGGATTTCCTGCTTTCCCGCCCAGATCGCAGTATCCGCACCCAGGGGCGCAAGGCGACCTTCCCGGATCCGTTCGAAGCCTCCACTGCGCTTCGAAACAAGGAAGCAGACTTGATTGTCGGTGCTTTCCCCTTCGATACATCCCTCCGCGCGGCTCTCATGGAACCGGAGACCGTCGTCCGCGCCGAAGGCCCGCTGGAGCCGCCGGCTTTCTTCCGCGGCAGGGACGCCGCCCGCACCCTGACGGTCGAGTCCGTCGAAGCGCAGACCACCGTCGAGGAGCACACCGCGATGGTCGCCGCCGCCGTCGCCACGATCCAGCAGTCCCGCCTAGAGAAGGTGGTGCTGGCCCGCGCCGTGGACATCACCTACGCCGAGACCGTGGACCCGCTGTTGATTGCCGCCCGCCTGATCGACCTGTCCGCCTACCGCGACGGGTTCGCCGTGGACCTCTCCGCCACGGGCCGCTCCGAGTACCAGGGTGCGATGTTCGTCGGCAGCTCGCCCGAGATGCTGATTCGCCGCGATGGCCGCCAAATCTCAGCCTTCCCCTTGGCCGGCTCCGCGCCGCGCACCGGAAGTCTTTCTATTGATGACGCCACAGCCCGCGAACTCGGAAGCTCCGACAAGGATTTACGCGAGCACCACTTTGTAGTGGAGCACTACCGTCGTGTGCTGGAGCCATTGTGCGAGACGCTGGACATCCCGGCCACCCCGGAAATCCATGAGACCAACGAGATGATCCACCTGGGAACCCAGATCTCGGGCACTTTGAAGGATGATGAGTATTCCGCGCTGGATCTGGCCTTGATGCTGCACCCTACCCCGGCTATCGGCGGCACCCCGACGGACGATGCGCTGGGGGTTATTGCGCAGGAGAAGTCCCCGCGCGAGTTCTACTCCGGCGCCGTGGGCTGGTGCGATTCCAGCGGCGACGGGGAGTTTATGCTCTCTATCCGCTGCGCCATCGTGGAGGACAACACCGCCCGCGCCTGGGCCGGCGGCGGAATTGTCGTGGATTCAATTCCCGCCATGGAGGCGGAGGAAACGTCCGCAAAGCTGCAAACAGCGCTGCGGGCACTTAACGTGCCTGCAGCGCTGCGGGAGGTATAGGGGTTGAGTAGTAGACAGTGGAGCGTCCTGGGTTTAATTCCGTTGCTCGATCAACTCGATTTCTAGTAGTCTCGGGCTACGCAAGATGCTTCGCGAGAAAGGGGGCAGTATGGGAAGAAAAGTTGCCGTTATCGGTGCTACCGGAACCATCGGATGCGCTGTTGCCGATCGTTTCGAAAAGCACTATGAGGTTCTTCGCGTTTCTCGACACTCGACTCCACAAGTAGACATGTCTGATGTGAACTCGATTCGTGCCTTTTACAAAGAAGCTGGTCCGCTTGACGCGATAGTAATCTGCGCAGGGTTTGCGCCCTTTAGTCACCTTACGGAACTTTCCCGTGAGGATTTTTCAGCCGCAGCAACTGGAAAGCTGTTGGGACAGGTTAGCTTGGTTACCGAAGGGCTTTCATATCTTAACGACGGTGGATCGTTTACCCTTACGACTGGGATTTTGTCTCAGCATCCTATTGCCGGCAGTGCTGCAGCGTCGATGGCTAATGGTGGTGTTGAATCGTTTGTCACCGCAGCTAGCACTGAGCTTCCACGCGGACAGCGAATTAATGCGGTAAGCCCAACAGTACTCAAAGAAGCTACCGGGTTTCATTCCGCTTTTCCTGGGTTCAAACAAGTTCCTGCGACAGAGGTAGCCGACGCATATGTACGCTCTGTAGAAGGAGTCGAAACAGGTACAGTGTTCCAGGTCTGGAACTAGACAACTTCACCCCATAGTGTTCTGGGCGTTGAAGAACGTGTAAGCGACGCAGTCGTGAGGGTAAACCAGTGCAAGCGGTTTCGCGGAATGCTTCGCCTTGTTTGCAGATTTGGCAGCCTATTTCGCCGCACTGAGCGCCCGAAGGGTGCGTGGAGCATGTGCACCGTGGCGGTCGCATCGGCTATTGCTGCGTGCGCGTCCGGATTGTCCTGGGGTTAGTGCCGCTTCTCTAACCGACGTCCTAGGACCTTGTTAATGAATGGTTTTCAGCCTCGTAGAGTCCGTTGATTGTTTCGGCTAGAACATTGCCACAAAGATCACCAACTGTTCCCACACTTGGCCGGATCCCGGCTTCGGCCAAAGCTGTGGAATACTTCGGTGAAACGTACGGGCTGCCCTGATCGCTGTGGTGAATCAACTGGTTTCCATGAATTCGCCTTGCAGTCATTAACGCATGCTCCAAGACCTCCAATGGCAGCGCATCGGTACGCATTGTAGAGCGTGTTGCAGAGCAAACAATTCTTCGGCTGTAGACATCCACGATAAGCGCGGTGTAAGCAAATCCCGACAGGTTGCGAACGTAAAGAATGCCGGCTCCTCAAAACCTTCCTGGTGCTTGTACTTGGAAGTTTCGCTGTACAAGGTCCGGGCGATGATCCGGTGCCTTCGGGCTGATCGTCGTCACGGGGGCGTCCACTCTGCGGCCTGAAACACCTGCACGGGTAGTGGCTTTACGGTAGCCACGTGAAGTGACGAATTCACGATCTGCTTTTTTAAGGACTCGGCGGATGGCCTCGACCCCAAACTGATCTTTATATGCGTCGAAGTAGAAGATCACCCGGTCGTGGGACGGTCGAGTTACACGTTGCGAAAAAGCCGAAGCAGTCTCAAGAATCCCGTTTGCTCGTCTCACCTCGCGGTTTTCGCGGCGCAGACGCCCGAAGTTCTTCTTCCATTGTTTCGCCGCCTGACGCATCAGAATCATCACGTACTGAGGCGCAGGCACAGTTCAAGCCCGCAGCGTGCGGTGGGATAACCCAAAAAGCTAACCAACCTTCGTGTAAGCACGTTGCAGTAAGCAAGACTCCAGGCGGACCATTTCGATGATCTGATGGACCAATTTCTTCTTGAACTCGACGGAAAACCTTCTACGCATAGTTCAATCCCTCTTTAGCTGAGGTAGAAACGAAACCCTGGAAGCATCGAGGCATACCACTCGCTTCTATACCTATCCCGCAATAACTGGTTGTTTATCTACCTGCAGCCCCACCAAAAGCACTCGCCCCAGCCCGGTAGGCAGCAACTAAGAAAAGTCTTAAAGGCCGGGTTCAACGCTCAACTCAAAACGCATCGCTGATGCACCGTGGCAAAGCAGGAGAACCGCAACGCAAAATGCTCGAGTGGTACCTGCCTCAAAAACAGCCGCCCGACGATCCACTTAAGATCGCCATGCAGTGCAATTTCGGACGGGATCAACTCGCCAAAGTCAACGCCCTCGTCCCTGAAGACCACAACAAAGCCGACCGGTGCTGACCACGCGGCTGGCGAGCCGGGGCGCGCGAGAAGCCACCGGCCGCACGCTGGGCCTACTTGCCGTAGGCCTGAACCGGGTTGGCCAGCTTGCCTAGCCCCGGAATCTCCACCTCAATCCGGTCGCCCGGAACCATCTCTGCGGTGCCGGCGGGCGAGCCGGTGCAGATCACATCGCCCGGCAGCAGCGTGAATGCGGAGGAAACCCACTCGACGATCTCCGGGATGGACTTGATCATCTGGTTGGAGTTGGAATCCTGCTTGGTTTCCGTCTTGCCCTCGTGGGTGAGGTGCGCCAGGATCGGCTGATTGTCGATGTCGATGCTGTCCACAGCCGTTTCGATCCACGGGCCCAGCGGGCAGAAGGAATCCAGACCCTTCGCACGGGACCACTGACCGTCCTGGAACTGCAGGTCGCGAGAGGAAACGTCGTTGACGACGGTGAACCCCAGCACTACGTCCTTCCAGTTGTTCCGGTTGACGTCCTTGCACGGGCGGCCGATAACGATCGCCATCTCGCCTTCGAACTCCACGCGCGTGGCCCATTCGGGGATGCGGATGGGAGCCTCGGGGCCAACGACGGCTGTCGGGGGCTTCAGGAAGATCGTCGGCGGCAGGTGCTCGGCACTCTTGTTGAACACCTCCTCGACGTGGTCAGCGTAGTTGCGCCCGACGGCGATAACCTTCGACGGCAGGATCGGGGCCAGCAGTCGAACGTCTTCGATAGGCCAGGATTTTCCGGTGAATTCGGGCTGTCCGAACGGGTGGCCTGCGATCTCGCGGAGGGTAGCGCCGGTGCCGTCCGGCTGGCCGCCTTCCACGATCGCGAAGGCCATGCCCTCGGGGTGTGCAATTCGAGCAATACGCATGTTTCCATACCCTACTCCATTGCCCCTTCTACCTCTTGCTATGCCCCTTCTTTGCGGTCTTGTACCTGTATTTTTTTATGACGCTCCTTTCTCCCCGCCTATTAACCATGAATTTGTTTTCACGTAATCCGCGGTTTACGCGCTTGCCACGGCTGCGACAGTTTTAGCCGTTAGCTTGGCCACTATGACGAATCGCAGTGTTAATCCACAACTCCCTAATTCCTCAACCCCTTCCCATCCCTCAACTCCTTCCAACTCCCGCAGCACCACCCGCCGCACGTTCCTGGCCGGCGCCAGCGCCACCGGCGCCGCGCTGCTGGGCACGGGCGTGGCGCACGCTCTCGGCTCGCACGCTGGCAGCGTGGCTGGCTCCGCCGCCGGATCGTCGGTAGGTTCCAGCGGGGCAATCGGCTCGATTGGGCTACAGCGCACCCGGCCAGTGATCACTCATGGCGTCGCTACCGGCGATGTACGACCCGACGGCGGCCTCGTCTGGGCGCGCGTCGATCGACCGGCGCGCATGGTTGTAGAAGCATCGACGGACCCAGCGTTTCCGCGACACAAGACCAAGACTTTCCGCGGCGCCACGCTCACCCCGGATAGCGACGGCACTGGGCGGTTGCGCCTGGTCGGCATGGAGCCGGGTCAGAAGATCCACTATCGCGTGACAATGGAGGATCAGCACACTGCGGCGCGTTCCGTGCCGGTGATCGGCAGCTTCACCACCGCGCCCTCCACCAGCCAGGCGCCGAAGAACATCCGCCTGCACTGGTCCGGTGACGTGGCGGGCCAGGGCTACGGCATCAACCCGGACATCGGCGGCATGTACTGCTGGAAGACGATGGCAGACCGCAACCCGGATCTGTTCATCCACTCCGGCGACACGGTCTACGCCGATGGGCCGATCGAGGAAAACCACAAGATGGACGACGGGCGGGTATTCAAGAACCTCACCAGCCCGTACAAGAACAAAGTTGCCGAAACCCTAGAGGAGTTCCGCGGACAGCACGCCTACAACCTGCTGGACGAGAACTACAAGCGCTTCAACTCTCAGGTCGCGCAGGTGGTGCAGTGGGACGACCACGAGACGACGAACAACTGGTATCCCGGCGAGATCCTGGATGACGGCAAGTACCAGGTCAAGGACGTGAACCTGCTAGCACAGCGCGGCTTCCAGGCATTCCACGAGTGGCAGCCGCTGGACCGGAAGATGGCCGTGGATGGTCGGGTTTACCGCAAGATTTCCTACGGCTCCCTGCTGGACATCTTTGTGCTGGATATGCGCAGCTACAAGGACCGCAACCCGGACAGCGGAGCTTCTGCCACCCAGCCGGGACAGATCCTGGGAGCCAAGCAGGAAAAGTGGCTCATCGAGGGCGTGACGAACTCCACCGCCACGTGGAAGATCATTGCCAACGACCTGCCGCTGGGCATCGTGGTTCCGGATGGGGACGACCAGGAGGGCGTGTCCAATGGAGCGGGTGGCAAGGCCGTCGGCCGCGAGGCGGAGATCGGGCGCGTACTCAGCGGAATCAAGGATGTGCGCAACGTGGTGTGGCTGACGGCTGACGTGCACTACACCGCCGCCCACCACTACTCGCCGGATCGTGCGGATTTCCAAGACTTCGCGCCGTTCTGGGAGTTCGTCACCGGCCCGCTGAACGCCGGAGGCTTCGGCCCGAACGACATGGACGGCACCTTCGGCCCGGAGGTCGTGTACGTGCACGCCCCGGCGAAGGATAAGCAAAACTCCTCGCCGTTGGATGACTTTCAGCACTTCGGAGAGGTGGACATCGACGGCGGATCGAAGGATCTCACCGTCCGGCTGTTCACCACCCGGGGCAAGGAGTTGTGGTCGAAGACGCTGCGCGCGCAGTAGTCACAAGCTACAGGCGTGGCAGCAGGGCGCACCGCGAGCGGGCGCGGGCTGCCACCAGCTCGTCGTCGGCCTACTTGAGGTTTGCGACCACGCGGTCGCCGACCTCCGCGGTCTTCACCGGGCCTCCGTCGCGTGAGCCGGCCTCGGCCAGCACGGCTGCCTCGATGCGCTCTGCGTTGGCATCGTCGCCCAGGTGGCGCAGCATCAGCGCCACCGACAGGATCGCCGCGCACGGGTCGGCAATACCCTGGCCCGCGATGTCCGGCGCGGAACCGTGCACCGGCTCGAACATGGAGGGATTCTTTCGCGAGGGGTCAATGTTGCCGGAAGCCGCCAGGCCAATGCCGCCGGTGACGGCGCCCGCCAGGTCGGTCAGGATGTCGCCGAACAGGTTGTCGGTGACGATCACGTCGTAGTCCTGCGGCTTGGTGACCATGTAGATCGTCGCTGCGTCGATGTGGTTGTAATCCACCTGCACCTCGGGGTACTCCTGCCCCACTGTCTCGATGGCGCGCTGCCAAAGAGAACCAGCGTTCACCAGTACGTTCGTCTTGTGCACCCAGGTCAGCTTCTTACGCCTGCTCTGCGCCCGCTCGAACGCATCGCGCACCACGCGCTCCACGCCGTAGTGGGTGTTTTGGGATACTTCGGACGCCACCTCGTGGTCAGTGCCCGCGCGCAGTGTGCCGCCGTTGCCGCAATAGAGGCCCTCGGTCCCCTCTCGCACGACGATGAAATCAATATCGCCCGGGTTGGCCAGGGGGCTGGAAGAACCCGGGTACAGCTTCGACGGACGGAGGTTCACCGCGTGGTCCAGCTTGAAGCGCAGCGGCAGCAGCAGGCCGCGCTCCAGCACGCCGGCGGGCACGGTACGAGGGTCGCCGATGGCGCCCAGCAGGATAGCGTCGTGCTCGCGTAGAGAGTCCAGGTCATCGTCGGTCAGGAGTTCACCATTGCGCAGGTAGCGGCGGGCGCCGAGGTCGTAATCGGTGGTCTCCACGTCGTCACGCAGAGCGTGCAGAACCTTCAGAGCCTCGGCGGTCACTTCGGTGCCAATACCATCGCCGGCAATCACTGCGAGTTTCACTGTATGAACCCCTTTATCTCACTAGTTGGTCATTTAGAACAATAGCATGTCATCCGGACAACACCTGCGAACCAACATAAAATGGCGCGCATGACTTTTCAGCCATATCCCTCACACTCATCCCCCAACGCGGAGATTGGCGACGCAGCGCTAGTCATCCGCAATCTTGTAAAGACATTCGTAGGCAAAGTCGCGGTAAATAGCCTCAACCTGACCGTGCCGAAGGGCAGCTTCTACGGCATCGTCGGCCCCAACGGAGCGGGCAAGACCACTGCCATCCTCGCAGCAACGGGCATCATTCGGCCCGACAGCGGCAACTCCTGGGTCGCCGGTCACCCACTGTGGGCAGACCCCGCTGAAGGCACCCGGGTGGAAGAGGAAGTGCTGGCAGCCAAGCGCAGCTACGGACTGCTGGTCGACGGCCTCCCCGTGTTCGAACGCCTCAGCGGCAAGGAGTATCTGGAATACCTGGGCTACCTACGTGACATCCCCGGCGAAGAACTGCAGCAGCGCATCGCAGACCTGCTGCAGGCACTCGATCTAGAGGATGCCGGCAAGAAGTACATCGCCGACTACTCCGCAGGCATGAAGAAGAAGATCCTGCTGGCCGGCGCCCTGCTGCACAGCCCGGAGGTTTTGATCCTGGACGAGCCCTTCGAGGCCGTGGACCCGGTATCTGGCGAAGTGATCCGCACAATCCTACGGCGCTACGTGGATGCCGGCGGCACCGTGATCCTCAGCTCGCACGTGATGGAGCTGGTCGAGGGACTCTGCGACCACGTGGCAATCATCAACCAGGGCACCGTCGTTGCCGCCGGAACCACCGAGCAAGTCCGCGCCGGCAAGTCTCTATCCGAGCGCTTCGTAGAAGCCGTGGGTGGCAAGCAACTGGACACGGAATCCTTCGGCTGGCTACGCGGCGGACCGCAGTCAGCGCACGGCACGAAGGCGCACGGGCCACACGAAGGGCAGACCGGTGTCGAAGACTAAAACCCTCCTCAAACTCCACTGCAAACTGTGGGCGCACGCGTTCGTCGGCAACCTGCAGATGATCATCGCCTCGGTGGCCATAACCATCACTGCAGTGATGGGCTGCATCGGGCTAGGCTTCAGCAGCTACGGGGTGCTTGTCAACGATGGAGACCCAGCGATGTTCGTGCTGACGATGGGGCTCGGCAGCGTACTCTACCTAGCCATGTCGGCCATCTTCCCCAGCGAGGAACGGATGCTGGACCCGCGCATGTTCAGCTCCCTGCCACTAACCGACCGCGACATCTTGCCGGGCATGGTCACTGCCATGTTCATCAACTCGCGGGCGGCGATCTCGCTGGTGAACACCATCATCATGGCCACCCTTGGATACCTCGCGTTCGCGGAGGTAGCCTCCGCGGGCGCGGGCGCACTGTGGGTACTGGCATGTGTACTCCAGCTGGTAATCACTTTGCTTGCGGGCGAGGCGCTGGCCGCCGCGCTCAGCAGCATTGCCACTAAATTCAACGAACTGTGGGGCAACGTCGCCGGGTTCGTCTTCACCTTTGGCTTCCTGGCGCTGTACCTCTTGCCTCAATTGCTGGCCGACGGAACCGATCCCACCGCGGCCATCAATACCAGCGCCGACATCCTCTCCTGGACACCCTTCGCCGCCGCGGCCGGAGCCGCCGCCGACATGGCCAACATCGGAGGCGGTGGCGTCAATAATGGCAGTACCGGAACCGCCTTCGGCACCGACCTCGGCACCGGCCTCACCAAGGGTGCGATCTGCCTCGTGGCGATCCTCGCCGTGGCGTACATAATGCGCGTGGCCGTCAAGCACGACCTCAACAACCCACTGCCGACACAGCACGCCACCCGAGCGGCGAAGGGCGATAGCCTACTACTGCCGCGCGTCCCCGGCTCCCCCGTCGGCGCCCTCTACTCCCGCGAGATCCGCTACTGGCGCCGCGACAACCGCTTTATGATGAGCCTGATGGTCGTGGTTGTCCTCTGCGGACTGTACCTACTGATGGGAATGCTCGACGAGGCCAACCGCTGGATGCTGTGGTTCGCACTGTTCTTTGTGTCCCTTGGGCCACAGCAGGTCGCGGGCAACTCCCTGGGCATGGACGGCCCATCCAACTGGGTGCACATGGTCACCGGAGTGCGCGGCAAGCAGATCGTCGCCAGTCGCAGCCTCTCCACCGTGACGGTACTACTGCCGATCTGGCTAATCGTCTGCATCGCCGCCGGAGCCATCGACGGCTTCAGCGCCATCTGGCTGCTGGTTAGCCTTCTCACCCTGGGGTGCATCCTCATCGCCTCCGCAATGGCGAACTTCAGCGCCACCCGCTTCCCCGCTCAAACCACCGCGCCAGGCACAAACGCTTTCAAACAGCGCAACGGTGGCAGTAGCGCAATAATCTCCGCGCTGGTGACGATGCTGATCCTGACATTTTCGTTCCTGCCAGGCGGGCTGCTCGCACTGATCCCTCTGGCCATGGCGGACGGAGCAAACAACAGCATTGCCGCCATTCCCCTGCTCAGCTGGCTGGGCGTGTTGCTGCACTGGGTGATCGTCGTCTGCGCCGCCTGGATCATGAATCGTCGCGCCTCCCGCAGGCTCGACCTCGAGTGGCCAGATATCGCGCAGAAGGTGCAGCAGTACCTGTAGCCACGCGGCATGGGGGCGTCCATAAAAGATCAATCCATAAAAGAACGCAAGAAAAAGGCCGGGCAACGACTGCCCGGCCTCACACGTACTGAGCGTGAAGCCCAGCCTCGCGGTTTAGAGGTTCAGAACGAACGCGTTGGAGGCGTCCAGCTCTGCCTTGACCTCTTCAACCAGCTGCTGGTCCAGTTCCTCACTCACGCGCAGAACCAGAGTTGCCGTCTGCTCATCGTCCGTCGGGGACAGTGCAGCGGCGTCGATGTTGATGCCCTTGTTGCCCAGCAGCGTACCGACCTTGCCCAGCGCGCCCGGCTGATCCGGGTATGCCAGGAACAGGTTCGTGCCGGTGGCACGCAGGTCCAGGCCGCGGTGGTTGATGCGGACGATCTTATCCACGTGCTCCAGGCCGGTCAGCGCGCCAGCGACGGTGGCGGTGGTGCCATCGGCTGCGACTACCTGAACCTCCAGGATGGAGCGGTGGCTGACGGACTCGTCCTGGGTCTTCACGTCCAGCTCCACGCCGCGCTCCTCGGCGATCTGCGGAGCATTAACAAAGGTGACCTGCTCGTCGATCACGCCGGAGAACACGCCACGCAGGCCAGCTAGACCCAGCGCGTCGACGGACTCGGTGGACAGCTCGCCGCGGGCGGTGACGGTCACAGTGTTCGGAGCGCTGTTCAGCAGCTCGGAGGCAACGCGACCCAGGTTGGTGGCCAGGTTCAGCCACAGGGCAACTTCCTCGGAGACCTTGCCGCCGGAGACGTTCACGGCGTCCGGGACGAAGTCGCCGGCCAGAGCCTTCAGAACGGATGCGGCAACGTCAGTGCCCGCGCGGTCCTGTGCCTCCACGGTGGAAGCGCCCAGGTGCGGGGTAACGACGACCTCTTCCAGCTCGAACAGCGGGGAGTCAGTGCACGGCTCGGAGGCGTACACGTCGAAGCCGGCGCCGCGGATGTGGCCGGACTTGATGGCCTCCGCCAGGGCCGCCTCGTCCACCAGGCCGCCGCGGGCGGCGTTGATGATGATCTGCCCCTTCTTGGACTTTGCCAGCAGGTCCGCGTCAAACATGCCCGCGGTTTCCTTAGTCTTCGGCAGGTGGATGGTCACGAAGTCGGAGCGGCTCATCAGCTCTTCAAGCTCCACCAGCTCCACGCCCAGCTGTGCGGCACGGGCAGGGTGGGCGTACGGGTCGTAAGCGATGATTTCCGTCTCGAAAGCGGCCAGGCGCTGTGCAAACAGCTGGCCGATGTGGCCGAAGCCGACGATGCCGACGGTCTTGCCCAGGATCTCCACGCCCTTGAAGGAGGAACGCTTCCACTCGCCGTCGCGCAGGGTCTTGTCGGCGGCGGGGATCTGGCGGGCAGTAGACAGCAGCAGGCTAATTGCGTGCTCGCAAGCGGAGTGGATGTTGGAGGTCGGAGCGTTGGCGACGATCACGCCGCGGGAGGTGGCGGTGTCGATGTCAACGTTGTCCAGGCCCACGCCAGCACGGCCGACGATCTGCAGCTTCGGCGCTGCCTCGAGCACCTCTGCATCGACGGTGGTTGCAGAGCGGACCAGCAGCGCGTCTGCGTCTGCGACTGCCTTCAGCAGCTCGGGGCGGTTGGGGCCGTCGACCCAGCGAACCTCGACGGAATCACCGAGGGCATCGACGGTGGACTGGGACAGCTTGTCGGCGATGAGGACTACCGGACGGGTGTTACTCACGAATGTTTCTCCCTAAAGTGCGACATTGCCTCGCCCACGCCGAAACGACCGCGCCGACGCGGGAAGGGACCACGCCATCCAAATGTGACGTGCGACCCTTACAGCATAACT
This sequence comes from Corynebacterium sp. ACRQK, assembly GCF_022345965.1. Taxonomy (GTDB): domain Bacteria; phylum Actinomycetota; class Actinomycetes; order Mycobacteriales; family Mycobacteriaceae; genus Corynebacterium. The sequence goes on from NZ_JAKRMU010000001.1 coordinate 427,545, forward strand.
CTTACCTCTGCGTCACTCAGCATTGCCTTAAGGAATTGTTGTACCGCTCTGTCTGTATCGAAATTGACGCCAATAAGTACCACCTCGCTGGAGGGGGTCAGCCCCACTTGGCGCCACCCACCTGCCGGCTGTATCCGCAGGTCGGGGCCCGCTTGGTGCCAGACATGGGCAAGCTCCGGGCGGTCGGCGATCCAGCAGTATCCCTTGGAGCGCACCAGCCCGGTCGTGGAGCGCAGAGCCTTAATCAGGCGCTCCCTGTCGAAGGGGCGGTCCCCACGGAAAACAACAGAGCTGATGCCGTACTCTTCCGTCTCTGGAGTGTGCGGGTTCTCCAACTCGTCGAGGTAGCCCTCGTAGGCACGGGCCGTCGCTTCGTCGTAGAGGTGTGCGCCAAGAATGTCGTCGACCGCCGACCGCCCCTCAGCTGCGCCGTCGGCCGCCACACTCGCAGTATCAGCCGCGTCAGGGGCGTCCGCGCCGGCGCCTGTTGGGGCGTCGGACTGGTGGGCGACGATGCGGCCGTGGAGGAGCTTTTCAATGCGCGCCCGCGGGTTCATTCTGCGCAGCAGCGCTACCGTCGCGCGGTAGCGCTCTTCACTGACGAGGTCCGACTTGGTGACGTAGATGACGTCCGCGAACTCAACCTGATCGACCAAAAGATCCGCGATGGTGCGTTCATCGTCCGCAGTCGCCTGCAGGTCCGCGTCTGTAAGCAGCTTCTTCTGCCCTATTTGTGCTAGGAACTGGGCGGCGTCTACAAGAGTGACCATGGTGTCGATCGGCGCAACGTCCGCGAGGCGAGTGCCGTCCTCCCAACGCCATTCGAAGGTTGCGGCGACGGGCATGGGCTCGGAGATTCCCGTGGATTCGATGACGATGTGGTCAAAGTTGCCGCTGCGCGCGAGCGTGCCGACGGATTCCACCAGGTCTTCACGCAGTGTGCAGCAGATGCAGCCGTTAGTGAGTTCGACGAAGCGGTCTTCGCCGCGTGTGAGGTGGCCTTCGCCTGCGATGAGGGCGGCGTCGATGTTGATTTCCGAGAAGTCGTTGACGATCACCGCGATGCGCCGTCCGCCCCGGTTGGCGAGCAAGTCGTTGAGCAGTGTTGTCTTGCCCGATCCGAGGAAGCCGGACAACACCGTGACAGGTGTGGCGCTCGCGGCGGTGGCAATCGGCGCGACGTCCGCAGGCACCCCACTTCTCTGGCGCAGGGCCTCGCCAGAAGCAGCAACTTCGGAAGCTGGATGGTCGGAAGAATGGCGATGTGTATGTCTCATAGCCCGTCACCCTACACGTTATTGCAAGCCGTTTTCATTAGTGGCTCGGGGGGTGGCGCTCCAAAACATCTAGAGCGGACTTATTTCTGAAGTCTCTAGCGGGTCACTAGCGATACGGGATCGGCAAGACTCTCCCTGTTTCCGGATCCCGCACTTCCAGGCAGGAAATCCCGAAAAGCTCCTCAACGAGCTGCGCAGACATAACTTCCTCTGCCTTCCCTGCCGCCAGCACCTGACCGTCACGCATAGCGACAATCGAGTCTGCGAAGCGGGCCGCGTGCGTCATATCGTGTACGACCATCACGACAGTCCGTCCGGCGGCATTGAGATCTCGCACCAAATCCAGAATCGCGATCTGGTGGGCGGGATCGAGGTACGTCGTCGGCTCGTCAAGAAGCAACACCGGAGTCTGCTGAGCCACGGTCATTGCCACCCACACTCGCTGACGCTGACCGCCCGACAGATCCGTCGCTGGTACGTCCAGCAGGGCGGTCACCCCGGCGCGTTCCGCCGCCTCCTCCACTGCGCGGTGGTCCTCCGCTCCCAACGACGCAAACGCCCCGGTATACGGGTACCGGCCGTACGCGATAACTTCCCGCACGCTCACCCCCTCGGGAGTAACCGGCTGTTGCGGCAAGAACGCAACGTGCCGGGCAAACTCACGCGCGCTCATCTTGCTGATGGAGCGATCGCCTAGGTAGACCTGTCCCTTCGAGATTGGTTGTTGACGCCCCAACGCTCGCAGCAGCGTAGATTTTCCGCAGCCATTGGGGCCTATGAGGGCGGTAATCTTCCCCTCCGGAACCTGGAGAGAGACATATCGCAAGACATCTGGGCCGCCGTAGCTCACCGTGATGGCCTCGGCATGCAGAGCAGGTTCGCTCACCGGGAACTCCTTTCAACTGTCGTGGGCACCGCAGAGGCGCGGGACACTCCCACAGGGGTGCGAGACATACGCAGCAGAAGATAAATGAAATACGGGGCGCCAACAACGGAGATCAACGCACCCACAGGGATTTCGGTGGGTGCAAATGCCCAGCGGCCAAGGGCGTCACAGAAAACGACCAACCCCGCGCCAGCCAGCGCAGACACTGGCAACACTCGCCTGGCAGCACCACCAACCAGCAGTCGAGCAGCATGCGGCACGACTAATCCTGCAAATCCCAACACTCCCGCCGCAGCCACTGCGGCGGCTCCCAACAGGATCGCGAACAGCACCGCCACAGTACGCCACGCTCGCTCACTCACGCCTACTCCCGCCATGGCAGAAGAGTCTAGGTTCAGCATGTCCAAGTGCCTCGAGAGCATGATGGCTACCACTATGACCACAAACACCACTGGCCCAACGACTTGCGCATCCGCGAGAGTGCGGGCGTAAAGCGACCCCTTGAGCCAGGTCATCGCTGCGCCGGCTTCCGGCGCAGCCTTGACCAACAACAGTTGAGTCAGCGCACCCAGACCTACAGAAACCGCTACTCCAGTGAGGGTGAGCCGCACCGGATCCGTTGCTCCCCTTCCCGCGAGCACCAGCACCAGGCCTGCACCCACCAGTGCACCAACAAAAGCCACGGGAGTCAGTGCCTGCGCCGGCAAGGAACCGACACTCAACAGAGCTGCCACGGCCGCCAAGCCCCCTCCTGCGGTGACGCCCACAGTGTCCGGAGCCGCCAGCGGATTACGCAAGGCTAGCTGCAGCAACGCGCCGGAGACCGCCATCGCTGCACCAGCGAGGATCCCCACGAGCACGCGGGGCATGCGGTAGCGCCATATGAGTTTCCCGCCGGTGAAGATGTCATGGATGGTCTCTGCCGGGGGCTTCATGACGGCGCCGACGCTTAATCCCAGAACGATCGCGAACGCCAGCAAAGCCAGCAGCGCTGCATACACCGCTACAACGCGGACCACGCAGGCATTAGTACGCCGCGGCACTGAAGCGACTCCCGGCGGCGCCGCAGTATCACACCGCGGCGCTGCAGTATTACCCTGCGGCGCTACAGTGTCACTCTGCGGCGCTGCAGTGTCATTCTGCGGCGCTGCAGTTCCGGGCTGAAAAACGCCCCTACGGAGAATTCGTTTGCGATTCAGCCTGCGGTTCATCGGCGCTCACCTCCCGGTTGCAAACGATTAATTCCCCACAGCAGCAAAGGCACGCCTGCGATGGCAGTAACCACGCCCACTGGAGTTTCCGCCGGCGCCCACAGAGCCTGCGCAACGGAATCCGCCACCAGCAGAACCGCCGCACCCACCACGGGGGCGATCACTAAGCTCAATCGGTGACGCGGGCCTGCCACCCGATACGAGACAACCGCCGCCATCAAGCCAAGGAAACCAATAGGCCCAGCAGCCGCAACTGCCGGTGCGATCAACAGCACTGCGCCCACCACTGCCAAAATGCGCAGGCGGTGGGGGTTCGCGCCGACGGAAGACGAGAGGGCGTCACCAGCAAAAAGCGTATCCAGCCCCCGACCAGCAGCAATGGTAAACGGCAGGACCACCGCCACCGCAATAATGCAGGGCACTATGTCCGGGAGACGAACCCCACCCAAGCGGCCTGAAAGCCAGGACAGCACGGTCGAAAGCTGAGCCTCATCGATGACCAACGTGATCGCGGTACACGCCGAGAACAATGCAGAAACGGCTATGCCCAGCAAAATCATCCGCTGCACCGACTGAGCACCAGTCGGGTCTCCCACCGTCACGCGCATTCCAATGCCTACCGTGATCAGAGCTCCAAGCGCTGCACCACACAACGCCCCCGGCAGCACAGCTGCGCCCGACACAGATCCCGTGATCGTCGTGCACAGCACAGCGCCAAACGCCGCACCGGAATTCACGCCGGTGATTTCCGGATCCGCCAGGGGGTTGCCTGTAGCCGTGCGAAGCAGCACGCCTGCCGCGCCCAAAGCCATGCCGATCACCGTCGCCGCCAAGAGCCGGTCGCGCATAACGGAGTGCATCTCCCCTGCGAGTTCTGGCGCGTTAGTCGGCACCTCCACGCTGTTCATGCGCCAGACCCATACTGCAAGAATGACAGCCAATCCCAGCGCCAGCAGAATCGCTAGTTGTGTAAGGCGTGGTTTTAGCCCTCGTTGCACTTAACTTCCTTCGGTCGTAAACGCACGAAGGTGCGCCTACTTACGAGCGTTCTCCGTTTCAATGATCTGATCCAGCATTGCCTCTGCGGCCAGCGGACCACGAGAACGAGACCAGGTGTCCTGCTCCACGTCCACGATGTCCTTCACCACATCCTTGTACGGGCTGGACTTGAAGCCCTCGATGTCGTTGTACAAGTACATCCGATCCAGCTTCATTGAGGGGAGCCTATCACCCGTCATTTCGGCAACGTCAGTCTTGGACTCGATAGCGGTACGGGAACCGTCGTAGCCATAGACGTAGCCGGCGTCAGAAAGAAGAGAGCCCGCAAAGGAATCCTTGATCCAGGTGTAGAGGGTGCCCTTCGACCATCCGACCAGCGCTGCACGAGTGTTCGGCTTGACGAGCTTCTTTGCCTCTTCGACCTTGCCTTCGATACGCTCACGCACTTCCTTAGCTTTATCTTCCTTGCCCAGCTTCTTTGCGATGTCATCCATGGAGTCGAGGACGTCGGTGTAGCTGGCGTCACTGTAGGACTTCGTCTCTGCAATTTCCTCCAGCTGCGGCATGATCGATTCCTGCCGCGTTGGGCTAGCGAGGATCAGGTCGGGCTCAAGAGACTGAATGACCTCCAGGTTCGGCTGCTTTGCCTGTCCAACCGATTCGATGCCCTCGAGCTTGCCCTCCAGAGTCTTCGGCCCGGCGGACTTGCCGATCTCTACAATGCCGACAGGCTTTACGCCCAGCGCCTCGAGGATTTCCTCATATCGCCAGTCCAACGCGATCACCCTTGGCTCGCCTTCCTTACCGCCTCCTCCGTTGTCACCGTCACCGGCGCCACAGGCAACAAGGACCGTGGCGCCGAGAATCGTCGCAACAAGGAGGGCCAGGGCGCGACGTAAAGAGCCGCGCTGAGAGTTTCGAGAGTTCATCATTCCCCGAAAGCTACCAGACTTAGGCTACCCTAAGCAAGGTGAACCTACCCTCTCAGGTCGGCTCCGGTTGCTAAGAGTTTCGTCAACCGTTAGCGGTCGTTATCGACCCAGCCGGCGCCGGCCGTTGTTTATCCAGCCGTTGACGGCCGTTGTCACCCCTACCGTTAGCGGCCGTTATTTACCCAACCGCCCGCGGCCATTGCCTATCTATCCGCTAACAAACGTTCTGCGAGCCCTCGTGGTCGGCGTGGCTGACGCGCTCCACCTGAATGGTGGCGTGCGCGATCCCCCGCTCCTGCAGCGCGGCCTGTGCCGCGCATAGCACCGCGGCCGGGTCGCGATCTTCCGGAACCACCAAGTGCACGGAAGCCAACGCGCTCGTGCCGTCCAGCGACCACAGGTGGAGATCGTGCACGTCCAGCACACCGTCGACCTGCCGCAGCAGAGCATCGATCTCGGCAGGCTGGTAACCCGGGGGCGCTTGCTCGAGGAGAATCCGCAGCGCCTGCATCATCAGCTGCCAGGCGCGCGGCAGCACCAGCGCGGCAATCACCAGCGAGGCGACAACATCCGCATACTGCCAGCCGGTCAGAATGATCACGCCGCCAGCCACGAGTACTGCAACCGAACCCAACATATCTGCCAGCACGTGCAGAAATGCGCCCTGGACATTGACCGAATGCTCCCGCTGGTGGTTCAAGATCCACGCGGAAATGATGTTGGCCAGCAGCCCGATCACCGCGACGATCATCATTGGGCCAGCCATGATCTCCACCGGCTCGCTGAGCCGCTGGAACGCCTCGACCACGATCCATGCCGAAATTCCCAGCACAGTGACAGCATTAACAAGCGCGGCGAGCACCTCCACCCGGCGATAACCGAAAGTCGCCTGCGCGGTGGCGGCCCTGCGACCGATGAAAATGGCGACGACCGCAATGATTAGGCCGGCGGCGTCCGAAAGCATGTGCATCGCATCAGCCAGCAGCGCGACGGAGCCGGTGATCAGGCCGCCGATCAGCTCTGCAAAGAAGACTGTGCCAGTGACGCCCAGCACGATGAGCAGCGCGCGCAGCGGAGCATCCGTCGGCGCAGAATGCGAATGCCCGTGGGAGTGTGCGTGACCGGAGTCGTGCGAATGTGCGTGGCCGGAATCGTGGGAGTGTGCATGGCTGCGCGAACGCCCGCGACCACCCTCAGATACGCCGGCGGGCGCGGGCGCGCCGCCAGCAGGCGCGGGCGTGCCGCCAGCGGTCGACGCGGGCGTGCTGCAACGCGCAGGACCGTGGCGGTGCACGTCGGCACCACCACGGTCCTGTGGTTGTTGCTGAGCTGCGCTTGCGGGGTCGTTCATAACCTCACTTTAGCAGCCACATCCCTTATTGACAACTTACTGAAAACAAAGACGGGAAGCCAGAACGGCTCGCCATTGGTGACCGGCACATGGGCTCCCCGCTAAACAGATTCCAAATTCAGAATCCCTAAACTTGGAGATCTAAAGCATTCAGTTATTCAGCCAGACCGCTTTAAGCAGGCTGTTTCGGTCGGGCAGTTTCGACCGGGCTGTTTCGGCCAGACCGCTTCGGCCGAGCCGCCTTAAGCTGTCTCGGCGCGAGCGTCGACCTTGACCCAGCTCATCAGGTCGCGCAACTTGGCGCCCGTCTTCTCGATCTGGTGATCGTTGTAGGAAGCGCGCAACTCCTCCAGCTCCTTGTTGCCCCCCTCAACGTTGGCAACCAGGCGCTTGGTGAAGGTGCCGTCCTGAATGTCGGTCAGAATGTCCTTCATGCGCTTCTTGGTGTCCGCGTCGATGACGCGCGGGCCGGACAGGTAGCCACCAAACTCTGCCGTGTCCGACACGGAGTAGTTCATGTTGGCAATGCCACCCTCGAACATCAGGTCCACGATCAGCTTCATCTCGTGCAGACACTCGAAGTATGCCATCTCCGGCTCGTAGCCAGCCTCCACCAGAACCTCGAAGCCTGTCTTGATCAGCTCCTCGGTGCCGCCGCACAGAACGGCCTGCTCGCCGAACAGGTCGGTAACAGTCTCCGCCTCGAAGGTCGTCGGGATCACGCCAGCGCGTGCACCACCGATGGCAGCTGCGTAGGACAGTGCCAGGTCGCGGCCGTTGTTCTTCGGGTCCTGCTCAACGGCGATCAGGCACGGAACGCCCTTGCCGTCGACGAACTGGCGGCGAACCAGGTGGCCCGGACCCTTCGGGGCAACCATGCCGATGATGATGTTGCCGGCCGGCTCGATCAGCTTGAAGTGGATGTTCAGGCCGTGGCCGAAGAACAGTGCATCGCCGTCGTTCAAGTTCGGCTCGATGTCCTCGGCGAAGATCTTCGCCTGGGAGGTATCCGGAGCCAGCAGCATGATCACGTCGGCCCACTCGGCAGCCTCTGCGTTGGTCTTCACGGTGAAGCCGGCTTCCTCAGCCTTGGCGCGGGACTTGGAGCCCTCCCGCAGGCCGATAACAACCTCCACGCCGGACTCGCGCAGGTTCTGGGCGTGTGCGTGACCCTGGGAGCCGTAGCCGATGATGGCTACCTTGCGACCCTGAATGATGGACAGATCAGCGTCGTCGTCGTAAAAAACATCAATTGCCATGGGGAGCTTCCTTTCGTTGACTGTCTACCTTTATAGCAGACTTTATTTCATTTAGTGAGACTTTCGCGTCCACATAGTGAACTCTGGCGGGGCTGCTGCCCTCTTTCGTAGGTAGTGACGCCCACCCGGCTGCAAGCTGAAGGCGTCACCAAAAAAACCTAGAGATTCGCCGGGTACATGGCGCGAGGACCGCGACTGATCGCAGTCGGCGACGCCTCGACAAGCTCACGAATACCGAACGGCTCCAAAACGTCCAGCAGAGCCTGCAACTTCGACGGCGTGCCGGTGCACTCAATGATCACCGACTCCGGTCCGACATCCACCACGTGAGCGCGGAACAGCTTCGCGGACTCCACCACCTGGGTGCGGTTGGCGTTGTCAGCGGAAACCTTCACCATCATCAGGCCGCGGGAAACGATGGTCTCCGGGTCGTGGCGCGTGACTTTAATAACGGGGATCAGCTTATTCAGCTGCTTCGTGATCTGCTCCACCACGTGATCCTCGCCCTCGACGATGATGGTGATGCGGTTGATGCCCTCGACCTCCGTGCGACCAGAGCTGATCGACAGGATGTTAAACGCGCGGCGGGTAAACATGCCGGAGATACGCGAGATGATGCCGTCGACGTCCTCACACAGGACGGACAGGGTGTGGACCTGTACCTTGTTCGTGCTCATTAGTCTTCTTCACCTTCCTGGGTGACCTCGTGGATCTCCGCGGGCGATTCTGCCGCCGAGGATTCCTCGTCGAACAGCGGCCGCAGGTTGCGTGCGTACTGGATTTCCTCGTTGGACGTGCCGGCGGCGACCATCGGCCATACCTGCGCGTCCTCGCCGACGATGAAGTCGATGACGACGGGGCGGTCGTTGATCTCTTCGGCCTTGCGGATGGTCGGCTCTACATCCTCTGGCTTTGTGACGCGGAACGCCGCGCAGCCCATGGACTCAGCCAGCATCAGGAAGTCCGGCAGGTAGGTTTCCCCCGGCTTCAGGTTGGTGTGCGAGTACCGCTGGTCGTAGAACAGCGTCTGCCACTGGCGGACCATGCCGAGGTTTCCGTTGTTGATGAGGGCGACCTTGATCGGCAGGTTCTCCACCGCGCAGGTGACGAGCTCCTGGTTGGTCATCTGGAAGCAGCCATCACCGTCGATGGCCCAGACGGAAGTGTCGGGCTTGCCGGCCTTTGCACCCATGGCAGCGGGCACGGAGTAGCCCATCGTGCCGAGGCCGCCAGAGTTCAGCCAGGTGCGCGGGTTTTCGTAGTCCACGAACTGCGCCGCCCACATCTGGTGCTGTCCCACGCCGGCGACATAGATAGCGTCCGGGCCGACGGTCTTGGACAGAGTTTCGATAACGTACTGCGGGGCGAGCTTGCCGTTGGGCTGCTCGTCGTAGCCGCGGGGGAAGTCCTGCTTCAGCTTGTCCAGGTAATTCAGCCAGCCGGCGGTGGCGGGCTTCTTCAGGTCCAGGTTCCGCATCGCCTGGTGGAGTGCGGAGAGTACCTCGCGGGCGTCGCCGACGATCGGCACGTTGGCTTCGCGGATCTTGCCGATCTCCGCCGGGTCGATGTCGGCGTGGATGACCTTCGCATCCGGGGCGAAGCTGTCCACGTGGCCGGTAACACGGTCGTCGAAGCGGGCGCCGATAGTAATCAGCAGGTCGGAGCGCTGCAGGGCTGCGACCGCCGGAACACTTCCGTGCATACCGGGCATGCCCATGTACAGCGGGTGGGAGGCCGGGAAGCTACCCAGAGCCATGAGGGTGGTGACGACTGGGATGTCGTTGGCTTCTGCAAACTCCAGCAGTTCTGCGTGTGCTTCCGCCTTGATCACGCCTCCACCGACGTACAACGTCGGGCGCTTCGCCGCGCTGATCATGCGCACGGCTTCCTCTACCTGGCGCGGGTGCGGACTGGTGACCGGCCGGTAGCCGGGCAGCTCGTACTTCGGCGGCCAGTTGAATTCCAGCTCTGCGTTCTGCACGTCCTTCGGAATATCCACCAGAACCGCGCCGGGGCGACCGGTGGAAGCCACATGGAAAGCCTCGGCGATGGCGCCGGGGATGTCCTCGGGGCGGGTCACCATGAAGTTGTGCTTGGTGATCGGCATGGTCACGCCGCGAATGTCCGCCTCCTGGAAGGCGTCAGTACCCAAAAGACCCTTACCAACCTGGCCCGTAATAGCGACCAGGGGCACCGAGTCCATGTTGGCGTCAGCGATGGGGGTGACCAGGTTCGTTGCACCCGGGCCGGAAGTTGCGATGCACACGCCCACGCGGCCGGTGACCTGGGCGTAGCCGGTGGCGGCGTGGCCGGCGCCCTGCTCGTGGCGGACGAGGATGTGGTTCAGCTTCTCGGAGTCGTACAGCGCCTCATAGAGCGGCAGCACAGCACCTCCGGGCAGGCCGAATACGACATCGGTGCCTAGCTCTTCTAGGGAGCGGACTACGGCCTGTGCGCCGTTAATTCGCTCTGGCCGCTTGCCGCGGGGATTGTTCGCCAAGGTGGCGGGGCTGGGTTGCGAGCGTGATGTGTGTGTCACGTTTTCCTTCGCTCCTTGAGTCCTTGAATCCGTCCTGCCTTCAATTCTTTGCCCCCTCCGCTTCCCGGTTGCCTGCCGCAGCAGCGCCGCGACGTGCGCCACGCGCATCAACGTCTGCCTCAGCACGCGCTGCGCATCAACACAGCGCCACGCTGAGCTGACGCAAGCCGCTGGGCGCCTCAATGCGCCTCAACACGCGCTGCGCATTAGCGCAACGCCGCGCATTGCCACGCGGCACACGCCTCAGCGCCTGCCACAGCACATCTCAACGCTGGAGTGCGCGATCCGAGCCGCAGCGATCGCACTTCGGCGAGCTGGCGTCACCAGGAAGCGATAGGGCCGAAAAATCTTCGGTGTGGAATCGCTTGTTCGGTTAGGTGCATGTCCTCCACACAACAAAAGCCCCCAACTTGCCGACGCTGCTGCGTCAGTTGTCGGGGGCGCCGTGTCGAGCTCGACGAGGTAGCTAGTGGCGCCCCTCGATAATGAATACTCGTACTAGTTGCGTGAATTCCATGGCTCTAAATTTAGCGACTTTCCCAAAAGTAGTCAAGCCGTTGACCACTTGTTTCCCAAAGTATGATGCCCCCATCTCATCTACTGGACGGCACAAAACGGCTCCGACCTGTACTTCATCCCGTCCGCGCCCCGCGGCGCGGTAGCCACGATCGCCCGCAAGCCGCAGGGCGCGCGTCTGAACGTAAGCCGTGAATCCGACTGGGAGCCCGACTGGGATCGAATCAGAATCTGGTCAAAATCCCGTCAGAATCCTGGCGGGCGCACACTCCCCGACCTTCCGGGACTACGGTGGGAAAGCATGTTGAAGTTCTTTGCTTTCCAGCTCTGGGAATGGCTGGTCGTCCACGGCCTTCCCTTGGCTGCACTGGTAATTATCGCAATTTTGATCCCCCGCGTGGGGCGTTTGGCGATTCGCATTGTCAGCAACCGTTTCGATGAGGGCGAGGAGGCCACCAAATCCCGCCTCGCCCTGGTCGGTGCACTGGTGTACGTGCTGCAAGCGATTGCGTACTTCGTGATCATCATGCTGGGACTGACCAACCTGGGTGTACCCGCCATGGGCGCCGCCCTGCCCGCAACGGTCGTTTCGGCTGCTATTGGTTTCGGCGCTCAGAACGTGATCGGCGATTTTCTGGCGGGGTTTTTCATCATCTCGGAGCGTCAGTTCGGCGTTGGAGACTTCGTTGCCTTTGACGGCACGTCCAGTGATATTTCGGGCACAGTTGTGGCGCTGACCTTGCGCGCGACGAAGGTCCGTACTGCCTCCGGCGAGGTGGTGACCATCCCGAACGGCTCCGCGGGTGTGATCACAAACTATTCACAGGATTGGTCTCGGGCGGTGGTGAACTTGGCTGTTCCCCTGCAGCCGGGCGAGTCCATGTCGCAGCTGACGGATCGCGTGGAGGCCACGGCTGCGAGGGCTTTGCAGGATCCGACTATCGCCGGGGACGTCACCGGCGAGCTCGAGGTTCTGCCGGCTACGGATATCGTCGCTCCTTCTGCGGCGGGTCAGTCGTGGCAGGTGAACTTCCGAGTGATGGTCGTGGTGAACCCGGCGCGTCAGTGGGCTGTGGAGCGTGTTCTGCGCTCGGCTTTGGTGAATATCTTCTGGGACCGTTATGACATGCCGCGAGTCTTTCTTGATGGTTCTGACGCCCACTCCTCCCCCGCTGCCGATCCCAGAAAGGCTGTGGCTGCGGAATCCGCGCTGGCGCCCACGGAGGTCTTGCCCGCCCAGCACGCGTCGCGCAACCGGTCAGCTTCGGTGGCTGATGGTTCACAGAGCGGCACTGCAGGAATCGCTGATACAGTGAACGGAGACAAGGCGCACGGGTCCGCAGCAGGGAGCGAGGCTTTAGCGGCGCACGGAACCGCGTCGGCGTTTGAAACTGCCGCTATGGATGCCGTGCAGGCTGAAGGGGCTGACCGGGCTGGCCAACTAGCACAGCCCGACCAGGCTGAACCGACTGACAAGTCTGAACAGACTAGCCAGCGCGAAAAGACTAATCTGCCCGCGGAGGCTCCTACGACTGACGGCCCTGGAGTCCGTCCCCTCGACAGCGATGGAACCATCGGCCAAACGCGGGCGGCTCCCTCACAGCACACTCGCTCGGGCGCAAACACTCGCGCTGGCGCGAACGCTCGCATTAGCGCTAATGCCAATTCCGCCTCCGGTTCTGACGAAGACACCGGCCTAACGGAGGCCCACGGCGACGGTTCGGATATCCCCGTTGGTGCGAAGGACACTGAAAAGGACACTGAAAAGGACACTGAAAAGGACACTGAAAAGAAGGAGAAAATCCAGGGCATCTGGCGCAACAAGGAATACTCCTCCAAGTTTAAGAGGATCATGAGTGTCGGTGGCCGCACCCGCCCTTCCACCACCGGACTTATTCTGGCGCTACTTCTAATCGGCGGTCTGGCGCTAGCCTCTTCGAACCCAGAGGGCGGAGACGCCGGCTGGCTCTCCCCCGACCACTGGCGCGACCGCCCCTCCAACAGCGCATCCACCGAAAACTCCGAGAACTCCGAAGTAAACGACCAATCCGGCGATAGCTCCACCGATCAGAACAACCCCACCGGCGACCCAAATTCTGACCCCAATTCCAACGCAAACACCGACTCCAACAGCCAGCCCACTAACAGCCAAAACAGCGGCTCAAACAACGGCTCGCCCAGCGAAGAGACCAACGAACCGACCAGCGACTCCAACGTCAACAGCCCCGAAACGAACTCCGGCGCAGATTCCAGTAGTCAACCCTCGCAACCAGCCGGCCCCCAAAACTCCAACAACAATTCCAACAGCGGCACCGGCGGCAACAGCGTGAACGGCGCTGCACCTCGCGCCATGGGTGCGATGGGTGCGCCCAATGCGACCGACACCACCCACGGCTGATTAAATGAACACCATGAACTCGAAGGTTTTCCACCCCAGCCGCGAACACATCCTCGGCGGGTTCGTCATGTTCCTGATCTGCCTGCTTTTCACTGGCTACAAGGTCGCCTGGTTTTTCTGGGTTCCGCTAATACCACTAGTGTTTATTCTGTGGACTTTGTGGGTACGCACCACCGTCACTGACAGAGCCATCACCACGCGCTACCTCTTCCGCGCAGGCAAAACCATGCAGTGGGAAGACTTCCGCGCGCTCCGCTTCAACCGAGCCGGACGCGCCTACGCTGTGGACAACCAGGAGAACAGCATCTGGCTTCCCGGCGTGACCTTCAACTCCCTGATCGACCTGCACAAGGTCAGCGGCGGGCGCATCCCCGATCCCGTCAGCCCAGCCCGCGCAGCCACGGACGACAAGGTGCAGGTCGTCAACAAGGAAGGCTACGCCGTACTCATGGACAAGGACGAGTACAAGGAATACGAAAGGCAGCGCCGCCGCGAAGCGGGAGTCGACGCGCCAGATGCTGATGCGCCGGACAAAGGCGCACACAAATCCACCACGCCGGGTGAGCGCGCGTCCGGAACCGACGCGCAAAACACAAGCGCCCCAGAAAGGGACAACACCAGCGACTGACCGCCTGGCTCGTGCTGAAACTTTGCCGCGCTAACCAGCAAACGGCAAAAAGAGATCACAGAAGAAGAGACTTTCCGAAATAAGCACTTCAGAGCAAGAACTCGAGAGCAAGAACGACGAGAAGAGAACCGTGAATAGTATGAACGCCATCCCATTGAGATCCGCCGTCACCACCCAAGGCCGCAACGCCGCCGGCGCCCGCGCCCTGTGGCGAGCGACAGGCATGACGGACCAGGACTTTGAGAAGCCCATCATCGCCATCGCGAACTCATACACGCAGTTTGTACCGGGCCACGTGCACCTGAAGGACGTGGGAGACATCGTCGCTGACGCCATCCGCGAAGCCGGCGGCGTTCCCCGCGAGTTCAACACCATCGCCGTCGACGACGGCATCGCTATGGGACACGCGGGCATGCTCTACTCGCTGCCCAGTCGCGAGGTTATTTCTGACGCCGTCGAATACATGGTCAACGGCCACGCCGCCGATGCGCTGGTGTGCATCTCCAACTGCGACAAGATCACGCCCGGCATGCTGAACGCCGCCATGCGTCTGAACATCCCGGTGGTGTTCGTCTCCGGCGGGCCGATGGAGGCTGGCAAGGCCGTGGCAGTAGATGGTGTCGTACAGGCTCCCACGGATCTCATTACCGCCATCTCCGCCTCCGCGTCCGACAAAGTCGACGCGCAGGCACTGCTGGAAGTTGAGTCCGCCGCCTGCCCGACGTGCGGCTCCTGCTCCGGCATGTTCACCGCCAACTCGATGAACTGCCTGACCGAGGCACTTGGCCTGTCTCTGCCGGGCAATGGTTCTACCTTGGCGACTCACGCCAAGCGGCGCGACCTGTTCACCAAGGCCGGCACCACCATCGTTGAGCTGTGTCGCCGCTACTACGGCGAGGGAGACGCCTCCGTCCTGCCGCGCAACATCGCCACCCGCGAGGCCTTCGAAAACGCCATGGCGCTGGACATGGCCATGGGCGGATCCTCCAACACCGTGCTGCACATCCTCGCAGCCGCCCAGGAGGGTGAGGTCGACTTCGACCTGCACGCCATCGACCAACTGTCCCGCGAAGTGCCATGCCTGTCGAAGGTGTCCCCGAACTCCGACTACCACATGGAAGACGTCCACCGCGGAGGCGGCATCCCCGCCATCCTCGGCGAGCTCTACCGCGCCGGCCAGCTGAACGAAGGCGTGCAATCCGTTCACTCCGCCACGCTAAAGGAATGGCTGCTGTCCTGGGACATCCGCTCCGGCGCTGCAACCGAGGAAGCCATCGAGTTGTTCCACGCCGCCCCCGGCGGAGTCCGCACGACCGAGCCATTCAGCACTAAAAACCGTTGGTCCAGCCTGGACACCGACGCAGAAGGTGGCGTCATTCGCGATGTAGAGCATGCGTACACCGCCGATGGCGGTCTAGTTGTCCTCCGCGGCAACCTCGCCGAAGACGGCGCCGTGATCAAGGCCGCGGGTGTTGATCCATCGATCTGGCACTTCGAAGGCACTGCACTGGTCGTCGAATCCCAAGAAGAAGCCGTGCGCGTGATCCTGGACAAGAAGGTCAAGCCGGGCCACGTCGTGGTCGTACGCTACGAAGGCCCCGCCGGCGGGCCGGGTATGCAGGAAATGCTGCACCCGACCGCTTTCCTCAAAGGCGCCGGGCTCGGCAAGGAGTGCGCGCTGATCACCGACGGTCGCTTCTCCGGTGGCACGTCCGGACTGTCCGTCGGCCACATCTCCCCTGAGGCTGCGCACGGCGGCCTGATCGGTCTGGTCCGCGACGGGGATCCGATCACCATCGACGTGCACGAGCGCCTTCTGCAACTGAACGTCTCCGACGAGGAGATCGAGCGCCGCCGCGCCGAGATGGAAGCTTCCGACAAGCCGTGGACTCCCACCACTCGCCAGCGCAAGGTCACCAAGGCGCTGCGCGCTTATGCCGCGATGGCAACCTCCGCCGACCGTGGAGCTGTCCGCGAAGTAAAGTAGCCACCGCGCCGCCCGGTTGCCGACGCGCACGGGGCCGTAGGCGTGCGGTCGCACGTCCCAGCGGGCGCACGCCTTAGCCGGCGGCGCTGACGCCCAACCGGGGCGCTGACTCCCCGCCAAAGCCAGCATCCTCCGGGGTCGCGGCCTCTCGAGCGGCCGTAGGCTGGAGGGCATGCATGATTCACATCTCCAGCCCGATGCAGAGGGCGCAGACTCCAGCGCACTAGAGGCGGACAGCGCTCGCCGGAGCCATAGTGGCGGCTCCACTATCAGCAGCTACCACGCCGGCGGTGTCGGTAGCGCTCGCGGTAGCGGCGCCTGTGACTGCGCCAGCATCGACGAACGTAGCAGCAGAACCGCACACATCGGCGGGGCCGGCGAAGATGGAATGATCCGCGTCCGCGACGCCCACCTGCGCAACCTCAAACACCAAGACGTCTCGCTGCCGCGCAACGCCCTGGTGGCGGTGACGGGCGTATCCGGGTCGGGGAAATCTTCGCTGGCGTTTGGCACGCTGCACGGGGAGGCTCAGCGGCGGTATCTGGAATCGGTCGCACCGTTCGCGCGCCGACTGATCGGCGGGGCCGTCGACCCGCGGGTGGGGTCCGTGGAGGGGCTACCGCCGACTGTCGCGCTGCAACAGGGAGCGCAGGCGGGCGGGGCGCGCTCGACGGTGGGTACCGCATCGAACCTGTCGAACACGATCCGCCTGCTGTATTCCCGCTGCGGCGATTACCCGGCGGAAGTGCGCGAACGCCACGGCGGGCGTCTGGACTCGGATAGCTTCTCCCCTAATACGACAGCAGGCATGTGCCCGGAGTGTCAGGGCACGGGCGTGGTGCATGAGCCGACGGAGGAGTCCATGGTTCCGGATCCGTCGCTTTCGATTGACGAGGGGGCTATTGCCGCTTGGCCTGGCGCGTGGTTGGGGAAGAACTTCCACGATATTGTCGCGGAGCTCGGCTTCCCTATGGACATTCCGTGGCGAGATATCCCGCGGGCCGACCGGGATTGGATTCTCTTCACGGACGAGCGGCCGGTGGTGACGATTCACCCTCACCGGGGTGCAGATCAGATTCAGCGGACGTATGAGGGCACTTGGCGTTCGGTGGCCTCTTATTTGCGGAAGACGTTGGCGGAGACGGGTTCCGATTCCACGCGACGCCGCGTCCTGTCGTTTATGAAGTCTTCCCGCTGTGGGATGTGTGATGGTCGTCGCCTTATTGTCGACGCCCTTTCCGTGGACTACCTCGGCCTCCCCATCGATAGCCTTGGGGCGCTTCCTTTGGAGGAGGTTCTCTCTCGCTTCGCGGAGCGCCGTGCCTCTGTGCCCGCAGACACTGCCCGCGGACAGGCCGGAATCCGCGCCACGCCGGGGCGAAAAGTAACGCAGCACGCGCCAGCGCAGCGAAAGGCCGAGAGGCGAGAGGCAACTGAAACTTCAGTAACTTCAGACACTGAGGCCACAACGTATGCTGCGGAATCCCCCGCCGGCGGAGGTTCCAGCACGGCCGCACCCGCCGGCGGAGGTTCCAGCACGGCCGCACCCGCCGGCGAAGGTTCCAGCCCGTCCGGAACCGCAACTGTGAATTCAGTGCACGGCACGAATCCCGCCGGCGCGGAGGCGGAGCGGATTCTGCTGGACCAGGCGATCCCTACGCTGGAGTCTGTGGTGGATCTCGGCTTGGGACATCTGAGCCTGGATCGTGCCACTTCCACCCTGTCGGCGGGTGAGCTGCAACGGCTGCGGTTGGCGTCTCAGCTGCGGTCGGGACTTTTCGGAGTCGCATATGTTTTGGACGAGCCGTCCGCGGGTCTGCACCCCGAGGAGCGCCGCGCAGTGATGCGGCTGATCCGAGGTTTCCTGGACGCGGGCAATAGTGTCCTTCTGGTGGAGCACGACATGCACCTGGTTGCGAAGGCCGACTGGATCGTCGACGTCGGCCCCGGCGCAGGCGAGCTCGGCGGGGAGATCCTCTACTCCGGCCCGGTCAAGCCCCAGAACCCGACCAAACTCCGGGACCCGAACGCCCCCCAGGCTGAAAGTTGCTGCCCGACCCCATCCCAAGGCTCAGCGACCACTGCTGCCCTGAAAGCAACCCAACATCCAGTTGTACCCCAGAGCCGAGTGACAGCCCGGTACCAGGCAGCAGACGCCAGCCTGGCAGGGGACGCAGCCCCAGCCGGGGGTTCCAGCTCGGCCGGCACTGGAGACACGGACACCGCTGACCGCGCTGATGCTGGCCGTGCTAAAGACTGCCGTTGCTCTGAAACTGGCAGCGCCGGTGGCGCGGACGTCGCCGGCGGCGCCGGCCTGGCGGGCCTGGACTGCCCCACGGGGCAGGCCCTCGCCGCCGGGCCACTGAAACTGAACACCGACGCCGACGCGCGCACCCCCTCCGGCACACTCAGCCTCACGGGCATCAACGAACGCACCCTGAAAAGCCTCGACGTGGAATTCGGCCTCGGCACATTCACCGCGATCACGGGCGTCTCGGGTTCCGGCAAATCCACACTTTTGTACACGCTGGCCAACTCACTGCGCGAACGGGTGAAGACATCGGTCGACGACGGAGACGTGGCGTCAAAAAGTAAGGGCCCCGCAGAGAAAACAGGCTCCGCAAGAGCAACAACGGCCCAACTCAACGCTGACCTCAACTCAGACATTGCCATCAACCGGGTGGTGCAAATCTCACAGAAGCCCATCGGCCGGACACCCAGATCCTGCCTCGCAACCTACACCGGGCTATTCGACCGCGTACGGAAACTCTTCGCGCAGACCGACGAAGCGAAACGGCGTGGCTGGACCGTCTCCCGGTTCTCGTACAACGTCACCCAAGGACGCTGCCCCACCTGCAGTGGAGAAGGGCAAATAGAAGTCGAGCTAGTGTTCCTGCCCGGCAGCTACACCCCCTGTCCCGACTGTCACGGCGCGCGCTACAACGCTGAAACGCTGGAAGTCACCTGGAACGGGCGGACAATCGCGGACGTGCTGGAATTGACCGTCGCTGAGGCGCGGGAGGCCTTCGCCGATGAAAAGGCAATCGCCCGGGCGCTGCAGGCTCTGTCGGCTGTCGGGTTGGATTACCTCCGGCTCGGGCAGCCGGCCACGGAGTTGTCCGGCGGCGAGGCACAACGGATCAAGTTGGCCACGGAACTGCAGCGGGCTCAGCGGGGACACACTGTGTACCTCATGGATGAGCCGACCACCGGCCTACACCCTGCGGACGTGGATCTGCTTGTGACGGAGCTCCAGCGGTTGGTCGACAACGGGAACACCGTGGTGGTTGTGGAGCATGATATGCGAGTTGCCGCGCAGGCGGACCGGGTGCTCGAAATGGGCCCGGGGGCTGGCGCGCGGGGCGGTCAGGTTGTGACAGACGGAAGCCCCGCCGCGGTGGCTCAGACGGACACCGCAACGGGGCGAGTATTGGCGGAAAGAAGCTAGTTAGTTGAACGGGTTGCCTCCGCCGACGCCGAGCCACAGCCCGGCGGTGGTCGCCGCTGCGACTACGAAGAAAATCCATGCAGACGCCAACGGTCGGGTTGCCCATCCCCTACTGCGATCGAGGCTGATTCGGCCGGGGCCGAGGAAGATGAGGCTTATTGACACCACCGTCAACGCCGCCCACAGTTGGACGTGAGGGTTCAGGCCGTATGGCCATAGGGTTCCCTGGAAGCTGTCGAGGTTGTGGAACGCCATGAATCCGCCGACGATAGTGGCGAGTGCCGCACCGAATGGTGTGACGAGGCCGAGGAGCAGTAGCCCGCCGGCGACAACCTCCGCGACGGGGATGCCGATGGCGAGGATGTCGGTGAAGTTGTAGTTCTCCAGCTGGCTCTGGAATACGTCGACGCCCGGGTCTCCGCCGAAGGCGAACAGCGTTTGCAGGCCGCGTACCAAGAGGTACGCGCCCAGCACCGCGCGCAAAATGAACAGTCCGAAGCTGGTGGTACCGCGCTTAACTTCTGCGCCAGCGCCGGCCGCGCCGGCCGTCGCGTCAGCGCCGCCAACTTCAGCACCGGCGGCCGCAGCTGCATCACGATCCCGGTCGGCACCTGCCACTGCGCCCGTGCCGGCCGCGCCAGCCCCAGCGGCCGCAGCTGCATCACGATCCCGGTCAGCGTCTGCCGCCGTTTCAGGGACGGTAACCGCGCCAGTAGCCGATCCCGGCGTGTCGGTGCCGCCAAACTCAGAACCATCAGCGGCACTCACCGTGCCCGCGCCGGCCGCGCCGGCTGCGCCGGTAGCGTCAGCTGCAGCGCCAGCTCCAGTCACACCAGCACCAGCAGCCCCAGCATCCGCGCCGGCAGCACCCGCACCCGCCGTGCTGCGGTCAGTGTCCGCGCCAATCTTCGCCTGTCGGATGAAGGCCTGATCGTTTGTTGAAGCGGTGGCCTGCTCCGCCGGGTTGGCGTCATCAACCTTGCCCCAACGGTCGGACGGACCGTGAGTATCTCCGGCATTAGCGCGAGCGTCAGCGTTTGAGTCAGCCCCAGCCACACCCGCTCCCGCAGCGGACTGGGAGGCGTCCAGCTTCGACAGGTCCACTTCCGGCTCCGGCGGGCGGCTCTCAATACGCTGCGGACGGGCCCGGCCAAGCACTGCATAAATGTCCCGCTTGGCTGGCTTTTCCTCTACAGGGGCCTCAGCCTCTGGGGCCTCAGCCCCTGAAGCTTCAGCCGATGCGCCAGCTGACGGATCCGCCGAAGCACCGTCTGAGCCAGTGCCCTTGTTCGAACCGTCCTCGGCCGCCACAGCTGCCGCAGAGTCCGACTCGACTGGGTCTGACGTTTTCGCCGACTTCGCCCCTGGCTTGGAGGCCGTCAGCTGCGCTGGGGGTTCAGGCTTGGCATCCTCTGCTGCTGACGATTCCACGGTTTCCTCGCCGACAGTTTCCCCGCCGGGCTTGTCAATTTTGGTCGCCTTGGCGGGAGGCGTTGAGTCAGCGGGCTTCTGTGCGTCCCGACGGTAGACGGGCACGTCGATATCGTTGTTCAGGTCATCCGTTAGATCATCCGCGGAGTTGCCGAACAAAGCGTCGTCTGGACTGTTGGGCTTCGCGTTGTTATTCACGCACCCCAGACTATTCTGACCAGCGCGATTTCCGCGGGAGGTCGCTCGGCATGTCTTCGATGGCATTCTCCATCGGCTGTGTTCGCACTGACCAGCTGCTGCTCTGGCGATTCCGGCCGGTCCGATAGTTCCGGCGAGCCCGGCAGGTTCGACAGTTTCAGTCGCAGCTACATTTCGTCTCCGCCGCCTATTAGGCTCAGACGCCGCTAGCTGAGCTTCTTAGCGATCAGCTGGTTCACCTGTGCGGGGTCTGCCTTGCCCTTGGTGGCCTTCATGACGGCACCGACAATCGCGCCGGTGACCTTCTTATTGCCCGCGCGGAACTTTTCGACGATGTCCGGGTTTGCAGCCAGGGCTTCGTCGACGGCTGCTTCAATGGCACTGTCATCGCGCACGACTTCCAGGCCGCGGGCTGCGACGACCTCGTCGACGTCACCTTCGCCCGCCAGCACTCCGTCAACTGCTTGACGTGCAAGCTTGGTGGTGAGCTTGCCTTCGTTTACTAGTGACGCCACCCGCGCCACCTGAGCCGGCGTGATGTCGAGACTGGTAAGTTCTACGCCTTGTTCGTTTGCCTTACCCGCGAGGTAGGAGACCCACCAGGAGCGAGCTTCGTCCGGCTTGGCACCTGCTTCGACGGTGTCGACCACTAGATCCAGGGCACCGGCATTGACCAGGTCGCGCATTTCCTCGTCCTTCAGGCCCCACTCCTCCTGGATGCGGGCGCGGCGGATCCACGGCATTTCCGGCAGGGTGGCGCGGATTTCTTCGACCCACTCGGCGGGGGCGAGTACGGGCGGCAGGTCCGGGTCGTTGAAGTAGCGGTAGTCCGCCATGGTTTCCTTCGGGCGTCCCTTGGAGGTGGTGCCGTCAGTTTCCTGGTAGTGGCGGGTTTCCTGAACGATTTCCACGTCGTTGACGAGGCAGGCTGCTTGGCGCTGCATTTCAAAGCGTACGGCCTGTTCGACGGACTTCAGCGAGTTGATGTTCTTCGTTTCGGTGCGCGTGCCGTATTCGGTGGTTCCGATGGGGCGCAGGGACAGGTTGGAGTCTACGCGCATGGAGCCTTGGTCCATGCGTGCGTCGGATACGCCGAGTGCCTTGACGAGGTCGCGCAGTGCGGAGACGTATGCCTTCGCAACTTCTGGTGCGCGTTCGCCGGCGCCTTCGATCGGCTTGGTCACAATTTCAATCAGCGGCACGCCTGCGCGGTTGCAGTCCACCAGGGAGGCGGTGGCGCCGTGGATGCGGCCGTCTGCGCCGCCGAGGTGGGTCAGCTTGCCGGTGTCTTCTTCCATGTGGGCGCGTTCAATCTCCACGCGCCATTCGGTGCCGTCTTCCAGTACGACGTCGAGGTATCCGTCGTAGGCGATGGGCTCGTCGTACTGGGAGATCTGGTAGTTCTTCGGCTGGTCTGGGTAGAAGTAGTTCTTGCGTGCGAAGCGGGACTTCGGAGCAATCTCGCAGTTCAGCGCCAGGCCGATCTTGATGGCCCACTCCACGCCTAGCTTGTTTACGACGGGCAGCGCGCCCGGCAGGCCGAGGCTGCATGGGTCGACGTTGTTGTTTGGTGCGTCGCCAAATTCCGCGGAGGACGTGGAGAACATTTTCGTCTTCGTGGCGAGTTCGACGTGAACTTCCATGCCCATTACCGGGTCGAAGCGCTCCAGCACTTCGTCGAAGTCCATCACATCATCGGAGTAATCGTAGACAGGCGCAGTCATGCCAGCCATCTTAATACGTCTGCGTAACTGAGTGGCGTTAGGGTCGCTGGGCGCCCGCGGCCGCGCCTCCGCACACCTCCCTCGCATTTCAGCGTCCCTAGTCCTTCCATCCACGATGTCCGCCTGGTTCCCGCTCCCCGCGCCCCGGCGAGCCCGGCGGGCTCGGCGGTTCCCCGCGCCCCGGCGGTCCCGGCGGTTCCCCGCGTCCCGGCGGTCTCGGCGGTTCCGGCGGTTCCCCGCGTCCCGGCGGACTCGGCGGTTCCAGCGGTTCCGGCGGTTCCCCGCGTCCCGGCGAGCCTGGCGGGAGCCAGGTGACGCGCCCGTGCTCGCGCGCCATCCGCCCACGTCCGCGTTGCCCGTTCACGCCATTGTGATACGGGCACAGAAGTGTCATGTTTTCAGGATTCGTTTCTCCGCCTTTTGCAAATTCCTGCAGGTGGTGAACTTGGCATTCACTCGCCGGACGCCCACATCCCGGCCAGGCGCACCGTGACGTTTCGGCTTCCAACATTCGGCGCTGTTTTGATGACGCCAACCGCTTCGCCCTGTACAAATTCACCGGCCCCTGCTCCGGAGCTATCAGGGTGATGCAATCCCCATCCTTCAACATCACGCCTGCCGTCTTCGCCTCGCCCGCAACACCTGCCGCACCCGCTGAACGCGCCGTAAGCGTCATCTCCGCCGGGCCCGCCGAGGTGCTGCCTGCCGCCCCGGCCGAGCCCGCCATATTCGCCACTCTGGCCGCCTCCACCGAAGTGCTGCCTGCCACCCCGGCCGAGCCCGCCGAAGTGCTGTCTGCCACGACAGCGTCGGCGATTGAGGCCTCGGCAATTGGCGTGGATAGCTGGCGGGAAGACACAGCGTCTTCTAAACGACGGGCGACGTATTCCGCCCCGGTGAGGACGGCCCCGTTGGTGGCACACAACTCGATCTCATCCCCTCGGCCGCTAAGTATCTGCATGTAGTCATCCAGGCTGACCACGACGTTGGTGGTCAGCGTGCTGCGTTGAATGGTGCGATTCTCCGTGAGCCATGCCAGTGGGTCCAGACGTGCAGACTCCCAGACCTCGGACATGCGGTGCGACGGCCCCGTGAACTGGATAGTGGTCTTCGTGCCGTGCATGATACGGCGTCCTCCGTCGTCGGGCACCCGCGGCCCCTGCATTTCCCGCCGCAGTTGCGTCGCCCGGCGCGAAATCGCTGCATAGTCTCCAGTGGTGTTGCACAGTGCTTCAGTGAACACGTAACGCTGCTTGATCCCCAGCGCCCGAGCTCGCTCGGCAATAAGTATCAGCACGTCCAGGCCGTGTCCGTTGCGCTGGGCGGCTTCCAGTGCCCGCTTTTTATAGCGCGAGTACGCCGCCCCGGAGAAGTGTTCCGCGGCCCGGGCCACGCTCCGCGCATACTCGCGTTCCAACGGCAGCTGCTCGGCGGGCGTGCCAATGGCTTCTGTCAGCAGCTCCACGCCGTGGCTCTGCGCGTCCGCCACTTGGCGCTTGAGCTCCGCGAGCTGCTGCAACTTTTCCATGCCCCGAACGCTAAACCATGCGCAACATCTTTGCCCCGCACTACGCAACTTCCTGTGGATAACTCGCCCCCTTTGCCAGCGTTTTCCACAGGCATTTCAACTCCCCCTTGACAATTCTCCGCCAGGCGTGCTGCACCGCATTGCAGCACCGCCCGGCGCTGGCTAAACGCCGGCCATACAGCGCGCCCTGCCTGTGGCGCCTGGCTCTGTCGCCATTGCGCCGCGCCAGGCTGCTCGCGCGCCTCCGCCGCCCTGCACCCCTTCGGCGTCCGCGGCGTCTGTG
This sequence comes from Corynebacterium sp. ACRQK, assembly GCF_022345965.1. Taxonomy (GTDB): domain Bacteria; phylum Actinomycetota; class Actinomycetes; order Mycobacteriales; family Mycobacteriaceae; genus Corynebacterium. The sequence continues at coordinate 452,140 of NZ_JAKRMU010000001.1, forward strand.
ATGTCCGCGGCGTCCGCTAGCCGAACAGCGAGCGCGCCGTTTCGTAGCGCTTCTCGGGAACTTCCTTCAGCGTGCCGACGGCCTCTTCAAAGTCGATCAGCTCGATGCTGCCGCCCTTGAGCGCTACGACCTTGCCGAATTCTCCTCGGATTGCGGCCTTGGTGGCATTCACTGCGAAACGCGTTGCCAGCACGCGGTCAAACGCAGTAGGAGTTCCGCCGCGCTGGATGTGCCCCAGCACGGTGGAACGTACGTCGGTATCCAAGCGGTTTTCGATCTCCTTGGCGATCAGCGCGGACATGTCTTGGAACTTCTCGTGGCCAAACTGGTCCACTTCGCGTTCGGCGACGTCCAGGGTGCCTTCCTTCGGCAGTGCGCCTTCGGCGACGACGATAATGCCGTACTTCTCCCCCAACTGGAATCGGCGAGCCATGCGGCGGCAGACGTCGTCGATGTCGAAGGGGAACTCCGGGATCAGAATTTCGTGGGCGCCGCCAGCCATGCCTGCGTGCAGTGCGATCCAGCCGACGTGGCGGCCCATGACTTCCACGATCATCACGCGGTCGTGTGATTCGGCGGTGGTGTGCAGGCGGTCGATGGCGTCGGTGGCGACGGCGACGGCGGTATCAAAGCCGAAGGTGTAGTCGGTTCCATTGACGTCATTGTCGATGGTCTTCGGCACGCCGATCACTGGCACGCCGTTGTCGTGCAGGAAGCGCGCGCCTTTCAGGGTGCCTTCGCCGCCGATGGGGATCAGTGCGTCGATGCCTGCGTCCGCGAGGTTGGCTTTGACGCGGTCGATGCCGGCCATGAAGTCGTCGGGGTGCAGGCGTCCGGTGCCGAGGATGGTGCCTCCGCGGCGTAGGATCCGGTCGATGAAATCATCGTCGTAGAGTTGCACGCGACGGTCTTCCAGCAGTCCCTGCCAGCCGTCTTCGAATCCGACGACGGTATGGCCTTCCCCGGCCGCTGTCCGTACGATGCCTCGGATGACGGCGTTCAATCCTGGGCAGTCTCCACCACTGGTCAAGGTCGCAATACGCATGTTTTAAAGTTTAGCGATACCCCGCGGGATCTGCTGGGCGGGATTATTTCGCGACGGTTTCGGGGGTTTAGCTGGCCTCTACTGGTTTTTCCGGTCTTTATTGTCTTTATTATTGACGCCTACTCGTCTCCGCGACTGCCCTCTGGCCGAGCCATTCCGGAGGCCACTGCGCCGAGGATCAGCATGATCACCGCGGGCAGCAGGGAGTCGCCGAAGGCTTGGGGGCCGACTACGCTGACGCGTGCTTGGACGACGGCGGCGATAACGGCGGCTCCGGTGACGGCGCCGAGTTGGCGGGTGGCGTTGTACATTCCAGAGCCGGCGCCGGCGAACTGGGGCGGCAGGTCGCGCAGGGTGGTGGTGGAGTTCGGGGCCCAGACGAAGGAGTTTCCGAATCCGAGGATCACGAACGCTCCGATCATCATCCATAGTGGGCGTTCGGGGCGCATGGAGAACACCAACGTGGCCACGCCGGTGGCCATTAGGCAGAACCCGAGGACGGCGAAGCGCCTAGGCTCGTGGCGGTCGACCAGCCGGCCGACGAACGGCGCCATAATTCCAGCGATGATGGCCATGGGGGTCACAACAAAGGACGCCTTCATCGGGCTGAAGAGGTGGACTTCCTGCAGGTACATCATCACTGGCACCATCATGCCGGCGACGGTAAACCCCATGGTGAAGATGGATGCGTTGCCGAATGCGAAGTGGCGGCGTGTGAACAGGGAGATCGGAACCAGCGCGCTGCCGGCGGATAGGCGGGATTGCAGCCAGACGAAGGCCACCAGCAGCGCCACGCCTCCGAGTAGCAGTGCCCAGATCCACGGCGCCCAGCCGGCGGGGTCGCCTTCTTGGATGCCGTAGATCACCATCGTCATCGCCACCATGGAAAGCAGGATCGACGGCACGTTGATGCGTTCGTCGGTCGGCTGGAAACGTGGGACCCAGCGGGCGACCATCACCACGGACAGCACGCCGATGGGTACGTTGATGAAGAACACCCACTGCCAGGTTGTGTATTGGGTAATGAGGCCTCCGAGCAGTGGCCCGGCGAGCGTGGATATTCCCGCCGTGGCGCCCCAGATGCCCAGTGCTGCCCCGCGCTTGTCGCGCGGGAAGATGCGGTTGATCACGCTCATGGTCTGGGGCGTCAATAGAGATCCGCCAATACCTTGCACGGCGCGGGCGGCAATCAGTGTTTCGATGCTGCCGGCCAGTCCGCAGGCAAGTGAGGAGAGCGTGAAGATCGTCATGCCCGCGATGTAGAGGTTTTTCGGGCCGAAGCGGTCACCGAGCCGGCCGGTGACCATCAGCGGCACGGCGAACGCCAGCAGGTAGGCGCTGGTGACCCAGAGCACCTGGCCGTAGTCGGCGTGCAGGTCGGCTTGGAACGCTGGCGTGGCGACGGCGACGATCGTTTGATCCAGCAGGATCATAAAGAAGCCGATGCACAGCGCCACAAGGGCGCGCCATGCTTGTGGCAGTGGAAGCGGCAGCGCGGGGTATTTCACTTAAAGGGAGTCTACTGCTGCCCGGATGGCGGGCAAACTGGCCTTGAACTCCGGCATCAGTGGCAGTTCTTCCAGCTGATCGATGGGCTGCCACAGTAGCTCCAGTGATTCGGCGGTCGGGTGCAGCTCCAGATGTTCGGAGCAGGTGGCCAGGACGGTGGTGTATGTCCACTCGTTGATTTCCGGGTTTTCGTATTGCCACCAGAATGTGCCGCCGAGTCCGAAGATTCCGTGGGCATTTAGCGATGCGTCGAGGCTGGGGTGTCGGACTGGAAAGTCCTGCAGGGCCTTGCGGGGGTCTCCGTTCCGTTCGATGATTTTTTCGATGTCGGCGAAGAGGTGCCACTCGTCGTCGCGGACGGGCAGGCGGCAGTACGCAACCTTTACGGGCACGGTGGAGGTGACGATTTCTTGGTGCACCTTTACCGATGACGCCCCCACGCCTGTCTCTTCCCACGTTTCGCGGAGGGCGCCGTCGGTGGGTGTTTCGCCGACGTCGATGGCGCCGCCGGGCAGAGCCCAGGTGCCGCCGCGGTTGGTCCACTTGGCGCGGTGCTGCATCAGGACGTGGCGGTCGTCGGTGACGAGGAACAGTCCCGCCGCGCCGAGGACTCCCCAACGTCGGGATCCGTAGGGGTCTTCGACGAAGCCGTCGCCTGTGTAAAGTTCGGGAATTTTACCCATGTCCCCCACCATACGCGGATCCGTGGCCTCCGCCGCGGGTCGCCCGGGCCTGACCATTGCCGCACGCCGGCCACGGATGTGCTCGTCGAGGCCTCCGTCGCCGGCAGCTTTACCCGGTCGGTTTGCGGCCGTCCGCCCTGGCCGCCGACTCTGGGGCAACCAGCTATGCGCGACCGGCTAGGCGCGGCCGGCCTCGAATGCCGCGCCGACGCGGTATAGGCGGTCGTCGCCGTGCGCCGGGCCCATGATCTGCAGGCCGGTCGGCAGGCCGGAGTCGCTGGCGAAGCCACCGGGCACGGACATGCCGCACACGCCCGCCAGGTTCAGCGGCAGGGTGAACAGGTCGAACATGTACATTGCCAGCGGGTCGTCGGCCTTCTCGCCGAGCTTGAAGGCAGTGGACGGCGTCACGGGCGCGACGATCGCGTCGACCTGCTCGTAGGCCTTGGCGAAGTTCTGGGAAATCAGGTTGCGGACGCGCTGAGCCTGCAGGTAGTAGGCGTCGTAGTAGCCGACGGACAGGGCGTAGGTGCCCAGCATGATGCGGCGCTTGACCTCCGGGCCGAAGCCTTCGGCGCGGGTCTTGCTCATCACCTGGTCGGCGGAGCGGGTGCCGTCGTCTCCGCGGCGCTGGCCGTAGCGCATGCCGTCAAAGCGGGCCAGGTTGGAACTGACCTCACAGGGCAGGATCAGGTAGTAGGCGTTTAGTGCGTGGTCGAAGTTCGGGCAGTCGACCTCCACCAGCTCAGCTCCCTGGGACTTCAGCTGCTCCAGGTTGGCGTGGTAGGTCTCCAGCACGCCTGGCTGGAAGGCCTCGGCCCGCTCGAACTGCTTAACCACACCCAGCTTCACGCCGCTCAAGTCTCCGGAGGCACCCTGCTTCGCAGCCTCGACAACAGGCGCGACGGCGTGGGAGGAGGACGTCGAGTCGTTGGCGTCGTGCCCCGCAATAACCTCGTGCAGCAGCGCGGTATCTAGGACTGTGCGCGCCGTCGGACCGCCCTGGTCCAGCGAGGAGGCGCAGGCCACCAGGCCGTAACGGGAAACGGTGCCGTAGGTCGGCTTCACGCCGACGGTGTTGGTCAGCGCGGCGGGCTGGCGGATGGAGCCACCCGTGTCCGTGCCGATGGCCAGCGGAGCCATGCCCGCGGCCAGCGCTGCCGACGAACCACCGCCGGAGCCGCCTGGAGTCCGCTCCAGGTCGTAGGGGTTCTTCGTCGGACCGTAGGCGGAATTCTCGGTGGAGGACCCCATGGCGAACTCGTCCATGTTTGTCTTGCCCAAGACCGGGATGCCGGCGGCGCGCAGACGCATGGTGACGGTTGCGTCGTAGGGGCTCATGTAGCCCTCCAGCATCTTGGAGGCACACGTGGTCGGCGCGTCGGTGGTGGTGAAGACGTCCTTCAGGGCCAGTGGCACGCCGGCCAGCTTGCTGGTCGGCTGGTCGCCGGCGGCCAGTGCGTCGTCAACGTTGGAGGCAGCCGCCAGCGCTTCGTCGGCGCCGACGTGGAGGAATGCGTGGATATCGCCGTCGAGCTCACCGATGCGGTCCAGGTGGGCCTGCGTAACTTCCTGGGAGCTGATCTCGCGCGCGTGGATCTTCTCCGCCAGTTCGGCGGCGGTCCAGGTGGTGAAGTCCGAGTCGTCCCGGGAACCGACGATGTACTTGTTCTCAGCCATGAGTGTTCCTACAGTTCCTTTGGTTCTTTAAGTTCTTTAGTTCTAAACGTTCGTTGCTCTAGCGGTCTTTTAGCTTTTTGACGCCACCCGCCGCAACTGTGCCGCAGCCCCAGTGACGCTAGCGTTCCTGAGAGGCTGTCCTAGTCCGCGAGGATCTGCGGCACCTCAAAGCGCTGCTCGCTCTGCTTCGGCGCCTGATCAAGGGCCTGCTCTGCGGTGAGGCTCGGAACGACCACATCTTCACGCATGACGGCGACATCGCCGTCAACGTTCTGAGTGGGGTGGCTCAGTGGCTCAACACCTTCGGTGTCTACCTTCCCGATCGCGGCCACGTGATCGACGATCCCGTCGATCTGAGCTGCGTATTCATCCAATTCCTGCTCCCCCAGGTCCAGGCGGGCCAGGCGGGCCAGGTGGGCAACATCTTCGCGCGAAATCTCAGACATGGGTTCTACTCTAGCCAAGGCAAGTAGCCCCCGTGGACTTCAGGTGGCGCTAGTATCGGTGCCATGTCTTTCCTTATGCGTGTGCGTATGCCCGATACCCCCGGCTCCCTTGGTCTGCTGGCCATGGCACTGGGAACTGTCGGCGGTGACATTCGCGGTGTGGATATTGTCGGACGCCCAGAACAGGATGAGCCCGACTTCGTTATGGACGACATTGTCGTCTCCCTGCCGTCTGGGCATCTCCCCGACAGCCTGATCACGGCCACACAGGAGCTCGACGGTTTCTACGTCGACTCGATTCGCCCCTTTACAGGTTCTATCGACCGACGCGGCCAGATTCAGATGCTGTCCGGGGTGGCGGAGAAGCGGCGTCACAAAGAAAAGGCGCTAGAGATCATGATGCAGGACCTGCCGCGCTCTATGACGGCAGGCTGGGCGGTCGTGCTGGATACGTTGCCGCGGACTCACCGGGTGGCGGCTTCGCCTGCCGCGCCGGAGGACAACGGCAAGGAGCTGGCCCATCCGCCATTGGACGAGGCGCGCGTGCTGAACCCAGAGCGCGAGGATTGGATTCCCGAGAACTGGGTGGTCATGGATTCTGCACTGGCGGGCACGCCAATCGAGGGCACGAGCCTACTGCTGATCATTGGTCGTCCGGGCGGGCCGGACTTTCTGCTCAGCGAGGTTGAGCATTTGCGCCAGCTCGGAGCGATCTTCGGCGCGTTCTTCAGCTAGCGCTGCACACTTCGGCGTACCACCCGCGTGCCGCGCTATTCGGCGCTGATGAAGAAGTCGTAGGCCGGGCTGTCCGTCACGTCCGTGGCATGATAGCCGAGCTGCTGCAGGTGCTCCTGAAATTCTGCGTCGCCGGAGACGTCCTCGAACGCCGCCAGCACGCGGCCGTGGTCCATGCCGAAGCTGCGGTAGTGGAAACCGGTGATGTCCCAGCGGGTTCCCAGGACTTCCAGGAAGTGCAGCAGGGCTCCCGGGTTTTCGGGGAATTCGAAGCTGTAGGCGGTTTCGTCGACGTGCTGGCCGGGGGTGCCGCCGATCATGTAGCGGACGTGTTCCTTGGCCACGTCGTCGTCGGACAGGTCGACCACGCCGTAACCTGCCTCGTGGAGGTCTTCGACTATGGCCTTGCGCTCGTCCTCGCCGTTCTTGAGCTTGACACCCACAAAAATGCGGGCGGGCTTTTCCCCGTCGCGCTGGCCGACTCGGTAGCTGAATTCTGTGACGGCACGGTGGCCGAGGATTTTGCAGAACTCGAGGAAGGCTCCCTCGCGTTCGGGGATGCTCACACCGAAGATACCTTCGCCACCTTCACCAATTTCCGCGCGTTCGGAGACGTAGCGCAGGGAGTGGAAGTTCACGTTCGCGCCGGACAGGACGTGTGCCAGGGTCTCCCCTTCGATCTGGTGGTCGACGGCGTAGCGCTTCAGGCCTGCCAGGGCGACGGCGCCGGCTGGCTCGGCGATGGCGCGTGTGTCGTCGAAGATGTCCTTGATAGCGGCGCTGATCTCGTCGGAGCTGACGGTGATGACGTCGTCGAGGTATTCGCGGCAGACTCGGAAGGTCTCACTGCCGATCTGCTTGACGGCCACGCCTTCGGCGAAGAGGCTGACGTGGTCGAGGGCCACGGGGTGCCCGGCGGCGAGCGCGTGGGTGAGGCAGGCGGATTCCTCGGGCTCCACGCCGATGACCTGGATGTTGGGGTCTAGTTCTTTGAGAAGCACGGAGATTCCGGCGGCCAGTCCACCGCCGCCGACCTGCACGAAGACGCGGTCCACGTCAGGGCGGGATTGGAAGATCTCCAGCCCGGCGGTGCCTTGGCCGGCGATGACGGCTTCGTCGTCGAAAGGGGCGACCCACACCATGCCCTCAACCTCGGAGAGTTCCATGGCCTTGGCCTTGGCTTCGTCGAAGTTCGCACCGTGCAGCAGCACTTCCCCGCCGAAACTGCGGACTGCGTCGATTTTGATGCTGGGCGTCACTTCCGGCATGACGATGACGGTGCGGATGCCGAGTTCCGTGCCGGAGAGCGCTACGCCCTGGGCGTGGTTGCCGGCGGAGGCGGCGACGACTCCGCGGGCGCGCTCTTCGTCCGTGAGCTGGGACATGCGGTTGAATGCGCCGCGGATCTTGAAGCTGTGCACGGGTTGCAGGTCTTCGCGTTTGACCAACACCTCGTTACAGATACGCTTCGACAGCGTTTCCATGTTTTCGAGTGGCGTGTTCGTGGCCACGCGGTAGACGGGGGCGGAGACGATCTTCTTCAGATACTCCGCGCCGGAGATGGCCTCCGTGCCGGAGACCGTCTCTGTACCTACGGTGGAATCAGCACCGGCGGCGGCTCCAGCTGCGGTGGCTTCCGCGCCGGCGTTTTCTTCCGTGTTTGGGGCCTGCCCTGCCGGGGCGTTCCCCCCGCTTACGGGATGTGAAGCTTCATGTGACATGCGCTTCAGTATAGTCCTGCCGGTGATCCCCCTTACGCGGCAGTCCCCCGCTGCCGCGCCCCACCCGGGCTGCTCTTTCCCACCAACCGCCGACCGCGGTCTCCGCCGCCAGCCGGGGCACGGCCAGCGGTCGGACATGCCCAGCGCCTACTGCGCCGTGTCCGAGCCGCGCCCGCCGCGCACCCACACCCGGCAGGTTACCGCCCGCCGCCGGGCTGCTGCTGGCGGTAATCGTCCAGGTTTACCTGCGGGGTGGGCTGCAGGTGTGCCGTGGCCGGGTTCTTCACCGACGGGTATTTGAGGTCGACGTTGTGGTCGTCCCCGGCATCCACGTATGGATCTTCACCGTTCAGCACCCGCTTGACCTGCTCCTTGTCGATGGTGTGCGTCCATTTGCCGACCAGCAGGGTGGCCACGGCGTTGCCGGAGAAGTTGGTCAGCGCGCGAGCTTCGGACATGAAGCGGTCGATGCCGACGATGATGTCCACGCCGCCCAGCAGCTCCGGGCGGTGGGACTGCAGTCCGGCTGCCAGCGTGGCGATGCCCGCGCCGGACACGCCCGCTGCACCCTTGGAGGCGATGATCATGAACACCAGCAGGCTGATCTGGTCGCCAAGCCCCATGTGGATGTTCATGGCGTCCGAGATGAAGATGGCGGCCATCGTCAGGTAGATCGCGGTTCCGTCCAGGTTGAAGGAGTAGCCCGTCGGCACGACGATGCCCACCGTGGACTTGTCGACACCGATGTGCTCCATCTTGCGCATAAGGTTCGGCAGTGCCGACTCGGAGGAGCTGGTGGCGAAGATCAGTAGGTATTCGCGACCCAGGTACTTCGCCAGTTTGAAAATGTTGAAGCCCGTGAATACCCGCAGGATGAGGCCCAGGATGCCGAATACGAAGATCACACAGGTGATGTAGAAGCCGAGGATCAGCACGCCTAGCTGCAGAACTGCCTTGATGCCCGTGCCGCCGACTACGCCCGCCATGGCGCCGAAGGCGCCGATCGGGGCGAGCCACAGGATCCAGGACAGGATCTTGAATACCAGCTTCTGCAGCGTGGCTACGAAGCTGAGGATCGGCTCGCCGGCCTTACCCATCGATTGCGTGGCGAAGCCCACCAGTAAGGCAATGAAAAGCACCTGCAGAATCTGGCCGCTGGTAAAAGCGCCGAAGAAGGTGTCCGGGACGATACCCTGGACAAAGCCCACCAGTCCTTCGGCTTGCTGTTCTTCGCCGTTGCCGAAGGTGCTGCTTCCGCCGGTGCTCAGGTTCAGGCCATCGCCTGGCTGCAGGATGTTGCCGACAACCAGGCCCACTGCGAGGGCGAAGGTGGACATCGTGACGAAGTATCCCAGTGCCAGGCCGCCTGCTTTACCTACTGACGCCGCAGACCTCACCGAACCAATTCCCAGCACAATCGTGCAGAAGATCACCGGTGCGATGATCATCTTGATCAGGCTGACGTAAGTGGTGCCCAGCTCTTTGAATCCCTTGGCGGTATCGGGCGCCACTAGGCCAAAGATGATGCCGGCGATCACGGCGATAATCACGCCGATGTACAGCCAGTGAGTGTTGTCTTTCTTCTCCCTTTTAGACTCGGCGATCTGCGGAGCAGAAGCGACGGCGTATCCAGGGGCGGCCTGCTTCTCCTGGAAACTCTTCCCGGCTGAGCTCTGTCCAACTGAACTCTGCTCGGCTGGAGCCTGTCCCGCCGAGTGCTGTTCAGTGTCGTGCTGCCCACTTGTGTGTTGTGCAGCTGAGCGCCCGTCAGCTGAGTATTGCCCAGTTCCGCTGAGTTCAGCGCCATTGCGCCCTGCGCCCTGGGGATTGTTCTTATCGTCCATGATCCCTAGTGCCCCATTTCGGTGTATTCAGATGTTTTCTGTATTCAGCTGTCTTCTTCAGGCGTTTACCTTCTTGAAGCGTCTGCCTTCTTGAAGCGTTGGCTCCCATCCCCTGCCGCGACAGTGACTTCCCTTCGGGCTCGGCTGGAGCCGAGTGGGCGTCAATAAGAACGTCGATACGAAACAGGGGGAAGAACCACAACACCTTTATTGTGCTCCTAGGGGGAGATAAGAAACAAATGGGCGCTGCGATAGGCTTTCGTCAGACTACTCAGCGAGAGGCCAAGCGGTGTTGACCTGCACTTCTTTACCCTTCTTCTGGAACCACTCTTGCAGCCCCTTTTGGGACTCGTAGAACCATGTGGCCTGGGAAAGCATCAGTTCATCCGCTGGCATCTGCGTTAGCTCGGGATACTTGCGCGCCAGCATCCACGCCACACGGGCGGCGGCCACCGCATCCGCCGTCGCCTCGTGGGCATTGTCCAAATTCACGCCATAGTGCTGGCACACGCTTTCCAGGGTGCGCTTACCCTTGCGGTACTGATCCTTTGCCCTATCAACCACATAGGGATCGAATACCGGGCCGTCGACAGTGAAGCTGGGCTCCAAGGCACGCAGAACGCTGAGGTCATAGGCGGCGTTGTAGACGATCAGCGTGGCACCGGAGCGCCATGCCTCGCGGATGCCCTCGATGGTTTTTGTCAGCACTTCGCCGTGATCCTGGCCGTGCTCGCGGGCGTACTCGGTAGTGATGCCGTGGACGTCGGAAGCCTGCTGGGGAATCTCCACGCCGGGATCGGCGAGCATCTCAATGTCGTTTCGCTCGCGCCCCTTGATGGTCACGAGTGCGCTGGTGACGATACGAGCGGTCTTTGGGTCTACTCCAGTGGTTTCCAGGTCGAAGCTCAGCATGTGTGCCGGGTCAAAATGCGGTGCAGTCATAGTGACCACTTTATAGGCGCCACCGGACACCCCCGTTATCGTTCAAAACAGTACGTTCTTCATGCGGGTCAGAGCTTCTTTTCCTAGTATTTTCTTCACAACAAAATTCTTTTACCGGGAACTTTTTCCGCGCTGGGAACATTATGCGCCCGCGTTGCGTCCCACCCTCGTAAAACAAAACTTCGCAGTAATTAGAAAGGCGCTGATCCCCCTTGCACCCAGCGAGCCACACTCCCAAAGCCACAACGAAACAACCCACCACAGCGAAACAACCCACACCCCGGCGCCTCACCCTCGCACTACTCGCCTTCCTCACCATCATCGCCCTCCTACCCATCCTCGCCGTCAACGCCAACGCCGAAGACAACAACGACAGCGACGGAAACACCAGCAGCAACGGCACCGCCGGCGGCGACAGCAAAGTCGCCGTCGTCCTCGACGCCTCCGACTCCATGGCCGAAAAAGACACCGGCGACGGCGGTACTCGCATGGACGCAGCCAAAAAAGCCGCCAACGAAACCATCAACACCCTCGCCGATTCAGCCCAAACCGCAGTCATCGCCTACGGCTCCGAAGAATCCAACGCCCCCGACAACCGCGAAAAGGGCTGCCAAGACATCACCACCCTCGCCTCCCTCGGCAACAACAAACCCGAAGACCTCGAAGACAAAATCAACGAACTAGAACCCAAGGGCTACACCCCCATCGGCAACGCCATCAAACAAGCCGCCGAAGAACTCGGCGATAACGGCACACGCAACATCATCCTCGTCTCCGACGGCATCGACACCTGCGCCCCACCACCAGTCTGCGACGTCGCCGAAGACATCGCCGGCGACGGCATCGACCTCGCCATCCACACCGTCGGATTCAAAGTCGACGACAAAGCCCAAAAAGAACTCGAATGCATCTCCGACGTCTCCGGCGGCACCTACACCTCCGCAGACGACACCGAAGCACTCACCGAAGCCCTCACCGACGCCGCCCAACGCGTCGCCGGAAACTACGAATCCGCCGGCACCCCAGTCCAACTCGCCGACAACGCCACCGACGGGTTCTACCTCGGCGAAGGCCTCTACCAAAGCACACTGCCCTCCCCTAAGGGATCCAACAACGACGGCGACGACAAGTGGTTCAGCATCAGCGTCCCAGAAGGCAAGAAGGCACAGGTAACCGCAAACCTGGTTCCCGTAGGCTTCGAGGGCGGCGACCACATCTACTACAACATCAACGTTGAATATAAGAACGACAGCTGCAGCGACAAGGGCTCCGGCTACTTCGGAAGCTCCAATTGGCCCGGCCCGCCGGAAGCGGAGTCCGTCACTATCGACCCTGAAGAGGACTGCGATCCGACGAAGTATCGCGTGAAGCTGAACCACTCCGGCACCGAATTGGATCGTGACCTGCCGGTTGAGATCATGGTCGGGTTCGCACCTCAAGTCGATGGCTCCGATGCCGGCCCGGAGAACGACCGAGAGACCCCGGAGGGCAAAGACAAGGATAAGGTCAAGGTGCCCAGCACCACTCCGAAGCCAACCCCCGGTGGCAACTCCTACAACAACGCAACCGAGATCACCCCGGGTACTGTATCCGACACCCTGGTTCCCGGAGAGACGAAGTTCTACCGCATGAACGTCGACTGGGGCCAGCGCCCCATCGCGGAAGTCGAGTTCGACAAGAAAAACACGGATGACTCCCGTAACGGCGACATCTACGTAGCGTCGCCGCGCCGCGAAGTCACGTCTGAGGAGACCACACAGACCCTCGACAAGGATGTCCCCACCACCGCACGTGCCGTAGGTACGCCGTACGTTTTCTACCGCAACCGTGAAGAAAATGTGGCACATCAGGAAGCTTCGGATGCCGGCCAGTGGTATGTCATGGTCACCCTAGAGGGCTACAAGGACAACGGAAAGCAAGCAAAGGACATCGAGTTCCGCCTGTCCACTGCGGTGGAAGGTAACAAGGTCGATGGACCGGAGTGGCGTCAAACCCTAGAGCCCGGACCGGAGCCCACCCCCGAGCCGCCAGGAACCAACGACGACGGCAACGACGGGCAGGAGAACAACGGCAACTCCAGCGACGAGTCCGACGCCCAGGCCAAGGACATCGACAACGCCTCCCAGAGCAACACGATCCTGTACATCGGCCTGGGAGTCCTAGTCCTCATCTTGCTCGCCGCCGTAGCGGTCTACTTCACCGCCGTCCGCCGCAAGTAGATCTCCCGCAAGTAGACTAGCGGGGGTGAGTACTCGATCCCGCTGGCAAGAACTCGCTGACCAGGTGCGCCACCACCGGCAGCTCTACTACTACGGCGAACCGGAGATCTCGGACGCGGACTTCGACGCCCTGCTGCAGGAGCTCAAAGACCTAGAGCAGACCCACCCGGAGGTCGTCACCGGCGCGTCCCCCACCGAGGAAGTCGCCCCCGCCCCGCCCACCAGCAGTCCGTTCCGCAACGTCGACCACCGCGAGCAGATGCTCAGCCTGGACAACGTCTTCGATACCGAGCAACTCGCCGGCTGGCTGGACCGCACCCCCGCGAAGACATACCTGACGGAGCTGAAGATCGACGGGGCGTCAATAAACCTCCTTTACATCGACGGCCAGCTGGAACTTGCGCTGACCCGCGGCGACGGTACGACGGGCGAGGACATCACCCACAACGCGCGGACCCTCGACGACATCCCGGATACCCTCCACGGCACGGACGAGTTCCCCGTCCCGGCTCTGGTGGAAATCCGTGGCGAAGTGTTCATCGACGTCGAAGATTTCGCCACCATGAACGCCCAGCGCCAGGCCGAGGGGCTGAAGATGTTCGCCAACCCTCGCAATGCCGCCGCCGGCGCGATGCGGCAGAAGAATGCTGCGGATACGGCCAAGCGCCCACTGAAGTTGATTTGCCACGGTATCGGCGCGCGCGAGGGCTTCTCCCCCGCGTCCCAGCACGATGCGTACCGCGCGATTGCCGCGTGGGGACTGCCAGTCAGTCCGTACACCAAGCAGGTTCACTCCGCCAAGGAGGTCCAGCAGCAGGTCGAGTACTGGGGCAAGCACCGCCACGACGCGGCGCACGAGATGGACGGGCTGGTCGTCAAGGTCGATTCCTTGGAAGAGCAGCTGGAGCTGGGCCACACCAGCCGCGCCCCGCGCTGGGCGATCGCGTATAAGTACCCGCCGGAAGAGGCGATGACCACGCTGCACAACATCCGCGTCGGCATTGGCCGCACGGGTCGCGCCACGCCTTATGCCGTCATGGCGCCAAAGTACGTCGCGGGCTCCACGGTTTCGATGGCCACGCTGCACAACCCGACGGAGGCCCACCGCAAGGGCGTGATGCTGGGCGATACGATCACCATCCGCAAGGCCGGCGAGGTCATCCCGGAGGTGCTGGGCCCGGTCGAGGACAAGCGCACGGGCGCGGAGCGGCCTTTCCTGTTCTCGACGTTCTGCCCCGAGTGCGGCACCCGTTTGGCTCCTTCGAAGGTTGGTGACGCCGACTGGCGTTGCCCCAACACTCAATACTGCCCTGGCCAGTTGCATACCCGCTTGACGTATCTGGCTTCCCGCAAGGCGTTTGATATCGACGCTTTGGGCGAAAAGGGCGCTTACGATCTGATCCATTCCGGTGTGTTGGTCGACGAGTCGGAGCTGTTCGACTTGAGCGCAGAGGATCTGGAAAAGACCAGTTCTTATGCGACGAAGGCCGGGAAGCTGAATAAATCCGGTGAGACGTTGCTGGAGAAGCTGCAGACTGCAAAGGAGGCGGACCTGTGGCGGGTGCTGGTTGCGCTGTCGATCCGGCACGTGGGTCCGACTGCGGCGAAGGCTTTGGCGAAGCATTTCGAGTCCGTGGAGGACATCGCCTCTGCTTCCGTTGAGGAGATGGCCGGCATAGACGGTGTGGCCGAGACGATCGCGGAGTCGATCTCGGATTGGTTCACGGTGGATTGGCACCGCCGGATCGTGGACCGCTGGGCGGCAGCTGGCGTGCGGATGCGTCAGGAGGCCGGGGCAACTTCCGGCGAGGCAGATGGCGTGAATTCCGCACTGCTGGAGGGCTTGACGATTGTGGTTACCGGCTCGCTGGAGGACTTCGACCGGACGGCGGCGAAGGAGGCCATCGAGGCTCGTGGCGGCAAGGCGGCGGGCAGCGTGTCGAGAAAGACGGACTTCCTGGTGGCGGGCGAAAAGGCTGGCTCCAAGCTGAAGAAGGCTGAGGACCTGGGCGTGCCCGTGCTGGATGAGGCAGCCTTCAAGGAGCTGCTGGAAAACGGCGCCCCAAGTTCCGGCGATGATGCAAGCGCCAGCGCCGATGGCGTGGACGGGTAGACACAGAGTTCTTGTGCAGGCCACGAACAACACAGACCGAACAGATGCGAAAGGTAGAAGCGAATGACTGAAACTACAGCTCTTTCCCTCCCGGAGATCGGGCTCGGCACCTACAAGATGCAGGGCCAGGCGGGCGCGGATTCCGTGGCTGCGGGCATCCGCGCAGGCTACCGTCTGATCGACACGGCCTACAACTACGAAAACGAAGGCGCGGTAGGCTCTGGCATCCGCGCTGCGACCGGTGCCACCGGGGTCGGAAACCCAGCGCCCGGAACCTCAGGCGCGCCTGAGGCCGCGTACCCCGCCAGCGTGATCCGCCGCGACGAGGTGATCGTCACCTCCAAGCTGCCCGGCCGCTATCAGCGCCACGACGACGCTGTCGCCTCCGTCGAGGAATCCCTCTTCCGATTGGGCCTGGACCGCATCGACCTGCACCTCATCCATTGGCCGAACCCAAAACAAGGCCACTACGTAGAAGCCTTCGAAACGCTGCTGGAGCTGCGCGAGCGGGGGCTGATCCGCCACGTGGGCGTGTGCAACTTCCTACCCGAGCACCTGGAGGCCGTCCACGCCGCCACCGGCGAGTACCCGGTGGTCAACCAGATCGAGCTGCACCCGCACTTCCCGCAGGCCGAGGCCGTCGCGGCACACCGCGAGCTGGGCATCGTGACGCAGGCCTGGTCGCCACTGTTGCGCGGTGCGGTTTTGGAGGAGCCGGTCATTGCCGAGATTGCTGACGCCCACTCCGCAACCCCCGGGCAGGTCGTCCTAGCCTGGCACCGTGGCCGCGGAGTGCTGGCGATCCCGAAGGCTGCCTCGGAAGCTCGGCAGCGTGAGAACCTGGACTCGCTGAACGTGACGCTGAGCGACGCGGAGATCGAGGCGGTCACCGCGCTGGGCCGCCCGGATGGGCGCCGGAAAAACCAAGACCCGGCGGTCTACGAGGAGTTTTAGCGCGGCTAGCGTGCACCGCGCTCAGGCGCGCCGGGTCCGCGCTAGAGCAGCACCAGTTGCACTATCAATTGCGCCAGAGCAGGGCCGCCGCGTGGCGCGCCCGAGCCGCCGCCACGGAGGCCTGCGCGGCGCTGCGCTTGCCCTCGGGCACCACAATGTCCACCAGCCCCGGCAGTTCGTCAGCGGGCAGGGTCCACTGCTCCCACTGGCGCAGAACGTCGCGGGCGATGTCGCCCGCGGCGGCCTCCACGTCGGCTCCGCTGACGTCCTCGGCAGGGGCGCCGGCGGTATCCCCACCGGCTGGCCCCGGATGCGCAGCAGTATTCCCTGGGGCACCGACGGTCTCCCCGCCGGCTGACGGCGCCGTCTGGGGCACCGCCCAGCCGATCCCCTGGCCGCGTCCGATCATCCCGCCAACCAGGTCTTTGCCGCTGGTTGTCTGCAACTGATCCGCGGACACCACGATGCGATGGAAGCCGGGCGCGTGCGAGAGGGCGTCATCGATAGAAGACCCCGTGTCCAGCACCACCGGGCGCGCGACCTGCTGCTGAAAGCGCTGCCACACCCCGTAAATGAACTCGCGGTCGACGGCGGGGATGGTGTCGAAGCGGGTGGCGCCGGGCAGGCCACCCATCACCTCGCGGACGCGCGGCTCGTGGAGCGCAATGATGACTTCGCAGCCGAACGCCGCCGACAGCGCATCGGCGACCTGCTCCACGCCGAAACCCAGGTGCAGGGCGCAGTCCTTAAACGCCGGGCGGTCGCGCAAAACTGGGTGGCCGCGGAACTCCACGTCCGCGCCGAAAGTCCACGGGCCGGTGACGTGCAGCATCAGCCGCTCGACCTTGCCCGTCAGCAGCTCCTCGGCAGCATCCGTGGCCTCGCGTACCCAGCCGTCCATGCGCCGGGATTCCAAGCTCGGGTGGGCAGTCAGCTCCCAACCACGGGGATTAGCGCGAATAGGCAGCTGCGCGAAGCTGGCCATCAGCGCCGTGAGGTCCCCCGCCCGCCCGCAGCGAGGGAACGACAAGACCGGCGGCACGCCTGTGTCCTCGTCCACGTCGCACGTACGAGTCAGCGCGGACTGCATCGCGGCGCGCACCTCCGCGTGGTCCGTGACGGTGTTCTCCCACCACCCCAGGCGCCCGATCGGCACCGGCTGCACGGTGTTGCCTGCCATCGCCGTGCTACGCCTCTGTTGGCGTTGCGCGCTCACCCGCGCTGCCAGCGGCTTCGGCATTCGCCGCGCTATCCCGCGGCGCAGGGGCACCCGCATCGCTCCACGGCGCGGTGGCGCGGATGGTGCCGCTGCCCAGCAGGATGTCGCCGTCGGCGTCCGGCTGGTAGATCACGGCGGCCTGACCGCGCGCCACGCCCTGCAACGGCTCGTGCAGGTCTAGCTCCAGGCGCCACGGGCTCTCGCCCTCCTTCTTGACGCGCCCCGCCGGCGTGGTCCTCTCTGGGTCGTCCACCAGTCGCGCAGTGGCGGGCACTACCCCACCGTGGGCGCGCACCTGCACCTCGCACTCAAACTCGTGTCCGTGCACGGAAGGGTCCAGGCGCTTCAGTCGATCAGCCGTGATCCCGCCGACCCGTAGGTCGTCGCGCTGGCCGATGGTCACGGTGCCCGTGGCGGCGTCAATATCCGTCACATAGCGCGGCTTTCCGTCCAGCCCCTCGCGTGGCAGCCCCAACCCCTTGCGCTGGCCGATGGTGAAGCCGTACACGCCGTCGTGTTCGGCAACAGTCGAGCCGTCCTGGTCTTTCATCAACCCCGGCCGCAGGCCGATCTGCTTGCCCAGAAAAGCCTGCGTCTGGCCGTCGGGGATGAAGCAGATGTCGTGGGAATCCGGCTTGGAGGCCACACCAAAACCGCGGTCCTTCGCCTCCTCGCGGATCTCCGGCTTGATCGTGTCGCCAACCGGGAACATGCAGTGCGCCAGCTGCTCGTCGGTCAGCACGCCCAGCACGTAGGACTGGTCCTTGTTCGCGTCTACGCCGCGGCGCATCACGCCGTCGTGCAGGCGGGCGTAGTGTCCGGTCACGACGGCATCGAATCCCAGTGCGATGGAACGGTCCAGCAACGCCTCGAACTTGATCTTCTCATTGCAGCGCAGGCACGGGTTGGGGGTCTCGCCGATGGCGTAGGAATCCACGAAGTCGTCGATCACGTCGGCCTTGAAGCGGTCGGAGAAGTCCCACACGTAGAAAGGGATCCCCAGCTTGTCGGCCACGCGCCGCGCGTCCGCGGAGTCCTCCAGGGAGCAGCACCCGCGCGAGCCCGCCCGCACAGCCTCGGGAGACTGGGACAGCGCCAGGTGTACGCCGATCACTTCGTGTCCAGCCTCGAGCGCTCGGGAGGCCGCCACGGCGGAATCCACACCGCCACTCATTGCTGCTACTACTCGCATGTTTGGCACCCTACTCGCGTACCGGCCTCTTAGGCCATTCCTGCGGCGCGGGCCTGCTCGACCACACGCGGGAGGAAGCCCGCCAGGTACTCGACCTGGTCGTCGGTGATGTCCGCGCCCAGAGTTATCCGCAGCGCGCCACGGGCCACGTCCACTGGCACGCCCATGGCGGTCAGCACGTGGCTGGCGCGGTTCACCCCGGCGCTGCAGGCAGAGCCCGTCGAAGCATCTACCCCGGCGGCGTCCAAAAGCATGATCAGTGAGTCGCCCTCCGCGCCGGGGAAGCTCATGTGCAGGTGCCCGGGCAGTGCGCCGACCTCGGGAGTCCAGATCCGCACGCCGTCGATGCCCTGCGCCGCCGCCCGTAGCCTCTCACGCGCCACGCGCATTCTGGCGGTTGCTTGTTCTAGTTCTTTAATTGATGACGCCAACGCCGCCGCACATCCCACCGCACCCTGCACGTTCACGGTGCCGGAGCGGAGCTTTCGCTCCTGGCCACCTCCGCGCACGGGGCTTAAGATGTCCGCGTCCCGGCGGGCGAGCAGAAGGCCCGTGTTCTTCGGGCCGCCGAACTTGTGAGCGCTGGCGGCGAGCGTGGTGGCGCCGAGAGCGTGGAAGTCGACGGGGATGTGGCCGACGGCTTGCACTGCGTCGGTGTGGAAAGGCACGCCGTTGTCGCGGGCGAAACTGGCGAGTTGCTCCACCGGCTGGATAGCGCCGGTCTCGTTGTTGGCCCACATGCAAGTCAGCAGCGCGAGGTCGCTAGGCGCGCCCCCGCTGCCTTCTAGGCCGGCAATCCAGTCTTGGTCACGGATGCGGCCGGCGGCGTCCACAGGAAGAACCGAACGTTCAAAACCCAGGTCGAGCGGCCCGGCCGTGAGCCAGTCGACGGACTCGACTACGGCGGGGTGTTCGATGTCGGAGCTGGCGATCACGTGTGCGCCTCGGTGGGCCTTCGAGCCGTATGCGAGCCCCTGGATGGCGATGTTGTCGGCTTCCGTGCCGGAGCCGGTGAAGATCACCTCTGTTGCATCCGCGCCGAGGAGTTCAGCGATCTGCTCGCGGGCGTCCTCGAGGCTGCGGCGGGCATCGCGGCCGGTCTTGTACTGGCCAGCGGGGTTCAGCAGCCCCGCGGCGCGCTCCATCGCTTCCTGCGCTTCGGGGCGCAGAGCTTGAGACGCCGCGTTGTCCACGTACAGGCGCCCTCGCGTACCTGCTGCACCAGTCGACGATCCTGGCACTGGGCTCTTCGCTGCGTGGTTGGTCTTGTTCACGCCCCTACCCTACTTCTTGGGCACCGCACACCGCGCACGGGACCGTTGCTTCTTGATACCCTTCAAGTACTCAGAGCCGATCGCGACAGGAGTAATCGCACATGGGTCTCGCAGAGTGCCTATTGATGGTACTGATCGCGCTTCTTGTCCTTGCGGTTCCTGGCCTTCTCATCGCGATCATCTATATGCTTCGGAAGAACAAGAAGGACACAGACACAGCCGGATCCAGAAATCTCAGGTCTAACACTTCTAACAAACCCACCGAGATCTAACAGATCTAACAAAAACGCCAAGCTTTCGCTATGGTGTGAGACATGTCCGAACCCTCATTCCAAGCCGCCGTACCCGGCCAGCGAAACCCCTTCCGCCCCAGCTTCGGCACGTCGCCGTACTACCTGGCAGGCAGGGCCGAGCTGCTGCAGGATTTTGAGCTCAGTCTCGCCGAAGGTCCCGGCTCCCCACACCGCACGATCTTGGCCAGCGGTTTGCGTGGCGTGGGCAAAACGGTACTGCTCAATGAGATCGAGGACAAGGCCCGCGCCCAGGGTTGGATCACCCTGCGCGCCTACCCCAATATCGACATGATCTCCGAGCTGGTCGAAACAACGATCCCCACCGCCATCACTAGCATCGAGCAGCCACCGGAGCGCAAGCTTTCCGGGGCCTCCATCACCGGCGTGGGCAGCTTCCGCACGGAAGCACACTCGCGGGCCGAGGAACTCCGCAGCGTGCCGACGCTCATTACCCGCCTGCGCGAACTCTCCGACGTAATCACCGGCACTGGCATCCTCATCACCCTCGACGAGCTGCAATCCGCCGACCTCGACCAGCTCCACCGCCTGGCCACAGCGGTCCAGGACCTCATGCGCGATGAGCGCGACATCGCCTTCGTCTGCGCGGGTCTGCCCCACGGTGTGGACACGCTGCTGCAGCACGAGGGCACCACGTTCCTCCGCCGCGCCTTCCGTGTGGACCTCCACGCTGTGCCGACTGAGGAAGTCTCGAAGACCCTCGCCATCACCGCCGCGGATTCTGGCCGCCCTTTTACTGATGACGCCCTGGGCCGCGCCACCGACATTTGTCGCGGATACCCGTACCTCATACAAGTAGTTGGCGCACTGTCCTGGGCGGCCGCCGGGATCGACGATTCGGACAGCATCGAGGCCACACACGTGGAGACTGCCTCCCAGCGGGCTATCGACCGCATGACCAGCCACGTCCACCGGCCCGCGTTCAGCCGCCTGCCAGAGGGCGAAATGAACTTCCTCCGCGCGATGGCTGCGATAAGTGCCGACGAGGGGGCGTCCGAACCAGAACCGGTAAGCACAGCAGCACCGGCAACGAGAGCTGTCAAGACTGGCGACATCGCCGCTCACCTGGGCGTAGAGCCAAGAGGCCTGTCCACCTGGCGAAGCCGCCTGATTACCCGCGATCTGATCGAGCCGGCGGGATTCGGCCGCGTGCGATTCACGCTGCCATACATGGAGGACTACATCCGACAGCAGGACGGGTAGCGCAGAAGATGGCACAAAAACCGGCGCCCTTCCGCCTGCGTAAAGCTAAGCGAAAGGGCGCCGGTTAATGGCTGCCGCCCGCGCCAGTAGTGGCGACAGGGCGACTGTTAAAGCCTAGGGTGAAGAACTACTTGCGGTTCTTCAGCTCCTCGGTAGCCTGCGGCGCAACCTTGAACAGGTCGCCGACAACACCGAAGTCTGCGATCTCGAAGATGGAAGCCTCTTCATCCTTGTTCACAGCAACGATGGTCTTGGAGGTCTGCATACCAGCCTTGTGCTGGATAGCACCGGAGATACCCAGTGCGATGTACAGGTTCGGGGAGACCGTAACACCGGTCTGACCGACCTGGAACTTGCCCGGGTAGTAGTCGGCATCCACAGCCGCACGGGAAGCACCAACAGCGGCACCCATGACGTCGGCCAGCGGCTCGACAACGTCGGTGAAGCCCTCGGAGCCACCAACGCCACGGCCACCGGAGACCACGATGTTGGCCTCGGTCAGGTCCGGACGGTCGCCAGCCTCAGCCGGGGCGAAGGAGGTGATGGTGACGGCGGTCGGGCCAGCGCCCGGCAGCTCAACCTGCTGGACGTTGCCAGCGGCAGCCTGCGGTTCCGGATCCAGGGAGCCCGGAGCCAGGGTGAAGACCGGGGATGCGCCAGCGGCGGAAGCGGTAACGGTGTAAGCGCCACCGAAGATGCTGATCTCAGCGGACTTCTCGGCGGTGATGCTGCTGGTGTTGTACAGAACACCGGAAGCAACGCGGGCGCCTACGCGGCCTGCAACCTCGTTGCCGGTTGCGGTAGCGGAGACGATAACCGGAACCTGCAGTTGTGCTGCCAGGCCGGACAGTGCGTCGACCTCCGGGGTAACCAGCAGGGACTCTGCCTGATCGGACTCTGCGGCGTAGATGGTCTCTGCGCCGGCCTCGGCCAGTGCGCCCTGCAGCTTCTCGGTGGTGCCGGGAGCGCCAACAACAACGGCGCCGACGGTGCCGAACACGCGTGCAGCGGTGATCAGCTCGACGGTGGAGTTCTTCAGCTGACCCTCACCGTGCTCAACCAGTACTAGTACGTTGGTCATGTCCTTAAATCCCTACTTCCCTTAAACCAGCTTTTCCTTGACCAGGAACTCGACCAGCTGCTTGCCGCCCTCGCCCTCGTCGTTGACGATCTCACCAGCCGACTTCGGCGGCTTCGGGGTGGAAGCGGAAACGGAGGTGGTGGCGTTTGCCAGGCCAACGTTTGCAGCGTCCACGCCAATCTCTTCCAGAGACAGCTCTTCGATGGTCTTCTTCTTGGCAGCCATGATGCCCTTGAAGGCAGCAAAGCGCGGGGTGTTGGACTTCTCAGTCACAGACACGATGGCCGGGGTCGGAGCTTCCAGGCCGAACACGCCCTCTTCGGTAACACGCTTACCGGTGACCTTGCCCCCCTCAACGCTCAGCTCTTCCATGTGGGTCAGAGCCGGGATCTGGCGGTACTCAGCCAGCAGGCCCGGGATGGAGCCAGCGCCACCATCGGTGGAGGCGTTACCGGCGATAATCAGCTCGATGTCCTCGATCTGGTTCAGAGCATTGGACAGGGTCCATGCCGTGCCCAGTGCGTCGGAGCCGGCCAGGTTCTCGTCGACAACCAGCTTGGCCTCGTCGCAGCCCAAGGACAGTGCCTTGCGCAGCGCCTCGGTTGCGCGCTCCGGGCCGACGGACAGAACGATGACGTTGCGGGAGCTGTCTGCTTCCTTCAGCTGCAGTGCAGCCTCAACAGCGTTTTCGTTGATTTCGTCCAGGACAGCGTCTGCACTGTCGCGGTCGAGGGTGAAGTCATCGTCGGTGAGCTTGCGCTCGGAGTAGGTGTCCGGCACCTGCTTAACCAGAACAACGATGTTCGACATTCGTTGACCTTCCTGCTTGGGTATTGTGATTTGGCACCATAGTACCTACCACCAGGTGACCACCGCCACAAATTTCTTATATTGTTTTAGAACTACCCCCGCGAGCTGCGGCGAGCCCTACAGATAAAGGCCACAGCCTTGGCAGCGCCGCCCTCGCCGATGCGCGTAACCACTACTGAGTAGGCAGAATCCGCCGCCGCGGCACCGCTTCCGCCCGCGTTGCCCTTCTTCAGCTTCCATTTCTTCCGCAGCTCGTCGGGGTCCACATCCACGCCGCGCACGAGGATTTCCACGCTCCTCGCACCTAGCGCCACCAAAGCGGGACGCGCCTTCTTCAGCGGCACTTCTTCGACAATCTCAAAGCCACGCACGCCCGCGGGCAGCTCGTCGCCTGTCAGGTACGCGATGTGCGGGTCCAGTTGCCACAGCCCGTGCCGCGCCGCGTACTGGCGCACCAGCCCGGCGCGCACGATGGCACCATCGGGGTCCACGATGTAGCGCCCTGCCCCATCCACGCGGTCCGCCTCGGGTTCGTCGCTTGTCACTGTTTCTTTCACTGATGACGCCCCCATCACCACCGCCCGGCGTCCCCGCCCCAGAATCGCGGGTGAATACAGGCACGTCTCCTTTACTCCTCCATCGACGGAAACAACCTCCACGTGGCCGTCGAACTCGGAGTAGTCGATGCCTGGCGCGCATTTGACCACTAGATTTTCGTAGCAGTCCATGAGTTCGGGCAGCGGCGGCTGCAGGTCTTCCAACTTGGCGATACGCCCCGAAGAATTCCGGCGTGCTGGGTCCGCCACCACCACGCCGGATTTCAGTGCGCCGGATTTCAGGTCACCGGCGAACGCGGGACGCAGCGCATCCATGCGCGCGACCGGAACTTCCGGCACGTTGAAATGGGCCATCCGCAGGCGCTGGTGGTCCAGATCTCCGCCCAGCACCCGCAGCCCCGCGGCAGCAAGCGCGTGCAGCTCAGTGCCGACACTGCAGGTGACATCCACGGCGGCCTCCACCCCGGCGGACTTCAATACCTCCGCGCGCCACGCGGCGACTACCGGCGGGGTGGCCTGCTGAACCGATTCGCTATCCATCAGCCAGTTCTCCGGCAGCTTGCCCGCGCGGCGGGCCTGTACCAGTTCCACCAGGGCACGAGCGTGCTCGCCGTGTGCCTTGCGCAGGTGGGAAAGATCCTGCACGAGGGATTTCTTGGTCAGCTGATACGTAGTGGCGTCATTAATAAGGGGCGAGCCAGCGGCACACTCGGCGAGCAGAAAATCCAGCTCGGCAGCAGAAAAAGCCATTCTTGCGCGCGCCCTACTGCTCGTAGGAGTCGGGGCGGATGGCGAAAGGGTTCTCCGGCATCTCGGCAGGGTCAACGACGAACTTCATGCCCGGCGCGAACTGGCGGGCGGGCGCGCCGTACATCTGCTGTTCCATCAGGTAGTACTCAGCCATGTACGGCTCGTCGACGGGCTCCTCGAGCACCGGATCGACGGAGAGGCTGGAGGAAAAATCCAACACTTCCTCGACGGTGCGAAAGGTATCCAGCAACTTCAGCTGTGCCCACGTCGGCGGCATCAGAGAAATCTTGCGGGAGCGCCACCCGTCCAGCAGCGTGGAAGGACGGAACCAACCCGTCGAAGTAGCCTCCGGAGTATCAGCCCTCGTCTGCTGTCCCTCCGGCATGGCTGCCACGAAGAAGGCTGTGTCGTAGCGAATCGGCTGCTCCACTGGAGTAACCCAGTTGGCCCAGGGGCGCAGCAGATCAGAGCGCAAGACCAGATTGTTGTTGCTCATGAAGTCGGAGAAGCTCAGCTGGTGGTTCTCCAGCAGCTTGCGTTCCTCCTGGTAGGGCGTGGTGTCCACGACCGGTGAGCCATCGCGGTGGGTGGCCAGCAGCGTGCCGCACTCCTCGAAGGTCTCGCGCACCGCGGCACAGACCAGGGCGCGAGCCATGGATTCCGGCTTCTGCAGGCGCTTAGCCCACCACTTGACCTCCGCACCCTGCCAATTGATGGCCGGCGACATGTGGCCATCGCCGTCGACGTCTCCCGGCATATCTCGGGAATCCACACCGCCACCTGGGAAAACCGTCATCTCCGCGCAGAACTTCATGGTCGAGGCGCGCTCCTGGACGTACACCTCGATACCCGACAACGTGTCGCGCAACAGAATCACCGTTGACGCGTGACGTGGCTGCACTGGGCCCAAACGGTTTTCCTTCATGCGTCAGAGTCTACCGATCTTCCTGTCGGCGGTGGTCGGCTCCATTGGCGCCACTGGCTCCACTGGAACGGTGACTTCCCCTGCGCTGGCGGCTGCGGCGGGCGAACCAGCGGCCGTCTTCGTGCTTGACTTCGATCGGCTGGTGGAAGGTGCGGGTGAGGTTCTCGCTAGTCATTACGTCTTCCAGGATTCCCTGGGCCACGACCTCACCCTCGTCCAGCAACAGGGCGTGGGTGAACCCCGGCGGGATTTCCTCCACGTGGTGGGTGATCATCACGATCGCCGGGGAGTCCGCATCCGCCGCCAAGTCCGACAGCAGCGCCACCAAGTCCTCACGGCTGCCGAGATCCAGGCCCGCGCCCGGCTCGTCCAGCAGTAGCAGCTCGGGGTCGTTCATCAGGGCGCGGGCGATCAACACGCGCTTGCGTTCGCCTTCGCTTAGGGTTCTCCAGTTCTGCTCGGCCAGGTGGTAGGCGCCGACGCTTTCCAGGATCTCGATGGCGCGTTCGTAGTCCAGCTCGTCGTAATCCTCCCGCCATCGGCCCAGCACGTCATAACCGGCGGAGATGACGATGTCCGCGACCTTCTCATCTCCCGGCACGCGCTGTGCCAGCGCCGAGGAGCTCATGCCGATGGCGGTGCGCAGCTCGCGCAGATCCACCTTGCCCACCTGCTCGCCGATGAGCTTCACGGTGCCAGTGGTCGGGAACACCTGCGCCGATGCCAGGCGCATCAGGGTGGTCTTGCCCGCCCCGTTGGGGCCGACGATGATCCAGCGTTCGTCCAGCTCCACCTGCCAATCCATCGGCGCCAGGATGGCCCGTCCGTCGCGCACGACGGAGACGTTGCGCATGTTTACGATCAGGTCGTCCTCGTCAGCCTGCGCGGTGGCCGGGGTGGAAATCAAGTTCGTCACGTTCTCGCTCACTCCCCCATGGTGCCTCAAGATCCGCGCGAAGTGTGCCAACAACATAGGCTTGCTGTGTAAGCACCAACGCGAACTGCCAACGGATCCCCCACTGCCATCTAAAGGAGCTTCCCTATGACCGGCCGCCTCGGCATCGACTGCATCTCCCCCGTCATCTCCCACGGAGCCACTCCCGCCAAGGCCATCGTCGGCCAGGTGTTCCCGGTCAGCGCGAGTGTCTGGCGCGAGGGGCACGACGCTATCTCCGCCACCCTCGTCGTCCGCCGCCCCGCCGGCGCTGAGGGTGGTCGCGCGAAGATCACGATGTCGCCGGATCCCGAGGACGTCGACCGTCGCCATGCGGTTTTCGTTCCGGATGTGCCGGGTATGTGGACCTTTCGTGTTGACGCCTGGTCGGATCCAGCGGCCACATGGTTCAACGCAATCACCAAGAAGGTAGCCGCAGGCCAGGATGCCCAGGCCCTGGCCAATGATTTTGAGCTCGGCGCGCGTCTGTTCGAGCGGGCAGCGGAGAAGGCCTCCCGTAAGCACCGGGAGCTGGTGGCCTCCGTACCCGGCCAGCTGCGCGATCAGTCTTTGAGCATCGACGAGCGCCTGGCCACCGCACTGTCTCCGGAGATCAAGGAGGCCCTGGGCAAACGCCCGCTGCGCGACCTGCTGACCCGCGGCCCGGAGTTCCACGTGCTGGTGGAGGAGAAAAGTGCTGGTGTGGGTGCCTGGTATGAGATGTTCCCCCGCTCCACCGGCGGCTGGGACGCCGACGGCAACCCGGTGCACGGCACCTTCGCCACCGCCGCCGAGGACCTGCCACGCATTGCGGACATGGGCTTCGACGTTTTGTACCTGCCGCCGATTCACCCGATCGGCGAGATCAACCGCAAGGGAAAGAACAACACCCTGACCCCCACACCGGAGGACGTCGGCTCCCCGTGGGCCATCGGCTCCAAGGACGGAGGCCACGAGGCCGTACACCCGCGCCTAGGCACCGTCGAGGACTTTGAGAACTTCGTCGCCGCCGCTAACGACCAAGGCCTGAAGGTGGCCCTGGATCTGGCGCTGCAGTGCGCCCCCGACCACCCGTGGGCGCAGGAGCACCCGGAGTGGTTCACCGTGCTGCCGGATGGCACCATCGCCTACGCCGAGAACCCGCCGAAGAAGTACCAGGACATCTACCCGCTGAACTTCGACAACGACCCGGAAGGCCTGTACCGCGAGGTACTGAAGGTAGTGCGCCTGTGGATCGGCCGCGGCGTTCGCATCTTCCGCGTGGACAACCCGCACACCAAGCCCACGAACTTCTGGCAGTGGCTGATCGCCGAGGTCCACGCCACAGACCCAGACGTGGTCTTCCTCTCCGAGGCTTTCACCCGACCGCCACGCCTCTACGGCCTGGCCAAGGCAGGATTCACGCAGTCCTACAGCTACTTCACCTGGAAGACCACCAAGGAGGAGCTGGAGGAATTCGCCGGGGACATAGCCAACTACGCCGATGTTTTCCGCCCGAATCTGTTCGTGAACACCCCGGACATCCTGCACGAATCCCTGCAGACCGGCGGCAAGGCCATGTTCGCCATCCGCGCCGCCCTGGCCTCCACCCTCTCCCCGCTGTGGGGTGTGTACTCCGGCTTTGAAATCTACGAATCCACGCCGGTTCACGCGGGCTCGGAGGAATACCTGGACTCCGAGAAGTACGAGCTGCGTCCGCGCGACTACTCCGTGGACAATTGCGCTGAATGGATCAGGGATCTGAACCTGTGGCGTCAAGAAAACCCGGCGCTGCAGCAACAGCGCACCCTGCGCTTGCACGAGACCACGAGCGACGACCTGCTCGCGTATTCGAAGGTCGACGGAGTTGCCGGCAACGCGGTGCTCGTGGTGGTGAACCTGAACCCCAACGCGATTGTCGAGGGGTCTGTGAACCTGGATACCGAAGCGCTCGGCCTGGGCGCGCCGGAAGATGCGTACTTCGAGGTCACAGACCTGCCAACGAACCAGACCTACACCTGGGGCGCCAGCAACTACGTGCGCCTGGATCCGGATTTCCAGGTTGCGCACATCTTCCGGCTGCCCACCCTTGGTGAGGGTGAGCGCGAGCGAGCCTGCATGCGAGCCCAGGAAGAATACGATCCCCGCAGGTAGAATCGGCGAGTATGAACCACGATTACCACCGGCTCGCAGAACGTAGGCACCACGCCCCACACGACGTACTTGGGGCACACGAAAACGGCGACGGAACCACCATCCGCACTGTCCAGTGCGGGGCGGAGTCCGTCGCTGTGCGCATCAACGGCGGCGAGCCGGTGCAGATGCAGACGGCAGCGGAGTATCCGGCGCTATTCACCGCGACGGTGGACTACTTCGTAGACACCTACGTCTTCGAGGTCACCTGGGCCGGCGGCACCACCGCCACCCTGGAGGACCCCTATCGGCGCTTGCCTACCGTCGGCGACCTGGACCGCTACCTCATCGGCGAGGGCCGGCACGAGGAGCTGTGGAAGGTCCTCGGCGCCCACGTGCTGGACGGTGGCGTGGCTTTTTCCGTGTGGGCGCCGCATGCTGCGGGCGTTTCCGTGATCGGTGACTTCAACGGCTGGAACGCTAACCAGCACCCCATGCGCGCGCTGGGTAGCAGCGGCATCTGGGAGCTGTGGATCCCCAGCGTGGGCGCCGGGGCGCACTACAAGTTCTCCATCACCACCGGCGACGGCATGCGCCTGGACAAGGCCGACCCGATGGCGCGCCTGGCCGAACCCGCCCCCGCGACCGCCTCCATCGTCGTAGCGGACAGCGACTACGCCTGGGGCGACGACGAGTGGCTGGCCCACCGCGCTGCCGTGGGCGTGGACGAGACCATGAGCATCTACGAAATGCACCTGGGCAGCTGGCGCAAGGGGCGCAACTACCGGGAGCTGGCCGCGGAGCTGGTGGAGTACGTGCAGAAGCTGGGCTACACCCACGTAGAGCTGATGGGTGTTTCCGAGCACCCCTTCGAGCCCTCGTGGGGCTACCAGGTGACCAGCTACTACGCGCCGAACAATCGCTACGGCGGCCCGGACGATCTGCGCTACCTGATCGATTCGCTGCACCGCGCAGGCATCGGCGTGATCATGGACTGGGTTCCGGGGCACTTCCCCAAGGACGGCTGGGCTCTGGGCCGCTTCGACGGCGAGGCCTGCTACGAGCACCCGGATCCGCGCCGCGGCGAGCAGCCAGACTGGGGCACCTACGTGTTCAACTTCGGCCGCAACGAGGTGCGCAACTTCCTGGTGGCCAACGCTCTGTACTGGTGCAAGGAGTTCCACATCGACGGCCTGCGCGTGGACGCTGTGGCCTCGATGCTGTACCTGGACTACTCCCGCGATGACTGGCTGCCCAACGAGTTCGGCGGCCGCGAGAATCTGGACGCGGTGGAGTTCTTGAAGGAAATGAACGCCACCGTGCACCGCGAGTGCCCGGGCTCGCTGACTATCGCCGAAGAGTCGACCTCTTGGCCGGGCGTGACTGCCCCCACCAGCGAGGGCGGCCTGGGGTTCAGCCTGAAGTGGAACATGGGCTGGATGCACGACAGCCTGGAGTACGTCCAGCGCGATCCGGCCTACCGCAGCTACCACCACAACGAGATCACGTTCTCGATGGTCTACGCCTACTCTGAAAAGTATGTGCTACCGATCAGCCACGATGAGGTCGTGCACGGCAAGGGAACCCTGTGGTCGCGTATGCCCGCCGGTTCCGCCTGGGACAAGGCGGCGATGGTACGCAGCTACCTGGCGTTCATGTGGGCGCACCCAGGCAAGAAGCTGCTCTTCCAGGGCCAGGAATGGGGCCAGACCGAGGAGTGGAACGAGTCCCGTGGCCTGGACTGGCGCAACCTCGAAGGCTGGGAGGGCGAGTTCCACCGCGGCATCAGCGCCCTGACCAGCCAGCTGAACAAGCTCTACCACTCCGAGCCCGCTCTGGGGCAGGACCACGCGCTGGAGGGCTTCCAGTGGATCGCCAGCGACGACTCGGCGAATAACGTTCTTTCCTTTATTCGACGCCACCGTGGGCGCGAGCTGGCGTGTGTAATTAACTTCTCGGGCACCACCCAGGAGAACTACCGCATCGGCCTGCCACAGGCCGGCACGTGGCGCGAGGTGCTAAATACCGACGACGTGCAGTACGAGGGCGCCGGGCGCGTAAGTGGCGACCTGCACACGGAACCCACCGGCTCCCACGGCATGGACACCTCCGCCGTGCTGCAGATCCCGGCGCACACCGCGCGCTGGTTCGTGCTGGAGGGCTAAGCCCGGCTCAGCTCTCGCGGCCGGAGCATCTTGGGCCGACCCGGCCCAGCTTCCGAGCCTGAGCGGATCTGGCGCCTAGAACAGTGCCGAGGCCATGCGGGTGCGGCCCGCGATGACCTCCGGGTCCGCCGGGTCGAACAGGCTGAACAGCTCCAGCAGGCGAGCCTTCGCCTGCTTCTTGTGATCTGCGCTGCCCTCTGCGGACGGGCGCAGCTCTTCGATCAAAAGGTCGAAGGCCTGGGGCTTGTCGCCCGCCAGCAGCAGGCGGTCGGATTCTGCGAACTCATCCCCGCCCGTGGACAGGCGCTGCATCAGCAGCGCGTTGGCACGCGCCGCGCGGGCCTCCCCTACGACCTCTTCATCGGCCTGGGCGGAGTTGGCAAGGATGGCGTCATACTCCGCAATAGCGCCCGCGTAATCCTCTGCCTCCAGCTTCTCGGCGGCGGCTGCCAGGCGCGGGTCACCCGCATCCTGGTTCGCGTCAGCACCGTCCGAGTCGGCGCCTGCGCCACCGCCGGCCGCATTAGCCGGATCCTCTTCCGGAGCGAGCCCGCGCAGCTTGCCGTCTACGGCCTGCACCACAGCATCTACCCACCCCTGCAGCTGCGCGGCGGGCTGGCCGCCCTCGAAGTTGGTCAGCGGGCGACCGGCTGCCAGCGCGATGACGGTAGGGATTGCCTGCACGCCGAAGGCCTGAGCGACCTCCGGGGTGGCGTCGACATCCACATAACGGAAGAGCCACTTGGTCGGCGCCTGCTGGGACTCAGCCAGCTTGGTGAAGTCCTTGCGCATTTGCTCAGAGGCTTCCGAGCGGGCAGAACCCAACAGCGTGACCACAGGCACCTGAGTAGAGCGAACCACAAGGTCCAACTCGAAGTTCTCCGGGGTGATGGTACTAACGAAAGCTGCCGGAGCTCCAGCGCCCCCAGCGCCGACTCCACCAGCCGAACCTGGCTGGCCTGCCGGTGCGCCTGCCGCGCCAGCACCTCCAGCGGCTGCGCCAGCCTGGGCAGCGCGAGCCTGCGCCTGCGCCCGCTGCTCGGCTTGCTGCTTTACAGCCCCCAGGTCCACTGCCCCAGCTACAAAACGGGACGGAGGGGTATTAGAAGGATTCGTCACCTTGAAAGTGTCCTTTCTTACTTGCCCTCCCACGCGCTGGCCGCGCGGGAGTAATTAATCGCCTGTTGAGGACTAAACCCGACAAAGAGCGCTGAGTCTTTTAGAAAAGCCGCAGCTCCGAGGAGTCGGTCCCTCGCATTGCTTCATAATCCAGGGTAACGCAACGAAACCCGCGGTCCTCCGCCAGTGTGCGAGCCTGCGGCTTGATCTCCTGGGCAGCAAACACGCCCGTCACCGGAGCCAGCAGCTCGTCCCGGTTCAGCAGTTCCACATAGCGGGTCAGCTGCTCCACACCATCGATGCCACCGCGGCGCTTGATCTCCACAGCCACCGTCGCTCCAGTTGAATCCTTAGACAGAATGTCCACCGGCCCGATAGCCGTCGGGTACTCCCGGCGGATCAAGGAGTAGCCCTCACCCAAAATCTCAATCTGCTCAGCCAACAGCTCCTGCAGGTGTGCCTCCACGCCATCCTTCACCAGGCCCGGATCCTCCCCTAGGTCGTGCTCCGTATCTGAGTAGATCTCGAAGATCTGAATCCGCAGCTGCTCCCCCTTTGGATTCGTGACGATCCACAACTGCTCGACCCCCTCATTGCCTAGCTCCGAATACTCCGTAGGGGCGTCATCACCATCAAGAGAACTAGCCTCGACGGCCTCGAGGGAACACGGCGGCATCATCCAATTGAGCGGCTTATATGCACGATCGTCGGCGTGGATAGAGACCGAACCATCGGCCTTCACCAAGATCAAACGATCGGCGGGAGGCAGGTGGGCCTCCAGGCGTCCGACGTAATCGACACAGCAGCGAGCAATGACTAAGCGCATGGTTGTTCAGCCTACGCTACCGAAGCTGACGGCTACTCAATGACGGGGTATGCGACGCTCCGACGGGGCGGACTCGAGCCAGGACACTAGCGCGGTATCCCCTGCGCTATCCAGGGCGATCTCCCAATGTGTCTTTCGGTGAACCACCTCGACGACGTGAACGTTGTCCTCCAAGAAAGCGGACTCCCGCGGAGTGATTTCACGGCGGGACACAATCGAGGTGCCGAGGCGCGTCAACACCACATCCGAGGCAGGACGCAGGCTGCGCAGCTTGTAGAACTTGGCGGATTGGCCCGAATACTTCAAAATCCCGTGGCGCCAGTGCCGGCCATCAGAATTCGGCAGGCGTCGGACGACCACGGGATACCCCTGGGAACGCAGCGCGAAGAAACGCCACACAACGGCGATGACGACAACCAGCGTCACCGCCGCAAGAAAATACAACAACCACGCCATATACCTAACTTACAGGCATGAAGAGGGTTTCGAAAAAGCGAAACGGGCCCCACTGGTAAATCAGTGGAACCCGTTCGTCAGGGAAGCTGAAAGCTAGATAGCTTTAAGCTTCCATACGCTTCACAGCGCGCAACTCGGACTCTGCGACGGCCTTGTCGTGCTCAGTCTCTGCAGACTGCTTGCGGGACTCGGCATCCGCAACGTTGACCTCGCCGGCCCACGATGCAGAATCCGCCAGAATGGTGATCTTCTTGGAGGACACGGACAGGAACCCGCCCTGCACCGCGGCCACCAGCTTCTCACCGGTATTCGTCCGAATGGTAACGACGCCGTTCTCGACCAGCTGGCCGAGCAGAGGCTCGTGACCAGGGAGCACGCCGATCTCGCCCTCAGTGGTCTGCGCGGTAACGGACGTTGCGGTACCAACCCACAGCGGACGTTCCACGGAGACCAGTTGTGCGGCAATCTCAGCCATGTGCTTAACCCCTTACTTTTCGGTCATCTTCTTGTAAGCAGCCTCGACATCGTCCAGGCCACCCAGACCGTTGAAGGCCTGCTCCGGGTAAGCGTCGAACTCGCCGTCGCAGATGCGCTCGAAGGCATCGATCGTGTCCTTCAGCGGCACGTAGGAGCCCGGCAGGCCAGTGAACTTCTCCGCCACGAAGAAGTTCTGGCCCAGGAAGCGCTCCAGGCGACGTGCGCGCTGAACGGTGATCTTGTCCTCTTCCGAGAGCTCGTCCATACCCAGGATGGCGATGATGTCCTGCAGCTCCTTGTTCTTCTGCAGGATGTGGATCACGCGCTGGGCAACCTCGTAGTGACGCTCGCCGACGATACCCGGCTCGAGGATACGAGAGGTAGAGGTCAGCGGGTTCACTGCAGGGTAAATACCCTTCGAGGCAATCGAACGATCCAGCTCGGTCGTCGCATCCAGGTGGGCGAAGGTCGTAGCCGGTGCCGGGTCGGTGTAGTCATCGGCCGGCACGTAAACAGCCTGCAGGGAGGTAATGGAACGACCCTTGGTCGAGGTAATACGCTCCTGCAGAACACCCATCTCATCAGCCAGGGTGGGCTGGTAGCCCACGGCAGAAGGCATACGACCCAGCAAGGTCGAAACCTCAGAACCAGCCTGGGTGAAACGGAAAATGTTGTCGATGAACAGCAGCACGTCCTGGTTCTGAACATCGCGGAAGTACTCCGCCATGGTCAGACCGGACAGAGCCACGCGCATACGGACTCCCGGCGGCTCGTCCATCTGGCCGAACACAAGCGCGGTATCCTGCAGCACGCCCATCTCTTCCATTTCCAGGAAGAGGTCGGTGCCCTCACGGGTACGCTCACCAACACCGGCGAACACGGAGGTACCGGAGAACTCGCGGGCGATACGGGTAATCATCTCCTGGATGAGAACCGTCTTACCCACACCTGCGCCACCGAACAGGCCGATCTTGCCGCCCTTCACGTACGGGGTCAGCAGGTCGATGACCTTAATACCGGTCTCCAGGATCTCGGTCTTACCCTCGAGCTGGTCGAATGCCGGTGGCTCGCGGTGGATACCCCACTGCTCGCCGTCGCGGCCCAGGCCCGGCTCGTCCAGGCAGTCGCCCAGAGCGTTGAAGACGTGGCCCTTGACAACGTCGCCGACCGGTACGGAAATCGGCTTACCGGTGTCGGTAACCTCAGCGCCACGGATCAGGCCGTCAGTCGGTGCCATGGACACGGCGCGCACGAGGTTGTCCCCGAGGTGCTGTGCAACCTCCAGGGTGATGGTCTTTGCCACTGCCTCGAGGTCAACCTCGACGGTCAGTGCGTTGAACAGTGCTGGCTGCTGGCCGCGCGGAAACTCCACGTCGACGACCGGGCCGATAACTCGCACGACGCGGCCCGCAACAGCCGATTCAGCAGAAGGCTGAACCTGGTTTGCTGTAGTCATACTTAATCACTTTCTCCGCTATCGGCGAGCGCGGATGCGCCACCGACGATCTCTGTAATTTCCTGGGTAATCTGGGCCTGACGAGCCTGGTTGGCAACTCGAGAAAGCTGCTTGACCAGGTCGGTCGCATTGTCGGTTGCGGCGCTCATCGCGGTACGACGCGCTGCGGATTCCGACGCCGCAGACTCCAGCATTGCTGCGAAGATGCCTCGGGAGACATACTGCGGCAGCAAAGCCTTCAACAGGGTGTCTGGGTCGGGCTCGAAGTCGTAGTCGGCGGAAACCTGGTCAGCCTTGTCGGAGACCAGATCCTCACCGAGCTCGAACTTCTCTTCCTCAACCACAGTCTCGATCGGCAACAGTCGGTGTGCCTCTGGCTTCTGGCTCAACATGGACTCGAAGCGCGTGTACACGATGTGTACCTCGTCGAACCCCTGTACAGCCTGCCCCTCTTCCGCGTTTAGGCCTTCGCGCCATTTAGCGGTTCCTTCGGAACCGGCGACGAAGCCATCAATCAGGTGGCGACGTACATCGTGGGTAGCCGCGTAGTCGGGGTCCTGAGAGTAACCCGACCAGGAGCCTGCGATGTCCTCGCCACGGAAGTTGTAGTAGGAGATGCCCTTGTTACCAGAGACGTACAGAACAACGTCCTTGCCTTCGTTCTCCAGGCGCTTGCGCAACTCTGCAGTCTTCTTAAAGACGTTGTTGTTGTAGCCACCGCACATGCCACGGTCACTTGAAACCACGAGGATTGCAGCGCGGGAAGTATCCGTCGGCTCCTGCAGGATCTTGTGATCCAGGGTGCTAGCGGAAGCCAGGCGCTGAACCACACGGGTGATTTCTTCCGCGTAAGGCTCCGCATCGTCGACACGTGCCTGAGCCTTCGTGATCCTCGAGGTGGCGATGAGCTCCTGGGCCTTCGTGATCTTCTTAGTCGAGTTCACGGACTTGATGCGTGTCCTCAGTTCGCGAAGACTAGCCATAACTATCGCCTCCCTTCTGTTTCATTAATGGTTTTGGTGGTCACTGTGCTCACTTACCTTCCGCGCCTACTGGGTTTTGCGGGAGACAGTGATCTGGGACTTAGTGACCTCGTCGTCGCCAAGCGGGCGAGCTTCCGGCTCGTTGATGACGGGGGTGCCGTCGGTGGTCTGGAAGCCCTGCTTGAAGTCCTGGACTGCGCCAGCCAGCTCGGCCTTGGATTCGTCGCTGAACGGGGTGCCACCCTTGATCTGCTCGAACACGCCACCGTGGGAAGCGTGCAGGTTCTCCAGCAGCTCGGATTCGAAGCGGCGAACGTCCTCAACCGGAACGTCGTCGAACTCGCCCTCGCCGGCCAGGTAGATGGAAACCATCTGGTCCTCGACGGACTGCGGCTCGGTCTCCTTCTGCTTCAGCAGCTCGACCAGGCGCTTACCGCGCTCCAGCTGTGCCTTGGAGGCCGGGTCCAGGTCGGATGCGAAGGCAGCGAATGCCTCCAGGTCACGGTATGCGGCCAGGTCCAGACGCAGGGAACCGGACACCTTCTTCATGCCCTTGGTCTGTGCGGCACCACCAACACGGGAGACGGACACACCAACGTTGATAGCCGGTCGGACACCCTGGTTGAACAGGTCGGACTCCAGGAATACCTGACCGTCGGTAATGGAAATAACGTTGGTCGGAATGAAGGCAGACACATCGTTTGCCTTCGTCTCAATGATCGGCAGTGCCGTCAGGGAACCGCCGCCCAGCTCGTCGTTCAGCTTCGCTGCGCGCTCCAGCAGACGGGAGTGCAGGTAGAAGACGTCACCGGGGTACGCCTCGCGGCCCGGCGGGCGACGCAGCAGCAGGGAGATCGCACGGTAGGCCTCAGCCTGCTTGGTCAGATCATCGTAGATAACCAGGACGTGCTTGCCCTGGTACATCCAGTGCTGGCCCAGTGCGGCGCCGGTGAACGGTGCCAGCCACTTAAAGCCGGCCGAGTCGGATGCCGGTGCTGCCACGATGGTGGTGTACTCCAGCGCGCCGTGGTCCTCCAGGGTCTTACGGATCGAAGCGATCGTGGAACCCTTCTGGCCAACAGCAACGTAGATGCAGCGAACCTGCTGCTTCGGGTCGCCGGTTGCCCAGTTGTCGCGCTGGTTCAGGATGGTATCGATGCAGACCGAGGTCTTACCGGTCTTGCGGTCGCCAATGATCAGCTGACGCTGACCACGGCCAATCGGGGTCATTGCGTCGATAGCCTTGATGCCGGTCTGCATCGGCTCCTCGACGGGCTGGCGCATCAGAACGGAGGGCGCCTGGAGCTCGAGGGCACGTTCTTCCTCGGACTCGATGTCGCCCAGGCCGTCGATGGCCTGACCCAGTGGGTTGATAACGCGGCCGAGGAACTTCTCCCCAACCGGAATGGACAGGACCTCGCCGGTCCTCTTGACCTCGTCGCCCTCCTTGAGGGTCTCGAAGTTACCCAGGATCACGACGCCGACGCTGTCGGTGTCGAGGTTCTGTGCGACGCCAATCACGCCGCCTGGGAACTCGAGTAGCTCGTTAGCCATCACAGAGGGCATGCCGCTTACCTGGGCAATACCGTCTGCAGCCGCCGTGACCACGCCGACCTCCTCACGGGAGGCCTCCGGGGAGTAGCTCGAGGTGTAGTTCGCAATCGCGCTACGGATCTCATCGGAGGAGATCGTCAGCTCCGCCATGTTCTTCCTGCTCTCGGTTTCGTCTTCCAGCATCTATTTTCTTGCTTGGTCTTTGTCGGTTTCTTGGGACGCCTTTTTATGACGCCCTAAGCGATCGACGCGCGGAGGCGCCGCAGGTTACCTGCAGTGCTGCCGTCGATAATCTCGTGTCCGACGCGGATCACGGCACCGCCGAGGAGGCTGGTATCAACCTCGGAGTGGACCGCAATCTTGCGACCGTAAATCTTCTCCAGCTTGTCCGACAGAGTGGACTTCTGCTGTTCACCCAGGGCAGCTGCGGCACGAACGCGCGCTACGGTGCGTCCCTCCTGTGCAGCTACCTCGTCAACCAACGAGTCAAGTTCCTCGACTGGACGCTGACGCAGACGGCCAATTGCCTGCAACGCCAGTGCCTCGGTCGTAGAAGTGACCTTTCCATACAGAACCTTTGCCAGCAGGTCGCGGCGTGCATCCGGGGATGCGGCGCGGTCGGCCAGCTTCAGCTCCAGCTCCGGCTCACGTTCGATGATGCGGGCCAGCTGGAACAGTTCGTCTTCAACGCGGTCCTGCTGACCTTGAGCGTCGGCGGCGCGCAGCAGGGCCAGGCGGCCCAGCTTCACCAGTCCGTCGCGTAGGTCGCGAGTGTTGGACCACGACTGGGATACAGCAGCAGACACGATTTCTTCCGTCGAGGCAGACACCTTGCCGCCGAACAGGCTCTTGGCCAGTTCCACGCGGGTGTTGGCATCCCTCGCCGGGTCGATCAGCGCGACACGTAGGCCGCGGTCACTGTCGAGCAGCTCGACGACGTCGAACAGCTCGGTGCCGGTGTTCACACCGGTGCCCACTTTGTCGGAGGTCTCGTTGAGACCCTGGTCTAGGGTCTGCTCGAGGCGCTCAATTGCCTCTCGGCTCGCTGCGTGCATACCGATCACTTCCCGGATGCGCCGACGTTGTCCAGTCCGGCGAGGAAGTTATCGATGGTGCCCGAGCGCTTCACGTCGTCCGACAGCTGCTCGCCCAGCAGGCGCTCAGCCAAGTTGATTGAGTTTTCACCCATCTCCTTGCGCAGGTCGGTGACAACGGCGGAACGCTGTGCCTCGAGCTGCTTGTGGCCCGACTCGACGATACGGTTGGACTCTTCGGTTGCCTGAGCCTTCATGTCCGCGATGATCTTCTGCCCCTGGGAACGGGCATCGTCACGAATCTGAGCGGCCTCAGTGCGTGCTTCAGCAAGCTGAGCGTTGTACTTCTCCAAGGCAGCCTTAGCCTCTGCCTGAGCGGACTCGGCGCGCCGAATGCCGCCCTCGATCTGGTCCTCGCGCTGATTCAGCACTTCCTGGAACTTCGGAAGCACGAACTTCCAAAAGACAAACAGGATGACTGCAAAAGGAATGATGGACCAGACGATGTCGTACAGCGGAGGAAGCAGCGGATTAACCGACTCCTCCATCGGCAGCTTCTCAGCTGCTAACAAAAAGGTGTTCGTCATAGTCTCCAGCTTTCGATTCTGGTGCGGTGGTTAGAAAGTGCTCTTAAAGAGCGGCCAATCGCACTGAAATTAGAACAGGAAGCCGGCGACGAAGCCGATCAGAGCCAGTGCCTCGGCGAAAGCGATACCCAGGAACATGGTGGTGCGCAGCTGGCCGGCCATCTCGGGCTGGCGAGCCATTGCCTCAGCGGTCTTACCTGCAACGTTGCCCACACCGATAGCGGAGCCGATAGCAGCCAGGCCGTAGCCGATGGTGCCGAAGCCCTGGAACTTGGTGGTGGTGTCCTGCGCGATGAGGAAGATGTCGTTCATTTGGTTTCCATTACCTTTCTGAGAACCAGCCGGTTGCAGCTTTTCTTTTGTTGTTATCCGGCTTGGTCATTTGAGTACTTAAAAAGGGGCGAATTAGTGCTCGTCTGCGTGGAGGGACAGCTCGATGTACACGGCGGTCAGCAGGGAGAAGATGTATGCCTGCAGGAAGATCACCATGAGCTCGAACAGGGTGAAGGCGATCGCGAAGAGGATCGTGCCGCCAGCAGCCACAGTCCAACCGCTCATCTGCCAGAAGAAGAAGTTCGTGGCACTGAACAGCATGACGAGGATGATGTGTCCAGCCAACATGTTCGCCATAAGACGAATCGTCAGCGTTACCGGACGGAGGACGAATGTGGAGAATGCCTCAATCGGCGCCACGATGAAGTGGAGCCAAGAAGGCAAACCAGGAATGATCAGCGAGGACTTGATGTACTTGCCGAAGCCATAGCGCTTCACTCCCGCGTAAATGAATGCGATATACGCAACAACAGCCAGCACCAGTGGCAGACCCACTCGAGCGCTGGCTGAAATGTTCATAAACGGGATGATCGTCGACATGTTGACGGCAAGGACGGTGAAGAAGATAGCGGCGATGATCGGCAGGAACCGGCGCCCCTCCTTCTTGCCCAAGATATCCTCCGCGATGTGAATCCGAACGAAGTCCAAGAAGTACTCAGCAACGTTCTGCACGCCGCTCGGAATCAGCTTCGGCTTCCGCATTGCAAAGAAAAAGAATGCGGAAACCAGAAGAATCATCACAATACGGATGACCATGAGGCGGTCGAGCGCGAAGGCTCCACCAGCAAACTCACTGAACCACAGCTGGTTGCTATCCACTTGCCCCGGGAAGAATTCGTGTTCCAATGAAGGTACGTGAAACTCGCCCTTCATGGCCAAGGTTGTTACGCTCAGCGTTCTCTCCCGTGATTGGGCCGCAAGATTGCACAGAATCACTGCGGTGCGATGGAGGTCTCTTTTCGAAGAGTTAGGCTGATGCTGAGGGACTCCGTCGCACGTCCCTACATAATCAGCCGGTGCCGTATCTACTGTTCACACATACGTGTGCCAATAAATGGCCCGATAGAACAATATCAGCTTTAACTCGCGAATCGCTAAGTGAAACACGTTGCGGGTCCCCCCGCTTGGTCGTGGATTTCAAAGTTTTTGGTTCCAGAATCATTTGTATGTCTTTATTGTGTTGGCACACCCCCCGCCTACTGCGTTTACCCACAGTGCTCGTCGGGTTCAAGCGTCGACTCGCTTCCTGCAAAACACAACACGCCCCGGTCTGCAATGACTTTGCAAACCGGGGCGCGGGCTATCGCTAGAACTGCACTAGAACTAGCTGATGTAG
The DNA here is from genome assembly GCF_022345965.1 of Corynebacterium sp. ACRQK. Classification (GTDB taxonomy): domain Bacteria; phylum Actinomycetota; class Actinomycetes; order Mycobacteriales; family Mycobacteriaceae; genus Corynebacterium. The sequence goes on from NZ_JAKRMU010000001.1 coordinate 492,725, forward strand.
AGCTTTTGGGAACGCGTAACCGCAAGCGTCTCAATCACAAGGACTGCGATCATGCTTAGCATCACAGTCACGGCCAGCGCGGCAGTGTCGTAAAAGGTCTTGTCCTTCAGGAAGAAAAGAATACCCAGCAGCACAGCTGCCTTAACCAGCCAGCTGCCCAGGATCAAGCCCATCGTCATCGAGGGCGAGGTGTTGGAACTAAACAGCACAATCACTACCGTCAACAGCATAAATCCACCGCCGACCAGCCACCCGATGCCTGCTCCCCACAGCCCTTCGGTGCCGCTGATGAGCCCCCACACCAACAGGGAAAGCGCCCCCAGCACCAGCAGCGCCAGGGCTCCGGAACGCATGGCAGCCTTCAGCGGGCCGACGTGGTCGCTAGCTTGGGATACGTCGTTCAGCTCGGGCAGCTCTTTAGCCCCCGCACCGTTGTTCTCAGTCGCCTCACTCATGGCGATTAGCTTACCTGAGCCGTGTTCGACTTCCGATTCTCCCGCCACAGTGGCACCACCGTTGCCGCGATGGCTACGATAACCAGCAAACTAAAGGAGCCCGCCATCACGTGCAGAGGCAGCACGGTCAGCCCCACTGCACCAAAAGCCACTACCCCAACCCAGGTGTACAAAACCAAAACCACGCGCTTCTGGCTGTGGCCTATGTGTAGCAGCCGGTGATGCAGGTGTTTCTTATCCGGGGAGAACGGGCTCTTCCCCTGGGAAACGCGCCGTACCACTGCCATCACGAGATCCAGCAGCGGAATCGACAGGGCGGCCAGAACCACAATCATCGGCGATAGTAGGGCCATCATATCCGCCGGTCCGTATAGCGCCGCGTTGATGCGCCCGGATGCCGACGTGCAGGCTGCGGACAACAGCAGGCCGATCAGCATCGCGCCGCTGTCCCCCATGAAAATGCGCGCGGGCGAAAAGTTATGGGGCAGGAACCCCATGCAGATTCCTACCAGTGCTGCCGAAATGATAGCCGGCGGGTAAGCCGCCACGGTGCCGCCCTGATCGTGGAGGATGGTCAGCGAATAGATCAGAATCGTTCCGGCGGCGATCGCTCCCAATCCCGCGGCCAGACCATCCAAGCCGTCGACAAAGTTCATGGCGTTCACGATGGTGACGGTCAGAAGCGCCGTCAGGATCGTGGACTGGACCTGGTCCAGGATCAAGGTGGTGCCGGCCCCGAACGGCAAATAGAAAAGGTACCAACTCAAGCCCATCAAGCTCATCACCACGGCACCCACGACCTGCCCGCCGAGTTTCAGAACCCAGGAGATGTCGTAGAGGTCATCCACTACGCCGACTACGACAATCACGAAGGCGGCCATCAGCACCGCTGTCATATCAGGGGTTCTCGGCGGGAACCCGCGCGTCAACGCGGGCAGCTGGTTCGCCACTACAACCGCCACGACTAACCCCGTGAACATTGCCACTCCACCCAGACGCGGCATAGGAACTTGGTGCACGTCGCGCTCGCGCGGAGCAGCCATCCGGCCATAGCGCAGAATCACCGAACGCACCACGCCCGTCACCAGATACGTCACCGCACAGGCAATGAGCAGCACCAACACCAACTCGCGCAGGGGAATTCCTGCGCCGATAGCCGGCTGGGTAAGGACTGTCATTAGACGTCTCCCCGCAGCTCCGCACTGCTCATACCCAGCACCTCGGCTACCCGCTCGGTGGTGGCCGCACCCTCGCGCAGGATGCGCGGGCGACCGGAGGAAAGATCAACGATGGTGGAGGCCACGCCGTGGTGAGCTTCCCCACCGTCGATGTAGGTTGTTACGTCCGCGCCCAGCTGATCCTCGGCCATCTGCACGTTCGTCGCTGGCGGCTGGCCGGAAATGTTGGCGCTGGAAACGGCCATCGGGCCGGTACCCTCCAGCAGCTCCAGCGCAATGGGCTGGTTGGGCATGCGCAGCATCACGGTGCCGCGCGTATCCCCCAGGTTCCATGGCAGGCTCGGCGCCTGGTGGACGACCATCGACAGCCCGCCCGGCCAGAAGGCCTCGACGAGCTTACGCATGTTGTAGGTGTACTCGCGCACGAGCCCTTGGATGGTTGTCCAGCTGGGAACCAGCACGGGCACGGGCATGTCGGGGCCGCGCCCCTTTGCTCGTAACAGGGCGGCCACGGCCTCGTTGTCGAAGGCATCGCAGCCAATGCCGTAGACCGTGTCGGTCGGCAGCACGACCAGCCGTCCGCCCTGCACCGCATTCGCCGCGGCGTCTAGTGCGGCCTCGCGGTTCTGCGGATCGGTTGCGTCTACGGTTCTCGACATTGCGGCCCTTTCTTGCTTATTTATTACGTGCTCTACCTTAACCCCATCGCCGGCACTACTGCGGCAGCAGGGCGGTGACGAAGCGTGGCCGACCGGCCAGGTCGCGGTGCTGAGTGATCTCTCGCCAGCCGCGTTGCTGCATCATGGTTGCTACCTGCGCGCCGTTGGAGTCGTCGTGTTCTATTCCGACGCCACCACTTGCGCGCCCCAGCGCCTCAGCCCACTGCAGCACCCGTGGCATGAGCTCCAGTCCGTCCTCCCCGGAGAACACGGCTGCGTGCGGGTCGGCGGCTACCTCGGGGGAAACCTCCGCGGATTCCGGAACGTACGGAGGGTTGCAGACGACCACGTCCGCGGGCGCGAAAGCCTCGGGGGAAACGCCCGCTGTCGCCGTCAACTCCACGGGATCATCTACAGCCAGATCGGCCTGAACGAAAGTAGCTTCAACCTGCGGAACAAGTCGAGCATTCCATTCAGCCAGGCGCAGCGCAGCGCGCGACACTTCGACCCCAGTAAGGGAGATGGGGGCGTCATAAAGAAAAGAAACCCCGAGCCCCAACGTGCCGGGACCGCAGCATAAATCGACCACGCGCGGTGTAGCTCGCCCTTTGAGGAAGCGCGTGGCCCAGTCGGCGAGCAGCTCGGTTTCGGGGCGCGGGACGAAGCAGCCGGGCTCCACAAAAAGGTCCAGGCCGCAGAAAGGCGCGGACCCCACAATGTGCTGGAGGGGTTCGCGCGCGGCGCGGCGGGCCGCCCAGTCGGCATAGGCGCTGGGGGCGGGATCGTCGGCGCGCATAAAGAGAGTACCGGGGTCGACTGCTGTGCGGGGCATAGCAGGGTCAGAGCCGGTGCCGGGCGCAGCTGAGCTAGTGCCGGACTCCGCGAGCAGGTAGCGCATCAGCAGGCGCGCGTCGACTGCGGCGGAATCAATGCCCGCCGCGTTCAACTGTGCAGTGGCCTCGCGGATCGCCTGGTTAATGTTCAACGTCCCACCGTTCTGCCGTCCTGTTGTTTTGCCCGTCCTGCTGTTCCGCCCCAGGGCTACGGAAAGGCTAGTCTTCCGCCTCGAGGCGACGTGCGCGGTCGGCTTCCTTCAGCGCCGCGAGCAGCGCCTCCAGGTCGCCATCCAGGACGGCATCCAGGTTGTTGGCCTTGTAGCCGATGCGGTGGTCGGAGACGCGGGACTCGGGGAAGTTGTAGGTGCGGATACGCTCGGAGCGATCCATGGTGCGGATCTGCGCTGCACGGCCCTCCGCTGCCTCTGCCTCGGCTTCCTCTTCCTTCATCTGTTGCAGGCGCGCAGCCAGAACCTGCATCGCACGGGCGCGGTTCTGAATTTGGGAGCGCTCCTTCTGGCAGGTCACCACAATGTTGGTCGGCAGGTGGGTAATACGCACCGCGGAGTCCGTGGTGTTCACGCCCTGGCCACCCTTACCGGAGGAACGGTAGACGTCCACGCGGATGTCCTTGTCATCAATGTGCACGTCCTCGACCTCGTCGGGCTCCGGGTACACCAGCACACCCGCCGCGGAGGTCTGGATGCGGCCCTGCGACTCGGTGACGGGGATGCGCTGCACGCGGTGCACGCCGCCTTCGAACTTGAACTCCGACCACGCGCCATCGCGGGAGGGCTGCTTGGAGCGGATGGACAGGGTCATGTCCTTCACGCCGCCCAGGTCGGTCTCGTTCAGCCCCAGGATCTCGGTGCTAAAGCCGTGGCGCTCAGCGTAGCGCTGATACATGCGCGCCAGCTCGCCGGCGAACAGCGCAGCTTCCTCGCCGCCGGCACCGGACTTGATCTCCATGACGATGTCATCGCCGTCGTGCGGGTCGCGCGGGGCCAGCAGGTCGGTCAGCTGCTCCTCCAGCTCGCCAATCTCCTCCTCCAGACGCTTAGCTTCCTCGGCGAACTCCTTGTCCTCGGATGCCATCTCGGACGCGGCCTCGTGATCCTCACGAGCCTGCTCGAGCTTCTGGTGCGTCTGGATAATCGGCTGCAGCTCGGAAAAGCGCTTGCCGACCTTGCGGGCAGCTGCCGGGTCGTTGTGCAGCTCGGGATCACTCAGCTGCATCTCCAGCCCCTGGTACTCGGCCAGGATGTCGTCGATGACTGACGGTGATTGGCTCATGGTTTAATCCTCCTCGTCCTCGCCTGCCAGGGGCGCGGAGCTGGCAACCTGCAGCATGAACTCCCGGTTGGTCTTGGTCTTACGCAGCTGTTTGATCAGCAGATCGATGGCCGCCTGCGAATCCAGCGCGGACAGGATGCGGCGCAGCTTGTGCATAATGCGTGCCTCCTCTGGGCTGAGCAGCAGCTCGTCCTTGCGCGTGCCCGACGGGTTCACGTCCACTGCCGGGAACACGCGGCGCTCGGAGATCTTACGGTCCAGCTTCAGTTCCGCGTTGCCGGTGCCCTTGAACTCCTCGAAGATCACCGTGTCGCCGGCCGAGCCGGTCTCCACCATCGCAGTGGCGATGATCGTCAGGGAGCCGCCGTTTTCAATATTGCGGGCAGCACCCAGGAAGCGCTTCGGCGGGTACAGCGCATTGGAATCCACACCACCGGACAGGATTCGGCCAGAGGCCGGCGAGGAGTTGTTGTACGCGCGCCCCAGACGGGTGATGGAATCCAGCAACAGAACAACGTCCTTGCCTTGCTCCACCAGGCGCTTTGCGCGCTCGACGGCCAGTTCGGCAACGTTGGTGTGTTCCCCCGGCGGGCGGTCGAACGTGGAGGCGATGACTTCGCCCTTGACGGAGCGTTGCATGTCCGTCACTTCCTCCGGGCGCTCATCCACCAGCACGACCATGAGGTAGCACTCGGGGTTGTTCGTGGAGATCGCGTTGGCGATGTCCTGCAGGATGGTCGTCTTACCGGCCTTCGGCGGGGAAACGATCAGTGCGCGCTGGCCCTTGCCGATGGGCATGATCAGGTCGATCACACGGGTGGTCAGCGTCTTCGGGTCGGTCTCCAGGCGCAGGCGCTGGTTCGGGTACAGCGGGGTCAACTTCGCAAAGTGCGGGCGCGCTGCCGCCTGTTCCGGGGTCAGACCATTAACGGTCTCCACCTGGTAGATCGGCGTGTACTTCTGGCGGTTTCGCCCGCGCCCGCCGCCGTTATTGTTGTTGTTCTTCGGACGGATAGTGCCGACGATCGCGTCGCCGTGGCGCATGCCGTACTTGCGCACCGTGTTGATCGGCACGTACACGTCCGTTGAGCCCGCGTGGTAGCCAGTGGTGCGGATGAATGCGGTGTTCGCATCGACGAAATCGAGGATGCCCGCGACAGGCGTCAGCTCTTCCGGCTTCGGTTCGCGGTTGTTGTTGCCGCCGTTGTTGCCGCCGCCATTATTGCCATCGCCGTTATTGTTGTTGCCGCTGTTATTGCGGTTGTTATCACGGTTGTTGTCGCGATTATTGTCACGGCCACGGTTACGGCGGTTACGGCGATTGCGACGGTTGCGGCGATTGCCGCGGTTATTGTCATCGCGGTGACTGTCGTCGCGGTGGTTGTTTTCGCGCTCGTTGTCGCCACGCTCGTCACGGTTCTTCTCGCGATCTTCGCCGCGTTCTTTACCGTCACCCTTACCGCGCTTTTCGGCGCTTTCTGCGGTTTCTTCTTGGTGCTTTTCTTGGTGACGCCCCTCCCGCGCCTCCTCAACCGGCTTTTCCTTCGGTGCGGGCTCTTCGGCAGCCTGCGGCTTCCGGGGCGCTCCACCGCCACCAGATGCACCACCGGACTCGATAACGGCGATCAACTCACCTTTGCGGAGACCAGAGGTGCCCTTCAGCCCCTGTGCCGCTGCAATCTGTCGCAGCTCCGGCAATTTCAACGAGGCGAGGCCATTAGCTTGGCCACGAGCCAAAATATCGGACAGGCTCACAAAAGTCCTTTCACGTCTGACTTCTTCATCGACCCTTCAAAAGCCTGCGAAGCCCCAGGGTTGGCCAGACATGCGTATTCGACAACAGTTTTTAATTTAACCCAAAGATTGCGGGAATCTTCCAGAAAGATTGCCGCCTTAACGTCCCACGATGCGACTGGCGGCGGGTGTAGCGCGGGGTGGCGTCGTAAAAAGAAAGAAAGAGAAAAGAAACGAGCCTCACATCCGGCTTCCGTAGCTAACCATAGCACCTCCCACACCGCGAGTACCTAACGGCTAGGCTGAAATGCATGAAGTCGACGATGCAGGAGATCCCACTATCCGTAGCGAGGATCCTGGAATACGGGGCCAGCGTTCACCGAAACACCACCGTGACCACGTATTTTGACGAAACTGCGGAACAAACCAGCTTCCTGCACATCGGTATCCGCGCGGCCGCAATGGCCAACATGCTGCGCGATGAATTCGGCATTGAACGGGGCGACCGCGTGGCCACCGTGCTTCCGAACTGCACCGAACACTTGGAGGTCCTGCTCTCCGTGGCGTCGATGGGCGCGGTTTTTAACCCCATCAACCGGCACCTCATGGACACCCAGATCACGCACATCATCAACAAGGCGGCACCAAAAGTGTTGGTGCTCGACCCGACCTGTAGGGAACAGATTGTCCCGCTGCTGGCTGACTGCCCCTGCGTGGAGGCGGTGCTGGTGATCGGGCCGAACCTTGCGGATACCGAGGCAGTGCAGCGGCTCGTCTCCGCACGGGGCGAACAAGGCAAGCCAGGTTTTAGCCACTTGCGTGTATTGAACCTGGAAGCCGTACTCGACGGGCGTAGCGCCGACTTCGACTGGCCGCACATGGAGGAAACCGAACCGGCGGCCATCTGCTTTTCCACCGGCACAGAAGGCCCACCGAAAGGCGTGGTCTACTCCCATCGCGCGCTCTGGCTGCACTCCATGCAGCTGCGCGCCGCCGATAGCTTCAGTATTCGCAACGGCACCAGCTTCCTGTGCTGTGTGCCGATCTATCACGTCCTCAGCTGGGGCGTGCCGCTAGCCGCTTTCATGGCCGGCGCTCCGATCGTGTTTACCGGGCGCAGCGCTACCCCGGAGCACCTGGCACATGTGATCGCAGACGCCATGCCCCGCCAAGCCCACGGCTCGCCGGCCGTATGGACTGGCCTACTGGTTCACTACGCCAAAAGGAACCCGAAGAAGATGAGCTTGCAGGAGATCTACGTCGGCGGTTCGCAGGTCTCCCCCGCCATGATCGACGCCTGGGAGGAACGCTTCGGCGTGGACATCATCCACTCCTGGGGTATGACGGAGACCGGCCCGGTGGGCACCGTTGCCCACCCGCCCGCTGGCGTGGCCGGTGCTGCCCGCGCCAAGTATCGCGAAAGCCAGGGACGCTTCCACGCAGGTATGCGTTACCGCATCGTCGACGACAACGACAATGTGCTGGAGGCTAACGACCGCAACGAAGGCGAACTGCAGGTACGCAGCAACACAGTAACGGCTTCGTACTACATGGACGACAGCCCGCGCTTTACCGATGACGGCTGGCTGCGCACCGGCGACATCGCCACAGTGAACAAAGACGGCTACCTGACGATTCACGACCGCAAGGCGGACATCATCCGTTCAGGCGGCGAATGGATCTACTCCGCGGCGCTGGAAAACTACCTGTTGGAGCCCACAGCCGTGATCGAGGCTGCAGTGATCGGTATTCCATCGGAGAAATGGGGGCAGCGCCCGCTCGCAGTAGTAGTGGTTGCCGAGGGGACCCCCTGGACTGTGGAAACCGCACAAGAGCTGGCCGAGGATCTTCGCCAACGCGTGCCCGGCTGGATGGTGCCAGAGAACTGGACCTTCGTGGATCACATCGACAAAACCAGCGTGGATAAGTTCGACAAGAAAGACCTACGCCAGCACTTCCGCGAAGGGAAGTTCGAGATCATCACGATTTAGAGGCGCATACGGCTGCGCTCTGAGGCCTGCTAGAGCGAGCTTGGGGCGCGCAAGGGCCGATCTAGGCTAGTTTGAGGTAAATTCACCAGGTTTTAACAGGAACCATTCCAACTATTGCGGGAGAAAGTAGAGTAGCGTTTTCCTGCATGACCGATGTAACTGTGCTGGCCCTCGGGCCGCAGTGGTTCGACCCGATGTATTTGCTTTCGGGTTCCGGACCTTTCGGCGCGGCGATCTTGCCCGCCATTTTTGCGATTATCTTTATCGAATCCGGGCTGTTCTTTCCTTTCCTGCCCGGTGATTCCCTGCTCTTCACAGCGGGCCTTCTGGCCAGCCAGCCTGATGGCTTCGCACCGCTGTGGCAGGTACTGCTGATTACCCCGATCGCGGCGATCCTAGGTGACCAGGTGGGCTATTGGATTGGCCATCGCTTCCACCCCGCGCTACGCAACCGGAAGGACGGGCGGTTCTTTAAACAAGAGCACCTGCACCGCTCCGAAGCGTTCTTTGAAAAGTACGGTTCGATCACGATCATCCTGTGCCGCTTCGTGCCTTTCGTGCGCACCTATGCCCCCTTGGTGGCCGGAATGTCGGGCATGCGCTACCGCACGTTCATTCTTTTCAATGTGCTTGGCGGTGTGCTGTGGGCCAGCGGCATTGTCTACCTGGGGTCGCTATTCGGCGGGGTGGAGTTTGTGCGGAACAACATCGACGCCATTTTCCTCGGAATTGTCGCCTTCTCGATTGTCCCGATGCTATTCGGGGTAATACAGAAAAGCCGGAGCGAGAGGAAGCAATCTCCCGCCCCGGCTAGTGCCCAGGACTAGTTTCCGGTCTTATCCGGTGACATCCACCTCGACCGGACCGGCGATGTCCAGCTCTAATACCTTCATGCCGCGGCCACGGGCTTCTTCCACCAGCGCGTTATCCACCGGCTCGGTGCTCAGCACCAGGATCGTTGGGCCGGCACCGGAAAGGAACGCCGGGTAGCCCAGGTTGCGCAGACGGTTTACCCACTCGGCGGTCACCGGCAGTACCTCGGCCCGGTAGGTCTGGTGCATGCGGTCACGCGTGCCCTCCCATAGAAGGCCCGGATCGTCGCGCAGCGCGACGGTCATTACTGCGGTGCGGGAGACGTTAAAGCGGGCGTCCACGTGGCTAATGTCGGAGGGCAGCACTCGGCGGATCGCCTCCGTCGAGGCGTGAAAGTCCGGGATAAACGCGGTGGCCTTAATCTCCGGGTGCACGCCGATGCGACGGGCGTGGTAGGCCGGTGCGGACACTCCATCGATAGGCGTGTTCGTCCACGAGACCACGCCCGCGCCCAACACGGAAGCACCTGCGTTATCGGGGTGCCCCTCAAAAGTGGAGGCGATCTGCACCTGTGCCTGCTTGTCCAGGGTGAACCCTGCCAGGCCATTGCCCGCTGCCACGCCTGCCGTCGCCGCAGCCGCCGAAGACCCCAGGCCACGGGACTGCGGAATGGAGTTCGTGCAGCTCACACGCAACCCCGGAACCGTCACGTCGGCCTCCTTCAGCGTTGCGCGCAGAGCCCGCACCACCAGGTGGCGCTCGTCCAGCGGAACCTCGCGCTCGCCTTCACCGGTGACCTCGACCTCCAAGCCGGACTCGATGACCTCGGCCGTCACATAGTCGTACAGGCCCAGCGCCAAGCCGAGGGTATCGAAACCAGGTCCCAAGTTTGCGGTCGACGCGGGAACTTTGACGGTGGCCTTGCGGCCAACGGGGATCTCGACGCCCATTACTTCAACCCCAGCTTGTCTGCAACGGCGTGCGGATCCACGTCGGTGACGGTGGGCTCCGGCATCTGGGACAGGGCGGTCGTCGGATCCTTTAGGCCGTGGCCGGTGACGGTACACACTATGCGCTGGCCGGCGGTCAGTTCACCGTTGGCGTGAGCGTCCAGCAGCCCTGCAACGGAAGAGGCCGAGGCCGGCTCGACGAAGATGCCCTCGCGGCCAGCGATGGTGCGGTAGGCCTCCAGGATCTGCTCGTCGGATTGAGCGCGGAAGTCGCCGCCAGACTCTTCCTTGGCGGCAACGGCCTGCTGCCAGGAAGCCGGGTTGCCGATGCGGATCGCGGTGGCGATCGTCTCCGGCTCCAGCACGGGCTCACCCTTGACCAGCGGGGCAGCTCCGGCGGCCTGCACGCCCTTCATCACGGGGCGCTGGGTGGAAACGCCGTCCTCTGCGTATTCGGAGTAGCCCTTCCAATACGCCGTGATGTTGCCCGCGTTGCCGACTGGCAGGAAGTGAACATCGGGGGCGTCACCAAGGCAATCCACGATCTCGAACGCAGCAGTCTTCTGTCCCTCGATGCGCATCGGGTTCACGGAGTTGACCAGGGCGATCTCCGGGAACTCGGTGGTGGTCTTGCGAACCAGTTCGAGGCAGTCGTCGAAGTTGCCGCGCACCTGGATGATCTGCGCGCCGTGCATCACAGCCTGCGCGAGCTTGCCCTGGGCGATCTTGCCCTCTGGGATCAGCACGGCGGACTTCAGGCCAGCCCGGGCCGCGTACGCTGCAGCGGAGGCCGAGGTGTTGCCCGTCGAGGCGCACATCAGGACCTTCTGGCCCTTGTGGTAGGCGTCGGTGACGGCAACGGTCATACCGCGGTCTTTGAAGGAACCGGTGGGGTTAGCGCCCTCGATCTTGAGGTAGACATCGCAGCCGGTGAGCTCCGACAGGTAGTTCGCGCGCAGCAGCGGGGTGCCACCCTCGTTAAGGGTCACCGGCTCCCAGTCCTTCGCGAACGGCATCCGATCGCGGTACATGTTGATCAGGCCGGTCCAGTGGTTCAGAACCTTGTTCTTCATAGCTTCCCTGTCGTTTCTTCCCAGTTGTCGGTCTTAGCTTAAAGCGCTCTTAGATTTTAGCCTTCCATGCGGATGACGGAGTCAATTGCCTTGACTGCGTCGAGCTCCTTCAGCTTCGCGACGGTCTCTTCCAGGTTCTTTTCCTTCGCACTGTGGGTGATGACGACCAGGCGCGCGCCGTCGTTCAACCCTTCTTGACGCACGGTCTTCAGCGACACACCCTGCTCTGAGAACACGGAGGCCACCTCGGCCAGTACGCCCAGGCGGTCATCCACCTGCATATCCACGTGGTAGCGGGTACGAACATCACCAAAGTTGGCAATCGGCAGGGAGGCATAGGTGGACTCCCCTGGCCCGCGGCCGCCGAGCACGATGTTGCGGGCTACAGCCACGACGTCACCCAGAACGGCGGAAGCGGTCGGGCCGCCGCCGGCGCCGTTGCCGTAGAACATCAGACGACCGGCAGACTCCGCCTCAACGAAGACTGCATTGTAGGACTCGGACACGCTGGACAGCGGGTGGCTGCTAGGGATCAGCGCCGGATATACGCTTGCGGACACGGATTCCTTACCTTCCTCATCTACCAGGCGCTCACAGATCGCCAGCAGCTTAATGGTGGAGTTTGCGGCCTTTGCCGCTTCGATGTCGGCGACGGTGATGTCGCGGATGCCTTCGGTGTGCACGTCCTCACCGGACACGCGGGTGTGGAACGCCAGGGAGGCCAGAATGGCGGCCTTGCTGGCAGCGTCAAAGCCGTCGACGTCGGCGGACGGGTCGGCCTCCGCGTAACCCAGCTCGGTGGCTTCTGCCAGCATCTCGTCGTAGCTGGCACCCCGGGTGTACATCGCATCGAGGATGAAGTTGGTCGTGCCGTTGACGATGCCCATCACTTGGTTGACCTTGTCGCCGGCCAGGGAGCGACGCAACGGACCCACTACCGGGATGGCGGCGGCAACAGCGGCCTCGAAAAACAGGTCCACTCCGGATTCGTCGGCAGCGGCGGCCAGCTCGTCCGCGTGAGCCGCGATGAGCGCCTTGTTGGCGGTGACCACGGACTTGCCAGCGCGCAGTGCGGCCAGCACTACCTCGCGCGGGTACTCAATGCCACCGATGACCTCGATGACCAGATCGATGTCGTCACGGGAAACCAGGGACAACGCATCGTCGGTCAGCTTCTCCTGGTCTACCCCCGGGCGGGGCTTGGACAGGTCGCTGACGGCGATGCCCCGGACCTCCAGAGGGCCACCGATGCGGGCTGCGAACTCATCGCTGCGCTCCTCCAGCAGCCGCAGCACTTCTGCGCCAACGGTACCCATGCCCAGCAGAGCCACACCTACGGTCTGGCCGATTCCCTTGCCTGCCTTAAACTTCTGCTCGGTCATGTCGCTCCTTGTCTCTCCTTTGTAAGGTCTCAGTGAGAGGAAAGTTGGTAATTTTTTCTTAGGTTATCGCACCAACCTACCGTACGACTAGACAAAGCTGTCCGTTACCCCTGCTTTGCCCCGTATCCAGGGAGGTTACTCCTCCAAAGCCAGCACGTCGTCGATGGTTTCGCGGCGAATCATCAACCTTGCCTCGCCGTCGGCCACACGCACCACTGGGGGGCGGGTCATCATGTTGTAACGAGAAGCCATTGCGTAGCAATAGGCACCCGTAGCGCCGATCATCAACAGGTCTCCAGGGCAGACGTCCTCCGGCACCAGCGCGTCATTGACCAGTACATCGCCCGACTCGCAGTGAGAACCCACAATGCGAGTCGGCATCAACTCGCCGGCAACCTCACGGTTGGCCACGCGGCAATCGTATTCCGCCTGGTAGAGGGCCGGGCGGATGTTGTCGCTCATACCGCCGTCGACAGAGATGTAGCGGCGGGTGATGCCCTCGGCCACCTCGACATCCTTTACTGTTCCCACCCGGTAGAGCGTGATCATCGACGGTCCGGCAATTGCCCGGCCTGGCTCGACGTTTAGCTTTGGCTCGGGCACGCCGGCCGCCTCTGCTGCTTTGCGCACCTTGCTCTTGAGTTCGGACGCCACCTCTTCCACGTCCAGAGCCTCCTGATCCGGCATGTAAGCGATACCGTAGCCACCACCGAGGTCGAGCGTATCCAGAGACGTGGGGGCGCCCGAAAGAGTCGCGGTGGAATTCAACAGCTGCTTCCACAGGCCCAGCAGACGCTCAGCGGCCAGGGCAAAGCCGGAGGCCTCGAACACCTGGGAACCGACGTGGCAGTGCAGCCCGCGCAGGCGCACACCTTCAGCGGCGTGGCAAGCCATGACCGCATGATGAGCCGCGCCGGAAGCCAGGGAGAATCCGAACTTTTGATCCTCGTGGCTGGTAGCGATGAACTCGTGGGTATCGACATGCACGCCAGGGGTCACACGCACCAACACATCCTGAGACTTCCCCAGCTCGCGAGCCACGGAAGACAGCGACTCGATCTCCTGCAACGAATCCACGACGATCAGCTCCGCGCCCTCGGAAACCGCCAAGTGCAGGAACTCCGGGGACTTGTTGTTGCCATGCACAGTAATGCGCTCGGCGGGGAATCCCGCGGCCAGCGCAACCTGCAACTCCCCGAGGGAGGCAACGTCCAGGGACAGTCCTTCTTCCATCACCCAGCGGGCGACCGTCTTCGACAGGAAAGCCTTAGAGGCGTAGTGCACGAAGTGCCCGCCGCCGAAAGCCCTCGCCAGACGGCGGCAGCGAGTGCGGAAGTCTTCCTCGTCCATTACGAACACGGGTGTTCCGAACGTCTCGGCGATCTCGGTGATCGGCACACCACTGATGGTGACCTCACCCCGATTCTCCCCTGCTGTCTCGCGGCGAAGGGTCTGCGGGTAGACATGCGCGGGAATCGCATTGAACTCCGCGGTATTGGCCGTGCGACGGCGCAACGGCGTGGAGTTCAGGTGAGTCTCCGGATCCAAGGGAATCTCCTAGGTAAGTGGTTTATGGGCAGGGGGCGGGACATGTCGGCGTCACAAAGAAAACAACAACTACATGCGCTCCGGGGCGGCCACACCCAACAGCTCGAGCGCATTAGCCAGGGTCTGGCGGGAAGCCGCAGCCAGGGACAGCCGGGCAGCGAACAGGGTCTGATTCTCGGCCACAGTCTGTTCGTCGTCGCTCGGCTTTGGCAGGACCTGGCAGGCGTCGTAGAAACGGTGGAAGGTACCGGCTAGGGACTCGGCGTAGCGGGCCACACGGTGGGGTTCACGCAGCTCGGCGGCGGTCTTCACCACGGCTGGGAACTCGCCGAGGGTGCGGATCAGGTCGCCTTCGCGGTCGTGAGTCAGCAGGGAAAGGTCGGCACCCTCGCGAGTAACACCGAGGTCCTCGGCCTTGCGCGCCAGAGAGCACAGGCGGGCGTGCGCGTACTGGACGTAGAACACCGGGTTGTCGTTGGACTTCGAAGCCCACAGATCCATGTCGATATCCAGGGAGGAATCCACGGAGCTGCGGATCATGGCGTAGCGGGCAGCATCCACACCGATGGCTTCAACCAGGTCGTCCAGGGTGATGACGGTGCCGGCGCGCTTCGACATACGCACGGCCTTGCCATCCTTGACCAGGTTCACCAACTGGCCGATGAGCACCTCCACCTGCTGTGGGTCGTAACCCATGGCGGCAGCCGCCGCACGCAGGCGAGCGATGTAGCCGTGGTGGTCGGCACCCAGCATGTAGATGCACAGGTTGTGACCACGGTCGAACTTGTCGGCCGCGTAGGCGATATCGCCGGCGATGTATGCCGCGTTGCCGTCGGACTTGATGACCACACGATCCTTATCGTCGCCGAAGTTGGTGGAACGCAGCCACCAGGCGCCATCGGCCTCGTAGAGGTTGCCGTTGTCCTTGATCTTCTGGATCGCAGCCTCCACCGCGCCGGACTCGAACAGGGAGTTCTCGTGGAAGTACACATCGAACTCTGTGCCGAACTCCGCGAGGGTGCGCTTGATGTGGGCGAACATCAGCTCCACGCCCTGGGAGCGGAACAGCTCCTGCGCCTCGTCCTCGCCGAGCTGCTGCCAATCCGGGTTGGCCCCCACGATCTGGGAGGCGATGTCCTGGATGTAGTCACCGCCGTAGCCGTCCTCCGGGGTGGGCTCGTGCTTCGCGGCGGCCACCAGGGAGCGGGCGAAGCGGTCGATCTGCGCGCCGTGATCGTTGAAGTAGTACTCGCGGGTGACCTTCGCACCACGCGCGGTAAGCACGCGCCCCAGGGAGTCGCCGACGGCCGCCCAGCGGGTGCCGCCCAGGTGGATCGGGCCAGTTGGGTTGGCGGAGACGAACTCCAGGTTGATGGCAGAACCCGCGAGCTCGTCGCCGTGGCCGAAGTCTGCACCGGCGGCGAGGATGTCCTCGACAATCTTGCCCTGCGCAGCGGCGGCCAGGCGGATGTTGATGAAGCCCGGGCCGGCAACGGAGGCTTCGTCGATGCCCTCGTGTGCGCCGAGGGATTCCGCTAGCCAGGTGCCGAACTCACGCGGGTTCGTGCCGGCTTTCTTGGCCACCTGCATGGCGATGTTCGTTGCGTAGTCGCCGTGCTCCGGGTTGCGCGGGCGCTCCACCGTGGCACTCTCCGGCACCACGGAGGAATCCAGACCGTGGGCATCCAGGGTCGTGCGGGCAGTGTCGGTAATCAGTTCAGACAATTCAGCAGGAGTCACAGCATTAAACACTAGCAGTGAGGCCGGACACCTCACGCAGTGGCGGAGGTGATTGAACTACTGCCCCGGTGCAGTGCTAGACTTTCAACCCGTATTGACGTGAACACAAAGTGAACCGCCGATACGCGCCTTCGTAGCTCAGGGGATAGAGCACTGGTTTCCGGTACCAGGGGTCGTGAGTTCGAATCTCGCCGAGGGCACGCTTTCTTTATTTCTGCCCTATTCGGATCCATCGGATTTATTTGGATCGAACTGTATCGAGTCGATGATCGCCTCGATCTCTTCCTCGGACAGGGTAAGCGCCAAGATTTCAACCCCAGCGGCGCCAGCGTTTCCAGCGGAGACGAACACCCACGCTCCTTGCAAAGTCTTGCCGGACTTTTCGTTTGTTGTCCATGTGGTCAGTTTGGCTTCGTCAGCGTTTTCGATATCCAGGTCGCGGGACTCACCTAATTCGAACTCTTTTCCGTGTGTGGTTCGGAACTGGGCGTTCACTTCGAAATACCCCATCGTTGCGGTTGCCGTGGGGCCTTGCCCCTGGTCAGAACTCAGACGAATCACGTCCGTTGGTTCCTTGCCAGCCTCTTTGTCCTCGTTAGACCACGATGTGGTGAAACCATTCTTTGTCGGTTTGAAGTCCTCGGTCTCTACCCAGTCGTCTGGAAGCTCGACGGAGATCCGTCCTTCCTCGACGCGCTGCATTCCCTCGGCCGCGGACTGACCCGAATTCTCAGCCTGATTCGACTCCTCAGAGGTAACAAGGCTGCACGACCCCAGCAAGGCAACTGAAGTGATTACCGCGGCGATCTTTACGGGCAGCGAACGGGACTTCGAGCAGGATTTCATGGGAGTACTCCTAAGTGTTCTCTACTGTGGCGATAATGACGTCGCTGTGGGCCACTCGCTGGGTATTCTTAAAGAGATTCTTAATGAACTCAAGGGACTCAGAGACTAAGTCTCCGGCACCCACTGCGGGTGGTTCGCAACAGACGAACACCACCGGTGAGGTGGTCATTGGCCACACTGAGGCTCCTGGGCAGGCGAACCCGTCCGTCATGAATAAGACGATCGCCTCTTGCGGGGATCCCTCGATGCACGAGACCGGCACAACTTTCTTTACCGATGGAACGTCGGGGTGGACGTTGACGTGTGCCAACAAGATGATGGCCGCCCGTCCGGCGGAGCCCGCCCCCGCGCCGGATGATTCTTACTACGAGGGATACCTCGACGGTTACGACGACGCGCAGTATGACTACTACGACGATTACGACGGCTATGACGACTACGACGAGTACAGCGACTACTAAGTCTTTTTAGGTCGCAGCCCTCCCCGTAGCTCCCGTTTTCTTTACGCTGTCGATGCTCTGGAAGTTCACACCCGGGATCCTAGAGAACCTGTCCTTGTCGCAGGTCAGGATGATGATCTGGTTATCCCGCCCCAAGGCGCCAAGCACCTTGTTCATACTCTTGGCTCTGTCGGTATCGCTGAATCCCAGCACGTCGTCCAAGAAGATAGGCACCCCGCTGCCGTCGTGCCCCACCAGGCGCGCGATGGCGAGCAGCTGCAGGATCTCCACCTGCTCCTGTGCACCGCCGGAAAGCTGTTCCTTTTCCAAGCGCACGTTGCCGATCGCACGGCTGGAAACCTGGAACTTCTCATCCACGTCCAAATCAACATCGCTACCGAAGACGATTCCAGAGAGCTTGTTCAGAGCCTTGCGGTATGGCTCGGAATACTTTTCCTGCATCCGCCGACGCGCCGCCTGAACCACCTGGTGAAGCAGCTCCGCGGCATCCGCCTGCCTGCGCAGCCTAGCGACCATGCCCTTGAGGCGCTCCACTTCCGCCTCTGCCTGCTCCCTGGTTTCTGCGGAACCGCGAGCCTGCCCGAGCTTGGCGTTCAGGGCGGCAATATCCACGCGGCATTCCTGTACCTGCTGGTTCAGCATGTTTAGCCGGCTCCGAGCGCCCTCAAAGCTCGCTTGCACGTCCTCCACGTCGCCGAGCTCGCCTACTTCCCGACGCTTGGAATCCAGCTTTTCCCGCGCCACATCCACGGCCTGCGTTGCCTGGGTGCACTTCGTGTTCAGGTCCCCGTCCGAATAGCGCTCGCGGGCTGCTTCCAAATCCTTCGCCGCCGCATCCAGCTGTTGTTGCAGGTTATCCACCTTCGCCTCGTGCTGGATCTTCCGCTCGATTGCGTCGCTGTTCTGCAGGGAAAGCAGCTTCTCGTTGGCTTCGTTACGGGCTAGGGTGGCTGCGTCCAGCGCGGTGGTCGCTTCTGCTTCGTCGATGTCTTCGCCGGTATCCACGTTGGCGTCACTACGCAGGGCGCTACAGGTTTCCCGCAGCTTTTCGACCTCGGCGGTGAGGCTTTCAACCTGGCCGTTCAGGTCGGACAGCGCGCGCTTGCCGAGTACGGCCTTGAGGCTCGCACGCTGGTCGCGCAGGCTTTCCTCATCCTCGTTCCGAGCCCGCACAGCACGCCCGAAATCTTCAAGGATCGCCGTGCGAGGGTCCTCGAGCGCAATGGGTTCGAGGCCGACAGCCGATAGCTCCGCATTGACTTTCTGCAGTGCCTCGTCGACGTTCAAGTCGAGGTTGCTGGAATCCTGCGCCGGGGTGACGCGTACCTCGTATTCACCCAGGCCAACAGTCCATTCAGAGGTGACCTTCTTCTCCAGGCCGCTCTCCCCCAGAGTTGCTACTTCCCCGTCGTCCATGACGGTGCCGCCGGCCGGCCCTGTGATGTGCACGGAGGTCGCACCCGCATCGCGGATCTTTATCTGCGCGTCCAGATCCGTCATCGCCTCGCGGATTCGCTGCTCCGCTTTCGGCGTGGCAGGGTTGCGATCGACCTTCTGCGCCAACTCCGCAACCTTCGCATCCAGCTTCACTGCACTATCCCGCTCCTCCTTCGCGGACTCCAGTCGCCCCTGGACCTCCGCCGCGTTCTTTAGCGCAGTGGCCAATTTGGCACGCTTTTCCGCACGCACATACGCGGCGTGGGCACTATCGAAGGCTTTCTTCGCTTCGTTCCGCTCGGCTTGTTGTTCCTCGGCTTTTTTCTGGACGCCACGTAGCTCCTCCGTCGCGGTTTTAAGCGACTGCTCTAGCACCCCCTGCGCTAGCTTTTGCTTCTCCCGCGCCTCGCTGGCCTCTTGCCATCGCCCGACCTGGTCTTTCTTCAGCTCCAGCTCGTTTTCCAGGGAGCTTAAGGTCTCTGCCACCTTCTTCGCTGCCTCTAGCCGCTCGGCACATTCGTCGAATTCTTTCTGCGCATCCGGTAAATCGTCTTCGGCATCGGCACGTTGAATCTGCTTGGATTCGATTTCGCGGATCGCTGCCTGCGCATCGTTATATTCAAGCTTGGCGGCCGCTAGGACTTCCTGCGCGCGAACCAGATCGGCTTCGGCGGCGGCCAACTCTCCCTTGGAGTTTCTGTTGGCTCGACGATCCCGTAGCTTTTTGTCTTCTTCGTCGATCAGACGGACCAGAAGCTCGGCGGCTCCCTGGTCACCTTCGCTGATGCCACCGGCGGCGTTCACTGGGACGTCACTAGTTTCGCCGCTCTCACCCGCAGAATCATCCGCAGCATCGCTCACAACAACATCCGCAGCGCCGTCATCAGCGGTGCGCAGGGCCGAGGACAGGGAGGGAATGGCCGTGAAATCGAGGGCGTCCAGGCGCTGCCCCTGGCTGACGAAAAGTGCCTCGCGCAGCGCGGAATCGATGCTCCCGTTCAGCAGCTCATTAAACTTCTGCATTGCCTGGTCGCCGGTGTAGTTATGCACGGAGGGACGCAGCACATCCAGTAGTACCTTCTTTTTCTCGAAGTCCTTGGTGTACTCCACCAGGTTCTCGCCCAGCTGCATACGGGCGGTGATCTTTGGCTTGGTGCCACTGCCCACGGGGAAAAAGCCGCTGACTTTCTTGGAGGTCGTCGAGACCTTCCAATCCGAAAGCAGCAGGCTAAAGGCGTTCATCAGGCTGGATTTTCCGGCCTCGTTACTGCCGTGGACGACGGTCACACCCGTGGCGCTTGGGGCGAAATGCGCGGATTCGATGCCCGCGAAATTGTGCACATCCAGGCTTTCCAAGACGAAGCTGACCTTCGGCGATGCCTTGGTAAAAAGTGTCATTCTTCTGTCGTCCCTCTCCCCTAGTTAGCCTTTTCCGCCTGATGCGCCAGGCGCACCAACAACCTCAGGGCATCTTGCGCCTGCTGTGTCCGCTCTACCCGTTGCGGATCCTTGCTATCGGTATCCGCTAGCTGTTGTAGTTCCTCTACAGCCTCACCGATAAAACCTTGGGCGAGCAGGCCCTCGGAAAGCTCGTCTTCATCGGGAATAACGTGCAGCTTCATCAGCCGTTCGCGCTCGTATAGTGCCGCGAAGGTCGGCGCGATCTTGGCCAGCCGGTCGTCCAGGTACGCGGCATCGTGGACGGACAGCGTCCCCTCCAGCGCGTACTTCACCACGGTGGTGCGCTTCGCGTCGAAGCCCTCCAGCCGTTCCAAAAACTCGTCGATATCCGCCACCGAGTTCACCGTCGCGTTCAGCGCCTTGAATGCCCAGCGCCCGACTGGGACCTCCTCTACCTGGACTTCCGCCTGTTGTGCTGGTCGCGCCGGATCCACCGCAATGTCCACCACCAGCACGTTTCCGGAGTTCGCCTCGCCGCGTCCGTCCTGCTCGACGAAGTCCGTAACCTCCTGTGCACCTGAGTACCAAACCCGCGCGCGAGATGCGTCCGCATCCAGCGACATAGTCGAGTGCGTGTCGCCCAGCGCCACGTAGTCCACCTTCCGCTCGCGGCACGCCCGGGCTGCGTTGTCCACGTCGATGCGGTCTAGATCATCCTTGTCGCCGAAGGAACCCACTGCACCGTGACCCACCAGCACGCGCACGCCCGCTCCCTGCACTGGCTCCAGATCGCGCAGCGCGGCTGCCACCAGGTCCTCGTCCGCGTTCTTCCCTCGAAGCGGGGCACCCACAATCTCCAGGGGAGCCCCAGATGCATCCGCACCACCGGAATTCGGCACTGCGACTGGGGTCGAATCCTTAAGCACAAAGACATTCGCCAGATCTGTGAACTCTTCCCGGTGGTATACGCTCGCCGCGTCCAGCGGGTCGTGGTTTCCGGGCAGCAGGAACACCGGTACTTTAGTTCGCTTCAGCACGTCCATCGCACGCCCGTAGATCTCTGGTTTCAGCAGATTGTCGTCGAAAACGTCACCGGCCACCACGATGGCGTCACACTGCCTTTCCTCCGCGAGCTCCAACAGCGCCTCGACCGCTGCCAACCGGGATTCATCGAAACGCGATTGCGCCTCACTGCTCAAGAAGCGGCGCTTCATTCCCAGTTGCCAATCCGACGTGTGCAAGATCCGCACCCGGTGCGCCGATGTTGCTGCCATAGGTTGTGCCATGTCTTACCCCTGCCCGTTGTTGCTGTCTACTTCGCCACTTGTCTCGTCTGCAGTTCTATCAGCGCCTCCAGACAAGACACCCTCATAATAGAACAAAGGTTCGACACTCTCTAGGGTTTCATAGCAAACCTCCAGCTCATGCATGGCCTTCAGCTGATCTACGGCATGCCAGGTCACCGATCGCATAGCCTCTTTCAAAGCCTTCTGATCCCCCTGCTCCAGCCCCGATTCCCAATGCATCGGCTCCCATTCCACCGGCTCTGCCGCCGTCCCCCAGAACTCGGCCGAATCCACCTGCTCGGGTTGGTCGGCCTGCCCCTCAGCAGGGGCTGGTACTTGCTGTTGCCTAATTGGTGACGCCCCCACGCCCCCGCCACCCCAGCCCTGTACTGGGCGCAGCAGTTCCTGCGCGTTTAGCCCCCGCCATTTCAGCAGAATGCTGGCGTCCCTATCCAGCTTCTCCGCTGCAGAGTAGGCCAGCGCCACCACGTGCTTGCAGACCGCGGACTTATCCGGACAACTGCAGTACACACGGTTGACGTGCCCGGGATGCATCAGCACGGAGGCAACGTCCAAGCCCGGCGTGCCACCACTTAAGAGGGAGCGGATGTGCGAGCTATCGGAAAGCATCTCGTGGTAAACGAAATCCCTCTGGCGATCCGTGAGCTTCCGCAGGTGAATGGACGTTTCAAACGGCTCCAGCTGCGAGCCGTGGATCAGCCCCGCAACCACATTCTCCGCAAACTCAACGCTCAACACTTTCCCGCCGCGGAAGTACTCGCGGCCACGCGCAAGTCGTCCAGAGTCGGCGGACCTGGATATGGCCTCCATCAGCTGCGAGCTGGCCCAGCTATCCTCCCCGCGGATGTGGGTGCCGTACTGATCCCGCAGGCGGTTCATCTCTTGGCGGCGCTTGGCCCCAAAATCGGCGAGAACCACATTGTCGCCCCAGGTCGCGCCTGTGCGAGTGCGCTTCCTCGGTTGCTTACTAGCCATCGTTTTCCTCCAGCTGAGTGGACTCGCGCAACTGCAACAGCTCGCTCAGCTCCTCATCGTCAAGGTTGGCGATCCACCCCTCGCCCGCACCGACGATGTCTCCCGCCAGCTCGCGTTTGCCCATGATGATGTCGTGAATTCTTTCGTCGATGGTGCCTTGCACCACCAGCTTATAAACCTCCACGGACTTGTTTTGGCCGATTCGATAGGCCCGGTCCGTGGCCTGGTCCTCCACTGCCGGATTCCACCAACGGTCGATGTGGATCACCACGGAGGCTTCGGTCAGGGTGATACCGGTACCGCCAGCGCGTACTGAGAGGATCATGATCGGCGGCCCATCGGCGCTTTGGAAATCGCGGACCATCTGCGTGCGCTTCGCACGCGACAGCCCTCCGTGCAGCACGGGAACCTCCACACCGAAGGTGCTCTGCAGTTCCGGCGCCAGCATCTTGCCGAACGTCGGAAACTGCGTGAACATCAGCACCTTCTTGCCCTGTCCCAGCGCCTGACTGGTGATCTCGAAGATACGTTCGATCTTTGCCGAGCGGTGCTTACCATCGGCCAAAATTCCGGAGCCGTCGCCCGCGAAGTGTGCCGGGTGGTTGCAGATCTGCTTGATCTTCACCAGCGCCCCCAGGATATTGGCGCGCCGCTTGCCACCGGGTAGCTGCAGGCGCATCTCCATGTCCTTAATAAAGGTCTCGTACAGCGCCGCCTGCTCCCTAGACAAAGGCACTCGTTCCACGATGTCCTGCTTCTCCGGCAAGTCCAAACCAATCGCCGCGTCGTCCTTCAACCGGCGCAGAATAAAGGGCTGCACCAGCCCGCGCAGGCGCCGTTTCGCCTCCTCGTCCCCGTAGCGCTCAATGGGGATGGCCAAGCGGTTTTGGAAGGCTGCGGCTGAGCCGAGGATTCCGGGGTTCGCGAAGTCCATGATCGCGTACAGATCACTCAGCCGGTTTTCCACCGGGGTGCCCGTCAGCGCAATGTGGGTCTCTGCATTCAGCGAGCGCACCGCCCGGGACTGCTTCGTCGCCGGGTTCTTGATGGCCTGCGCCTCGTCGGCCACCACTCGCCCCCACTGAGCCTGCTGGTAGCGCGCAGGATTTCTGGCCACACGCCCGTAGGTTGTCACCACTAGATCCGGCTTCTTTTGCTTACCCTCCAGCCCCTGGGACGTGGCGTCACCAAACTCCTCATCAGTGAGCAACCCCGAACCGTGATCAACCAGCACCTCCAGGCTCGGCACGTGCAGCGCAGCCTCCGCCCGCCAAGCCTCCACGACGGTGGTGGGCGCAACCACCAGGGTGGGGCCTGCGCAATCGTCGACCTCGCGCTCCCAGGCCAACAGCGCGAGCACTTGCAGGGTTTTACCCAGACCCATGTCGTCGGCCAGGATCGCGCCAATACGGTGACGGTGCATCCAGGCCAGCCAGCTTAAACCGCGGCGTTGGTGGTCGCGCAGGGTGGTCTGCACCGTGGCGGGAGGCTCTACCGGCTCCGGCGGATCCACCTGCGCCTCGCCGTCGAGCAGTCGTTCCACCCAACCGTCAGCCACCACGCGGAATTCGTGGTCGGTATCTACCGTCTCGCTGGCGCTCAACAGGTCGGCTTCCAAAATGTCGCGCACGCTGACGGTGGCATCCCCCACTGGCTTGTCCTGCTCCTTGGTTACTTCCGCGAACCACTTGCGGGCGCTCGAGAGGGCCTCCTGATCCAGGTAGACGTACTCGCCGTTGATGCGCACGATCGACTCGGCCGCGTTCAACAGCTCCTGGCGGGTGGCCTCGTCCAGCCCCTCCCCGACTCCATCGGAGCCGTTGCTTCCTGCGGGGCCTCCGCCGTCACCCAGACTGACCTCCCAGGAGAAGTCCATCAGCTGGTCCATCCCCAACTTTCCCGACCCAGGCCCTTGCCCGACCGGGGTGACCTTCGCCTTTACCCGCGGGCGCACTTTGCCCCATCCACGCGGAATCATCACGCTAAATCCTGCCTTGCGCAGCGCCTCCGCCCCGTACTCTAGGAAGCTCGCAAGCTCGGTGATGTCCAGGTTCGTACCCAGGGTTGGTTGCGCGCTCGGCAGTTCTTCTGGACGCCACCATTCCCGCCCCAGCTGGTTCGCGCCGATATTTACCCACGTCAGCAGGCTTCGTACGTGCGAATTAAACTCTTGCCAAACGTCTTCCACCCTGTAGAGACTGCGAATAACCTGCTCTCTCAGACCTTCGTTCATGGTGGCAGGGTTAAGCGACTCGAAAGGGCCACCATTCTGGGAATAGGCGATCTGCAGCCACCAAGTTGGCTCAGCATCAGCTTCTTCCACTTCGGAGGGCGTAGACAGCAAGAACACCAACTGCCCCGCCTGGGCCTCTGCCTCGCGCCGCCACTGACTGAGGCTTGCCACGGTGCTGGCCCCGCCCCGCCGGGTCGCCGTTCCCGTCGCCAATGCGCGCACGAAGTCCGAGGTGAACTCGCCCAGCTCACGGCGCAGGTGAGTCACGGCGATCCAGTGCGCAAACTCGTCGGCCATGCGATCCACTACGTCTGCGCCACCGTTGCGTGTCAGCACTCCCGGCACGCGGTCACGGAACTGCTGCAGCACGCGCATGTGGCCGCCTGCGGGCGCAAGCGTCCATCGTGGGAACCACTGATCATCCACTCGCTCCATCCGCACCATTACGCGCCCGGCTCGCACAGCCCCCTCAACAAACGAGCACAGATTCATAAGGAATTTGAGCTCCGACCCCAGCCCGTCGATCAAGCCACGCCTATCCGTAGTTCCAGCATCGATACTTTTATTCACATACTCGCATAATTCCCCCATGACAGAAACAGATTCTTCGGGCGTCAAAGCCACCGCCGGCACTGGCAATTCCTTAACTCTCCCCCGGGGCGTAGACAGCCAAATCCCACCCCTATTGCGCCACGGGCGCGACCCCAGAATATCCATACAAACAGCAGGTAGATCGCCGGTTTCCAGTTCATCGATATCGAGCACCACCCCGTGCCCCTCGACACGCTCTACCCACAACCACAGCCCGCCCGACGTGGGTGCAACAACGTGCATTTGATGCGTGAATCCCATGCTGGAAGTTTTACCACGTACCCCAGACACCCTTCGAAGTATGACCACGTTCGCTAACGTGGATAGCGAGTTGTGCGCGTCACACATGCGCGCGCCTTCTGCACTTCGGAGCACAGAGAGCCCGAAAGCTGACGTATAGAACTTATACATTCAACTTGAGGAGATGACTGTTCATGGCTGACCAAACATGGTTTGTCATAGCCATGGTGATCTATTTGATCGTCATGCTGCTGATCGGACTTTATAGTTTCAACCAGACCGACGAGTATGAGGACTACATGCTCGGCGGACGTAACCTGCACCCCTTCGTCGCCGCCCTATCCGCCGGCGCCTCAGACATGTCCGGCTGGCTACTCATGGGGCTGCCGGGCGCGCTCTACATGGTTGGCTTCTCTGAGATGTGGATGGCCATCGGCCTACTGATCGGTGCCGCAGTGAACTGGATCGTTACCGCACCGCGCCTGCGCTCCTACACCGAGGTGGCGAACAACTCCATCACGATCCCCTCCTTCCTGGAGAATCGCTTAAATGATCGCAGCCACTTCCTGCGCATCGCCGCCGGCATCATCATTCTGGTGTTCTTCACCTTCTACGTTTCCTCCGGCATGGTCGCCGGTGGCCGCTACTTCGAGTCCACCTTCGAAGGTGACTACCTGACTGGCATGATCATCATCGCCGCCGTTACCGTGGGCTACACCTTCATCGGTGGCTTCCTGGCCGTCTCCTTCACCGACACCGTCCAGGGCTGCATCATGTTCGTCTCCCTGCTGCTGGTGCCGGTCATGGCACTGCTGCACATGGATGACCCAGGTGCTATCTGGACCTACCAACTGGAAAACGCTTACGCCCTCGAGACCATTGAGCCGAACCCGGACTGGTTCTCCCTGTTCACCGGCGTCTCCTTCGTCACCATCATCTCCAACTTGGCATGGGGACTGGGCTACTTCGGCCAGCCGCACATCATCGTGCGCTTCATGGCGCTGCGCAGCCCGTCCGATGCCCGCGCAGGTATGCGCTACGGCGTGGGCTGGATGTTCCTATGCCTTGTCGGCACCGTCATGGTCGCCATCATCGGCCCGGCATTCTTCGGTATGGATCCGTCCATCGCCATCACTGACCAGGAGAACTTCGAGACAATCTTCCTGGACATGGGCCGCATCCTGTTCCACCCACTGATCGCTGGTCTGATCCTGACCGCAGTCCTGGCCGCAATCATGTCCACCATTTCCTCCCAGCTGCTGGTTGTTTCCTCCGCGCTGATTGAGGATATCTACAACGGCCTGATCAACAAGAATGCGTCCGACCAGTCCCTGAAGAACCTCTCCCGCATCTCCGTGCTGGTGGTCGCTATCTTCGCCGGTGTGATTGCTCTCAACCCGGAGTCCGGCATTCTGGGCCTGGTCGAGTTCGCCTGGGCGGGCTTCGGCGCCTCCTTCGGCCCGGTCATTCTGGCTTCGCTGTACTGGCGCCGCCTCAACGCTCCGGGAGCCGCCGCGGGTCTGGTCACCGGCGCCATCGTCGCCTTCATCTGGGGTGGCCTGCCGCAGTTCGGTGTTATGGACAAGCCCTTCGACCTATACGAGATGATCCCGGGTGTCGCCCTGAACATCATCGTGATGGTCACGGTTACCCTACTGACCAAGGCACCATCCAAGGAGATCACCGACACCTTCGACGAGGCAGCCAAGCTCTCCAAGGTCGCTATCAAGAAGGACATCGACTTCGAGGAAGCCGCAGAGGTTACCGCCAAGTAGTCCAACCGCTATCTTGAGCGAACCTTTCTAGCGCCGCTGCAGTCTAAGACTGCATGCGGCGCTTTTTCCTGTCTCAGCCCTTCACGTTCTATTGCCTGTTCCTGGTTGTCTTGGTCTGTGCTGTTTCTTGGGTGACGACGCCACATGGTCATCACCCACAGGACCAGAAAACAGTTAGGGAGTACCTGCAACACATTCGCCAGATCTCCGCCCGCCCACGGGTGCTGGGGTACTCCCGAGCCCGCTTCGGCGACGACTGGGGCATGCAGATCACTGACCGTGGCGTGTGCGATACTCGGGACTTACTACTGGTACAGGCTTTCGGAGGTTCGGCCGGTGGGTGCGCCAACGACGATAGAGACGGAGCGGCGGGGGAACGAAGGGGCGTCGATCCCTATACACACCACCCCATGGACCGCCACGGGGTGGACATAGACCACATCGTCCCGCTGGCGGCCGCATGGGACCTGGGAGCTTATGCGTGGCCGGAAGCACAGCGGCGGGCGTTTGCAAACGACATGCAGCGAAATCTGGTGGTGACGGCGTCCGAGGTGAACCGGGAGAAATCCGATTCCACATTGAGCGAATGGCTGCCCCCGGTGGAACGCTGTGGCTACTGCGCGCGCTTCGTGCGGGTAGTCGGCGACTATGGATTGGCACTTTCGGGAGCCGATGTGCAGGCGGCTCAGGAAGCCTGCGATCTATAGGACGCGCGGCTTTTAAAGGTGACAAAGCCCCTGTTCATCTGTGAGGATAGAGGACATGTCTACTTTTATTGTTGCGCTTCACGTTCTGACGGCGATCCTGTTGATCGGCCCCGTTGCTATCGCTTCCTCCATGTACGCTCCCCAGTTCCGCAAGGCACAGTCCGGTGACCCAGCAGCTGTAGGCGCCCTGCGACTGATACACCGCATTACCCGCTCTTATGGCTTCATTTCCCTGCTGGTACCGGTACTGGGCCTCATCGCATTCTTCGTCGTGGACGGCGCAATGAAGAACACCGCGCTGCACTTCGCCCTGCTGCTGGCCATCGCTGCTTGGGGTGTTCTGATTGCTCTGGTTATCCCCCGTCAGCGCCAGGGTCTGGTTGCACTGAACGCTGTCGAGGCCGGTGATGCTCCGGCTTCCGAATCAGAGGCCGCCAAGGCCGCAAATGCGGACACCTCCAAGATCCCGGGGCAGGCGGCAATGTTCGCGGGCATCTTCAACCTGCTGTGGCTGGTTACGGCGATCCTGATGTTCATCTAATGCCCGAAGCTTTTAAAGCTTTAATTACAACCCGCGAATAAAATCGCGGGTACACAAAAACGCACCCCGGGCCCGGGGTGCGTTTTTATTTGCGTGGACGTTGCCGCTAGCGGCGGCCCCCACGGTGCCTGCGGTCAGACTTGAAATCCCGCTCGCCACGACCACCACGATCGTTCCGATCTCCACGATCATCCCGGCGGTTGCGTCCGCCACGGCCACCACGATCATCGCGATCGTCGAAGCGGTTGCGTCCGCCACGATCTCCACGTCCGCCGCGATCCCCGCGGTCATTTCGGTGCTGGCGCTTGTGGCTGCCCGGGCGGCCAGCCGGGGCACCCGGATCCGGCTCAATGTTGATCAGCTGGCCAGACACGCGGGTCTGATCCAGCGCGTGGAAAACCTCCATCGGCAGATCCGCCGGCAGCTCCACCAGGGAATGCTCCGCGAAGATGCTGATGCGACCGAAGTCCCGGGAGTTCATGCCACCCTCGTTGGCCAGGGCGCCGACGATGGCTCCCGGGCGCACACGCTGACGGTGGCCCACCGACAGGCGGTACACTGCCAGCTCCTTACCGTTGTGATCCGTGATGCGCGGAGCTTCCTTATTGAAGCGTTCGTCGAAGGGCTTGTATGCTCCGCCTCCGCTGCGATTGTCGTCACCATAGCGATCGCGGCGGCGCGGGCGCTCCTCCTTCGGCTTCTCCTTCATCAGGAAGTCCTCGCCGGCCTGCAGCTGAGCTGCCAGAGCCGCCGCAATGTCCGCCAGCTCCACTTCATTGGAATCCGCGTATTCCTTCACCAGGTCACGGAAGATGCCGATCTGCGGGTCCGCCAGGGACTCCGTCAGGCTGTCGCTGAACTTCTCTTTGCGAGCCTCGTTCACCGCGTCCACCGTCGGCAGCTCAATCTCATTCAACCGAGACTTGGTTGCCCTTTCGATAGTCTTCAGCAGGCGGCGCTCACGGGGCGTCACGAACAAAATAGCGCGACCCTTACGACCTGCACGGCCCGTGCGGCCAATGCGGTGCACATAGGACTCGGTATCGTGCGGAATGTCGTAGTTGAACACGTGGGTGATGCGGTCGACATCCAGACCACGGGCGGCAACGTCGGTGGCCACGAGGATGTCCAGGCGGCCATCCTTAAGCTGATCCACAGTACGCTCACGTAAGTTCTGCGGAATATCGCCATTGATGGCGGCCGCGTTGAAACCGCGGGCACGCAGGCGCTCCGC
Organism: Corynebacterium sp. ACRQK; assembly: GCF_022345965.1. Classification (GTDB taxonomy): domain Bacteria; phylum Actinomycetota; class Actinomycetes; order Mycobacteriales; family Mycobacteriaceae; genus Corynebacterium. The sequence continues at coordinate 522,125 of NZ_JAKRMU010000001.1, forward strand.
CAGCTCCTCGGTCTCGTTCTTCGTGCGCACGAACATGATCATGGCCTCAAACTCGGTGACTTCGAGGATGCGAGTCAGCGCGTCCAGCTTGTCGCGATGGCTGACCAGCAGATAATCCTGCTCGATGTTTTCGCTAGTCCGCTGGGTGGCCTTAACCGTGATTTCCTGCGGCTCGTTCAGGTACTGCTTCGACAGGCGGCGAATGCCGGAGGGCATCGTCGCAGAGAACAGGGCAACCTGCTTCTCACTGGGGGTATCCTCCAAGATGCGCTCGACATCCTCCTGGAAGCCCATGTTCAGCATCTCGTCGGCCTCGTCGAGCACCATGAAGCGCAACTCGGAAATATCCAGGCTGCCCTTCCTCAGGTGGTCGATCACACGGCCGGGTGTGCCGACCACAATGTGGGCACCTCGGCGCAGGCCGGACAGCTGCACGCCGTAAGCCTGGCCACCGTAGATCGGCAGCACGTGGATGCCGCCCACGTGCTCAGAGAAGGATTGGAAGCTCTCGGCAACCTGCAATGCAAGCTCGCGCGTCGGCGCCAATACGAGGGCTTGGGGGTGACGCTTCGACACGTCAATGCGCGACAGAATCGGCAACGCAAACGCGGCCGTCTTACCGGTACCGGTCTGTGCGAGGCCGACCACATCGTGCCCCTTCATCAGCACCGGAATGGTTTCTGCCTGGATTGGGGAAGGTACTTCGAAGCCGACCTTCTTGACTGCAGCTAATACATTTTCGGGCAATCCCAGCCCGTCGAAAGAGGGCTGCCGCTCTTCGCCCTGTTGGTTTTCTTTTTCTGGAACTTTCGCTTCGGCGTTCTCAGACTCCACTGCCTCATTAGTCACATCTCGTGGCTCTTGATTCTCCACGGCAGAATCCTGGGAAGAATTCTCCGTGATGCCACCCTGCAGTTCATTCTGAGATACCGACTCGTCATTAACCGGCTGGTTTACGTCGCCGGTGACGTTTTCAGTATCACTCATCGTTGCCCAAGCTTACGCTGCCTTGACCGATAAAGCGATTCATGGAAATACTCGGACAATCCCCCCGGGGGTCTCGTCGCCGACAGCGCAAGCTACTGGTCAAGCTGGGCGATAACGTGATTCGCTGCCCGCTGCCCACTACGCAGCACACCATCGATGCTCGGCGTAGCGTGCTGGGCGCCGGCTAGGGCAATACGACTGCCTTGAAGTTCCCGCTCCCCCAATTCCTTGCCTATGCGTTGCAAGCTTTGAGGGAGGATGAGCGGGATGGCGTCAATAAACTTCTGCTCCGTAACCAGTTCCCAACCGGAAGAATCTACACCGAACAGCGAGCCCAAACCGCGCTGCACATCAGCCACCGACGGCTCCTCGGCGGGGTTGGAACCGCGCGGGTGCACGTGGTTAGCTGCCACCAGATGCCTGCCAGGCGCATAGCTCGGGGCGGCGGCGGTGACCTCCGTGGCTGATGTAATTGGGGTGCTGCGAGTGCCATCCACGGTCAGCAACCCCTCGTCCATCACCGGCTCGTCTGAGACGAACCACCAGGAAGAAACGCTGGTCGTGGGCACTTCCGGCGACCCCAGCAACTCGGTTTCCCGCTGCGGATCGACAGCTACGATGACATGCGAGAAGTGTTCGGTCTCCGCCCCGTTGACCGTCACTTTTACCCCGGAATGATCCTCCTCGATGGCGGTCACGAGCGAGTTCAGATGGAACTCTACCCCCGGTACGCGAGCGAGCGCCGCCGAGAGTTCGCCCATACCGTTTTCCAGCACAGCCAGGTTGCCGCGCAGCATCGTGGCGACCATCCACTTGGCGAAAATCGCGGAAGACTCGCTTTCAGCGTCGAACAGGAATGCGCGCAACAACGGGTCAATCGCCACGGCGCGAGTGCGTCGGTGCACACCCCGCTGGTCCAGCGATTCGCAGGCCTTCACATCCTCGTCAATGTGTTTCTGCTTGATGCTGCGCAGTTCCAGGCTAGAGCGGTGGGATAGCTCGGACTTTAGCCAGCGGCGAAGGGCTAATAGATCTCGGAAGGATAGAGCGCTGCGCGCCTTCGAGCGCATGAGATTGGGAATTAGATGCGGTGCTCGGATCGGGTCGCAGATCAGCGCCAACCCGTCGTCTGTGAGCGTTTGGATTGCTGGCTGGAAGTAGCGGATCCCCAGCGCGGCGTACTCCCCTGGCTGCAGGATTTCTTTCACCGCCGGGTACCAGGAGTTGAAGGTCTGCAGTCCGTTGTCGATGATCACACCGTCGATCTTTTGGCTACGCATACGCCCACCTAGACCGTCGCTGGCTTCGAAGACAGTGCAGTTCATGCCACTCTTGTGCAGGGTGCGTGCTGCGGCGAGTCCGGCTAGCCCGCCTCCTACGATGGCTACATTGGCTTCGTTTTCCGCCATGTCGCTGCTCCCTAACCTGTCTTTACCGGCCTGCTGTTTCTGCCTGCGCTCGCGCACCTACTGTGCCCATGCTATCGCACAGACTATTGCGTACGGTCGCTCGCAACACCTTCCCTTATTCGATTATGTGTTCTATTATTTTCTTAATGACGCCACCCGTGTCCAACCCGTTGCCTACTCTGAATCCCTGAACGCAGACCACTGGTGGCGGGGCTCTTCAATGGAGGTCCGCCACAACTGATCAACACAAGAACACTCAATCTAAGAACATTCATGTAAGGAAGTGAGCAACCATGAAGTCCCGCATCACCACTCGGCGAGCAACGGTTCCCCGCCCAGTCGCTGGGCGTCCGGCACCCCGGCGCACGGACGCTACCCCGCCTTCTCTGCGGAGTTTCGCTCTGAGCGAGCCCCACCGTGCGGCGGTAGAGGCGCGCGCTATGTTGCGTCATCCGCGCAGCCTAATCCGCATCACTCCCGGCTGGCAGGCACCTCGTTTCGCTGTGGAGGCCGGCGATTCCACCGCGTTAGTGCATGTTTCACGACGGCGAATGACTCCGCTGCTGTGGTCCAGGCTCAGCGGTCAACAGGCACCCGAGGGGCAGGATTTGTTCCTGGTCACGGTATCCGTGGAGTGTCCGCGCTGGATGCACCATGAATCCATCCGCTTGCTAGAGCTCATCCTGGGCCAAGCGTGGACGGTGCGGGAAGATCCGCAGGAATTTCGGGATCGCCACCACCAGGCTCAGGTCGGCCTGACATGGCACGCGTTGGTGACGCAGGAGGATCTGCAGGCCAGCAACGCTCCGGCTCCCCACGCCGCCTGAGCTAGCCCTCGTCCTCTGTTGCGTCCTCGTTGTCAAACTCTTCGTCGTAGTAATCGAACTCGTCCTCCAGCGGGACCAACAGCTCTTCCCACTCGGTAGCCTGCACTTGTGCGACCGCTAAGGCGTCAAAGAGTTGATCAAAGTCCGTGAACGTGCCCAGTTCCAGAACCTCTTGGGTCATCTCGGCGGCGTCCTCAAGGACGTTCTGGTACATCACTTCGCGCTCGAAGTCACTGAGGGTCTCGTCGCTATCCAGCTCAGCCTCAGCTTGGGCTACAAGCTCGTCGTACTCTTCGCCGAAGGTCACAAACGTCACGGTCGCTTCGGGTTCATCAGTACCGGATCCCAGCATCACTGTGATGAGGGAACCGTTGCCCACCTCTGCGCGCACCAGCATCGGCTCAATAAGATCTTGCTCAAACTCGAGGTCGGAGATGCGATCGTCGGTGCCTTCCAGCAAATCGTGCAACACGGTAATGCACTGGTCAGTCGCGATGTACTGTGCCACCACTGCAACGGCGGCTTCAACGGAAAACACCACGCCGACCAGAGTGTCCTCGAACTCTTCAATACCTGCGACCTCGTCGAGCTCCCCCTTGGCCATGAACACATTCGCTGAGTTAATCCCCGCCGTGGTGCTCGTTTGCTCGATCTGCTGGAAATGAATCTCCAGTTCCGGAGCGATCGGTACGAACAACATGTCGTCGTTTACTCGCGACTCAATACCCTCAGTATCCAGCGCCTGAGCAATGTCCTCGTAGAAACCCACAGCCAACGTCTCCCTAGTATTTCCTAGTGTTTTATGAGGTGTTTCAGTCCGAAGCGAACGTGCATTCCGAGACTTGGGCACCATAGTAACCCGATCCCGGACAACACGTCTCCATGCAAAACCAATTGGGTGCCTCTCCACCTCATGAGCCCACCGTGAGCCCCCCTTGTGGACCCGTATAGTCCGTCGCTATCTCACACCAGAACTAGCGCCCGGGCCTAGGCATCGCCACGGAGCTCTCGTCGCCCTCCCAGCCCCGCATGTCGAACTTCTCCCATACCCGGCGAAACTCCGCACGGGGATCTTCCTCCAGCCTCACTTCCCGCTCAAACACCTGCGTCGCCCGGTTTTCTAATGTGTAAGGCGCCCACCCCGGGTTGGCATCCCAGATAAACGCCTTCCAGGCCCTTTGCATGTGTTCAGAGACCACAGCCATCTCCCCGCCTAAAACGAAGCTGGCCTTCGAGGACTTGGCGTCACCAAAAAGAGCCGACAGCTCCATCGAATGCATCGCCCCCACCCCGAGCCGCCGCAACATCGCGGGGGTATAGTCGAAGCGATACATCCATACGGGTGCCCCGGCCGCCTGGTGCAAATCGGCGAGCCGGATGGACTGCGCCCAGAACACGGCGTCGGTGAGCATTTGCGCAAAAACCCCGCGGCGCCCAATGTCCCCGTAGGCGGTCTCGATCTGTTCGGCCAGCGCCGGATCGTGGGCACGCAGCATTGTCCGGGCCGCCTTTATCCGAGCAGTCTTAGAAAAGAACAGCACCTGTGCGGCCGACAGTTCGTCATTGTTAGTGCCAATGAGCAGCGGGATCTGCCGATGCTCGGCACGCTCGAAGATTCCCAAAGGGTGGTCCGAAAGAAGTTCACCGTCGATGGCGATGCCAAAGGCCATATTCATTTCCCGTAGTCCGCCACCCCGCCACAGCATCTGCTGCCCAGCGCGCACCACGTCGGCGAAGTGCAAAGCGCGTAGTTCGGCGATGGACGTCGTGCGCGGAACCAGTCCGGAATATTGCGTGAGTTTGCGTGCCCATAGGTTCGACTGAGCGTTGGTGTGCACGCTCATCACGGGTGCCGACTGCAGAATTACCCGGTGGAAGAGACCCCGTGCAGCGGGAATGGTCATCAAAGTGGCAGCGGAAGTCCCGCCTGCGGATTCACCCATTAGAACCACATTGGCCGGGTCGCCCCCGAAGCCCGCGATGTTCTTCCGCACCCATTCCAGCGCCAGGATCTGGTCGCGGGTCGCGGGGTTGGGTTCGCACCCGGCGGTGTCGGGGACGTCCAGGGAGCTCATATCCACATACCCCAGCGCGCCGAGCCGGAAGTTCAAAGCGACGTACACTACGTCCAATTCTTTGGCGAAGTTATGCCCCCGCAGTACTGCCGTGTGGGAGGCCCCGGCGAAGAACCCTCCACCGTGCAGGAACACCACAACTGGCAACTTGGCGTCGGTGTCTGGCCGGACGATATCTAGGTTCAGGCAGTCCTCGTCGCCGATGACTTCGTCTTTCCAGTTGTAAGCCGTCTGTGGAGCGACGTTTCCGTACTCTTCCGCTGGCCACTCCCCCTGCCAGCGCACTGGACGTGGGGCTTTCCAGCGTTCCGCGGAGCCGAATGGAATGCCGCGCCACGTCCGCACGCCATCGACCCGGACGCCCCGGACGAATCCGCCCGTGGTCTCTACGCGTACGCCATCCTGATTCATCATTTCACTATCCTAAGCACTAGCGCCTACCGACGGTCGGGCAAGCGCATCCCCTACCATCGGCGAACTTTTGCCCTACTGTTGGTGCCCATGGGAATTCTCAACTTCGGCACGTCCAATCAACCGCGCGACGAGGCCACGGCTACCACTGATCTCATTCAGCAGGCTCGGCATGCACCGTACCCCTCCGGCCCAATCGCTCGCCGCTTCTTCGGAGCCATCGACCGCACGGTCTCTATCCAGGAGCCGCTGATCCGGTCCTATGTGGCAAAGATTGAGCAGAAGCATGGTGACGCCACGCCGCAGCGCCGACAGGAAATTCTGGACACGCACTTTAAGAATCTGGCCACGGGTTCCGGCGCGGGCACCGGTGGCGTGGCCGCCGTTCCGGGCGTGGGTACTTTGCTCTCCTTGGCGGGAATTGCCGCGGAATCCGCGTTGCTCATTGAGGTTTGTGCACTTTACGCCCTGGCATCAGCAGAGTTGAATGGCATCGATATTTCCAAGGAAGAGACGCGCCGTGCGGTGGTGTATCTGGCGATCTCCGGGGCTACGGCCAAGGAGTTGGTACAGGCACTGGCCGAGGACCGCACCTTAAGCTCGCTGCAGGCAGCTAACCGGCTGCGAGGTGCGCGCAAACTGCGCAAAACCAGTTCCGTCGAGTTAAAGCAGGCCAACAACATCCTCGGACGCTTCGCATTTCGCCAGGTGCGCAAAAGCTTCGGCGGCGCAATGTTTAAGAAAGTTCTGCCGTTTGGCGTCGGCGCCTACCTGGGAGCTAAGGCCAACCGGAAGATCGCGGAGCGCATGATCGACAACGTGCACGTCTTCATCCGCGAGGCCGACGAGATCTTCTAGCTCGCCGGGGGATGTCCAACCCCCGCGTTAAAATCATCGGCGTGCTCAGAATCATCCGAGAATCCGCCCGGCACCACCGGTGGCTATTCACCGCCGTGGTGGTTTTCTCCGTGCTCTTGCCCACCATTGAGTTGCTACTGCCACTGCTCGCGGGCGCGTCCGTGGATGGCAGTACGCGCGCGATCGGGTTGCTGGTGGCGGTAGCCTGCGCGCGTTTCGTTACGCAGGCGTTGCGGCGTTTTCTATCTGGCACGTTTAGTGTGCGCGCTCAGCACAGCCTGCGCACCCGGATGTTTGCGGCGATCCAGGCGGTCGACGAGAACGCAGCGCGGTCTTTCGGCACCGGCCAGGTGATTTCGCGCACCATCACGGACCTGACGAAGGTGCAGGGCATGGTCGCGATGCTCCCACTGATGGCTTCCAGCATGCTCGAGCTAGTGCTGATCTTCGCCGTGGTGCTGTGGATTTCTCCGCCCATCGCCGGGATTATTGCGGTACAGATCCCGCTGCTCCTCACCGTGGCTTATGCTTCGCGCAAGAAACTATACGGCCCGTCCTTGGCTTCGCAGCGCCAGGCGGCGGTGGTAGCAGAGCAGGTTGAGCGCACTGTTTCCGGCGTACAGGTGATGAAGAGCTTCGCTCAGGAGCCACGCGAAATCGGCCGCTACCGGCGGGAATCCGCCCGGCAGTATGGCATAAACATGCGCGTAGGCAAGCTCAGTGCAATATTCCAACCTGCACTTTCCGCCCTGCCAAACGTGGCGTTGGTGGCGGCGATTGCACTGGGCGGCTGGCTGGCCATGCACGATGCGATCAGTGTTGGTGACTTCCTGGCGGTCTCCACGTTCATCACGATGCTCGCCCGTCTTACTCGCATGGCGGCGGGGATGCTGGTCAATGTGCACATCACCCAACCGTGTGCGGATCGCATTTTCGAGATTATTGACGCCCCGCCGCGCCCCACCGGCACCACTTCTGTGCGCGCCCCCATGGGGTTTTTCGGCAGCGTATCCATCAGCCCGGGGCAGCCCCCGATTCGGCTGAACATCCCACCGTCGAGTACGACGATCGTGGAAGGCCCAGTGGCTTCGGGAAAGACCCGCCTAGCCCACGCCTTGGCTGGCTTGAACACCCAGGATGCGGCGGACATCCAGGTGATGAATTCCGGCGATGGCACACCGATCCCGCTGCTGGAGGTGCGAGAATCCGGCCGGCCAGCGCTGGTGATGGACGAGGCGTTCCTTTACTCCGGGACGATTCGGGAAAACATTCTGCTTGGATACTCGGCCACGGACGCAAAGGTCTGGGAAGCCGCTCGGCTGGCCTGTGCCGATCACTTCATCTGCGAAGCGGGCGGGTTGGATACCGTCGTCGGCGAGCGCGGCATCACACTATCCGGCGGGCAGCGCCAGCGTATTGCCATCGCACGCGTGCTACTGCGAGCCCCGCACACGATAATTTTCGATGACGCTACCTCGGCCATCGACCAGGCCACCGAGGCTCGGATCCTGGCTAACCTCCGCGCCGCGGTGTCCCAGCCTACGGTGATTTACATAAGCCACCGCGCGGACGGTGGCTTCCGCGATCCGGACCAGACGATATCCCTGCCTGCAGCACTGCCGACGGTTGCGGCTGAATCAGCCTCAGTCGCAGCCGAAACCGCCCCTGTCTCCGACGGTGCTGCCGACCCCGCGAGTCACCCATCCGTAGAACCTCGAATCGCGGACCTCAACGACAGCGGAAGCTTCCGCCTGCGCACCCTGTTCGCCATGGTGCCCGGTCTCATCGCAGCGGTGGTCGTCACGCTGTTCCTCTCCTCCGCCGCCGACATCGCCCTGCCCACCTTTATCCGCCACGCCATCGACGGCGGAGTGGCGAACAACGATATGGGGGCACTGTGGATCACTTGTGGAGCCGCCCTGCTCGTAGTGGCGCTTTCGTGGGGCGCACAGAGCGCCAATACCGTGCTCACCACGCTGACTGGTGAAAGGCTGATTTTCACCTTGCGAAACCGGCTGTTCCGACACATCACCAGGATGGATCTTCTGTGGTTCCACCGCCAGTCGAGCGGCAGGATCATGACCCGCCTCACGACCGACATCGACTCTCTTTCGAACTTCCTGCAGTCTGGGCTTTCCCAAACAATCGTGTCGGCCACCCTGGCTTTAGGCATCCTTGGAATGCTTATCAGCACTGATCTCACGCTGGCTGGAATAGTCGCGCTATTCTTACCCGTGATCGTGGTGGCGACGGTGATATTCCGCATGATTTCCCATCGCCTCTACACCCGGGCAAGAAACCAGATCAGCCAAGTCAATGCCACGTTCCAGGAAGCTCTCATGGGACTGCCCACTGGCCAAGCTTTCGGCTACGCTGCGGCATTGCAGGCTCGCCTGGATAACGAATCCCGTGAATACCTCCGCCTGCGCACCCATTCCCAAACAGCGGTAAGCCTTTATTTTCCCGGCATTAATCTGCTCACTCAGCTCGCGCAGGCCGCGATACTCAGTGCCGGCGGAACCCTCATTGCCAATGGCCAGACCTCCGAGGGCGCGCTGGTTGCATTCAGCCTCTACCTGACAATGCTCTTCGGCCCGATTCAACAGCTTTCCCAAGTATTCGATCAGTTCCAGCAAGCCAGCGTCAGTGCCTCCCGGATCCGCGAACTACTTAACGAACGCCCGGCAATCACCGCAGTAGCAGACGGAGAAGTACCGGCTTTCGTGAATGGCCCGGCGATTGGGTGTGAGGGCGTCATATATAAATACAGAAGCGACAAACCAAGCAAGCACAGCGAACAAGGCGAACAGAGTGAAAACGCCGAGCCCACCCTAGATATCGCCCACACTTTCCGCGGCACAACAGCAGTGGTCGGTGTAACGGGCGCGGGCAAAACCACCCTGCTGCGGCTAATAAACCGGTTCATGGATCCCACGGAGGGGACGATAAGGGCGGACGGCACAGATATCCGAGCTTTCGATGTGCGCGGCTGGCGGCGCTGCATCGGCACGGTGCCTCAAGAGCCGTATTTGTTCGCCGGAACTGTGGCCGAGAACATCGCTTATGGCGCAGACGAAACGAGCAAAACCGACCTAGCCCAGGTGCAGGCGGCCGTAAAGCGAATTGGCGGCGAAAAGATCCTGCAGACCATACCCGGCGGGCTAAGCGCCCGCGTCTTCCCCGGAACGAGCACGCTCTCGGCTGGGCAAAAACACATGATCGCGCTAGCACGGGCGGAATACATCCGGCCGGCCATCATGTTGTTAGACGAGGCGACGGCCAACATCAGCGACGACGAGGAAGCGCAGATCATCGAAGCGATCAACCGCGTGACCCGCGACCGTACCGCACTCATCGTCGCGCACCGGCTGCGCACTGCCGCCCGAGCCGACACAATCGTCGTAATGGACCACGGCCGTATCGTCGAAATAGGCGAACATAACAACCTACTACAAAACGACGGCCCATATGCCGAATTGTGGAATGCCGCACCAAGACCCACAACGGGTTTGTAGTAGGGTGGAACGACGAGACTTAAAGTCATAAAGGAAAGAGGCGAGGACCTGCTGTGAGCAGCGCAAATTTCGGTCAAAACGAGTGGCTGGTCGATTTGATGTACCAGCAGTACAAGGAAGACCCAAAGTCTGTCGACGCTGAATGGCGCGATTACTTTGAGAAAAATTCCTCTCCGGTAAATTCGTCGAGCAAAACCCAGGCTGCGACGGACAACGGAGCACAAAAGACCACGGGCGGCCAAAGCTCCACCAAGAACACCGTCACCCCCACCCGGGATACGACGGCGGGTGGCAAGCAGCCTAAGGGCTCTGCATCCCAAAACCAGGACAGCAGCGTAAAGCCCACCCCGAAGCGCACCGCTCCGCCTACTCCGAAGCAGCCGGTAGAGGCGCCAGAACCCGGCGAGTCCCCCATTAAGGGCGCCGCAAGGGCCGTAGTTAAGAACATGGACGCTTCCCTGGAGATCCCGACGGCTACGTCCGTGCGCGATATGCCGGCGAAGCTGATGTTCGAAAACCGCGCGATGGTCAACGAAACCCTGCGTGCACGCGGCGGCGGCAAGATTAGCTTTACTCACATCATCGGCTACGCCCTGGTGCAGGCAGTCAAGGCTCACCCGGATATGAACAACTCCTACGAGGTTGTCGACGGTAAGCCGACCCTCGTTACCCCGGAGCACATCAACCTGGGCCTGGCTATCGACATGGTGGGCAAGAACGGTCAGCGTTCCCTGGTGGTTGCAGCCATCAAGGAAGCCGAGAACATGTCCTTCGGCGAGTTCGTGGAAAAGTACGAGGACGTTGTTCACCGCGGCCGCGAAGGCAAGCTGACGATGGACGACTTCACCGGCGTGACCATCTCCCTGACCAACCCGGGCGGCATCGGCACCCGCCACTCCGTGCCGCGCCTGACAAAGGGCCAGGGCGCCATCATTGGCGTGGGCTCCATGGACTATCCCGCCGAGTTCGCGGGCGCATCCGAGGATCGCCTGGGCGAGATGGGCATCGGCAAGCTGGTGACCATCACCTCCACTTATGACCACCGCATCATCCAGGGTGCAGAGTCCGGCGAGTTCCTGCGCACCATGAGCCGCCTGCTGATCAACGACGAGTTCTGGGACGAGATCTTCCACGCCATGCGCGTGCCCTACGCTCCGACCCGTTGGAGCCAGGACCTGCCGAACATCGGCGTAGACAAGTCCACCCGTGTGATGCAGCTGATCGAGGCCTACCGCTCCCGCGGCCACCTGATCGCCAACGTCAACCCGCTGCAGTGGACGCAGCCGGGTCTACCTATCCCGGACCACTCCGACCTGGACATCGAGTCCCACGGCCTGACCCTCTGGGACTTCGATCGCACCTTCCACGTTGGTGGTTTCGCCGGTCGCGAAACCATGACGCTGCGTGAGGTTCTTGCCCACCTGCGCAAGGCCTACACCCTCAAGGTTGGCTCGGAATACACCCACATTCTGGACGCCGAAGAGCGCACCTGGCTGCAGGAGCGCATCGAGGCTGGCCAGGAGGGATTCAGCCCGGCACAACAGAAGTACATCCTGCAGAAGTTGAACTCCGCCGAGGCTTTCGAGAACTTCCTGCAGACCAAGTACGTCGGCCAGAAGCGCTTCTCTCTGGAGGGTGCCGAGACCCTAATCCCGATGATGGATGCCGCCATCGACCGCGCTGCCGACGCAGCCCTGGACGAGGTCATTATCGGCATGCCGCACCGTGGCCGCCTGAACGTGCTGGCCAACATCGTGGGCAAGCCTTACGCACAGATCTTCACCGAATTCGAGGGCAACATCGATCCGGGCGCCGCTGGCGGTTCCGGCGACGTGAAGTACCACCTGGGTCAGCAGGGCCACTACCACCAGATGTTCGGTGACAACGAGATCGACATCTACCTGGCGGCCAACCCCTCCCACCTGGAGGCCGTCAACCCAGTCATGGAGGGCATCGCCCGCGCCAAGCAGGACCAGCTGCACGAAAAGCACACCGTCATGCCACTGCTGCTGCACGGCGACGCTGCCTTCACCGGCCTGGGTATTGTGCAGGAGACCATCAACCTGGCTCGCCTGGAAGCCTACGAGGTCGGCGGTACCATCCACATCATCGTGAACAACCAGATCGGCTTCACCACCACCCCGGATGCCGGCCGTTCCACCCACTACGCCACCGACCTGGCTAAGGGCTTCGACTGCCCGGTGTTCCACGTCAACGGCGACGACCCAGAGGCAGTCGTGTGGGTTGCAAACCTGGCTGTGGATTACCGCAACCGCTTCGGCAAGGACGTATTCATCGACCTGGTTACCTACCGCCGTCGCGGCCACAACGAGGCCGACGATCCGTCGATGACCCAGCCGCTGATGTACAAGCTGATTGGCGAGACGAAGAGCTCCCGCGATCAGTACACCGAGACCCTGCTGGGTCGCGGCGACCTGACCGAGGAAGACATCGAGCGCGTGCAGCGCGACTTCCACGAGCAGCTGGAGACCGTGTTCACCCAGGTGCGCGAGGCGGAAAAGGGTGCCACGCCGAAGGAACAAAGCGGCATTACCGGCTCCCAGGATCTGCCGCACGGCCTGGATACGTCCGTGGATCGTGAGCTCGTTGAGCGCATCGGCGACGCGTTCGCTGACATTCCGGAGCACATCACCCCGCACCCGCGCGTGCAGCCAGTGATCAAGCGTCGCAAGGAAATGTCCCGTAACGGAAAGATCGACTGGGGCTTCGCCGAGCTACTGGCATTCGGCTCCCTGGTTCACGGTGGCAAGCTCGTGCGCCTGGTCGGTGAGGATTCCCTGCGTGGTACCTTCACCCAGCGTCACGCTGTGCTCTTCGACCACACCGACCACGACCGCTACAGCCCGCTGGAAGAGCTGGCACGCGAGTCCGGCAAGGGCGGTGGCTTCGAAGCCTACAACTCCGCTCTGACCGAGTACGCGGGAATGGGCTTCGAGTACGGTTACTCCGTGGGTAACCCGGATGCCCTGGTGGCGTGGGAGGCTCAGTTCGGCGACTTTGCCAACGGCGCCCAGACCATCCTCGACGAGTACGTCTCCTCCGGAGAAGCCAAGTGGGGTCAGATTTCCTCCCTGGTGCTGCTGCTGCCGCACGGCTACGAGGGTCAGGGTCCGGACCACTCCTCCGCCCGCATCGAGCGTTTCCTGCAGATGTCGGCTGAGGGCTCCTGGACCATCGCCCAGCCTTCTACCCCGGCAAACTACTTCCACTTGCTGCGTCGCCACGCTCTGGGCTCTCTGAAGCGCCCGCTGGTTATCTTCACCCCGAAATCGATGCTGCGCAACAGGATGGCTGTTTCCTCTGTGGAGGACTTCACCGAGGTGAAGAAGTTCCAGTCCGTGATCGACGATCCGAACCAGAATGGTAAGAACGAGAACGTCAAGACCGTCCTGATGTGCTCGGGCAAGATCTACTGGGACCTGGAGAAGAAGCGCCAGGCAGACGGCCGCGACGATGTCGCCATCGTCCGTGTGGAAATGCTGCACCCGATTCCGTTCAACCGCATCAAGGATGCGCTGGATAACTACCCGAACGCAGAGGTGCGCTGGGTTCAGGACGAACCGGCCAACCAGGGCCCGTGGCCGTTCCTGGCTCTGCAGCTACCGGAGCACATCCCGGGTATCCAGCTGAAGCGCGTATCCCGCCGAGCACAGTCCTCCACCGCCACCGGTGTTGCGAAGGTGCACCAGCTGGAGCAGAAGCAGCTGCTGGAGGAGGCTTTCGAGTAAAGCGATCCCCCGCCAGGCGCTAGTCCCGCGCTAGCGCCTAAGCTGGCCAAGAGCCCGCCACAAACCTCCAAGGTTTAAGTGGCGGGCTCTTTCTCTTTTGCGTTTAGGCCCCGAGCATCTCCATCGACGTCCCCAACGCAACGGAGTTCAATTTTCGGAGTTTATCGCGCCCAACCACCCGCTTCGCATAAAGCACCACTGCGTTCTGCGGTAGCGAACTATCCTCACATGGGGTGGCATCCCCGGGCAAGGTCGCTCCAACTTCCTGCGGCAGTGAACTCAGCAATTCGTCGTAGACGAGGTACTTCTCATCCACTTTTTCCCCGCTACCGCCTTCCCCGCCTTCCTTCTTCAGCTCATGTCGCAGTTCCATCGCCCGGTTGCGGTCCAGCAGGTCTAGCAGCTCTCCCGTACAGCCGAAAGTTGCGTCTATCTCCCCGGTGCGTAGCTGCCGTGTCCGTTGGTCCGCGGGCACCGGCTGACGCTCCCCCTTGCGATCATCACCATTGAGTTCTCGCACCAGGTAGCGTCCGAAGGCCTCGGAGTAGCGCTCGGGCATCGGCGCGTGCCCCACATGCTTTTCCGGCACTCCAATCAGGAAGGGCTCGGGCTGTTCCTCGGCACAGGCCGTCAGGCCACCGATGGCTGCCAGGCAGGTCGCTGTCGCGATTATTGACGCCACGTTCCGCCTGCCCAGCATTCGCATCTCTACCTTGCCCCTTTCGTTCGCTGTAAGCCTTCTAACTCGCCACATTCTACCCCGTGAGGGCGATGAAGTAACCTAAGTACCCATGAGTACTAGTCGTGTTTATGCAGGACGTTTGGCCGGCCTTGTCGTGCTGGGGCCGGATGGCGAGTCCGTCGGCCGTGTCCGCGATGTCGTCATCACCATCCACGGCGACAATGCGACTGCCTTGGGCTTGGTAGTGGAGATTGCGAATAAGCGCAAGATCTTCCTCCCTATGCTCCGCATCGCAACGATCACCGGCACGGACATCACCACCACGTCCAGTTCCGTGAACCTGCGCCCCTTTAAGTCCCGCTCCGGGGAACTGACGATCTTCGAGGACCTCGTTGGTTCGAAGGTGCACACCGACGATCCGGGGCACGAGGATCTGCACGGCAAGGTTGTGGAAATCACGGACGTGGAGTTGACCCGTAGCCGTCGCCGGGAATGGAAGATCCGCAATCTGGCTGTGACCCAACGCAGCCGCCTTGGGCGTAAAACGTCAATCGACATCATCCCTATCGAGCACATTCAGGGGCTCCACGCCTCGGGCACGGGCGCGGTGAACCAGGATGCCGAGCTCATCGCCTCGTTCCAGCAGATGCGCAACGCCGACGTGGCGAACGCCCTGGTGGAGATGGACGATGCGAGACGCAACAAGATCGCTTCCGAGCTGGACGATGAGCGTCTGGCGGATGTGCTGGCGGAGATGCCGGACGACGATCAGGCGGCGATTCTTGAACACCTGAACATCGAACGTGCCGCGGACGTTCTGGAGGAGATGGATCCGGACGATGCCGCCGATATTCTGTCCGAGCTGCCGGAGGACACCTCTGACGTCCTGCTGGAGCTGATGGACCCCGAGGAGTCGGAGCCGGTCCGTCGCCTCATGGACTTCTCGCCCGAAACTGTTGGTGCGTTGATGACGCCCGAGCCGATCATTTTGACGCCCCAGGCTACCGTCGCCGAAGCTCTCGCCCACGCGCGCAACCCAGAACTGCCGACGTCCCTGTCCTCCCTGGTCTTTGTTGTGCGTCCTCCCCAGGCGACCCCGACGGGAAAGTACCTGGGCTGTGTCCACCTGCAGAAGTTGCTGCGCGAGCCCCCGTCTTCTCTGATCGGCGGCATCCTGGATCTGGAGCTGCCGGCGTTGTTCGCCGAAGACAGTCAGGAGACCGCGGCGCGTTACTTTGCGACATACAACCTGGTATGCGGCCCGGTGCTGGACCACGACCAGCACCTGCTAGGCGCAGTGAGCGTCGATGACCTACTGGACCACATGCTGCCGGAGGACTGGCGTGAGGAAGACTGGCGCGTCGAATCTCCAGCAACGCCTGCACCGTCGGAAACACAGGCTAAGTCTGAAGTGAAGGAGGCATAGGCACACCATGGCTCGTAAGTTTTCCCGCGCGGATCTCGATACACCAACCGATGCCACGCGCCAGAAGAAGAAGTTCAACCTGGATGGCGACGGAGTGGGCCGGGTAGCCGAGAACATCGCCCGCTTCCTGGGAACCGGCAAGTATCTCTTCTATCAGACCGTCATCGTGATCGCCTGGATCGCTTTGAACCTGGGCGGCATGTGGTGGAACTGGGATCCCTACCCTTTCATCCTGCTGAACCTTGCCTTCTCCACCCAAGCCGCATACGCTGCGCCGCTGATTCTGTTGGCACAGAACCGCCAGGATGACCGCGACCGCGTCAGCCTGGATGAGGACCGCCGCCGCGCCGCGGAAACCAAGGCCGATACGGAGTTCCTGGCCCGCGAGGTCGCCAGCGTGCGCATTGCCGTCGGCGAAACCGTCACGCGCGATTACCTACGCCGCGAGCTGGAGGAGCTCAACGACATCCTGCGACGCATCGACGACAAGATCGATGACTCCCGCCGTGACGAAAAAGCCCGCGGGGATGCGCGCGAGGACTAGCCCGCGCGCCCGCAAGCGAGGCCAAATTAGCGTCTCGCCGGTCGTTCGATAGACTGAAACCCATCATGTCCCAAGTCACTGAATCCGCTGTACGCAGCGCGCTATCCCGCGTAGAGGATCCTGAACTAAACCGCACGATCACGGATCTCGGCATGGTGAAGTCCATCGACATCAACGGTAGTGATGTCGCCGTGGAGATCTACCTGACGATCGCCGGTTGCCCAATGAAGAACCACCTGACGGAGAAGACGCGCGAGGCCGCGGCTTCCGTCGAAGGCGTGGAAAACGTCACGGTCACCACCGACGTTATGAGCGATGAGCAGCGCCGTAATGTCCGCCAGATGGTGCGAGGCGACTCGGCCGACCCGGTGATCCCCTTCGCCCAGGCTGATTCCACCACCCGAGTATTTGCAGTCGCCTCCGGTAAGGGCGGCGTGGGCAAGTCCAGCGTCACCGTAAACCTCGCTGTCGCTTTGCAGAAGCGCGGCCTTAAAGTCGGCGTAATCGACGCTGACATTTACGGCCACTCCGTCCCCGGCCTCATGGGCTCCACGGACAAGCCGCACCAGGTGGACGAGATGATCATGCCGCTGCAAGCGCACGGCGTGAAGCTGATCTCCATCGGCCACTTCATCGGCGATAACTCCCCCGTCGTGTGGCGTGGCCCGATGCTGCACCGCGCGATCCAGCAGTTCCTGGCTGATGTTTTCTGGGGCGACCTGGACATCCTGCTGCTGGATCTGCCCCCGGGCACCGGCGACGTGGCGATCTCGGTGGCACAGCTGGTGCCGAATGCCGAGCTGCTGATCGTTACCACCCCGCAGGCCGCCGCCGCAGAGGTTGCTGAGCGTGCCGGCTCGATCTCCCAGCAAACCCGCCAGCGCATCGGCGGCGTGATCGAGAACATGAGCTGGATGGACATGCCGGACGGCTCCCGCATGGAGGTCTTCGGCTCCGGTGGTGGCCAGTTCGTCGCCGACCGCCTATCCCAGATCACTGGCGCTAAGGTGCCGCTGATGGGCCAGATTCCGCTGGATCCGAACCTGCGCGTCGGCGGCGACCTGGGCAACCCAATTGTGTTGTCCGAACCGAACTCGCCGGCCACCATCGCTTTCGGTGGGATCGCCGATCAGCTGGCGGTGCGCCGCAGTTCGCTGGCAGGTAAGTCGCTGAATCTCGGCGTCACAAAGAAGTAGGCGAAGCAGAAGGAAAACCCGAGCAAAGAGCTTAGGTCACGTCCTCCCACCCGTAGCCGGGTGCGGAGGGCTTTTCTTTAGCTGTGTCCGGGTTCCCCGCGTCACCCGTCAGCTGCTCGGCGGCTTCGGCGACTGGGGAATCGAGGCTAGAGCGGGACTCGCCTGCGTTGGACTGCTGGGTCACGGCAATACCGCCGTTATCCGCGCTACCACTAGCAGGGGCGGGTTGGGGCTCCGCAGAACTCTTGTTCTTGTCGGCTTTGAGGGCCTCGCGCAGGTTCGGCTTGCGCACGGTATCGACGGTGTCCTTCACATCCTGCTTCGTCTCATTGAAGGAGGTCAGGAAGCTATCGTCATCATCCAGAAGAGTCTTGCTGATGAAGCCCTTCGCTCCCATCTGGCGCACCGAGTTGAGCTCCTGCAGTGGCTTGGAGAACTCCCGGAAGTCCTCCCCCAGCTCTCCGTCGATCTGCTCCTTCGCCTGCGAAACGGCCTTCCGCACCGCCAGTAGCATTGCGCGGGCTTCCTTGATGAGCCCCGGCAAGCGCTCCGGGCCGATCAGGAATAGCGCAACGATCAAGAGTACGAGGACTTCGCCCCAACCTACATTGGAAAACACCTGTCTAACCTAGCTTACTCCGTAGAGACTTTCACTTTACTTACCGCGGAAGGGGAGCTTTCTCAGCAGGAGGTCGACGCGGTCGACGAGAGTTTCCGGGCGGCGGCAGCCATCGACGGAGAAGCGGTGCGGAGCCTCGTCTTCGTCGCACTCGTCTGGAATGCGCTGCAGCTTTTCCATCAGTCCGCCGGGGGTGTACACCGCCGAGGCGTGCTCACGCAGACGGTGCGCTGCACTGCGTTGAGCGCGCACCTCCGCACGGCAGGTTTCGCAGTGCACCAGGTGGATCTTCGCTCGGTGTTCGGCTCGGCGGGATAGTTCCCCATCAACCAGCGCGGCGATGGCTTCGGTGGACAGGTGGTCTACGGACAACTCCCCTGGAAAATTCTCTACGAAAGATGTCACGTGCCCTACCTGCCTTTCTGCATGTCCTAGTTGCGGTTACGCTCTAAGCTGCTTAGCTACCAGTAGCAGCTCAGCCAGACCTAGACCGCGCTAAGCCTGGCCAGTGAAAACCAGTTCGCCTTGGTTACGCTCCAGGTTACCCCGAAGTTGCGCGCGGGCGCGGTGGATGCGGGAGCGGACGGTGCCCATCTTGATACCGAGAGTTTGAGAAATCTCGTCGTAACTCATGCCCAGCCCGTCGCACAGAACGACTGCCACGCGGTATTCGGGAGCCAGCTGATCCAGCGCCTGCTCCAGTGCCGGGTCGAGGTTGTTGAGTTCGAACGTGGCCGCGGGGTCGGCGATACCGCCTTCGATGCGGTCGTAATCCTCCGGCAGCGCCTCCATGCGGATCTTCGCGCGGCGCCGAACCATGTCGAGGAACAGGTTGGTGGTGATGCGGTGCAGCCAACCTTCAAAGGTTCCCGGCTGGTAGCTCTTCAGGCTACGGAAAACACGCATGAACGTATCCTGCGTAAGGTCTTCTGCATCTTGCTGGTTACCCGCGAGCCGGTAGGCCAGGCGGTACACACTGTCGGCGTGCTCTGCGACCAGTTCCCCCCAGGTCGGAAGATCACCCGTTCCTGCGTCGAACTCGGCGGTGGTTCGCGGAACGGGGTTCTGGTCTGCGTTCATGACCGTAATTATGGCTAATCGTCCTCAAAAAGTTGTGCTGCTCACCTGGCAGTTTCCTGTGAGGATTTTACCCCTATCTGGGGAGCAAAGAAAGTTCGTCACTTCGGTCACTTCTGTTTACTCTCTTTTCTATTTTTGACGCCACCGCCTGACATGCCGAGGGCAAGCTCAACATCAACGCATTCCTGGCCTATCGTGTGGAAGCGTGAATGCTGCATCATCTTCCCCCATTGAGGCCATCCGTGAGCACGTCCGGGCGACCACCGAGCCGGACGAGGTGACCACCGCTGCCGTAGAGGCAGCAGAAGAGTTTGGTCTGCTCACTCCCGATGCGATGACTGCCGAGTTCTTGGAGTTCATCGCCACCCGCGCTGGCGCGAACGCCGCTGCCCAGGGGCACACCCCCACCGGCATTATCGTTTCTCCCGCCAGCGGTGTGATTGGCCTGCACCTGTTTAAGGGACTGAACGCAGCACAGGTAGAAGGTCACCTGACGTGCATCGAGCCGGAGGTGCAGCACCAGCAGTTAGCCAAGCAAGCTTTCGCCAACGCAGGACAGCGTCCCAATACCTTCCGTTTCCTCCCCAGTGCACCGCTGGACGTCATTCGCCGGCTGGCGAACGATAGCTACGACATCGCGGTCGCAGAGGCAGCCACGGAGGAGTTCACGGCCATTGTGGAATCCACCCTTCCAGCCCTGCGCACCGGTGGTTTGCTGATCCTGCTGGACAGCCTGATGGACGGCCTGGTCGGAGACGATAACCACACCGATCGCCAGACCGTGCGCGCCCGCGAGGCAGATCAATTCTTTCGCGAGCTGGACAACGCCAAGGTCTCCCGTCTCCCCCTTGGCGCCGGCGCCACGCTGATCACCAAAACCAGCTAATCGGAAATCCCCGCGCCCAATCTGAAGGCGCGGAGATTTTCCTGGTGCGGTTCTTCCCAGTGCGGTTCGCTTTTTACGGCCGCACTCGACGACAGCGTTAGACGACCACGTTCTTACCGATGCAGACTACGCCACCCTTGGAGATGGTGAAGCGATCCTGGTCGCGGGCGCGATCCACGCCGATGATCTCGCCTGCGGAAACCTGAACGTTCTTGTCGATGATTGCGTGGCGCACTACGGCTCCGCGGCCAATGCGCACGCCTGGCATGATCACACAGCCTTCGACAGAGGCGCCCTCTTCCACAATCACGTTCTCGCTCAGAACGGAGTTACGCACCGTACCGGCGGAGATGATGCAGCCCGCCGAAACCATGGAGGACTGAGCAATACCGCCCTTGACAAACTTCGCGGGCGGAAGGTTACCCGTCTCCGCAGTGTGGATCGGCCACTGCTGGTTGTACAGGTTAAAAACCGGGTGCACACTGATCAGGTCCATGTGAGCCTCGTAGAACGCATCAACGGTACCCACATCGCGCCAATAGCCTTTGTCGCGCTCAGTCTCGCCCGGGACGTAGTTGTTGGAGAAATCGTAGACGTATGCCTCCCCGCGGTCGACTAGGCGCGGGATGATGTCGCCGCCCATGTCGTGGTTGGAGTTCTCGTCCTCGGAGTCCTCCTTCAGCGTGTCGATCAGCGTCTGCGCGGTGAAGACGTAGTTACCCATGGAGGCAAAGGAGACCTCTGGGTCGTCCGGCACGCTCGGCGGCTCCGCAGGCTTCTCCAGGAACTGCTCGATCTTGTTGTTATCGTCCGCCTGGATCACGCCGAACGCCGTTGCTTCGTGACGCGGAACGCGCAGACCAGCGACGGTCACTCCAGCGCCGCTGTTGATGTGCTCCTGCACCATCTGCTCCGGATCCATGCGGTAGACGTGGTCCGCACCGAACACGATGATGTAATCCGGCTGCTCGTCGTACACCAGGTTGAGGGACTGCAGAATTGCATCCGCAGAACCGGTGAACCAGCGCTTGCCAAGTCGCTGCTGTGCCGGAACCGGGGTGATGTATTGGCCGGTCAGGCCGGACAGCTGCCACGACTGGGAGATGTGGCGGTCAAGGGAGTGCGACTTGTACTGAGTCAACACGCAGATCTTGTAGTAACCGGCGTTGACCAGGTTAGATAGCACGAAGTCGATCAGGCGATAGTTACCGCCGAAGGGAACGGCGGGCTTAGCGCGGTCAGCGGTGAAAGGGTAGAGGCGCTTCCCCTCGCCACCGGCAAGGACAATGGACAGGACGTTTGATCTGCTCTTCACACTTTCCAACCTAGCGACACAGCTTTACTTTTGCTTGCCAAGCAGCTAATCGGGTAACCACCCGGTGCCCCCTAATTCGTCACCCGTGATGAGCAGCCCATTTGCTTGCCAGGACACGCAGTGCCCCGCGTGGTTAATCTGGAGGCATGCGTATCGCCATGCTGACAAAGGAATATCCCCCAGAGATTTACGGTGGTGCCGGCGTGCACGTCACCGAGTTGGTTCGTTACATGCGGAAGCTCGAGCACGTGGACGTGCACTGCATGGGCGGGCCGCGCGAGGAGCAGGATGTCTACGTCCACGGCGTAGATTCGGAGCTCGCCGAGGCCAACGGTTCCATCAAGACCCTTTCCACCGGCCTGCGCATGGCGAACTCTCTGGGCGACGCCGAGGTTGTCCACTCCCACACCTGGTACACCGGCCTGGGAGGCCACGTCGGCGGCCTGCTGAACGGAATCCCCCACGTGGCCACCGCTCACTCCCTGGAGCCACACCGCCCGTGGAAGCGCGAGCAGCTCGGCGGCGGATACGACGTCTCCTCCTGGTCGGAGAAGAACGCGATGGAGAACGCGGATGCCGTCATCGCCGTGTCCGCGAAAATGAAAGAATCCATCCTCGACGCATACCCGGCCATCGACCCGGACCGCATCCACGTCGTGCTCAACGGCATTGACTCCGAGCTGTGGCAACCCCGCCCAACCTTCGAGGCGGCCGTGGAGGCTGGCAATCGATCCGTACTCACGGAACTGGGCGTCGCCCCCAACCGCCCCATCGTCTCCTTCGTCGGACGCATCACGCGACAAAAGGGCGTGCCCCACCTGCTCAAGGCGGTCGCGCACCTCGACCCAGAGATCCAGGTTGTGCTGTGCGCCGGCGCGCCGGATACCCCGGAGATCGAGGCCGAGGTCACCGCGCTTGTTGAGAAGCTGCAGGCAGAGCGCGACGGCGTGTACTGGGTGAAGGAAATGATGGACAAGCCGAACCTGCAGGAGATTCTGTCGGCCTCCGATGCGTTCCTGTGCCCCTCCATCTACGAGCCGCTGGGCATCGTGAACCTAGAAGCCATGGCCTGTGGCACGGCCGTTGTGGCCTCTGACGTGGGCGGCATTCCTGAGGTTGTCGTAGATGGGGAGACCGGCACCCTGGTCCACTACGACGAGAACGACGCCGAGACCTTTGAGCGTGGCTTGGCCGACTCGACGAATGCACTCGTGGCGGATCAGCAGAAGGTGCGAGCCTTCGGCGAGGCCGGCCGCCAGCGCGCGGTGACGACCTTCAGTTGGGCCACCATCGCCGAGCAGACCGTGGACGTTTACAGGTCTCTGCTTTAAACAGAATCCGCTGGTATGAATGGGAGCATGCACTCTTCCTCCCATAAGCACCGCCCGGAACTGCACGTCACCGCAGAAACGGGGGTGCTGGAAGCCCCCGCAGGCGCCGTCTTCACGGGTCACGCCCTGCATGTTTTCCACCAGTTCCGCCCCCGCGCTGCCGAGGGATCGCGCTGGGCACACCAGGTGGCCTCGGAGGCGACATACGACTGGGACATCTGCGACGACGTCGTAGTCCCGAACCAGGGGCTCCCCGCGCAGGACGATGCTGCTCAAGATGCCGGCACTAATGTCTCCAACGGCCCCGAGGTGGACGTCCTCGCCGGCGCGGCGGTTCCGATGGGGCTGGGAGCTGAGCTGTTCTTCGTCACCACCCGCGCCACGGACGAGGCATCCACAGACCAGGCTCTGGCAGCAGACATCCCCCATGGTCAGCGCGGGCCGCGCACCTTCACCATCGAGCGCGCGGAAATCCCAAACCTGATGGAGGCCACGGAAGTTTCGGACGATCCGAGCCTACCGGACCCCCACGTCCGTCGCCTGGGTCCCATCGACATCGACGACTCCGCCTTCCCCGTAGAAAACCTGGTGACCCCCAGCGTTATTCGCCACGAGGATCCCGCCAACCCGGACGAGGAATGGCTGATGGTCGCGCTCTCTCTCAACGGCGACAAGGACGCACAGATCGTCGTCCTGCGCTCCGCCGACCGCCAGCACTGGCGCGTTCTGGGGCCCATCGAGCTGCCGGCCGAGGCCGCCCTGCGCCCCGGCCGCCCGTTCGCGCCGCGCATTGTTTCTATGGTGGACGCCGACTCTTCCGTCCGCCGCGATGTCCTGTTCGTGACCTTCCCCGGCGACGCTGGGGAATCCGATGAGGTCGCGGGGTACATCGTCGGCAACCTCAGCGGCACGTCGTTCAACCTGACCAGCCCCTACACCGTCATCGACTTTGGTCATGACTTCACGCGCCCCCGCGTAATTGACCACACCACTCCGGTGATGTTCGGCCTGGTTGGCGCCCACCCTTCGCTGGATGGGCAATGGGCGAACTGCCTGTCAACACCGCGTTACCTCACGCTGGTAGACGGCGAGCTTTTCCAGGACATCGTCGGTGCCCCGACCGCCGTGCGCACATTTTCGGACTACGCATTCCTCTGGACCACCCAGCTGGATGTCGCACAGGGCAGTGTCGACGTCGACGTGACGGACGACTCCGGGCAGGTCATCGCAACCATCAGCTACACCAACGACTCGGTCTCCATCACCCGCCTGGGCGTGGACACGCGCACCGCTCCGTTGAAGGATGCGGATTCGGATACGCTGACGATCTTCCTCGACGGCCCGGTGTGTGAGATTTTCGCCGACGGAGGCGCCGTGACACTGACCAGCGCAATTCCAGCGCACTCGCAGATCTCCGACATCGACGTGCGCGCCACAGGTGGAGCAAAGATCATCTCGTCCATGCAGACCGCCGGTCGGCATCTCATGCGTATGCAGGCGGGCCTGACCTCTCCGGAAGAGCAGGAGCGTTACATGGCTGAGGCCCTCATCGCGGACCGCGACGTGGCCGAGGGGATCCTCGACGAGGAGGACTAGCGGCCGCTCGCTAGCGCGACTCTAGCGGTTAGCCTTCGCCAGGCGCGTGATGGCTGCGCGAGCCGTGACCTCCATGGTCTCCGGCAGCGCGGCGATACGCTCTTGCAAGACGTCCGGGTGGATGTGGCGCGCCGAGGGGCTCATGCCGATCTGGGCGGCAATGGAAGCCTGATCCAGTTGCATCGGGAACTCGATGTGCTCCGGGTCCCCCACCGGCACCAGGTGGCCCGATGCCTGGTTGATCATCCGCTCCACCTTGCCTTCTTCCACATCCAGAATGCCCAGCGGTTCACGCAGCTCACCCAGGTGGCCGACCTCCGCGGTCAGGACAACCACCTGTCCCTCCGGCGTAAGGATACGGGCGAACTCTGCCGCATTACGCGGGGCGAAGACAACCATGATCGCGTCAACACTTTCCGAAAGAATCGGTAGGCGCGACCAGGCGTCGGCCACAACGGCCCCGACCCGAGAGTGCGAAGTGGCCAGGCGCTTCGCCGCCGCAGTAGAAACGTCGATACCTACGCCGCGGGAGCGCTCGATCGTGTCGAGAGTGTGCGCTAGGTAGTAACCCGTGCCGGCGCCGATCTCCACGATGGACGGGGCGTGCTCGGCAGCGACATTGCCGTCATCCAGCACATTTTCAACATTGGTGGTCACGGCCTCCACGAAGGGGGCGAAATGCCCACCGGACAGGAAGGTCTCGCGAGCGTCGATCATTGACGCATCGTCGCCCGAGTAACGCAGGCCGGAGCCTCCTGCGAGAGTCACATACCCCTGACGCGCGACGTCATAGCTGTGACCGGATTCGGAAACCAGAGTGCGCCACTCGTCATCACCGGCGCTCAAGCGGGAACCGTCTACGGGGTCGGCAAGGAGGTCAATGACATCTGCAAGCACGAACAGATTCCTTCCTGAAAAATTGTGCGAGTCTCCCGCGGGCGGGAGCTAATAAACGACCACCCCATCGTAAACCGTCCACCGCCCGAAATGTATATCGGGCAGGCGTGTATCCGCGGGCAGTTAAATGCGCCACTGGAACTAGCGCATCAACCAATTAGTGCATCAACCACTGCACCAGAGTGCGCGCGCCGAAGCCCGTGCCTACCGGTGTGACTTCGTCGTAGGTGGATTCCGCGCGCCCCGGGCCGGCGATATCCAGGTGGATCAGCGGTACGGCACGGGTGAAACGGCGCAGGAACATCGCAGCGGTGGTCGCACCCGGCCCCTTCGGGGTCTGACGTACGTCGGCAATCTTGGAGGTTACGTTTTCCTCCAGGTAGTCCTGCATCGGCATCGGCCACCAGCGCTCGCCTACGATAGCGCCGCGACGGGCGAGCTTGACGCCCGCACCCCAGTTATCGGAGAACACAGCACCGGTGCGCAGGCCCAGCGCCACCTTGGCGGCCCCCGTCAGCGTCGCTACGGTCACCACGGCGGCGGGCTTGTATTTCTTCGCTCCATAGCTCACCGCATCGGCCAGGATCATGCGCCCCTCGGCATCGGTGTTCGTCACTTCGGAGGTCAGCCCGCCGTAGTGTTCCACCACATCGCCGGGGCGGTAAGACTTTCCATCGATCATGTTCTCCGCCGTCGGAATCAGTGCCACAACCTTGCGCGGCACCTGCTGCTCGGCCAAAGCACGGAAGGCAGCAATGACACTGGCTCCGCCAGTCATGTCGGTACGCATCGTGTCCATGCCCGCAGCCGGCTTCACGCTAATGCCGCCTGTATCGAAGGTCACGCCCTTGCCCACCAGCACAACGGTGCGACGGCGGCGGCGCTGATCTACCTTCTGCGGATCCCACACCAACTCGATCAGCATAGGCGGTCGGGAGGAACCCCCACCGACGGCCAGAATGCCACCGAAGCCCTTGTCCTTGAGCCAACCCGCGTCGCGCAGACGCACCTTAACACCGTCCAGATCCTCCACGGCCTTCTTGGCTCGGGTGGCCAGCCACTCCGGAGACTTTACGTTGGCAGGCGCGTTCGCCAGATCGCGCGACAGGCAAGTCGCCTTGCCCAAGGCTTTACCTTCGGTCACTGCGGCAACGTAGTCGGCAGTGTCGAAACCGTTGAATTCGTAGCCTTCCGGCAGCACGATGTGAACGTCGCGCACGCGGGCGGGCTTGCGCTTGTTGGTGGTGACGAAGCTGTGGTTGCCGACGATCAGACCGATGACCAGGGAGCGCACATTGGCGGGCGTGAACTCCCCCGGCAAGTGCACCTGCACAATGTGCTTCTTTGCGCGCACGGGGTGGCCGTCGACAACCTTGCCGATGCGACGCACCAGCCGGGCGCCGGCGCCCCGCCAACCGTCTTCCAGGAACTCGCGGCCATCGCTAAGGTCCAGCGGGCGGCTCGGCTCGTTCGGCACCCACGCCACCCACTGGCCGGTGGCGTCCAGCTCAATCTCGCTCGGCGCATTCGCGCCAGGTGCAACCTTCACCTGGGTTTCGATGATTTCGGATCCCTCCGCGCGCGGGCCGATCGTCACACGGGTCACTTTCTGGGGAATGCTTGGGATCGGTGCCATTGCTTAACGCTCCTGTTCACGGGGTTCTGCGATGTCTGTTTCTGCAGCGTGGTCTTCTACAGCGTGTCCTTCTGTAGCGTGGCTCTTAGTAGCGTGAGCCGCGCCACCGACTTGCTGCTCCAGCTCCCCGATGCGTCCAGCGAGCCGGTCGATGTAGAAGTCCACTTCAGCCTGGTTGTAACCGCGAATCTCCAGAGAGAATCCGGCATCCCGGATCCCTTCGGCGGTAAGCGAGCCGTTCTCCAGGTTCTCCCAGTGCTGTTGCTTTGCGTTTCCCGCGGTCACGGGAGGCAGGGCCTCACCGCGGCCGAAGACAGTACCGAGTAGATAAACCAGGAGCGCACCGACGAGGAACGCTCCGACGAGAGACAACAACCAAAACATACCTATTAATCTACCGCCTCAAGGGTTCGTTTCGGCGGCTTGTGGGGGGCTTATTTGGTTCCCGGCTCCGCCTCGTCGCCGAAGCGCTCCAGCTCTGCGTCAATTCGCTCTTGCTCCAGCGCCAGCTCCTCCTGACGGATCTTGAGCTTCTGGACGTGGTTATCGTGTGCGTCCACGCAGATACGCACGGCCTCGGCTGGATCATCGGTTACGTAGAACAGATCCACATCCTCTGGGGAGATCATGCCCTCTTCAACCAGTCGATCGTGGATCCAGTCGACTAGCCCGCCCCAGAACTCCTTGCCAATCAGGATTATCGGGAACTTCCGGATCTTCTCCGTCTGTACCAATACCAGCGCTTCGAACAGCTCATCCAAGGTGCCGTAGCCACCGGGCAGGCAAATGAATGCCTGCGAGTACTTCAGGAACATCGTCTTGCGCACGAAGAAGTAGCGGAAATTCAGCCCCAGATCCACCCATTGGTTCATGCCCTGCTCCATGGGGAGCTCGATGCCCAGGCCGATGGACATGCCGCCGGATTCCTGCGCACCGCGGTTCGGGGCTTCCATCAGGCCCGGCCCGCCGCCGGTGATCGTCGCGTAGCCGGCTTCGTGGATCAGCCGCCCCAGCTCCCGGCCCTTTTCGTAGTATGCGTGGCCGGGCTTCACACGCGCGGAACCGAACACAGTGATCGCCTTCGGGATTTTCGCCAGCGCGCCGAACCCATCGACGAATTCGGACTGGATGCGCATCACGCGCCACGGATCAGTGTGCAACCAATCAATGCTGGCCTGCTCCCCCAGCAGGCGCTGGTCCGTAGTGGACTTCTGCTTCTGGCTGTGCTTCTTGCCGCGCAGCAGCATCGGTCCACGAAGCCGGAAGTCTCGGTTGTTCTCGCTGGTAGTCATGCGTAAGTGTGCCTTAAATGTCTGGTCGATCTTTATACTTCTTTATGCTTCTCACGCTACTGGTTGCGGGCTCGTGGCGCTCGTCAGCGAGAGAGAAACTGAATCAACTGGCGGCTAACCTCTTCGATCTGTGCCACCGGACAACGCTCGTCCTTCGTGTGGCACAGGCCCGGGTCGCCGGGACCGAAGTTCACAGCGGGGATGCCCAGCTCGGTGAAACGGGCCACGTCGGTCCAGCCGTACTTCGGGCGCCCCCGTCCTCCGGTGGCCTCCACCAGCTTCGCCGCGAAGGGTTGGTGCAAGCCCGGGGCGGCTGCGGCTGCGGCGTCATCAAGAAAAACAGAGAAACCTTCGGCAGGGCTATCGGGCGTGCCGACCTGCAGCACCTCGTACAGGTGCGCCAGAGCCTCCTCCACGCTGCGGTTCGGGGCAAAGCGGAAGTTGATGAAAGCCCACGCCTCGTCAGGAATGGTATTAGTGGCCACGCCGGACTCTGCCACAACGGCGTTGAGCCCTTCCTTATAGGTCAGGCCATCGATCTCCACGTCCTGCGGCTCGTAATCCGCCACGCGTACCAACACACGAGCCAGCTCGTGGAGTGCATTGTGGCCGAGCCAGCTGCGGGCGGAGTGTGCACGAGCACCCAAGGCTGTTACCTTCACGCGAATGGTTCCCTGGCATCCGGCCTCGATCATTGCCCCGGACGGTTCGCCCAGCAGCGCCAGATCCCCCTCCAGCAAGTCGGGATTAGATTGCACCAGGTGGTTCAGGCCGTTGTACTTGGTGGCTACTTCCTCGCCCTCGTAGAGAACCAGCGTCAGATCACAGGCCAGATCCGGGGAGTTGGCCAGGGTGGCGAAGGCATGTGCATAACAAGCAGCGCCAGATTTCATGTCCACAGAACCGAGACCGAAGACGGTCTGCTCCCCCGTCTCCGGATCCGGCCCCAGACGCGAGGGCAGATTATCCGCCGGCGGCACCGTATCCAGGTGCCCCGCCAGGACTACCCGATCCCCAAGATCGCGGTGGGTGCGGGCAACCAAGGTGTTGCCCCGGCGCGTGACCTCCACGTTCTCGATGACCCGGAGGGCCGGCTCAACAGCGTCTGCGATCTCCTGCTCGTGGTGCGACTCGCTATAGATGTCAACGAGTTGGCGGGTCAAGGGTACCGCCCCGGCGAAAAGATCTATTGGAGTCTCAATGGAGGATTCTGAAGATTCTGCAGTACTCATTGCTTGCGATCCTAGACGAGCCCACTACCTACCGTCGGGGGCGGGCGGGTGGTCTGCGGGGTGAAACCTACCCGCCACAGGGGCTAAAAGTACCCATGCTGGCTTTTAGCAAGAGCGGTTGTGTTCTAATTTTCGGTATGAAGACTCGAAACTCCGATTCAGGTGCCGCGGAAGGCACCTCTAACCAACTGGGTCACAGTCTAGAGACCCGGCACCTAACCATGATGGGCTTGGGCTCGGCCATTGGCGCTGGTCTTTTTCTCGGCACGGGCGTGGGCATCCAGGCGGCAGGCCCGGCCGTGCTGCTTTCCTACATTGTCGCCGGCATTGTGGTGATCGCTGTCATGCAGATGCTGGGTGAGCTCGCCGCCGCTCGCCCAGCCTCCGGTACCTTCGCCACCTACGGCCAGATGGCTTTCGGCCGCTGGAATGGCTTTGCTCTGGGCTGGCTGTACTGGTTCATGCTGATCATGGTGATGGGGGCCGAGATTACCGGCGCGGGAGCGATCATGGGCGCGTGGTTCGGCGTAGAAGGTTGGATCCCCGGCCTGGTGTGCGTGGTGCTGTTCACCATCGTGAACCTGGCTGGCGTACGCGGTTTCGGCGAGTTCGAATACTGGTTCGCCTTCATCAAGGTCGCCGTCATCGTCATCTTCCTGCTTATCGGCACGACTCTACTGCTGGGGCTGTTTCCCAGCTACGACTCCCCCGGCCTCAGCAACTTCTCTGACTTCGCTCCCAATGGCATCTCCGGTATGGCGGTAGGCCTACTGGCTGTGGCTTTCGCCTTCGGCGGCATTGAGATCGTTACGATTGCTGCCGCGGAGTCGAAGGACCCGGCGAACTCCATCGCCGCCGCCGTGCGCGCCGTCATCTGGCGTATTTCCATTTTCTACCTGGGCAGTGTCTTCCTGATCACCGCCCTGCTGCCCTTCGACACCCTGGGTGAGGCCGAATCCGCCGAGGAGTCTCCGTTCACCCGCATCTTGGCTCTCGCCCAGATGCCGGGCATCGTCGAGATCATGGAGGCCGTGATCGTCCTGGCTCTGCTGTCGGCCTTCAACGCGCAGATTTATGCGACCAGCCGTCTAATGTACAGCTTCTCCCAGGAGCGCAATGCGCCGCGCTGGTTCCGCAAGACCAACGCCCAAAAAGTGCCTTACCGCGCCGTGTGGTGCTCCCTGTTCTTCGCCTTCGTCTCCGTTGCGCTGCAGGTGTGGGGGCCGGAGGACCTGATAAAGATCCTGTTCAACGCCGTCGGCGGCACGCTACTGGTCATCTGGATGTTTATCGTGCTGGCCCAGATCAAGCTGCGCCCCACCTTCGAACGCGATGGCAGCCTTTCCGTGCGCATGTGGGGCTACCCTGTGCTGCCCTGGCTGACATTCTTGGCACTCATCGCCCTGACGGTCTTGATGCTCTTCGACGACGACGCTCGCTTGCAGGTCCTCACCGTCACCATCGCCTTTGTGGTCCTGAGTGTGATCGGTCTGGTGCTGCAGAAAATGCAGGGGTCGCAGGTGGCCGATGACACCACGGTGGGCAGCGACTCCAACGCATAGGTTCAAACACATATGTAGGATCGGCAACCATGACTTCTGCCTATGGACATGGATTTGCCACTCTGACCGATTCTGGCGACGTGCTGGACACCTGGTTTTTCGAGTTCGACCTCGGCACAGCTGATGCCCGTGCCACTGAATCTGGCACCGCCGGTTCCACCGAGTCGGGCACGCAGGTGCTCGATCTTTCTGACGCCACCGCCTCCGCCCCTGAACCCTTCCGTCCCCTGGTCAATCTGGCTAGCAAGGACGAGTTCCGCGGCACTCGCCGCGTAGCGGTGACCACTACCATCGCCGATCTGGACGCTGCACCAGCCGATGCGCACGACGCTTACCTGCGCCTGCACCTGATCTCCGGTCGCAAGATCCAACCCCACGGCTGCAACTTGGATGGCCTGTTCGGCCTGCTTAGCAATGTGGTGTGGACGAACTACGGCCCGTGCGCCGTCCCCGGTTTCGAGTCTGTCCGCGCCCGCCTGCAGGCCGAGCGCGGCCCGGTGACGGTCTACAGCGTGGATAAGTTCCCGCGCATGGTGGATTACGTGGTCCCCACGGGTGTGCGTATCGGCGATGCGGACCGCGTGCGCCTGGGTGCTCACTTGGCCGAGGGCACGACCGTTATGCACGAGGGCTTCATTAACTTCAATGCAGGCACGCTGGGTTCCTCCATGGTTGAGGGCCGCATTTCCGGTGGCGTGGTGGTGGGCGACGGCTCCGACATCGGTGGCGGCGCTTCTGTCATGGGCACTCTGTCCGGTGGTGGCAAGGAGGTCATTTCCATCGGCGAGCGTTGCTTGCTGGGCGCGAACTCCGGCGTGGGCATTTCCCTGGGCGATGACGTTACGGTCGAGGCCGGCCTGTACATCACCTTCGGCACCAAGGTGACCCTCACCGACGAGGTAGCCAAGCAGTTGGGTAAGCAGGCAGGCGTATCCGTCAAGGCCTCCGAGCTTTCGGGCGCCAGCGGGCTCCTATTCCGCCGCAATTCCGTCTCCGGCGCAGTCGAGGCCGTCGCGAATGCCTCCGCTGTCGAGCTCAACGAGGCTCTGCACGCCAACTAGGCGCGTGCACTAACTAGGCCAAGCTCCCCCACTGGGACCACGGCTTTTCCAGGCAGTGCTCGATCTCGATGCGCTGCCTGTTTTTTGATGACGCCACCAGTGCCAGCTCAATAGCGACGGCACGCAAGCACAGGGCGCCCTCCCCGGGACGGTATTCCGGGTACGTGTCATCGCCGTTAATAGGAGCTCCCAGATGATTCATCAGTACCCGCAGCTGGTGTGTATACCCCGTCAAGGGTTGTAGTTCGTACACGGCCGTGGGGGTGCCCCCACGTATGGCTTCCGCGGGTGTGACTTCCGCACCAGCACGGCTGGCGAGCTTCCGGATGCGCGTGACGGTCGGCCGAGCCTGCTCCCCGCCCACAACCTTCACCTGCGGGTCGCCCTTAATTTTCAGCATCGGCAGCTGCACTTCCTGCCACTGCGTCATGATCTCCGGAATGTCCGCGGCCAGCGCCTGATACGTCTTGGTGACCTCGCGGCGCTGAAATTGTGTCTGTAGGAACCCACGGGTGGCCGGGTTGCGCGCGAGCACCAGCAGGCCGCGGGTATCCCGGTCCAGCCGGTGGGCTGCCACCAACTCGGGTTCCTGCCGACGTACGCGCATCAGCGACTGTGCGGTCGCCCGCAGCAGTCTGCCGTTGGGGGTGGACGGCAAACCGTGGGGCTTATCCACCACCACGGCATCCGGGCCGGAATACAACACAGGAATGTCCGCCGCCAACAGCTCTGCGGGTTCTTCTGGGAAGTCGGGATAGACCCATGTGGGCGTCCGCCTCGCAAGAACAAGCCCCGGAGCCAGCGAGGTGCCAGGGGCGTAGGGTGAATCGCCCGCAGCAGCGGCCAGATAGGTGCGGCCATCGTCGGGAACGCGGCCGCTCAGCATGGCTTTAACGGCGGATACGCCGTGGCGCGGCGGCGGGCGCCAGCGTTGCAAGGCGGGGATGAGGCTCAGAGCTCCCGCTACCGGGCGGCTGCGGGATCTTCGCCGGTCAAGCGGCGGGCGGCAGCCTCAATTCGCTCGTCGGTGGCGGTGAGGCCCACGCGGACAAAGTTCTTGCCCTTCGGGCCGTAGAAGTCACCCGGAGCAACGAGGATGCCCTTATCGGCCAGCTCAGCGACAGTTTCGCGACCGTCGCGCCCCTGCGTGGCCCACAGGTACAGGCCACCGTCGGAGTACTCGATGTCGAAGCCAACCTCCAGCAGGGCAGCCTTCAGCAGATCGCGGCGGTGGCGGTACAGCTGCTTCTGCAGAATCTCGTGACCATCCTCCACCAGCGCGGCCACCATGGCGGACTGGATCGGCCCGGGGTTCATCAGGCCCGCGTGGCGGCGGATGCCCAGCAGCTCCTGGATCAACTCGCCGTCGCCGGCCAACCAGCCTGCGCGATAAGAGGCGAGGTTGGAGGTCTTCGACAGCGAGTGCACGGCAATTAGGTTGGTGAAGTCTCCCCCACACACCGCCGGATCCAAGATCGACACAGGGCGCTCCTCGCCCCAACCCAGGCCCAGGTAGCACTCGTCGGAGACGATGATGGTGCCGCGTTCCCGGGCGAACTCCACGAATTTGCGCAGGTGATCCACGCCCAGCACCTGGCCGTGCGGGTTCGCCGGGGAGTTCAGGTAAATCAGCGCCGGGGTCTGCGGCCCCAACTTCAGCAGCGAATCGCTGCGCAGCACATCGGCCCCGGCCAGGCGGGCGGAGACCTCGTAAGTCGGATAGGCCAGCTCCGGGATCACCACCGTGTGACCCGCCCCGATCCCCAGCAGGGTGGGCATCCAGGCGATGGCTTCCTTAGTGCCGATCACCGGCAGCACCTGGGTATCGGCATCCAGCCCCCGCACCTGGAAGCGGCGCTCCATCGCCCCCACGATGGCCTCACGCAGCTCCTTGGTGCCCTTCGTCTGCGGGTAGCCAGGCTCCGCGGCGGACTCCGTTAGCGCCAGCTGAATGGCCGGGGAGACCGGATCTACAGGAGTGCCGACCGACAAATCCACAATCCCATCTGGGTG
This sequence comes from Corynebacterium sp. ACRQK, assembly GCF_022345965.1. Taxonomy (GTDB): domain Bacteria; phylum Actinomycetota; class Actinomycetes; order Mycobacteriales; family Mycobacteriaceae; genus Corynebacterium. The sequence continues at coordinate 556,324 of NZ_JAKRMU010000001.1, forward strand.
GCTGGTCGCCTTGGCCTTAGCCTCGGCAAGCGAATCCCACGGGAAGTCGGGCAGTCGGTCGGCTACTTTGGTGCGCTTGAAGGTCATGCTTGTACTCTATACCGCCTGTTTGGTACCCCCGGCGCTAACCGGTGCAAGCGTGGGAGTCAATAAAGAAAAAGCGGTTAGGCCTGCGGCGGCAGGTTGGCGATCAGCTCCGCGTCGAAATCCTGCGGCCCCAGCTTGGCGGCACCGCCCGGGGAACCCAGATCGTCAAAGAACGCAGCGTTGGCGTCGTTGTACTCTTCCCACTCGTCCGGCACGTCATCTTCGTAGAAGATGGCCTCAACCGGGCAGACAGGCTCGCAGGCGCCACAGTCCACGCACTCATCCGGGTGGATGTACAGCATGCGCTTGCCTTCGTAGATGCAGTCAACAGGGCACTCTTCTACGCAAGCGCGGTCCAATACGTCTACACAGGGCTGCGCAATCGTGTAGGTCATTGTCTAAATACCTACCCTTTCTGAAAAGTTCGTCATACTCCACAGAGCTCTCTTTGAGCTTCTATTCTGTCACTTCACCGGTTCCAGTGGAAACTGAGGGCGAAGTGGCCACGCGGCCGCTGCCATACCGACCACCAACAGCAGCATAGACCACACGGTCTGTGGCATTAACGTCGCCTCGCCGACAGGCAGCTCCGGCCACATCACCGCCAGCAGATAGCCGGCCAGCCACACGAGCGCGGGAATGCCCGCTATCAGCTTGTTATCGGTCCACAGAAGGGCGGTTTTCGTCACCGCGCGGTTGAAGAAGAACGCAAACAGGATTGTCCACGGCAGCGGCACCAGCGTGTCCCCCACCGTAATGCGCGAGCCGATGTATAAAACGCTGATGAACAGCCCGAACAGCGCGCCGATGGAGAGCCAGACGATGCCGGAAATGCGCTCAGCGCGCGTCGTATCTTGGCGTGCCTGACTCTTGGTGGGGTGGCCCCAGTTGGGCTCGTCTTTCTTCGCGTTCACGTCGAACCATCCTAGTGCCCTACCCCGTAGGACCTCCAAGGCCACGCGGTGTGGAGCCTAAGTGCCCCGCCGTCTCAGACCAGCTTTTCCCCCAGCGCGCGGGCAAAGAAATCCTCGGGCACGCCGGGGGCCGTCCAGCCCAGGCGATAGCTTTCACTGTCCAGCAGCGGCTGCGTAATAAGGTTCGACAGGCAGAACAGGGCGGTTGCTGTAGGCGCCGGCGGGTTAGAGTCCCGCACCTGGTCATTGACGTCCGAGGCCGTGCCATCAGCCACCCAAATCTGGGTGGCGTGGGCACGCATGGCGGCCTGCTTGGCCGCCACGTCCTCTGCGGTTCCGTGAATCACCAGATCGACCTCCACAGAGGGCACGGTCGCGATCTCCCCTGCAGCAGGCAAGGTCCAGCCTTCGGGCACGGCCGCCGGGTCCTCCTCGAGACCCTGCATCCCCTCGGCGAACTTCTCTTCCTCCGTCACGCACCACAGCACCTGGCTGGGAACGAAGACGTCTGCGTCTGCCTCCTCTGTACCCGCGCTACTCAGCCGCCGCACGGCCTCGTGCACAATGCGATGCGCCTGCTTGTGGTCCGGGTGCCCGTAGCCGCCGTCGGCGGCATACGTCAGGATCACCTCCGGCCGGATGCGCTGAATCTGCTGGATCAGCTGCTCTACCTGCGTATCCAGCAGTTTCTGCGCTGCCTCGGTCTCGCGCGCAAAAGCCCGCGAATGGCGGATGGACTCACTGCCCTCCATGCCCGAATCCCGCCACGCACCGCAGCCGCCCAGAAGGTTCGGTCCGTGCTGCACCCCCAGCGCACTGAGCGCCCGCTGCAGTTCCGCGATGCGGTAACCACCGAGCATTCCCGTGCCGCGTTCGTACTGCTGGGCGTCCATAAGAGCTAGGTACTTCTCCCCGATCACCTCGCCTTCCTCGCCGAGGGTGCAGGTGACAACGGCAACGTCGTGGCCCAGCCGCCGCGCCTTGGCTAGCGCCAGCCCCGTCCACAGGGTTTCGTCGTCCGGGTGCGCATGCACCGCCATTACGGTGATCTTCTGCGCTGCGGCGGGGGTTCTGATCACGGGTTAATCCTCCTGGAGGGCGTTTTCTGCAGCGTTGCGCTTGTTTTCCTCGATGGGGCTTAAGGTCCATCGCGGTGCCGAGATCAGCACCGAGCTGCTGTTATCCAGCGGCCAGTCTTCCAGCCCCGGAGTCGGCCCGTTGAGCCTGTCGGACGTCACCACGGTGAAGCGGTCGGACAGAATCGGCAGTACTGTGGAGATTTCCGCGATCCGATCGTCCAGCTTCTCTCGCTCGTCGTTAAGGTCGGCGTGGCCTTCGCTGAGTTTGTTTAAGCGTTCTTCCAGGTCACGGTCGCAGGTACCGCTGAGGTTCCCACCCCTGGGGATGTTGGGGTGTGACGCCCCTTCGTCCCCGCTGCCGTTACCCTCAGCTGGGTTCTTCGAGTCTGCGTCGCCGGACGGATCTGCAGAACCTTCCTCCTCGGGAGCGGTGGTGCAACCGTACTGTTCCACATAGTCGAAGGTGGCCTGCGGGCTGCGTTGCCACGTCACCACGCCGTCGACTTCTCCCTGCTCCACAGCCGAACCAAGAATCTCTCCCGCGTAGTCAGTGCGCACAGTAGCTGGAATTCCGGCGTGCAGCAGCTGGTCCACGACGGAGCGGGCAGCATCCACTGCCATCTGATCATCAGTGACCGCGCCGATGACGATGCCGTCTGGGCGCTCGTCAGACTGCAGGTCACGAGGCATCTCCGCGGCAGTCTTCGGGGTGGCGTTCCAGCGCGGCGCCTCTACTTCCGGATCCTGGGAGACGATCCGCGCGATTCGCTCCGCGTTGATCGCCCCCAGTACCCGTCGGCGGGTTTCCTGGTCAGAGAAAATCGGGCTGGCCTGGTTGAGCTGCAGGTTCAGCTGCACGCCCCGGGCGGTGTTGCGTATCTGCGTGTAGGGCAGTTGGTTAAGAGCCAGATCGGTGGTGGCCGAACGGTGCGTCATGTACATCTGGATCTGCTCGGTGCGCATCATCTGCGCACCTGTGGATTCGTTAGGCACGGCGCTGAAGCGAATAATATCCGTCTTGGCTGCCTTCGAACCCCAGTAGCGGTCGTTGCGCTGCAATTCCAGCAGGCCGCGCCCCTCGTCCACGGACTTCACGGAGTACTGCCCCGCAGAAGCGACGGATCCCCCGTCCATCATCGTGCTGAAGCTGCGCCCCTCCGCCCGGTAAATATGGCTGGGCAAAAGGTGTGTGAACAGTCGCTTCCAGTTGTTCAGCGGCTTATCGAAGGTAACCTTGAAGCTCTTTTCCTTCTTCTCCGGCTCGATGGAGGTGATGTGGCGGTACAGCCCCTTCGCCTCCGCGAGGGGTTCGTCCACAATCGCTTTACGCAGGTATTGGAAGTCGGAGATAGTGATGGGCGTGCCATCGGACCACTGCGCCTCCGGCTGGAGGGTATAGACCACTTCAGTCGGGTTCTCCCGGTCGTTTAGCTTGACCTCGCTGATCAGATCATCGTTGAGGTTCTCCCCCATCGAGCCAGCTGTGTAGACACTCGGCAGGGTCAGGTCGGCAACCGCCGCCACCACCGGGTTGCGGTTGCCCACCAGGTGCGGGTTGAGGTTGCCAGTGAAGCGATCCACGCCCACCGTGATCTCCCGCAGGCTCTCGTCAACCGGCTGCGGCTGCTGGGTTTGGGTGGAGGCGGAAGGGTCCTCCACCGTCGGAGCCTCGCCCGGATTCGCCTGGCAGGCGGCCAGCGTTAAGGCGAGTGTCGCCGATGTCAGGGCGGTCGCAGCTGTGGGCGTCACACTCCAAAAACCGCGACGGCGCGCGCCGGAGGAACGGCGCGCCGGCGAGCTAGACAGTGGAAAGAGCGGGAACAAGGGCAACTTTAGGAGTTGTTATTGCGCTGCTTCTCGCGGGAACGGGCACGGGCGCGATCGGTGGCGTTCAGGATTACCTTGCGCACTCGGATGACCTCCGGGGTCACCTCAACACACTCGTCGAAGCCACAGAACTCCATGGCCTCTTCCAGGGTAAGGGTCCGGGCCTTAGCCAAGGTCACCGTCGCGTCCGCGGTTGCCGAACGCATGTTGGTCAGCTTCTTTTCCTTGGTGATGTTGATGTCCATGTCTTCGTCGCGGTTGTTCGCGCCGACAACCATGCCCTCGTAGGCCTCTGCGCCCGGTTCCACGAAGAAGGTTCCGCGGTCTGCCAGCTGGATCAGCGCGTAGGCCGTGATCTGGCCAGAGCGGTCGGCAACCAGGGAGCCGGAAGCGCGGCCCTTAATCTCGCCCGCCCAAGGCTCGTAGCCTGCGGAGTAGCTGTTGGCAATGCCGGTACCACGGGTTTCGGTCATGAAGACGGTGCGGAAGCCGATCAGGCCGCGGGCCGGGACGATGAACTTCATGCGGATCCAGCCGGTACCGGTGTTGTCCATGGACTCCATGCGACCCTTGCGGGCGGCCAGCAGCTGGGTGACGGCACCGAGGTGCTCCTCCGGGACGTCGATGACCAGGTTTTCGTAGGGCTCGTGAACTGTGCCGTCGATGGTGCGGGTAACCACCTGCGGCTTACCGACGGTCAGCTCGAAGCCTTCACGGCGCATGGTCTCCACCAGCACGGACAGAGCCATCTCGCCACGGCCCTGAACCTCCCAGGCATCCGGGCGTTCGGTGGGCAGCACGCGCAGGGAAACGTTACCGATCAGCTCCTGGTCCAGGCGGGCCTTGACCATGCGGGCAGTCAGCTTGTCGCCGCCGCCGCGGCCGGCCATTGGGGAGGTGTTCACGCCGATGGTCATGGAGATCGCGGGCTCGTCGACGGTGATGCGCGGCAGGGCAACCGGGTTCTCGGGATCGGCCAGGGTATCGCCAATCATGATGTCTTCGATGCCGGAGATAGCGGCGATGTCGCCGGCGATCATTTCCTCGGCCGGCACGCGGGTCACGCCCTCGGTGCGCAGCAGCTCGGCCACCTTGGCGGTCTTGACGTGCTCCTTGCCGTCCTCGTCGTAGTGGATCCAGGCGACCTGCTGGCCCTTGCGCAGTCGGCCGGCGTGGATACGCACCAGGCCAATGCGGCCCAGGAAGGAGGAGGAGTCCAGGTTGGTGACGTGCGCCTGCAGCGGACCATCTACGTCCGCGGAAGGCTCCGGCAGGACGTCGTAGAGCACGTCGAACAGCGGCTGCAGATCCTCGGAGTCCGGGACGTTGCCGTTGCCTGGGTTCTCGGTGGACGCCTTGCCCTCGCGGCCGGAGGTGTACAGCACCGGCAGGTCCAGCAGCTGCTCGGCAGCCTCCGCAGCCTCGTCATCTTCCAGGGTGGAGGCCAGCTCCAGCAGCAGATCCTGGGACTCTTCGACGACCTCGTCGATGCGGGCGTCCGGGCGGTCGGTCTTGTTCACACAGATGATCACCGGCATCTTGGCAGCCAGGGCCTTGCCGAGCACGAAACGGGTCTGTGGCAGTGGACCCTCAGAGGCGTCAACAAGAAGAACCACGCCGTCCACCATGGACAGGGCGCGCTCGACCTCACCGCCGAAGTCGGCGTGGCCGGGCGTATCGATCACGTTAATGATCAGGTCGCTGCCCTCTTTACCCAGACCCTTGCGGTGGATGGCGGTGTTCTTCGCCAGGATCGTGATGCCCTTTTCCCGTTCCAGGTCGCCGGAGTCCATCACGCGCTCTTCAACTTCGCCGTGCGAAGAGAAGGCGCCGGACTGGTGCAGCATGGCGTCGACGAGAGTGGTCTTGCCGTGATCGACGTGCGCGACGATGGCGACATTGCGGAATTCAGTCAAAGACACAGATCCGAACTTTCCTTTACTTGGGTATTTAAGGTCTTGGGTTCAAGCTAGTTGTGCAGCATAGGCACTTCAGGGGAACCTTTCACAGCCTACTCCTTTAGTACTCCACAATAACGCATAGGGGGCGAAGAAGTTTTTCCCAAAACCTTGAGAAAAGCTTGCAGACCGATGTTATTGTTTACAAAAGGTTCCTACCGAACGTTACCAGCGTGACAAATGTGACAGATGTGACTAATGTGATTCCCATCTTCTATTTAAAACGCATCTGAGTTGACTAAATAAACCCCGAAAGGTTCACCGTGGCTTTCTCTCGACGCTTGACCCGTGCCGCCGCTGCACTGACCACTGCCTGCGCACTGGCAGTCCCGACCGTGGTGGCCCCTACTACCGCCGGCGCCCAGGTACAGGGCTCCATCGATCACCTGGGCCGCCCCGCGCCGCACGTCCTGAATCAGATCGAAGCTTTCGCCAACAACCCGCAGCTGCCACCAAACGTGAAGGCTTCCCTGAAGAAACTGGTTGGCTTCTTCCGTGGCGATGGCAAGCCGGGCGTTGACATTCCGGAGAACGCCCCGGCGTTCACCCAGTTCGGCTGGCCGACCGTTTCCGGCAAGTGCATTGGTGGCAAGAACAAGGCCGTCGGCACCGCAATGGGCGTGCCCGGCCCGGCGAAGCTCCCGCTGCCAGGCGTCGGCGCAGGCGAGGTCAACTTCGTCTTCACCGCAATGGGTACCGGCACGGTAGCTAAGAAGCAGACCACCGCGATGAACGTCCACTGGATCAACATCAACACCGGCAAGATGGGTCGCACCCCGCTGGGCTACACCGGTATCAACCCGAAGGGCCCGGCCACCGTCAACGGTGTTGCCAAGACCGGCAAGGGCACCGTCATTGCCCTGCTCGAGGGTGGCGTGACCACTCACGAGAAGGAGTCCGGCAACTCCAACTGCAGCTTCTTGCCGACCGCGGCACTGCTGCACGTCTAGTAGCCTTCGCCTAGACCTCCGGGCTGCAAGCCCCCTCGGCCGCGCTTTCCTGCGCGGCCTTTTTCATACCTTCGGCCTTTACCCACACCTCGCCGTATTCCCCCGGACTCCGCTCCCACCCGCTCACCACATTAACCTGAAACGATGGCTGACCTGCACAAAGTAAAACAAGAGACCTTCGACCTCTCCCGCGCGATCAACATCGACCCGAAGGGCTTCGAACGCGCCGTGGACGCCTTCGAGCTGTCCCCTGCCCAGCCCGCCGCTGTGCAGTCTGGCACTGCCCACCCCAACCCAGTGCTCTACATGCGCCGCCCCACTCCTGGCCACCCACGCTTCCATTATCTCGAATCCTGGCTAGTCCCCCACCTGGACATTCGCCTCAACAAATTCCACTTCTTCGACGGGATCGAGCCCAGGCAGGACCTCTATATAGACATCGCCTTTATCGAGATTGATGACGCCACCACCCCAGCAACCTGGCGAACCCGCGATATTTACGTGGATGTGGTGACGCACCTCCGCGAGTCCCCTTCTCCGGAACAGGCTCAGGCGAGCTCTAGCTACGTCCCGGGCACATCTTCAAAGACGAAAGTCCAGGTGCTGGACCTGGACGAGTTGGGCGAAGCACTCCTGGCGGGTTACATCACCGCCGACGAGGCCCGCCGAGCTCTGGACTCCACCCAGCGGCTGCTGGATGGGCTGCACGAGTACGGCAGCGTGGCAGAATGGCTGGCCACTCAAGGCGTGCGTTGGGGCTACTAGCGCCCCTCGACAGTGATGCCATCAACCTAAAATCGAGGGTGCTGTTGCAAAGTTGGGCGGAGAGCAGCGAAGACTCAGTGTCTCATTTCCTGATCGCCGCTGCGTGTGGGCGTTGTTAGGCCGTCTCGAAGACCCGGTTGACGATCACCGCGTCCGGGTTCGGTTGCCCGTAGGCAAACATCGTGCCTTGCCCTTTCCGCAATGAGTGCATCGCCTCCATCCCTTTCAACGTCCGATATGCAGATGTCCGGTTCTGGCCACCGGCGGTGATCGCCCGAAAGAGGTAGCACCACCTGCCGCCGACCCGGATATAGGTCTCATCCATCCGCCAGGAACTGGCCTGCCAGTCAGGTAACTGTCGGTACCTCCGTGTTTGCTTGTCCAGCTCAGGGGCGTATTTCTGGACCCAGCGGTAGATCGTGGTGTGATCGACCGGCACGCCCCGCTGAAGTCATCATTTCCTCCAGATCGCGGTAGCTCACTCCGTAGCGGCAGTACCACCGCACTGCCCACAGAATGATGTCACGGGGAAATGACGACCGGAGAAGATACCCATGGTTGTGATTATTTCACGTCGCTCTTCCTACTGCCCCAACTTTGCAACAGCACCTCTTCAAGTCATTGCTCCCGCATCTTCTGTAGGCGCCACTGGAAGCCCGCTAGAGGCATCCACGTGTAGACGACCGGTATGAGAGCGATAATGAAACACGTGATTTCAACGCCCCTACTCCAGTCGACCAATTTGAGCAGCGCATAGACAGCGAGAAGCACAAGCGCCGTGATGATGCTGTAGCGGATGTAACTGTCGCGCTGCTGCTTAACTTCCGCAATCTGATCGATCCCTTCGGTACGCAGGGGCGTTGCACCCGGTGCGGCACGGAAAATATGGAGCGCTTCGCAGCTGAGCACATGCGACCACCCCGCGCCCCGGCACAGGTCGAAAAACTCCGGGTCGGGATCAGCCTCATAAGTTATCTGATAGACCCAATCCTCGGCCGGCCCATCACGGAACGACCATCCATGTCCCATCAAAGCAGTTCCGTCCAGGTGTTTGCCCCTGCGGGCCATGTCCTGAAAAAGCTTTGTTTCCCGGTCCTGATTGAAAGCCAAGCCGTTACTAAGACGAGCGGTCATTGCTGTACCTCCTGGAGTAGTTGTTCTGCCCAGACCATGAACTGTCTGCGCTTGGTGACGTTTCTTTGGGCCGCTACTGCCCCCGCCTCAGTAATGCGATAGAGGCGGCGACGGCTATCCGACTCGACTTCCTCAATGAGTCCCGCCTCGTTGAGCTTCTTAAGCGTCGTGTATGCCGACGCCGGCCCCAGGGTCAACGCGCCTTCCGTGTTCTCCTGCAGGTATTGCATGATCGAATACCCATGCCTCGGTTCTCCGAGACTGAGAAGAATGGCTAACGCGACATCAGGAACACTCCCGTCGCCAAACGGCGGCTTCTTTCCCACCTTATATCACCTTCAATTATATCTAGATGCGATATATCATCTTATGACAAGAGTAGGGGTCGTCCATCGATTTCGCAATCTAGTGGCCCTATCTCAAGGAACATGCCGGAGAGACTCGGCGCCCCGGCGCCCGAATGGATAAATTCCCCAGCAGGCCAGACGCCTGTTTCGGTAGGTGGTTCCCCTTCGCCACACTCATTCCACCGCAAAATCTGACTGTCCTGGCCAGGGCTTCTCTTAAATTCTTGCCTACAGCTCCATCCCATCGTCGCGGGTGTTAGTGCCCCACTCCTGCTGGTTGTTCTGGCCTGTCTGGCGACGTGGCTGGCCAAGCTGGGCAGACAGTGCATCAGAGAAGTCCTGCCCGCCCATCAGGTGATCCCGCACCAGCGCGTGATCAAACCCGGTGATCGGTCGGCTCGGGTGGTTCCACAGTCCGGCATCGACCATCTCCTGCCACTGACGGCGCAGTTCCCCGGTCTCCGGGTTCTCTCCACCAGCCTGCATGGCCTGACGGTCTGCCGTCTCGGCGGCCACCTCGTCGGGGTCGCTAAGCTGCTGCCACAACGCCACCCGGCGATCTGCTGACTGGCCGTCCTTGCCAGTCACCGCCACGTGGGCCTTGATCCCGTGCTCGGCGGCTACCGCGCGCATCTGTACCTCGATGTCCTGCTTGGCCTGTCGCAGGGAAGCGATCTGTTCGCCCAGCGCCATCCGCTGGTCGGCCTCGGCGGAGTTCCCGCCAAACAGCTTGCCAAACAGTCCCTTCTTCTTCGGGGCCTGTCCCAGGCCTCGGCGCTGGGCCTGGCAGGCCTGGAGGTCTTTACCGGTCTGCGTGGCTTGCTGATCCAGCTGGGTCCACTGGTCTACCGCCTGGCTGTACCGGTAAATAGCCTCCTGGTTGTCACGTGCGTGCTGGTAACCGGATTGGGCCTGGCCGGGGTTGTCGTGTAGCCAGGCCAGCAGGTGGCCCGGCACCATCTGCAATGGCCTGTCCTCATCAGCCCGTACCACCGGGGTGGTGCAAACATTGCGGTCGTCAGTCATCCACCGTTGGGTGCGCTTGTCTTGGCGCTGGGGCATCACCTCGGCCATCCGGGTGCCAGCAAACGGATCTGGCCTTGTGTCCTGGTTCGACGACAGCCGCTCCAAACTCCACTCCCGGCAGGCGGTCTCCCACACCTGGTGCGGGGTGGCATCCGACCGGTCACACTGGCAGGCTGCCGTGAGAAGATCCGCCGCGTACTGGGTCGATTTCCTGCGCTGGACTGGGGTGGGGTTGTGTCCGTGCCCGGTCTCGGAGCCACCGGGGCACGTTCCACCAGATACAGCGAGTTATTGTCCCGACCTCGGATCATGGGCACATACACCGCTGCCCGGTCGGCCTGGCCGACATTCATAACCACTCGGGATGAATCGACCGTGACCCCATGGCTGGAATGCCCGGTGGTGGCATACCCCAGCTGGCCATGGTTGGCGAGATACTCCCGTGGCACGACCACGCCCTGCTGGTCGTCGTCACAGCTGCGCAGCGTGACCTCACCTGCGCCGATCTGTTCAATCCTTCAGCGTTGACCGTTGCGCACCGGTGACCCGTCCTGGGTGGTCAACGAGTAGTCATTGCGGCGGGTGATGACCACATCACCAACAAAGCCCGTCTAGGGGTTGTTGGTCGTGCTCAGTCCACTCGCCGGCCCCCGTCGGGTCGATCCGGCCGAAATCAACAAGCACGCGCTGGGCCGCACGGTTCAGCGCGTCCACGGTGTCTTTATCCCCGGCGATCAGCAGGCTATCCAGCCCAGCCAACGTATCGGCCTTCCACCCGGCCATCGCATCGTTGAGCATGGCCGTGGGGTTACCGGCGTACAGCCTGTTTTCCTCGCCATAGCATTATATACACACGTACGCAAGTCACTACCCAGGTAAATCCTTCCTGAATCTATTCTTTTTGTATGACTCGAGTAATTTCCGTAATTCAGTCGAAGGGTGGTACGGGAAAGACCACACTTTCAGTAATGCTCGCAGAGGCAATTCGGAAGATGGGCTATACGGTCGCAGTCGCAGACGGCGACCCCCAGCAATCTGCCACCCGATGGACAACCAAAGTGAAGGATTTTCCATTTCCTATCGAATCTGTCCGCAGCTCAAGTGATTTCTCTGGAATTGTCAGAAGGGGGAACAATCCGGACTTTCTTATAGTCGATACCCCTCCAGGTGGTTTAGCTTTCATAACCGAAAGCGTCGAAGCTGCCGATTTAGTCCTTCTTCCCACTGGTGTGTCCCCGATGGATATTGATCGAACTCAGGTAACGCTTTCTTGGCTAATAGAAATGGGGATACCAACAGCAGTTGTTCTGTCGAATGTCGACAGGAGGGAAAAGCTTCTAGATGAAGTCCATGCCGAGCTGGAGGGTGACGAGACTGCAGCGCTTGCTGAAACAGTCATCCCAACGAGGGCGGCTACACGTCGTGTTTTCGGAACAAAGCCCTGCAGCACGAAGGTGTGGGATTCTTTGGCTCGAGAAGTAGTCGCAGCATTTGAGGATTAAGGGGTAAACGATGGAAATTCCAAAGGCTAAGAATAAGGCGCGGGAAGAATTGAACTGCTCCCCATTAGTTGGACTGAGAAATCAGTTTCTAACTAGTGGGGAGTTCTTTTTATGAGAGCACGAAGTTCTTTGAGTGAATCTCAGCGTGAGCAGCTCGTTGATTTGTTTGAGCAAGGGCTGGGCTATGCGGCGGCGGCTCATCGGTTGGGAGTTGGCCTTTATTCTGTAAAAAAATTTGAGCGTCGTTTCAAGCTGCATGGCAGACTATGTCTTGTGGAGAGACCAACTAAGCAGCACTTTTCCTTCGAGGTGAAGAAGGAAGTTGTCGATCGGTTCATTGCCGGCCAGTCCAAGATGGAACTGGCTAGGGAGTTTGGTTTGTCATCGGATCAACTTGTCGCTAATTGGGTGAGGGCTTGGCGTGCGGGTGGTGATGAAGCGTTGCAGCCGAAACCGAAGGGACGACCGAAAGGCAGCGCCCGCTCGACACCGTTGACCGAGGAAGATCGGCTCCGCCGTGAGGTGGAGAAACTACGGGCAGAAAATGCGTACTTAAAAAAATTGCGGGACTTGAGGAACCAGCGACGAGGCTGAAAGTAGAAGCTATCGTCATCCTCAAGTCAACCCACCGCCTGGAGGACCTACTGGTTGCGGCAGGTCTTGCCCGGTCAACGTTTTTCTATCACCAACAACGCCTCACCATGGCTGATAAACATGCCCAGCTCAAGCAGGCAATCGTCGATGTCTTTGAGCGTATGAACCGTCGTTATGGTTACCGGCGGGTGCATGCTCAGCTACGCCGGGAAGGATGGGTGGTCAACCATAAGCTGGTCTACAGGCTCATGGATCAACTAGGGCTTAAATCCAAGGTCAGGGCGAAAAAGAAGTACAACTCGTACAAAGGCACTGTCAGTCACATCGCAAGCAATGTGTTGAATCGATGTTTCACGCCTGATGAGCCAAATACGGTGTGAGCAAGTGACGTCACGGAGTTTCGCGTTGCTGGCACCAAGGTCTACCTGTCGCCGATCATGGACTTATGCGATCGGTCGATCGTGTCGTACAGCGTTTCAACCTCACCGAATACGGCGTTTACGTCGCAATCTTTACGCGATGCCATCGCGCAAGAATCACCAGATAAAGGTTTGCTTGTACATACCGACCAAGGATTCCAATATCAGCATTCCAGCTGGCGCACACTCATCACAGGTATCGGTGGCACACAATCGATGTCAAGGAAAGGAAACTGTTACGACAATGCGGTAATGGAAAACTTCTTCGGACACCTCAAATCAGAGATGTACCACGGGGAATCATTCACCAGTCTGGAGGCGTTCTACCACGCAATTGATGACTACATCCGTTGGTACAACCATGAACGCATCCAAAAACGACTCAAGGGCCTGACTCCGATGCAATACCAACCAGACCCTAAAGCCTCTAACCGCCTAGAATAAAACCAGTCCAACTTTCGGGGGCCAGTTCATTTGTAGTCGGGGAAGGGCCATTTAAAACTTTAATTCAATTAAATTGATGAATATGATTACTGTCTATGGATACACCCACGGTATGGACAGAAAACCATTGAAGCAACCCCGGCATACTATTTAGAGGTTATGGGCCCCTACGGGACCGCTCGGCACAAAGAAGCAATGGAATATGTTAAAGCAATAGCCTTCCGTAACTTTGAAGATGACGACTTCACGATTTACGGTCTTGCCCTTGATGATCCGCTTACAGTTGATGAGAACCTACTGCGCTACCGCGTTTGTCTGCTATGTAGCGAGCTGTCCCTTGAACAAGATAGCCAGGGCGAGCTCGGGATGATGCAAATTCCACCACATCATGTGTTGGCTGTAGAGGTGGACCATACGCGCGAGGCTATCGCGCAGATGTGGGAGAAGATGCCTTTGATACTTGCCGAGCAGGAAGTGTCCAAAACAGGTTTTGTCGCCGAGCGGTTTAGAAGATCGAAAGTCGCAGCAGGAAAAAGCGAATTCCTTATACAGCTTACTTAACCCCTCATCGGTTAGTGATCCTTATTCACTACGGTGGGCGGCAAGGCGCAAAACGACGTGGTGAACTTGTTGCTTCTCGCCGCCTTTCATAAAGCGTTAAAGGCTGACAGAAAGAGAATGCGGATATCGCGCAGAAAATGATGTTTGAGACATACTAGGCACAGTCCCCAGCCCTTCCTTGGCTGGGGAAGATCTAAACTCAATCACTTCATCTCATCAGATGTATCACCTATAGACGGTAATTGTGTTTTGGTCATATATTGGTGCTAGGAGCAGGTTTCTCGCCAGAGGGGGCTACCGCATGGGCGCGTTGATCACCTTGGGGCGTCGGGCTAACGAGACAGTGATGAGGAGAACAAGCACGGTGCAAGCAGTATAGGCGGCAACGCCACCAGCAAGGGCTCCACCCCAAGGGAAGCCGTAATCTTTGCCTAATAGTGTTAATCCGATGCGGTAGGGCCAAGCAGTGGGTAAGGCCCACGCGAAGTCGGCGCTCATTACGACCATAGTGGCCATACTGACACCTACTCCCATGATATTTACCATCACGACGTTGCGTGTCAGTACACATAGGGCGGCGCTGAGAAAAACCATAACTAAGAAAATGCCGCCCTGGAGGGTGAGGTAGGCAAAGATCATCTGCCAGATCTCTGTACGTGCGCCGTTACTGAGCATTAGACCGATCATTAGTGCTGTCGAAAGTGCCACAAACGACGCGAGGATAGTGGCGATGGCGAAGAGTTTTGCCATGACGAGCCGTGTTGTGTCATGCGGTTGCGTAAGCCAATCGAACCAGGTGCGGTTGCTCAGTTCGACGTGGAAGCCGACACTGGTGACCACGCAGGCCACGATTCCGGTGACGAGCATGGACTGATTGTGCAAAATGAAATAGAGTGACGGTCCGGTGGTGGTAGCACCTATGAGGGCTGCAATGGTTACCATCATCCAAGGGGTAAGATGCAGGGCTAGGGCGAACCATAGTCCTCTTTCTCTGCGGAGCTTTTGCCACTCGATATGAATAAGGCGAATCATCAGTTGTCCTTGTCCATAAGATGTATGTAGAGATCTTCCAGATCCTGCTGGGTTCCTTCGCTTCTGCAAACGGAGTGGATTATGCGCCCAGCCTTGAGGAAGGTCAATCGGTCTGCCAGTGCCGCTACCTCGGTCAAGTTGTGACTGGAGATGGCTATAGACACGTCACGTTCATCACACACACGTCTTAATAGTTCCCGACATTCACGAATACCTTTCGGATCCAACCCATTGGTGGGCTCGTCTAACAAAAGTAGTTGCGGATCACCAATCAAACTTCGCGCGATCCCAAGACGCTGTCGCATTCCCAGCGAGGTCTGGCTGCAGGGAAGCTCCATGTGTTTGTCGAGTCCTACGAGCGATAACAATGGCAGTAGCTGATCGTGGGGGGCATCCAGGTAGTCGGCGTGCAGTTGCATGTTTTCGAGCACGGTCAGGCGCGCGTAGAAAGCGGGGTACTCGATTAGGTGCCCTATCCTCAATGGCTGAGGATCGGTATGGATCACCCCTTCGTAATCTACAGCGCCGAGGATTGCCTTGAAGATAGTGGTTTTGCCAGCCCCGTTCGGACCGAGCAGTGCATGAATACTACCGCGGTCGAAGGTGAGATCGACTCCAGACAGAGCCGACGAATCACCGAACTTTACTTTAAGGTCACTGATATTAATCATAGGTTTGATAAGGCGATCCAAATAGTGAAAGTGATGACGTATAGAGCAAAGAAGACCGAAGGTACACGATTTACAGCCTTGAGGCCGTCCTTGATGATCTGTGCAAGTAGGGCGACTAGGGATGCTGCCAAGAACAGCAAGCTTGCCACCAGCAAGACGTTGGATACGGTTTCCACTAATTCCTCCTTGATGTAAAGGTGGCGACGTTTGCCACAACCACGTTAGGAGAATGAAGAACGGATGGGGTTGCGCAATCGGTCAGTCTGCAAGCAAAAAGACCAAGAAATGTGGCCGGCTAGCGCCAAATTTGGCCGAAAGATACCCGAGGTAGAAGATAACCTACCCATTAAGATGGGGGAATGAAGATTTCGCCAAACGCTAGTGGCATGTTCTTTGGAACAACCAGCGTCCTGTTTGTGCTTCTGTGCGCACTCGATAGTTCTGTCGGGAACCAAGTTACTGTACCGGCATGGTGGCTCCTGGGTGATGCTGTGGTCGGTGTCCTAGCATTGATACAGGCTCGCCAGGGTCGTACGGGAGTTGGGTTGGCCTTATCAGTCGTATCCACTGCGGCCTGTGGAACGGCGCTTTTTCACGTTTTTAGATCCACTAGCGCTCGTGGATTCTGGTGTGGTCAGGCTACAGGGGTGGTCTACCTTGTGTTGGCTGTAGTGCGCTGGCAAATGCCGTGGATAGTGGAAGCAGATTACCAAAGATCCTGGTGGGGGATCATCTTTGTCGGGGTAAGTGTTGAGTGTTTCGTCGCGTGGGGCAGTTTCATTGCGTCTCGCCGAAGCCTTGTTCGTTCCCTACGAGAGCAAAACGAGGCTCTAGCCCGTGAGAAGCAAAGCGCCGTTACTGCTGCTCAGTTCCAAGAAAGGCTGGACATCGCCCGCGAAATGCATGATGTCCTAGCCCATCGGCTTAGTCTGATCAGCATGTACTCCGCAGCATTGGAACACCGCACCACGATGGTAGACCACGAACGTATACAGGTAGGAGAACTGATCAGAACCAACGCTCGTGCATCGTTGTTCGAACTCCGTGACATCCTTAGTGACCTCCGGGAGGAACAGTCACAAGCCCCACAACCGGATATCGCCGATCTTCCTCAACTCGCCATTGATGCCAGTACTACAGCGAATCCCATCCAGCTCGACATGGAATCAGATGGCCGTGGCCTAGCCCCCGGCGTCGGTCGACACATATTCCGAATAACTCAGGAAGCCATCACAAACGCACAAAAGCATGGCAGTCCTGGTCATGTAAACATCAGCCTGCGACAAGAGGACGGTCACTATCTTCTTAGCGTGACCAACCCTGTGGCGGGGCCCAGTTCAACTCCGCCCGGATTCGGCCTCCAGGGGATAACTGAGCGTGTTCATCTATGTGGGGGTAACCTCACTTACGCCATTCATAACAGCACCTACATCCTCGAGGTCACCATTCCCATGCAGAGGAACCCATGATCCGTATTATTGTGGTCGACGACGACGCCTTCGTTCTCACCGGCATCAAACTCATGTTAGCCGAGCAGAGGGACATCGAAATTGTGGGGACCGCCAGTGATGGCAAGGAGGCTATCAATCAAGTTAAGCATACCAATCCCGATGTCGTTCTCATGGATCTACGCATGTCTGGAATCAACGGTATTGAGGCGACGCGCACGATCAAGCAGGGGTCATACACCCCTCGCGTGCTGGCACTCACTACCTGGGATACCGACAACTTGATCCGCGATGCGCTGGCAGCTGGCGCCGACGGATTCTTATTAAAAGATGCCCACCCACAAGAGCTTGCCTCAGCTATCCGCCGGGCTAAAAATGGCGAACCTGTTCTGGCGCCAGCCGTTACCCGAAAGCTTATAGCCGCTTTCGCTCACGACTCCGAAGACAAACAGGAAGCTTTTGATGCACTTGCCCTACTGAGTGAGATGGAAACCGAAGTAGCACTGTCCATCGCCCAGGGGTTAAGTAACGCTGATATCGCACACAAGCTCTACATGAGTATGGGCAATGTAAAAGCGTGTGTCTCACGCATCCTGACCAAATTGGGTCTCTCCAACCGAGTGCAGATCGCGACCCTAATCGAGAGAGGACAACCGCGTCGCAATTCTGGATCTTAATTAAATGCTCTCTTCAACCTTAGCTATCCTAGTTCTCGGCTGACCACGCCGTTGAACAGGTTAGATTTAAGAGAGCAATCTGCCCGTATCTCAGCCTGCGACTATTTTTAGACATTTAGCCGACTGTATGACAGGCGTGACCGAGTACAGAATTACTGCAATGGGAGACTTACTTCTCCAGTTTAAGACGCAAACATTTAAGGGCAGTGCGTAGCCTTCTTCTCTGCACCCTTGTTCAAAATGAACCACACGACCTGAATAGCAAAGGGGACGAGGTAGGCAAATACGGTGCTGTTGCAAAGTTGGGGCAGTAGGAAGAGCGACGTGAAATAATCACAACCATGGGTATCTTCTCCGGTCGTCATTTCCCCGTGACATCATTCTGTGGGCAGTGCGGTGGTACTGCCGCTACGGAGTGAGCTACCGCGATCTGGAGGAAATGATGACTTCAGCGGGGCGTGCCGGTCGATCACACCACGATCTACCGCTGGGTCCAGAAATACGCCCCTGAGCTGGACAAGCAAACACGGAGGTACCGACAGTTACCTGACTGGCAGGCCAGTTCCTGGCGGATGGATGAGACCTATATCCGGGTCGGCGGCAGGTGGTGCTACCTCTTTCGGGCGATCACCGCCGGTGGCCAGAACCGGACATCTGCATATCGGACGTTGAAAGGGATGGAGGCGATGCACTCATTGCGGAAAGGGCAAGGCGCGATGTTTGCCTACGGGCAACCGAACCCGGACGCGGTGATCGTCAACCGGGTCTTCGAGACGGCCTAACAACGCCCACACGCAGCGGCGATCAGGGAATGAGAAACTGAGTCCTCGCTGCTCTCCGCCCAACTTTGCAACAGCACCACAAAAACATAGGGACACCCCCTTGGGAACGGGCTGCGGCCCGCTACGCCAGGATCTGGCGGCCCATCACCATGCGGCAGATCTGGTTGGTGCCCTCGTAGATCTGGGTGATCTTGGCATCGCGCATCATGCGCTCCAGCGGGAAGTCGCGGGTAAAGCCGTAGCCGCCGAGTAGCTGAACCGCGTCCACCGTGACCTCCATAGCGATGTCGGAGGCGAAGGCCTTGGAGCCTGCCGCCATGAGGCCCAACTTGGCACCATCCTCAGCCACGCCACGCTCCGCGTTGGAAGCCGCAGTGTAGATCATCAGGCGGGCTGCGTCGATCTTCATCTTCATGTCAGCCAGCATGAACTGGGTGTTCTGGAAGTCGGCGATAGCCTTGCCGAACTGCTTGCGCTCCTTCACATACGCAACAGCCTGGTCGAACGCACCCTGGGCAATGCCCAGCGCCTGCGCGCCGATGGTCGGGCGAGTGTGGTCTAGGGTCTGCAGAGCAGTCTTGAAGCCGGTGCCTTCCTCGCCGATCATGCGGGAAGCCGGAACGCGGCAATCCTCGAACAGCAGCTCGGCCGTGGGGGAACCCTTGATGCCCAGTTTGTGCTCGTAACCGGAAACGCTGAAGCCCGCGTCGTCCTTGTTCACCATGAACGCAGAGATGCCGCGTGCGCCAGCCTCCGGATCGGTCACGGCCATCACGGTATACCAGGTGGACTTACCACCGTTGGTGATGAAGCACTTGGAGCCGTTGATAACCCACTCGTCGCCGTCACGGACTGCGCGGGTCTTCATCGCGCCGGCGTCAGAACCAGCCTCGCGCTCCGTGAGCGCGTAGGAAGCCATCGCACCGTTTGCAATATCCGGCAGTACTTCCTTCTTCAGCTCCTCGGAGCCCTGCAGGATCAGGCCCATGGTGCCCAGCTTGTTCACGGCCGGGATGAGGGAGGAAGAACCACATACGCGGGCAACTTCTTCGATGACGATGACTGCGGCGAGGGAGTCGCCGCCCTGGCCGCCGTACTCCTCCGGAACGTGGATGGCGTTGAAGCCCGCGGCGTTCAGGGCCTCCAGAGCCTCCTGTGGAAAGCGCTCTTCTTCGTCAACGTCCTTGGCGTGCGGAGCGATCTGCTGCTCAGCCAGGTCGCGGATGGCCTCGCGCAGTGCGAGGTACTCGTCGGGCAGACGGAATGGTTCGAAATCAGGGTTGAAGCCCATGGTTAATTCTTCGCCTCTCTAGCAGTGAAGTTGAGAACGTTCTTTCCCACCGAGTGTAATGTGCTCCGGCGATTCGGTGATCTGAAAGCGATATTTACATAAAGAACCTTACATACGGCTACGGCCACCCCCTCAGCACTACCCTCCCCGGATACGGCTACATCACTTTCCGCTCACCATTCGGTAACAAAACGCCAATCTCATTGGCCACATACATACCTTGTGTTTACAGTGTTATCCATGAAGAGCCTTCGCCGTCGTCCGGTTATCTCCCGATCCCGCGCTCCCCGCTCCGCCCTGGCCGCGGGTGCAGCCGCCCTGCTACTTGCCGGTGGTTCACTCACCCTGACCGCCTGCGACGACGAGGAGACCACCCCCTCCAACGCAGCGTCTACCCAGGAATCCGCAGACGAAAGCTCTGCCCAGTCCCTCACTGATCACAGCACTGCCAGCACCGGCGCAGCCAACAGTAAGGCCGAAGACGGCTCCGTGGGCAAGGGCGGCATGTGTGCCACCAATGATCTAGAGATCACCACCGCCGACTCGCAGGGCGCAGCCGGCTCCACGCTAGTCAACGTCGTCTTTAAGAACACTTCCTCCAAGCCGTGCTCGATGCGTGGCTTCCCGGGCGTATCCATGGTCGCAAACCACAACGGCACCCAGCTGGGCAAGCCCGCGCAGCGGGAGAAGGACGTGCCCAGCAAGGACGTAAAACTCGACCCCGGCGCATCGGCCATCGCGCCCGTAAAGATCACTCAGGTCGGCGCCCTGGATCCCCAGGAGTGCAAGCCCCAGGATGCTGACGGCCTGCGCGTCTACCCACCGGAGCAGACCAAGGCCGCCTATGTGCCGATGAAGAACCTGGAGGGTTGTTCCGGGGAAGTCGAGTACCTGTCAGTGCAGCCCATCAGCATGGGCGACCAAAGCGGCCAGACCGGCACCCGTCAAGGCGACCAAGCCGGCGAGTAGCGCCGCCCACAAGCCCACGCCCGCCCACCGTGCCTTCCCCTCACAGCTCTTCCCGCACCGCACCCCGCCGGTTCACCGCATGGCTGGCTGCGGTGGCTTTGCTCTCCCTCCTCGTCCGCGGCTTCCAGCTGAGCCAGCGCACGTTCTACTGGGATGATTTCCTCATCCCCGCCACCTTCAGCGGCGGTTCCCTCGGCGACTATTTCGCCAGTTACGATGGGCATCTCATGCCCGCCTCCGCACTCGTGCAGGTACTGGCCCATCGAATTGCGCCGCTCAGTTGGTGGCTCCCCGCCACTGTGCTGATGCTGCTCAGCGCCCTCGCCGCGGCGCTCTGGGCGAAGGTATGCGTGCAACTCATCGGCCGCAGCCTCGCTACTCTGGGGCTTTACACAGCACTTCTTTTTAGTCCTTTCCTCATGGACGCCGCCGGTTGGTGGTCCGCAGGTATCAACGCCCTGGCTTGGCAGATCGGCATGGCGGGATTCATGGTCTGCCTGCTCTCCGCGCGCCGAGCACTCCCCCGCTACTCCTTGTTCGCCACCGGGTTTCTGCTTTTAGCCCTGCTGTTCACGGAGAAAGCCCTCACGATCGGCCCGGCCGCCGTCGCCCTCGCTGTGCTGGCAGGCATGGCCCGGCGCGACATCGCCCGCTTCTTCGCTGCGCCCGGTGCGCTCTTCGTGGTCTGGTCGCTGCTCTTCTTCACCCTCTCACCCCTGCCGCACGAGGAGGCGAATAGCCAGTCGCTGTGGTCGGCGCTGCCCAATAGCCTGTTCACCACCGTGATCCCCGGCGCGCTGGGTGGCCCGTTGTCGTGGGATCGTTGGTCGCCCTCCAGCACTTTCGCCACCGCTCCGACGTGGTGGAGTGTCGCCAGCGCTATCCTGCTGCTCGTCCTCGCCGCTTTTTGGCTGCGCCGCGATACTCGCCACCGTCTTCTCGGCCTGTTCCTGGTGCTCGGCTACCTGGCCGCCATCTACATGCTGCTGGGCCGCGCCCGTAACAGCACCGGCACCTCTGGTCTGCTGCTTTCCTCTATGCACTACTTCGCGGACTGGTTCACTTTCGCCGTGCTGGTTGTGGGTTGTTGCGCCCTTTCTTATGGACGCCCCCACGTCGCCAACCGCCCCACCTCCAGCTTCGCGGCCGCGCGCTCCCGCTGGGTTGGGGTGGGCGCGATTCTCAGTGCTGTGGCCATCAGCCTCGCCTCTACCTACACCTGGGTGGGCACGTGGAGCAATGACCGGACCGCCGACTACCTGGCCAACCTGCGCGCCTCCACGGGGTTGGACGGCTCGGGGGAACCTCCGCAACTGTTGGATCAGCCGGTTCCTCTGGACATCCTCACCCCGGTGGTGCACCCGTACGACCGCGTCGCCACGCTGACGGGTCAGCCGGCGGTAACGCAGGTAGACGAGCCGCCACGGATCATCGACGAGTCGGGGAAGATTGCGGAAGCGGAGGTGGTGGCGTCCGCAACAAGCACCGCAGGTAAAGAACCCGAATGCGGGGTGCGCATCGCCGCGGGGCGCTCCCAGGCCATCCTGCTGGATAACGCTCTGCCGTTCGGGGATTGGACGTGGCAGCTGAACGCGACGGCAAGCACGGATATGACGCTGACCATCACCACGCCCAACGGGTTGGAGGATGCCAAGGAAACGAAGAGTCGCGCGGTCGATGTGCCCGTTGGTACGGAGCTAAAGCCCCGTTGGGTGCGAGTTTCCGGTGGCGGCGGAATCCTGTTGGTGCGGGCAGAAGCGGATTCCGGTGCATCTGACGAATCCGTATGTATCGGGGCGGGCGGGATCGGTCCGCTCGTGGCGAAGGAAAGCTAAAGCTGGAATAGTGCATCTTTCCGTACCGTTGAAGATAGCTAGGAACGAACCAAAACGCACTTCTAGGAGGCACTGACAAGATGTCGACCCAGAAACCCCAACACGCACGGAACGCACAGAACGTCATGATCCTCGGAGGCCACGGCAAGGTGGCGCTGTTGGCGTCTCCAAAGCTCGTAGAGGCCGGCCATACCGTCACTTCCGTGGTGCGCAACCCCGATCACGTGGCGGACGTGGAGGCTACCGGCGCGAAGGCCGTTGTGCAGGACATCGAGCAGCTGGATGTGGCTGGCTTCGAGAAGCTTTTCGCCGATCAGGATGTGATTGTCTGGTCCGCGGGTGTAGGCGGTGGCGACGATGAGCGCACCCTCCGTGTGGACCGCGATGCGGCGATCCGCTCCATCGACGGTGCCGGAACCAAGCGCTTCGTCATGGTCAGCTACTTCAACTCCCGCGCCGACCACGGCGTGCCGGAAGACCACTCGATGTTCACCTACTGCGAGGCGAAGGCTGCCGCGGACGACCACCTGCGCGCTTCTTCGACCCAGTGGACGATCGTCGGCCCGTCCGCGCTGACGATGGACGAGCCAACCGCTAAGATCGAAACACGTTCCCCGAAGGCTGATGGCACCGCCAACGGCGACGACGGGCTGCAGGCCAGCCAGGTCTCCCGCGCCGACGTGGCCGCCGTCATCACTGAGGTTGTGGATCGCCCGAACCTGGTCGGCCACTTCATCGAGTTCAACAAGGGCGACACCCCCATCACCGAGGCGCTCGACGCACACGCCGAGAACCAATCGGCTTAAGAGAAAGAGAATTTCATGGCAGCTGGCCTTGCGGCACTACTAGACGACATTGCGCTTATCGCTAAGAAGGCCGCGGCCACGACGGATGACGTCGCTGCCATTGCCGGGCGTACCTCGACGAAGGCGGCTGGGGTTGTTATTGATGACGCCGCTGTCACCCCGAAGTTCGTCGCTGGGGTATCCCCGGCGCGCGAGCTGCCGATCATTTGGAAGATCACCAAAGGCAGCCTCGTCAACAAGCTGATCATTATCCTGCCGATCATCTTGCTACTGAGTTGGCTGCTGCCCGGCGCGCTGACTCCCCTGTTGATGCTCGGCGGATTCTATCTTTCTTTCGAAGGCGCCGAGAAAGTCCTGGAGAAGGTCGGCCTGGGCGGCCACGGTGAGGGTGAATCAGACGATGGCGATGAGGAGAAAGACCAGTCCGAGAGCGCACTGGTGCGCGGGGCAATCTTCACCGACCTGATTCTTTCGGCGGAGATCATGGTGATTTCCCTGAACGAGGTTTCCGACCAGCCACTTTTGACCCGCGCCCTGGTGCTGATTCTGGTCGGCCTCATGGTCACTTTCGCCGTCTACGGCGTGGTGGGCGTGCTGATCAAGATCGATGACATTGGCCTGGCTATCGCCCACAAGCAGGGAGCCAGCGAGGGGATGAAGAAGTTTGGCCTGTTCCTGGTCAAAGGAATGCCGAAACTGCTGACCGCCATCGGCATCATCGGCACCCTGGCCATGCTGTGGGTCGGTGGACATATCCTGCTGGTTGGCTTCGATGAGCTGGGGCTGCACTGGCCGTACCAGGCGGTGCACCACGTGGTGGAGAACTTTGAGCACCTCGGGGGCGCGGTAACCTGGCTGATGGAGACCGGTTTCAGCTTGCTGTTCGGCCTGCTAGTCGGCGCACTCATCGCCGTGGTGGTCGGCGGGGTAAAGAAACTGCGTGCCCGCTAGGCGCTGCAGGTGCGCTACACATGTAAATACAGAACTCCGCTAGAAGCCTAAGGAGGCTCACCTCTTGTCTGCGAAGGACGTAGCCCTCGTGCTCGAGGGCGGTGGCATGCGCAACAGCTACACCGCCGCCTGTATTGACCAGCTGTTGGAGCACAATATCGAGTTCGGCTGGGTCGGCGGCATCAGCGCCGGTGCTTCCCATACTGTGAACTTCCTTTCCGGCGATAGGAAACGCGCCCGCGAGTCCTTCGTGGAATTCGGTGGACACCCAAAGACCGGCGGGTTTAAGTCCCTACTCAAGGGCACCGGCTACTTCAACGCCGAGTACATCTACGAGGCCGCTGGCGCGCCCGGCAACGATCTGCCCTTCGACTGGGAAACCTTCCAGAGTTCGAACTCCCAGGTGTGCATCGGCGCGACCCGTGCAGACAACGGCGAGTCCGTCTATTGGCGTCGTGAGGACATCAAGGATCTTCCGGACCTTATGCGCAAGGTCCGCGCCAGCTCCACTCTGCCGGGTATCATGCCCGTACCAACCATCGACGGGGTGGACTATGTCGATGGCGCCCTCGGCGACTCCGGTGGCCTGCTCATCGATGCCGCCATCGAGGATGGCTTTGAGAAGTTCCTAGTGCTGCGCACCAAGCCCAAGGGATACGTCCGCCCCGCGCTACGGAGCCCAAAGCTAGTTAAGTCCCTACTACGCTCTCGCCCGGCCGTAGCTCAGGCAATGATCGACCGGCCGCCGAAGTACAACCTGGCCTCCGACAAGATCGCGGAGTTAGAGGCCAAGGGCCAGGCGTTGGTGTTCTACCCGGAGAAGATGAACGTCAGCAATACCGAGCGCCGGTTGGATCGCCTGAAGCAATCCTGGAGCGACGGGTTGGAGCAGACCAAGCGCGAATGGGACACGTGGATGGAGTTTCTGGGCGAGTCTAAATGATGCTCAGCAGGCCCAGCACGATGAGCATCGCCGCCACCACGTAGCCCGCCAGCGCCACCATCTGTTCCTTCCTATGGCGTAGTCCGTCAATAAAACGAGCCAGTGCGCTTTCCGGCTTACGCAGAACAAAGCCCAACGCTAGGCCAGACAGCGCCGGCAGGCTCAGTGCGAGCGTGGCGTAGAGGAATACGGCAAAGTACTTCGCCGCAGAGCTGATCCCCACGGTGCTCAAGTACGCCAGGCCGGCGAAGAAAGGCGCGGACGTCGCGGATTGGACGATTCCCAAGGCCATTCCCGCGAGGAACGTTCCCCACGACGCTTTGCGGAGGGGACGGGCCAGGCGATTGATCATGGGGGTGGGATCGCCGCCTCGTAGCGTCAAGAAGGCACTTAGAAGACCCACGGCAATGAGGACCAGGCCAAATACCGGTGAGGCCAAGGCGGTCTGCACTGCGTCAGAAATCCCGTTGAACAGAAGCAACACAGCCAGCGACAGCAGGAACACTCCGAACCAATCCCCCGCCACCAGCACTGCGGCGATGGGCGCGTAGCGGCGCGGCTTCGGGTGCATCACCGCGACAGCGAAAAGCACGCCGATGAGCAGCACGTTGACGGAATCGGCCAACGCGAAGCTCACGGCGTGCAGCATGCGGTGAATCCTTTCGGTGGATCCCACAGCACCTGAACGATCTACCTAAACAATTTTGGGTCAGGGCGCGGGAAGGAGGGGGGTGGAACTCTAGCGAACTCTAGCGAACCTTCCGGCCGTGAACAAGGAAGTACACGGCGGCGCTGACGACGACCAACCCAGCAAGCATCGTGTACATCGCCTGGTAGCTGGTGGCAGAAACGATCATGCCCAGCAGGATCGGGCCAAAGCCCACGCCGACATCCAGCAGCAAGAAGAGCGTGGAAATGCCCGCGCCCATCTGGTGGGGCTCGACAGCCTTGACGGAGATCGCCTGCGCGGCTGGCATTAGCGAACCGTAGCCCAAGCCTGTCAAGGCACCGGCCAAGACCACCATCCAGTCCTGAGTAGAGAACGCGAGGACAACCAGTGCGATGGCGAAGGTAACCAAGCCCAGGTAGATAACGATGTTGTCGCCCTTCTGGTCCTGAATCTTGCCCAGAACGAAGCGCATAACAAGGGTCACCAGTGCATAGGCCAGGAAGAAGTATTTGGCGCCGGTGACCAGGTCGTTGTCCTCGGAGTAGCTGTTCAGGTAGGTGATCACACCTGCGTAGCACACACCGACCAGCAGCATAAAGAAGCCGATGGGGGCAACCTTCGGGTGCACGATGGCCGAGAGGCTAAAGGTCGGCCGATGATGGTGCGCATCCGCCCCCTTGGGCTCTGGGGAACGCACCAGCAAGGACAGCAGGAAGGCCACGATGGACATGCCCACCACGACCTGGAACATGGTGGTGTAGCCAACGGAACCCACCAGCCATAGGCCCAGCGCCGGGCCGATCGCGGTGGCCAGCGTGGTACCCAGAGCGAAGTAGCCGGTGCCCTCCGCGCGGCGTGCATTGGGAATCACGGACTGGGCGACGGCCATCACTGCGGTGCTGGCGAAGGCATACCCGATGCCGTGGATAATGCGCACGGCGATCAGCAGCCCCAGGGAGTTCGCGGGCATGTAGAAAGCACAGGTCACGATGACCAGCACCAGCGCGGTGAACAGCACTCGCCGCCGCCCCACCGCGTCCACCAGGAATCCCGAGAATACGCGCGCCCCCGTCGCGCCGATAACGAATGCGCTGGAGGCCAGGCCCGCGCTCGCGTTATTGGCCGCAAACTCCTTGACGGCGTAGCCCGCCATGGTCGTCACGAGGACGTAGAAGATCATGAACTGGGCGAAGTTAACTAACCATGCAAAGACAAAAGCCGGTGTGACAACCGGCTCTTTCGTTGGTGCGGACGTTAGGAACACCTTCTTCATTTAATTATTTTTATGTTTTATACCGCGGAGCACGTTACCAAACATCTGCAGCCTCGGTGAGACAGGGGCCACTTTTCTGTGTTCTTTCTTTGTGACGCCCCTACGCATCCAAGCCCCGCTTGCACTCGTCAGGCAAGAACCACGCGCTCCCCCACGCTTGGCCTCCAATATGCCGCCTCAACTGCGGTGATGGACTTAAACTCTCGCGGCGTGATCTGAGACAGGGCGTCAATATAAGAAGGAACGATATCCCGCGGCAACCTTAATCCGACCGTGAGGTGCGGAACCCAGCGCGGGCCGCGACCGTCCGGGTTGAGCGCACTGAGCTCGCGGGCGGCGTTCTCCAGCTCATCCGTGGCTTCGAGCAGCCACGCCACCGTCTGTTTCTTTCCTGTGCCGAAGACGACCACGCCCCGGCGGCTAAGCTCCGAGGGCACGGCGGATGGCAGGATCTCGCGGGCGCGCTCCACGACGTGCGGGGCCATGTTCGGGGAGAACGTGACCGTGATGTGCGGCGTCTGCCGCTGGGCCGGGAACCCGCGGGCGGCGAGCTCGTCGAAGATGCCGCGGACGGTGGCGGCCTGCTCGTCGGGCAGGTTCAGCAGGATGTTCTCAGGGGAATTGACGGACATTGCTCCCTATCCTAGCTGGCTGCACCGGGAGCGCCGGCGCATCGCTTGGCGGCGCACAACTCGGCGACGCAGAACCCGGCGGCGCGCTACTTGAAGGACACGTACTCCGGAAGGTCAGCAGGCTTTTCCAACGGCTGCTTCTTCGGGTTCATGTCCAGCCCCAGCTCCTTGGCGAATACCAGGCGGGTGGACTTGTAGGCTCGCTCGTCGGCCTCGTCCAGCTCGAACACGCGGGCGCCGCGCAGGGTGTGCATGGACCAGGTGCCGTCCTTCAACCCATAGGGGCCGAAACCGGTTCCCGGGCAGTAGCCCAGTTCTACCCCGAAGTAGTTGCCGTTGAAGGTGTTGATGTGGTCGTGGCCGCAGTAGATACCCAGGACGTCGCCGCGCTCGCGGACGGCGGAGTAGATGCCGGGGTTGAAGGCGCCGACGTAGACGTCCTCGTTCTTCACGCCCTCGATGCCGTGGCGCTTCTTGGCCTCGCCATGCTTGATGAGGTCGTTATTGTATGGCCCGCCGAACCACATATCGCGGTGCTCGTAGGTCGGGATGTGGAAGTACATCAGGCCTGGAATCTTCTTGCCGTAGCGCTCTTCGTAGCCCCGGGAGGTATCGCGGTACCACTGGATTTGGTCGCTGTGGATGTAGTCGTAGCCGGGGATCTCCTTGGTCTCCTGACCCGCCAGTTCCTCGCCGATGTAGTTCCCGGAATCCAGCAGCCAGATGGCGAATGCTGGGTTCGGGTTTGCGTTGCCCTGAACCAGCAGGGATACGTTGGATTCGCCGTGGATCGGGTCGTCCGCGACGTTGAGGTTGTACTTGTACTTGCGCACGAAGTTCAGCAGCGCGATCTCGTCGGCTTGAGTGCCGTCCTCCATGGAGTCTTCGTCGTGGTTACCGAAGGTGATGGCCCATGGGATCTTGCGGGACTCCATCGGCAGCACCACATTGTTTACCGCCTGGAATGCCTGTTCGGTGGTTTTGGGGCCAGAGGAGATCACGTCACCGTTGATCAGCGCAAAGTCCGGCTTCTCCTGGTCCAACACCTTGCCCATGAACTCGATGGTGCGGCGATCAGTGAGGTGATCGTCTTGAGTGTCATTGAACTGGACGATCTTGAACTTGCCGTCGCCGTTGAACTTCAGCGGCATGTCCGCGCCGCCGTTGTTGTCGCCACCGCCGTTTCCGCGCCCCGGGCCGAAGCTGGATCCGGCCAGCGAGCCTGCTGACGAGTTCCACGCCTGTGCCTGCGCTGCTGGCGCAAGTGCAGCGGTGACGCCCAACGCTCCGGTTCCCGCCAGGAAGTTACGGCGGTTCACATTGAACTGCTTGGGCGCATTCTGGCCTTCCAGCTGCTGCGATTTTTTAGATGAATTACTAGACAAGGTAATTGAGTTCCTTTTCCTGCGAGAATTGAACTTCCACAAGCTATCGGCCGCAGGTAAGCGCAAGGTTTCCTGAAGATGAATTCATAACAACTTCGCGTCTTCCCTCTCCACCGCTTGACCACTTCGCTTGACCTTGCCGTTGCGGCAACCGAAAGGATGTAGCCCATGACCGAATACACGATTGGTGATGCTGCAGATTTTTTGGGTGTGACGCCCAAAGCCCTGCGCCATTGGGATTCCATTGGGCTACTCAGCCCACAGTGGCGCACACTGGGCGACTACCGCCTCTATACCGAGGAAGATCTGCGCGTCGGCGCGGCCATTGTGCTGTACCGGGACATGGGTTTCAAGCTGGCGGAGATTCCCGACCTGATTGAAGCGCCTTCCGACGCTGCCCTTGACCGTGCCCTCCGCGCCCATCGGGAAGCCTTGGCGCGCAAGCGCGACGAGGTGGAGAGCCAATTGCGTGCGGTCGAGGATTTGATAACAACAACCCGAGTGGAGGGATACACCATGGAACAAATGGACAAGATCAAGCAGTACTTCGGCGAGCAGATGCCCGCCTACCAGGAGGAAGCTCGCGAGCGTTGGGGCGACACCCCTGAATACCAGCAGTCCCAGGAAAAGCTGGCCTCTATGGGTGACGGCGACTTCCAGGAGGTTAAGGCCAACCACGACCGCTTCGTGGCGGATCTGGTAGCTGCCCGAGATGGTGGCGTCACCCCCGATAGCGAAGAAGCACAAGAACTCGTGGAGCGGCACCGCGCAACGATTAACCAGTGGTACGAGGTTACGACCTCGCGGCAGCTGATTCTGGCACGGATGTACGTGGACGACGAGCGTTTTGCCGAGGCATACCAGGGCGCACAGGATTACCTGCTTTCGCTAGTGGAACACCGTGCGAAGCAGGAGGGAATCACCAATCCCAGCTGGGATGACTAGCCGGGGTTGCTACGATTGCGCCATGAAAGGCTACCGCACCGGAGAACACGCACTGGCTATCTACCTATCCTCTATCGCAGGATTCGTAGATACGCTGGGCTTTTTGTATCTGGGAGGGTACTTCCTGTCGTTTATGTCGGGTAACACCACGCGCCTGACTGCGGCGGTCAATGCGGGGAAATGGGACGTCGCGATGACGGCTGGCGGGGTCATGGCGCTGTTCCTCATCGGCGTGGGAATCGGGGCGCTTATCAGTCAACTGGGGCGGCGCTATTTGCCCCCGACGCGCACGCGCGAAGCGATTCTTCTGTTTATCTGCACCACCTCAACGATTGCCTCCGTACTGGTCTTAACCGGGCACGAACAGTTGGCGGTGTACAGCCTGTCATTCACCGTGGGCGCTATGAATTCCACGTTCGAGCGCGACGGCGAGGTGAGCATTTCCCTGACGTACATGACGGGCACGCTGGTGAAGATGTCTCAGCGGTTCGTGGCCGCACTCTTCGGTGGCCCGCACTTGGATTGGCTCCGCTATTTCGCTCTGTGGATGGCGCTAGCCTGCGGGGCACTCCTGGGCGGCTGGATGTATGTCCAGGTGGGTCTGCACGCGGTTCTGGTGGTGACGGGCATGCTGTACGCGGGAACCGTGACTGCACTGGTGTACCGCCAATGGCGGCGCAACCGTGGGCTGGCGGTTTAGCGCTAGTGGACTAGAGCTCCCAGGGGTTCAAATTGAGCATCCTCGCGGCTCGAAGTCCATCCGTTCGTCCTCGAGGTCAATGTCCTCTTCCATTTGCAACCGCGAAGCCCAGTCTTCATTCGAGCCGGAGATCTTCCTGTAGTCATCAATGGAAAGCAATACGAAGGCCGGCTCACCTCGATCAGTAATAACAACGGGCTCCTCACTGACCTTCCTTTTCGCGTAACTCACATCCTGATTGAACTCACGCGCACTCACGCTAGTCATGAGAACCCTTCTTTTGTAGCAACGTACCTACATTCTGACTAACCAGCCAACACTTTCAATATCCACAGTTAGAAACACTCTGTTTTTATCTTGGCAACACATTGTTGCTAAAGTCTGTGTAGCGATTGATCAACCGCTCACCTCCCCAACCTCAACCCCAGGGATTTTCATCATGTTTCTAGCCTTGCGCGAAATGCTTTTTGCGCGCACCCGATTCCTTCTCATGAGCGTCGTGTAGGCACTCATATCCTTGCTGGTCGTCATCATCTCCGGCCTCACAGCCGGATTGGTTAACGACGGTGTTTCCGGTCTGAAGGCAATGGATAGTGACGTCATCGCTTTCGCCGATGGCACCCAGACCGATTCGGCCTTCACGCGCTCCATCGTTGACATCACAGAGGCCGACAAGTTCGCCAACATCGACGGGGTGGAAGAGGCCGCCCCACTGGGCCTAACCATTGCAAACGCTCACAACCAGAACGGCAAGGCCGTCGACCTCACCCTCCTCGGCGTAAAGCCCGGTTCTTTCATCGCACCGGAGGGCCTTCCAGAACAAAGCACCACCCCTAACGGCGGCGCCCCTACCAAAACCAAGCACGAGATTGTCGTGTCTTCCACCCTCCAAGACGAAGGCATCAAAGAAGGCGACACCATCACGATCGATCGCCTGGAAATCCCGTTGAAGGTCGTCGGCTTCACCGATGGCCAGCGCACCTTCGGCCACGTCGATGCCGCTTACCTACCCCTCGACGTCTGGCAGGAAATCCACGCCGGCGCACGCAAGGGCGAAAAGGTAAGCCCAGAGGCGTACAAGGAAATCTCCGTCATCGCCGCCCGCACGCAGGACAAGCCAGACACTGAGGCGCTCTCCGACGCCTCCGGCCTGGACGTCCGCACCCTCAAGGAAAGCTTCGATTCCTCCCCTGGCTACACCGCCGAAATGATGACCCTTTCCATGATCAAGTGGTTCCTTTACGTCATCGCCGCCCTGGTGACCGGCGCCTTCTTCCTAGTGTGGACCATCCAGCGTGCCGGCAATATCGCCGCACTGCGCGCGATGGGAGCCACGAAGGGCTTCCTGCTCCGCGACAGCCTGGGCCAAGCCGTCATCATCCTGGGCGCGTCCGTCATCGTCGGTGCGCTTATTGCCGTCGGCCTCGGCAGCCTCCTGGAAACCACGGCGATGCCCTACGCCACCGAACTCGGATCCGTCCTCAGCGGCAGCGCGATCCTCTTCGTATCTGGCCTGATCGGCGCGCTGATCGCCGTCGTCCGTGTCACCCGCACTAACCCGCTTGCAGCCCTAGGAGAAAACCGATGAGCCCCGCCCTGGAACTTAAAGACGTCACGGTGACCTACACCGACGGCGATTCCCAGATCACCGCGTTGGACAAGGTGAACCTGACCGTCGAGCCCGGAGAGTTCGTCGCCGTCGTCGGCCCCTCCGGTTCCGGTAAGTCCACGCTGTTGGCCGTCGCTGGAGCGCTGACCAACCCGGCCGCGGGTGGCGTCACAATCGGCGACGAAGACATCACCAACTACGACGACAAGGAACTAGCCCGCATTCGTCGCGACTACATCGGCTTCGTCTTTCAATCCTCCGGCAGTCTGCCGGGCGCCCTCACCGCCGAGGAACAACTGGAGCTCGCCGCGCGCGTTATGGGTAAGCACGGTCGTTACTCTGGTGCGGAGCTGTTGGAGAAGGTTGGTATGACGCCCCGAGCTAAGCACCGTCCGGGAAATCTGTCGGGTGGCGAGCGTCAGCGGGTGGGCATTGCCCGAGCTCTCGTCGGCGACCCACAGGTGTTGCTGGTCGACGAGCCCACCGCGGCTCTGGATCGCAAGAGATCACAAGAAATCGTGGAGCTGTTGGCCCGCGAATGTCACGAATTCAACGTCGCGGGCGTGATGGTCACTCACGATCACGAGGTCTTGAACCACTGCGACAAGGTCTACGAAATGGTCGACGGACGCCTGAGCGCTGCCTCCATCTAGGCATCCAAATAGGCCTGTACGCAGGCCGAAAAGCGGGTAGTAAACTAGGGAACCATGCCGAAGATCACGGAGACGACAGTAGCGGAGCACCGCGCGGTTCAGCACCGCGCGGTGCTGGAGGCCGCCGAGCGGCTGATCGTTGCTGGCGGCGGCAAGGTTCCCTCACTGGCAGAGGTGGCAGCCGAGGTTGGCCTAGCCCGCCCCAGCGTCTACCGCTACGTCTCCTCCCAACATGATCTGATGGTTCAACTGCTGGTACTTAACAGCGAAACCTGGCATGACCAGCTGGAGGACAAGGTAAAAGCCGCCCCGCCAGAGCACGAAGAGCGCATCTGCGCCTATGTGGACGCGATGCTCGATCTCTTCGTTCACGGCTCCCACGGCCCCCTAATGGCCGCCGCCCAGCACTTCCCGGAAGCGTTCGCCGAGGAAAAGGTGCAGAAATCACACGCTGGTTTTAAGGAGATCGTGGATAGCTTCTGCCCCGGCGTTTCCTCCATCGATATTGGATTGCTGAATGCGGCGGTGGTGAGGGCGTCAGAAATGGCAAAAACCCCCGAAGACCTAGAACAGGCGACGGCAACACTGCACCGCATGGCGCGCGCCATCGTGTCGGGATAAACCGTCGCAACGAGCCCCCAATTCCTTAGTTCGGCGGGGACAATCCCCGGCGACGTTGTACGCTTAACCTCATGCGAAATCGCCTTGTTGCACTCTCCGTTGCCGCATTGACGGCCCTCTCGCTTGCAGCCTGTTCGGATGACGAGACTCCGCCTGAGCCGAACGCTGCTCAGTCTTCTAAGGAGTCCGGCGAAACTTCCGCCGCCGAAGGACAAGGAGACACTTCGGAAGAAGGGCAAGATGATGAGGCCACAGATAACAAGGCTCAAAAGCGCCCCAACCCCACAGCACCCAGCACTCCGAAGCCCGACAAGGTCGAGCTCGCTCCGAATGAAGCAGCCCTGGAGGGCGAGCTGATGAAGGTGCGTTTCAGCGACATGACCCCACCGGAGGACTTCGCACGAGTGGCGGACATCGTGGACGATAGCGTGGTCTACTACGCGATCAAGCTCGATCCGAAGAAGCCCGTAACGGCGAAGCTGGGGGCGGGCATTGGCACCCAGACTCCCGAATGGGCCATCGTTGGCAGCAGCAGTATGCCGAATGAAATGAACTGGGACTCTATGGTCGGGCGCAAAATCCGCGCCATCGCGCACCGGGATAACATGACCTTCGCGACGGACCCGTCTGCTCCCCCGACGGCGGTGACGGTCGAGAACTCGGACTACAAGCCAGAGATCCTCGACTAAGGGGTATGCCGCTATATTCCCATCAAGTTTTCGGCAGATGCATCCAGAGTTCATGAGATCATGTACCTGGAAAGCTGCTGGTTACTCCGAGGTGAAAAATGGGATTCCTATCTAAATTGCTCGGCCTGCAACAAGCCAAGCCGAAGCCGCAGAAACGCGAACCTGCACGCAAAAATGGTAACTTCCTGAAACCATGGCCCGCCAAACCACAAACTAAGATTCTGGAGTTACCCGGCGGGTTCGACCGCACGCTCTATGTTTACGATGACTCACCTTTCTCCACCGCCAAACGCGGCGACACTATTCAGGTTGAATTCTTCCCTGGCGAAGCAACTCTGTTGAGTAAAAAGTCAGGGTCGGCGGTGGATACCCATAAAGACGCGGCGGTTTGCCTGCTCCACAAGGGCCGGCCAGTCGGCGTGGTTTTCGACTATCGGAACGACGTTCGGCTCGCTTACGACAAAGGAATTCGGCTTTTGGCTACCGCAACGGTCGGCCGCCAATTACCTGATTATGGCAATATCCGCGCTCTAACTCTTCACCTTCCAACCAGCCGAAGCACTACTAGACAATTAATTGAGAACTATGAGGTAAACAGCAAAGTTCCCAAGAGTGCACAAAGGATTCAATTTAACGAATGGGACGAGCAGGACTTCGAACAGCTCACTGGAAGAAGTAGTTGGGCCTTCGAAAATGCAAGATTGGAGTTTCTCCCTGTCCCCAAGGGATCATCCGCGAAGCCCCACATTCTTGCTTCCTCAGCGGAGGGGCGAAAGGTATTCCGTCTAACTGCACGTAACTCGGTCTACAAGGATGTAGCCTCAGCCATTGAATCCAGCGCAGAATTCCTGATTCTTGCTGAACGGCGAACTGCTGGAGATGGGCGAGTGGGCTACAACATCACACTCGCTCATTGGTAACAGGCTAGTTTTAAGTTTCCCTTCACCCTGACCAAGGGAGTTGGCCCCATATCCTTCACCACCCTCGCGTCACTTAGTGCCCAGCAACTCCCGGATGCTGACAACCGACCTCGACACCTTGCTCACGTCTCTGGCCTCGACGGTGGACGGCGGAGGGTAGAGGGAAATGCCCTGTGACAGCGCCAACGGCGCCACCTCGTCTTGCCAGCCAGGCCAGCGCAGCCCCTCGAAAACCACCCCCAGTCCGCCGCCCAGCGCAGCCATAAGGAACGCCGAGTAGCCTCCACCGAGCCCGTCCCATGTGAGGGTGTCCGGCCCGAAGTAGCAGACTTCGCCGGGCGAGACACCCAGCGCGCCGCCGTCAATGGCGAATAGGCCACCGAGGACGTCATGTCCGACGATGAGCGCACCAGGCGGTGCCGAAACGGAGCCTCCCAGCCCGTTTGTTTCAGCGATGCTAGGCAGGCTCTCACTACCGCCGCCGTACAGACGAACCCAGCCGTGCTCCGCGACGATACCGCCGGTGTGCAGCGCGACGGCTCCCATCATCGACGCGGCAGTGACCTGCAACTCCCACAGCGAACGCTGCCCTTGCTCTGAGGCGACGGACAGCGCGATAGCCTCAGATTCAGCTAACGCCTTCTGAAGGTGGGGCCAGGCCGGATCGTCGACGGCGATGAGGCTTTCGGTGTCGCGCATTAGGGCTCCTTCGCTTGTGGTAGTCACATATCCAATTGGAGGGCGGCCTGTTCGTCGTCGACGATGCCCGTCAGGTAGTCGACCATTCCGAGCATGCCCATCTCCCAGTGAATAGCTTCTGACAGGTATTGCAACGGAATTCTAGAACAGAGTTCTCCTAAGCTCAGCGCAGTCGCGCCTGGGCGGATCGACCTTGTCCGTGGCGATCGCAGTTCTATGCCGAGGCAGCTTGGACCGGCTGAATCTGCTCAATCTCGGTGAGGATTTTATCCTCGGCCACATCCAAGTCGTACTGGGTCTGTAACCCGAGCCAGAACTGGGGGCTCATCCCGAAAAACTTCGCCAAACGAAGGGCCGTGTCCGCGGTAACAGCGCGCTTTCTATGAACGATCTCATTGATCCGACGAGGGGGAACGCCGATAGAAACAGCAAGCTTGTGCTGCGTAATCCCCATCTCCTTGAGAAAATCCTCCATGAGGATCTCGCCGGGGTGAACCGGAGGGAGCTTGTCAGTGGTAGTCAACGATCTCAACCTCCTCTGGCCCTGCGGCGGACCACCGAAAACAGATCCGCCACTGGTTGTTGATTCGAATACTGTGCTGACCCTGACGATCGTCTTTCAATGCCTCGAGACGGTTTCCCGGAGGAATCCGCAACTCTTGAAGGCTCTGTGCGTAGCCAAGCTGGCGCAGTTTACGCAGCGCCACTGAGTGAATGCGGGGATCAATCGAGGGCACACGCTCTCGATTCCACAAACGCTCAGTGTCCTTGTTGGCGAACGACTGGATCATGCTTCACCCTATCCCCCATAACGCGAAGCGTCAATAACGCTACACGTTAAACTTGAACTCCACGACGTGTCGTTGCTAAATACACTTTACCCTATGGACATACAGTAGAAGCTGCTAGAGATTGAGTAGATACAAGAAGTAAAAAGCGATAGCTAGGATCGCAGTACAACCTTCGAGACCGCGACGACGGCTGCTACCGTAGGCCTCGTTGCCTAACTGACACCAACGCCGTGTCCACTACTCGGAGGACACCCCCAACATTAATGCTGCCCTGCCGGCAGACCAGGGCGGCCGTGTGAGTATCGGACAATAATGCGTAGTCCTCCAAGGGTCTGGACACAGGGGCTTTCCCCTTTCCTCAGTGGTGCGACCAGAGGGAGTAGAAACATCCACCCCGGTGCACCCGCTGCGGTGACAACGACCCATCGCCCGCAGCAGGTGGCAATCGTCACGGTTATCCCTCTTTTTCAGATTCCTGTCCTCGGGATCAGAAAAAGACGGGGACCTGTCATAGGTCAGTGAGCATTTGCTGCATCTGGGCGATCTCGGCCTCCTGGTCGTTGATAATTTGTTCGGCCAGGGTGGTTGCATGGGGATTCTGGCCGTCAGCCACCTCGTCACGGTCCATGTCGACCGCACCTTCGTGGTGGGCGGTCATCTGCTCCAGGTAAAGGCGGGCGGCGCCGGTGCCCTGGGCTTCCTCAAGGGCTGTCATGTCCTCCTGGCTCATCATCCCGCTCATGCCACCCATCTCGCCGTGATTCATTCCACCTATCTCATCCATGGTCCCCATGCCCCAGAGTCGGTGACCGGCTGCTGGCCCCAGGCCTCGAGCATGGCGTTCATCCGGTCAATCTCCGGTCCCTGGGCGTCAATAACCCCCTGGGCAAACTCCACGACCTGGGCGGGGATGCCCTCCTTGGCCAGGAGCATCTCACTCATTTCCACGGCCTGCTTGTGATGGGGGATCATCATCTGGGCAAACATGATGTCCGCGTCGTTGTGATCGGCGGAGATCTCCCCGTCCTCCTCAGTCGCCGCCCTGGTGGTCTCGGTCGTCTCAGCGGTAGTCGTCACAGTGCTGGTGCCGAGGTGGTGGCGTCGGTGTTGCCTGAGTCGGTGGCCTCACCGCAGGCGGCCAGCGCCAGGGTGGAGGCTACGGCGAGAGCGGAAAGAACAAGGGTGCGCTTTATGGTGGAGCCCTTTCAGGGGCATATGGGGGCAGTGGAGAGAAGTGATGGATCAGTGGACGGCGGTGGATTTCGGAATAGGCGTGGTGTGTTACTCCTTCGGACTGGTGGGAGCCAGGTGGGCCGGGTCCAGATCAATCCGGCGCAACAGCTGGGCGTTCAGGGCCACCACGATGGTCGAGGCAGACATCAAGATCGCGCCCACGGCCGGGGATAGCACGAACCCGATCGAGGCGAGCACTCCGGCGGCCAGCGGCACGGCAAGGATGTTGTAGCCAGAGGACCAGACCAGGTTCTGGATCATCTTGCGGTAGCTGGCCTGGGACAGCTCAATCATCGACAGCACTGCCCGCGGGTCATCACTGGCTAGGACCACCCCGGCAGATTCCATGGCCACATCCGTGCCGGCACCGATGGCGATACCGACCTCCGCGCGGGTCAGAGCGGGGGCGTCGTTGACACCGTCGCCGACCATGGCCACGCTCAGGCCACGCTCCTGTAACTGGGTGACCTTGGTGTCCTTGTCCTGGGGCAGGACCTCGGCGAAGACCTCATCGATCCCCAGGTCCTGGCCAACCGCCTGGGCCACCTGCTGCGCGTCACCGGTGATCATCGCGACTTTCACCCCGCGGTCCTGCAGGGCTTTCACGGCGGCGTGGGATTCGGGGCGGATCTTGTCCTCGACGGCCACCGCACCGATGATCTGACCGTCGCGGACAATATGGAGCACACCGGCCCCACGCCCGGTCCAGGCGCTGGTGGTGTCGGTGAGCTCGGCCGGGGTGGTGAGGTTGAACTCGCGCAGCATGTTCGGCCCGCCCACGAGGATCTCAGCGCCATCGACAGTGGCCCGGACCCCCCGGCCGGAGGCGGCGCTGAAACCAGTTGCACGGATTTGCCGACGGGAGGCCTCGGGATGGGCGGCCGCGGCCGCCACGATGGCGCGGGCCACGGGGTGCTCGCTGTCGGCCTCCGCGGCGGCGGCCAGGGCCAGCAGCTCGCCCGCGGTGACGCCGCCAGCTGCCGCGACACCGGTGACCGCGTGCGCTCCCTCGGTCAGGGTGCCGGTTTTGTCGAAGAGCATCACGTCGATGGTGCGCATCCGCTCGAGCGCCATCCGGTCCTTGATGAGCACCCCGGATTTCGCGGCCCGCTCGGTGGAGATCGCAATGACCAGCGGAATCGCCAGGCCCAGGGCGTGCGGGCAGGCGATGACCAGTACCGTGACCGTGCGCGCCACGGCATCGTCCGGGCTGCCGATGATGGTCCACACCACCGCGGTGATCAGAGCGGAGATCAGCGCGAACCAGAACAATAACGCCGCCGCCCGATCCGCCAGGGCCTGGGCCCGGGAGGAGGACTCCTGGGCGTCGGCAACCAAGCGTTGGATCCCGGCCAGGGCGGTGTCCCCGCCGGTAGCCTCCACCCGGATGCGGACGGTGTTGTCGGTGGCCACAGTACCGGCGACCACCTTGTCACCGGTGTCGCGGAAGACGGGACGGGATTCGCCGGTGATCATCGCCTCATCGAATTCGGCGGCTCCGTCGAGGATGGTTCCGTCGGCCGGCACCCGGGCACCGGCCCTCACCAGCACGACGTCGTCGACGGCCAGCTCGGAGATGGCCACGGTGCGGGTGGTCCCGTCGATGACTTTCTCGGCCTCATCCGGCAGCAGGGCAGCCAGCGCGTCAAGCGCGGAGGACGCGGCCCCGAGAGCGCGCATCTCCAGCCAATGGCCCAGCAGCATGATGGTCACCAGCAGAGCCAGCTCCCACCAGAAGTCCAGGTCAAAACCGCCCAGCCCCAGAGTGGTGACCCAGGAGGCGACAAACGCCACGGTGATGGCCATGGCGATCAGGAGCATCATCCCGGGTTGGCGGGATTTCAGTTCGTTCCATCCGCCCTTGAGGAAAGGCGTTCCGCCGTAGACGAAGATGATCGTGCCCAGCACCGGGGGGATCCAGGTGGATCCGGGGAATGCCGGGAGGTGGTAGCCGAGCAGCTGGGCGACCATGGGGCTGAAAATAACGACGGGAATGGACAGAATCAGCGACCACCAGAAGCGTTCCCGAAACATTGCGGTGCTGTGTCCGGCGTGTTCGCCGTGACTATGAACGTGGTGGTCGTCGTCCATGGCGGAGTGCGGGTGATCGTGGGGCATCGCCTGGCCGTGGGTGTCGGCATCTGTGTGGTGTTCGTGGCTGGCATGATGCGGGTGGTGGGTGTGGTCTGTTTCCGGAGCGGGGTGACCACCATGGTGATCACCGGAATGGTGGGGAGTGCTCATGACGTTCCTTTCGCTCAACCCGGTCGGGGTCGAGATGATGGGTAAAACTGATCAGGATAAGACGGTGTAGCCGGCCTCTTCGATGGCCCGGCGAACCATCTCCGGAGGTACGACACCGGTGACCGTGACGGTAGAAACACCACCAGCAGCGAGATCAATCTGGACGTCGTCGACCTGGGGGAGGGCCTGAAGGGCCTGGGTCACGCTTTTCACGCAGTGCCCGCAGGTCAGGCCGGTGACCTGGTAGCTCGGGGAGGATCCTCCTGCTGACGAGTCGCTGGCGGCAGGGATGGAGGCGGTGTCGGCACGTGAGGCAGGTCCGCAACAGCTGCAGCCGTGGGAGTCCATCGGCAAGAGGCGGGGCGGGGAGGTGATCATAGGAAAGCTCCTTCGGTTCGGTGGGGTTCGGCGATGCCGCTCTCTAGCGTATACCCCCAGGGGGTATATTTTCAGCATACCCCCCGGGGGTATATTTTCAA
Organism: Corynebacterium sp. ACRQK; assembly: GCF_022345965.1. GTDB lineage: Bacteria > Actinomycetota > Actinomycetes > Mycobacteriales > Mycobacteriaceae > Corynebacterium. Next base: position 596,879 of record NZ_JAKRMU010000001.1, read on the forward strand.
GGGTGGAGGGCGCGGCCCTCACGCGGGGCAGGGTGTGGTCACCGAGCAGCCTCCTCACTGTCGGGAGGGGACAGCGGGAGGCGGAGGGCAAACACCGCTCCGCAACCGGGTCCGGGGGAGGTGGCTGTGAGAGTGCCGCCGTGGGCCTCAATCAATGCCTTGGAGATGGTCAGACCGATACCGGCCCCGGCGGCGTCCCGGCTGCGGGCGGCATCTCCCCGGTAGAAGCGTTCGAAGATGTGTCCGAGCTGGTCAGGTGGGATGCCCTCGCCGTCATCGGCGACGTGGATGAGCGCGGTGGACGCCCCCTGTCGGTGGACGCTAATCCGGACCTGCCCGCCGGCCGGGGTGTGCCGTAGCGCGTTCGACAGGAGATTGCTCATTACCTGGCCGAAGCGTTGCCGGTCCACGAGCACCCGGGCGGTTTCTGTAATGGTCTCGACCTGTAAATCGACGCCTTTGTCAGCATAAGCTTCCCCCGCGGCAGCAGCGGCGGTATGGAGCAGATCCCCGAGCCCTTCCTCCGCCAGGTCCAAATCGATCCGGTGTTCCTGGGCCCGGGAGACATCGTCGATGTCTTCCATCAACCGGGTCAGGCGGGTGAGTTGGTCAGCCATGATCGTGTGGGTGGCATTATTCCAGTCCACGACCCCGTCCTGGAGACCATCGAGGTAGACCGTGAGCACCGATAAGGGGGTGCCCATTTCGTGGGCCAGATCAGAGAGCATCTGGCGGCGGACCTGTTCGGTGTGTTCCAGCCGGTCGGCCATGGTGTTGAAGGCATGCGCCAGGGTGGTGACCTCGGGGCCTGCTTTTCCGGCGGGCACGCGGATACGGGAGTTGCCGGCCGTTAGGCTGGTAGCGGCGCGGGTGAGATCCTGCAGGGGGGTGCGCAGACGACGCGATAACCACAGGCTGGCCAGCAGGGCACTGATCAAGGCGGTGGGTAGGGCGACGGCCAGGGTGATCAGGTTGGCGCCCCGGTAGGCCTGCTCGGCATGGAACAGCTCCAGCGAAGGGTCCTCCCGGCCGGTCATCAACATATGATCGTGGAACAGGGTCGGGCCCACCATCGTGGCCACGGCCGCGGCCACCAGCAGGCTAATCACCACGACCAACACCTGGGCGGCCAGGAAGCGGAAGGTCAGGCCGGGTCCGTGATTCATGGCTGCCCCACCCGGTAGCCCACGCCACGCACGGTGTCGATAAACCCCCGGCCCCGGGTGTCGGTGCCGAGCTTGCGACGCAAGTTGCCGATGTGGACATCGACGATGCGTTCATCACCGACCCAGGTGGTGTCCCAGACCTCGGTGACCAGGTCGTGGCGGGTCAGCACCTGGCCGGGGCGCAGGGCCAGGGCAACCAGCAGCTCGAACTCCGTGCGGGTGAGCTCCACGGTCGTCTCCCCCACCCGTACCTCATGGACGACGGGGTCAAGGATGAGGTCACCAACGATCAAGGGGGTGGTCACCTGCGGTGGGGTGGTGCTGGTGCGTGGACGGCGCAGCACCGCATGCACCCGGGTCACCAGTTCCCGGATGCTAAAAGGTTTGGTGATGTAGTCATCCGCCCCCAGGGTCAAACCGCTGATCTTGTCGTCCTCGCTGCCACGCGCGGTGAGCATGAGGATGTAGCAGTCCGAGAAGGTGCGGATCCGTCGGCACACCTCCAGGCCGTCGAGTTGGGGCAGCCCCAGATCCAGCACCACGACATCGGGGGAAAAGCGACGGGACTCGTCCACGGCCTGGGTGCCGGTGTGCGCCTGGCGGGTATCGAAGCCGGCCCGGATGAGGTAGGAGGCCACCATCTGAGCCAGGGGTTGTTCATCATCGACGACCAGCACCCGCCCCGGGGGCGTGGCGGTGGTCGGTGTGTGGTCAGCCATAGACCCCAGTATCGCTCCGGTCAGGGGGGGGGAATACCATCCTCGCTCAGTGCCCGGCGGGGAATCTTCATCAAATCTTCAAACATCACCCTTCGACCGCCGTCACCCCTGTGCCCCGCCCCGGGCCGGCGGCATCGCCTCCCCTGGTCGGTTCAGCAGGCGCCACCAGGGATTTCACTGTCTGCACCGCATACCCGGGGCGGGTAGAAGGCCATAGCCCACGGCTGTGGGGTGGTGTTCCGGTGGTGACCCAGCCCACCGAATTCACCCCCCTTTTCGCCCTGTTATAAGACTGTGAGCAGGGTTTTTGAATTCTAGTCCGTCAGGCACCCGTGCTAGATAAAGGTATGGCATCGACCTTGAGGCGGTGTCTTCTCATGGCCCAGCCACGATCCAAGGAGATTGACGTGAAACGAGCAGCGATCGCAGCCGCCGCCCTTGCCCTCGCCCTCACGGGGTGTTCGGCCGCCGACCCGGAACCCACCGCCGATGGGACGGTGTCCCAGGACACATTCCTGACTACCCATGGCCTGGCCGGCATGGACGCGGTGGAGATTATTGATCACCTCGACCGGCAGAAGGTCACTGAGCGTCCCACGGATCTGATCGCCTCAGTGCGTAACGATGAACTGCTGCTCTCGAGCGATGACCAGGAAGTCGTGGTTGATCTTCCCGACAATCAGACGTATGTCTCGATCGCACCCTATCTCACCTCCACCCACGACTGCTTCTACCACAGCCTCACGACCTGCCAGGGGGAACTCGACAATGAGGATATCCAGGTCACGATCACCGATGAGGCGACCGGTGAGGTGCTGGTGGACGAGGCGACAACCACCTTCGACAACGGGTTTGTCGGCTTCTGGCTTCCCGATGATGTCACCGGCCTGATTGAGGTCAGCTACCAGGGGCGTACCGGCACCACGGAGTTTTCCACCACCGACGACGGTGCCACCTGTGTCACAGACCTGCGCCTGACGTGATGGCTCAGCAGGATCCTCACCTGCGCCTGTCTCCCGTGTCACTGAAATCTTGCACCAAGAAAGGTTAAATCATGACGAACGCGTTTTCCCGACGACAGTTTCTGCTCGGCGGGCTCGTCCTCGCCGGCACCGGGGCCGTGGCCGCCTGCACCAGCGCCCCTGGACCCGCTGCCTCGGCACCAGGTCCCTCCCTTCGCCCCACCCCCACTGCGCTCGGTGAGCCGACGGTGCGCAGGACACTGACCGCCCGGCCCCTCTCTCTGGATATCGGCGGTATCGAAGCCAAGACGTGGGGATACGTCTCTGACACCGGGGATGCGGCCATTGAGGCCACCGCCGGCGACGTCCTCCAGGTCGATATCACCAATGAACTGCCTGAGAGCACCTCCATCCACTGGCATGGCATCGCACTCCACAACGCAGCCGACGGTGTGCCCGGCATGACCCAGGACCCCATTGAACCTGGCGAGTCTTTCTCCTATGTTTTTGAAGTCCCCCACGGTGGCACCTACTTCTACCATTCCCACTCCGGCCTGCAGCTTGATCGCGGCCTCCACGCCCCACTGATCGTCCGTGACCCGCAAGACGCTGAGGACCAGGACGTCGAGTGGACCATCGTGCTCGACGACTGGGTCGACGGCATTCAGGGCACTCCCGACGATGAGCTCGACAAGCTCACCAAAATGGGTTCGGGCGACCATAACGGGAAGAACGGGATGGGAGGTCACGGCCATATGATGCACGGCACCCCGGACCGGGTACTGGGCGGGGACGCCGGCGATGTGATGTATCCGCACTACCTCATCAACGGACGTATCCCCCGTGCTCACCGGACCTTCGAGGCTCGCCCGGGCGACAAGGCCCGCCTGCGGTTTATCAACTCCGGCGGTGACACCATCTTCAAGGTGGCCCTCGGTGGTCACCGCATGACCGTCACCCACACCGACGGCTTCCCCGTCCAGCCCCGGGAGACCGAATCGATCTACCTGTCGATGGGCGAGCGTGTCGACGTCGAGGTCATCCTCGGCGACGGCATCTTCCCGCTCACGGCTTTGGCAGTGGGTAAGGACGACCGCGCCTTCGCTGTCATCCGCACCGCCGGCGGCCAGGCCCCCCACCCCGATGTCGACTTCCCCGAGTTGTCGTCCACCGGACTGCTTCTGTCCTCCCTGAAGCCAGCAGACCGTGCACTCCTACCCGAGGACACACCAGACCGAGAAGTCAGCATCGACCTGGGCGGGCAGATGATGCCGTATGAATGGAGCATTCTCACCGACGGCCAATCCTCCTCCGCGACCGTGCAGGAGGGCCAGCGCCTGCGGATGGTCATGCGCAACAGGACCATGATGCCCCACCCCATGCACATCCACGGCCACACGTGGGCGCTGCCCGGCAGCGGCGGACTACGCAAGGACACCGTCCTTCTCCGCCACGGTGAAACCATGATCGCCGACCTGATCGCTGACAACCCCGGTGAGTGGGCATTTCACTGCCATAACGCCTATCACATGGCAACCGGGATGCTCAGCTCGCTTCGCTACGAGTAACCCCCACAGCAGGGTATCGAGCGAGATGCGGAGGTAAATGGCAGCACGTGTTGTTATACGACTAACACTAGCGCGCCTTAGGTTACGTTGAACTTGAACTCCACGGTATGTAGTTGCAAAGTTACTTTCTCGAGAACCTCGCCGCCCACGTCGCTCCCGCGTTGGGTGGCAGCCGAACCACAAAGGATCAGTCATCTGCTATCCCATCGACTAATTCTTGCAGGTCGCAGGACCTTTGCGTAACTGTCAGTTCAGCGCATTTTGAATAGCTCAGCACACGATGTATTGTTCAGCATATGCTGACTATTGCTTCACGCCTCGACGTCATGAACCGGCTCGGCCGGGCCATGGCGGATCCGACGCGCTCCAGAATCCTAATCACCCTACTCGACGGCCCGAGCTACCCGGCCGTGCTTTCGCGCGACCTGGACCTGACCCGCTCGAACGTCTCGAACCACCTGACCTGCTTGCGTGACTGCGGCATCGTCGTCGCCGAGCCGGAGGGCCGCAAGACACGCTACGAAATCGCCGATCCGCACCTCGCGACAGCGCTCAACGCGCTAGTGAACGCGACGTTGGCTGTCGACGAAAACGCCCCGTGCATCGACCCTGAGTGCTCGGTGCCCGGCTGCGACGGAAAAGGAGCGGACGCATGAGTTCAGCATGTGGATGCGAACACGAACCCGCCACAGAGATCGAAGATCTCGATCGGCCATGGTGGAAGGACCCCGAGTTGCTACTGCCGATCTTCTCCGGCGTAGCCCTCGGCATAGGCCTGGCGCTGGACTGGTCCGGGCTAGAGACACCCGCGACAGTACTGTTCTGGGTCAGCCTGCTGCTAGGGGCGTATACGTTCGCGCCCGGCGCGATCCGAAACCTTGTCACGAAGCGCAAGCTCGGCATTGGTTTGCTGATGACGATCAGCGCGGTCGGCGCGGTGATCCTCGGTTACGTCGGGGAGGCCGCGGCGTTAGCGTTCCTGTACTCGATCGCCGAGGCACTGGAAGACAAGGCGATGGACCGGGCCCAGGGCGGACTGCGGGCACTGTTGAAATTGGTACCGCAGACCGCGACGGTGCTGCGCGACGGTACGGCGGTTGAGGTCTCAGCGAAGGACCTCGTGGCTGGCGAGCTAATGGTCGTGCGCCCCGGGGAGCGGATCGCCACGGACGGCATCATTCGGTCCGGACGCTCCAGCCTTGACACCTCAGCGATCACCGGAGAATCCATTCCGGAGGAGGTTGCGCCCGGCGACGAGGTACCCGCGGGAGCGATCAACTCCGCCGGTGTGCTGGAGGTCGAGACGACCGCAGCTGGAACGGACAACTCGCTGACCACACTCGTCGACCTCGTCGAGCAGGCGCAGGCGGAAAAGGGCGACCGCGCCCGGATCGCCGACCGAATTGCCCAACCCCTAGTGCCCGGGGTGATGATCCTGGCGGTGCTGGTCGGCGTGATCGGCTCGCTGCTGGGCAACCCCGAGACGTGGATCACCCGAGCGTTGGTGGTCCTGGTCGCAGCATCCCCGTGTGCGCTGGCAATCTCCGTGCCGCTGACGGTCGTAGCCGCCATCGGCGCGGCCAGCCAGTTCGGCGTGGTCATCAAGTCCGGCGCGGCGTTCGAGCGACTCGGTGGCATCCGTCACCTGGCGGTGGACAAGACCGGAACCCTTACCCGCAACCAGCCCGAGGTTACCGACGTGGTCCCGGCAGACGGATTCGATCCGGCGCAGGTGCTTGCCTTCGCGGCGGCAGTTGAGCAGCAATCGACGCACCCCCTCGCTGCGGCGATCGCGGCAGCGGTGCCCGAAGCGCCCGCCGCCCAGGACATCAGCGAGGAAGCCGGACATGGCATCGGCGGCACTGTCGAAGGTCGACGGGTGCTGGTGGGCAGCCCCCGGTGGATCGACGCCGGGCCACTAAAGGCAGACGTTGAGCGCATGGAGTCCGAGGGCCAGACCTGCGTCCTTGTCACCGTCGATGACGCCCTCTCTGGGGCGATCGGGGTCCGCGACGAGCTGCGGCCCGAGGTGCCCGAAGCCGTGCAGACCCTGCACGCCAACGACGTGGAAGTGAGCATGCTCACCGGCGACAACACTCGCACCGCCCGGGCGCTGGCTGAAATCGCCGGAATCGACGACGTGCGCGCCGAGCTTCGCCCAGAGGACAAGGCAAGCATCGTCGCCGAACTCTCCTCCAAGACGCCGACGGCGATGATTGGCGACGGCATCAACGACGCTCCTGCGCTGGCGAGCGCGACGGTGGGCATTGCGATGGGAGCGACCGGCTCTGACGCCGCGATCGAGTCCGCTGACGTCGCCTTCACTGGCCACGACCTCCGACTGATCCCGCAGGCGCTGCAGCACGCCCGTCGAGGCAGCAGGATTATTAACCAGAACATCGTGCTGTCTCTGGCCATCATCATCGTGTTGATGCCGCTGGCGATCAGCGGTGTGCTGGGCCTGGCCGCAGTCGTGTTGGTTCACGAGGTCGCCGAGGTCATCGTGATTTTGAACGGCCTGCGGGCTGCGCAAGCGAAGCGCTGAGACACACCTTCGCCCAGCGCGCTGGCTCTCCAGCGCGGATCTTGGAAGGATCGAGCTGCTTAGGGACCAAGCGTCGCCTCAAAACTTTTGCTGCCGAGCTTCATCGACACGGTCCGCGACTACCTGGGCAGTGTGTTTGGCAAAGAGCCCCACACCCATCAGGGTTGCCGATCCGTCGCCGGTCCAGTTGCCATAACCGACTAGATGCAGATTCTTCACTGCGGTTTCGCGGCCACGCATGAGGTGGCGGAATGGACTGAGGGCCGGACGGAAACCAGTGCACCAGATCAGATGGTCGTGGTCGAGCTCGCTCAAGCTATCGAAGATGGGGGTAGCGGTGAGCTGGCCGGAGTCGCGGAGCTCACGTAAATGAGGAAGCGCGACAATGTCCCCGAGGTTCGGGCCGGAATCGCCACCGAGAATCCGGCGGTGGCTGCCCGCGTTAAACGTTGAACTTGAACTCCACGGATTGTCGAAAGACTATAACCTCCCCCGAGCCGCCAAGCCCTTTTCCGTATTACGATTATGTTCATGAAAACTATCAACGGAAAGCCAGTCAGCGAAGAGCAAATCGATGCGTGGGTAACCGAAGCCGAGAAAGGCTACGACGTAGAAATACTTCGTCGACGAGGAAGGAAACCTCGCAACGAAGATACTGCGAAGGTTATCTCCATTCGGCTCTCTCCTCGCGAAATCTTGGACCTCGACAAATACGCAGCCGCCCACGGATGGTCACGGTCCCAGGCAATCCGCGAAGCGCTAAAGAAAGCTATTTAGAAATGCACGTAGCAAGCGTCAGATCCCATCCTCATAATAGAGACCATGAATGATGCCAATCTCACGATCCGGCAGATCACCTTCGACTGCCACGATCCCTCAAAGCTCGCCAAGTTTTGGTCCGCCGCAACCGGATGCGAAATCGCCGCGGATTACGGCGATTTTGTGATGGTTGATTCCACCCCGGCGCTGGGATTTCAGCGCGTCAAGGATCCGACACCTGGGAAAAACCGCATGCACATCGACGTTGGCGGGGCGGAGCGCGAAACTTTAATAGAACGCCTCAAAGACCTAGGCGCTACCGAACTCACCACCCACGAGGCGCCGGGATTGGTGTGGACTGCCATGCAGGACCCGGAAGGCAACGAGTTCTGCGTGGGTAACCCCGGGGACTAGCTACACTACGCGGAGCGTCTCTAGGTCCAAGGCTGGCGTCAATCTGTGATGTCGCTAGCGGGAGACACAGTCAATGTCGCGAACTGCGCCCGTCAGGCTGCGGTGGATCAGGCGCAGAAAGCCACCGAGAAAATTCGCGACATGAACGACGACCGGCTACTTGCGAAGGCCGCTGAAATCGAAGCCCGACGGGAGAAGGAAGAGCAAAAAGCACTCGACTCAACCGACGACGAGAATAATTCTGAGGCTGAACCCCGTCCGTCGCGACGCGGCCTCCGCTTCCGCCGAGACAAGAACGACTCGTAGGGCACCTAGACTGGGCTGCATGAAAGACCTGACCATCGCGCCCGGCCCGGGGATCCCCGACGGTGCAGTCATCGCCGCTGCCGACCTAACGGAGCGGTTCGCGAAGTCGTCGGGTCCGGGCGGCCAGGGCGTCAACCCGACCGACAGCAAGGTCCAGCTTTCCATCGATATCGCTGAAAGCGCATCGCTTACCGACGCCCAACGCCGCCGCATCTTGCGCAACCTCGAGCACCGCTTGGACGGCTCCGTCCTCACCGTGTCTGCGTCGACCCAGCGGTCGCAGGTGCGCAACCGAGCTGAGGCACGCGAACGCATGGCCGCCCTGTTGCGCGAGGCCCTAGCTCCGCCCCCTCCCCCGCGGCACAAAACGAAGCCGACGAGGGGCTCGGTACGGCGCCGTCTCGAAGCAAAGAAGCGGCGCTCGGAGCTGAAAGCGATGAGGCAACGGCCCCAAATTCCCTAGGTGCGGCCTACGCCGAAGCAGCTTGGACCGGCTGAATCCGCTCGATCTCGGCGAGGATTTTGTCTTCTGCCACATCCAGGTCGTACTGGGTCTGCAACCCGAGCCAGAACTGGGGGCTCATCTCGAAAAACTTCGCTAGACGAAGGGCCGTGTCAGCGGTTACAGCGCGCTTACCGTGAACAATTTCGTTGATCCGGCGGGGCGGAACGCCGATGGAGACGGCGAGCTTGTGCTGGGTGATCCCCATTCCCTTGAGAAAGTCCTCCATTAGGATCTCACCGGGGTGAACCGGAGGGAGCTTGTCAGTGGTAGTCAACGATCTCAACCTCCTCTGGCCCCGCAGCGGACCACCGAAAACAGATCCGCCACTGGTCGTTGATTCGAATGCTGAACTGACCCCGCCGATCACCTTTCAACGCCTCAAGCCGGTTTCCCGGGGGAATCCGTAACTCATCAAGAGTCTGCGCGTACCCAAGCTGGCGAAGCTTACGCAGCGCTACTGAGTGAATGCGGGAATCGATCGAGCGAACCCGCTCTCGATTCCACAGACGCTCAGTGTCCTTGTCAGCGAACGACTGGATCATGCTTCACCCTATCCCCCATAACGCGAAGCGTCAATAACGTTACACGTTAAATTTGAACTCAACGGTATGTCGTTGCAAAGTTACCCCCTCTCGTTAACACCATCAAAAGGAGTGTTATTCAATGAAAGCGATCGGCTTCTTAAGCTTCGGGCATTACGCCTTCGGCAGCTAGTGCGGGCCATCTGCGGAAAAGATCGCCAAGACTCGTCTGGAGATCACCCAGGCTGCGGACGAAATCGGCGTGAACAACGCGTCCTTCCGAGTCCACCACTTCGCGCTGCAGGCCTCCGCCCCGATGCCGCTGCTGTGTGCTATCGCGGCCACCACCAAAATCATCGAGGTGGGCACCGGCGGCATCGACATGCGCTAGCGCATATCGGGGTTGTAGCGTTTGAGTCATTGACTCCCGCCGTCTACAAGTACCTACACACTTGATCGGTGCTGCACGTTTCAGGATCCGGGTGCGCGGCGTCCTGGCTAAGGTCCGCGATAGTGTCGCGCAGCACGGAGAGCTGCGCGATCTGCTGCTCGATCTCAGCGAGGCGCACGTCAAGCAGGTCGCGCACGTGCCCGCAGGGCGCATGGCCGCCGTCGCGGATGTCGAGGATCTGGCGGATCTGGGCGAGGGTGAGGCCCGCGGCCTGGCCGCGGTGGATGAAGTCGATCCGGGCGACCGTCTCGGGCGCGTAGTCGCGGTATCCGGACGGCGTGCGCTCGGTCGGGGGTAGAAGGCCCTGTTCCTCGTAGAAGCGAAGGGTCTTCGCGGTAGTGCCCGCCCTCTCGGCGAGTTCTCCGATCCGCATTGCTGTCTCCCTCCGTGGCCGCGCTTGACCTTCCCCTGCACTGGAAGGTCCAGTATGGCTGAGACAGAGCAGAAAGCCAAGAGTTGACAGGAGTAGCGATGCCTACGAAGTACGATCTCGCCATCATCGGATCGGGAGGCGGCGCGTTCGCCGCTGCGATCCGCGCCAGCACGCTCGGGAAGTCGGTGGTGATGATCGAGCGCGGGACGCTCGGCGGCACCTGCGTGAACACGGGCTGCGTCCCGTCGAAGGCGCTCATTGCCGCGGCCGGCGCGCGGCACGTCGCGGTCGACGCCGCAACCCGGTTCCCCGGGATCGCGTCGACGGCGGATCCCGTCGACATGCCCGCGCTGATCGCTGGGAAGCAAGCGTTGGTGGAGTCGCTGCGCGGCGAGAAGTACGCCGACGTCGCCGACTCCTACGGCTGGCAGGTCCTCCGCGGCGACGCCTCGTTCGTGGGCACCCCTGATGCGCCGGTTCTCGATGTTGCCGGATCCGACGGAAGCGTCGAGACCATCGAGGCCCACCACTACCTGGTCGCGACTGGTTCTCGCCCGTGGGTACCGCCGATCGACGGCCTGGAGGAGACCGGATACCTGACCTCGACCACGGCGATGGAGCTGACGGAGGTCCCCGAGTCGCTGCTGGTGCTCGGCGGCGGCTACGTCGCCCTGGAGCAGGCGCAGCTGTTCGCCCGCCTCGGCTCGCAGGTCACGCTGCTCGTGCGGTCCCGGCTCGCCTCGAAGGAGGAGCCGGAGGTGTCGAAGGCGCTCCAGGAGGTGTTCGCCGACGAGGGCATCCGCGTCGTCAGCCGCGCAGTGCCCACCCGGGTCTCTCGCGGCACGGGAGGCGAGGCCGTCGTGACCGCCGCCTTGTCCGGCGGCTCGCAGGAGTTCCGCGCCGACCAGGTCCTGGTCGCCCTCGGACGCCGTCCCGTCACCGATGGCCTGAACCTCGATGCGGTCGGGGTGAAGACCGGAGACTCCGGCGAGGTGGTCGTCTCCGACCGGCTGCAGTCCTCGAACCCGCGGGTCTGGGCCGCGGGCGACGTGACCGGGCACCCCGAGTTCGTCTACGTCGCCGCCCACCACGGCACCCTCGTCGCCGAGAACGCGTTCGCCGACGCCGACCGGTCCGTCGACTACGCCCGCCTGCCGCGGGTGACGTTCACCGGGCCCGCGATCGGCGCGGTCGGGATGACCGAGAAGGACGTCCTCGCCGCGGGGATCCGCTGCGACTGCCGCGTCCTGCCCCTGCACCACGTGCCCCGCGCCTTGGTGAACCGCGACACCCGCGGGTTCATCAAGATCGTCGTGAACGCCGAGACGAAAGAGATCCTCGGCCTGACCGCCGTCGCCAAGGACGCCGGGGAGCTCGCCGCCGCAGGCGTCCACGTGCTCGGCAGGACCGTCGCCGAGGTCGCCAACGCCTGGGCCCCCTACCTGACCATGGCCGAGGGCATCCGGATCGCCGCGAAGGCCTTCACCACCGACCCGTCGCTGCTGTCGTGCTGCGCATGAACGGCAACGCAGGCAATCGGGGAGATCTCATCCTGAAGCAGACGATGAGCGCCGATCAGGACCGCGACGAATGGCGCGCCGGTCCCGTCGTCGCTGCAGTGACCGGGCTGCTCTTGCTGGCATGCTGCGCGCTTCCGTCGCTGCTCTGCTGCGGCCTGCCGTTCATCGCGGCGGGCGGAGCACTCGCAGGCGTCGGTGGGCTCCTCGGTAATCCCTGGATCATCGGTGCCGGGACCGCCGTCGTGATGGCCGTCATGGCGGGGATGCTCGTCAGGCTACGGCGGCGGCACCGGCGCCGCAGGTCCGGCTGCTGCGAAAATCCTTCGACCGCTGATCGGAACCGGTAGTTCGAGCGGATCCAGCGATCACTGCCACCTGCGGAGGCCGCTGAAATCGAAGCCCGACGGGAGAAGGAGGAGCAAAAAGCGTTCGAATCAACCGGTGACGAGGATAATACTGAGGCTGGATCCCGGCCGTCGCGACGCGGTCTCCGCTTCCGCCGAGACGAGAAAGGGTTGTGGGCACCTAGGCTGGGCGGCATGAACGACCTGACCATAGCGCCCGGCCCGGGGATCCCCGACGGTGCGGTCATCGCCGCCGATCTCGCGGAGCGTTTCGCGAAATCGTCGACTCCAGGCGGCCAGGGCGTCAACACGACGGACGGCAAAGTCCAGCTTTCCATCGATGTCGCCGAATGCGCATCGCTTACCGACGCCCAGCGTCACCGTATCTCGCGCAACCTCGAGCACCGCCTAGACGGCTCCGTCTTTACCGTGACTGCGTCGACTCAGCGGTCTGTGTTTCGCTCCTGGTCCTCTCGCTTGCACCTGCGACACAGCCTCGTGTCCCCGGGCCGTAGCGTTCGGGGGAGCACAATAGCCCCAGTCCTCATCACGTCCCGGGATCAAAGAGTTCATCGCAGAGGTTAAGCACTACACGTTAAATTTGAACTCGACCACGTCGCCGTCGACCATCACGTAGTCCTTGCCTTCCTGGCGAACCTTGCCGTGGGCGCGGGCCTCTGCCATGGAACCGAGCTCGTCCAGATCCTCAAAGGCCACGATCTCGGCCTTAATGAAGCCCTTCTCGAAGTCCGTGTGGATCACGCCGGCAGCCTGCGGGGCGGTATCACCCTGGTGAATCGTCCACGCACGAGCCTCCTTCGGCCCAGCAGTCAGATAGGTCTGCAGGCCCAGCGTTGCGAAACCAGCCTTGGCCAGGGTCTGCAGCCCCGGCTCAGTCTGCCCGACGGATTCCAGCAGCTCAGCCGCCTCCTCGTCGTCCAGCTCCAGCAGGTCCGCCTCCGTCGCGGCGTCCAGGAACACGCAGTCCGCAGGAGCCACCAGCTCGCGCAGCTCCGCCTTCTTATCCTCGTCGGTCAGCACAGACTCATCGGAGTTGAACACGTACAGGAACGGCTTGGCCGTCAGGAAGTGCAGGTCGCGCACAGTCGCCAGGTCGATCTCCCCCTGCGCCGCGGCACTCGACAGAGTGCGGCTATCCTCCAGGATTTCCTGCGCCTTCTTAGCCCCCTCGACCTGCTCGGCTAGATCCTTGTTCTTGCGCGCTTCCTTCTCCAGGCGCGGCAGAGCCTTCTCCACCGTCTGCAGGTCGGCCAGGATCAGCTCCGTCTCAATGACGGAAATGTCGCTGGCGGGGTCCACACGCCCATCGACGTGGATCACGTTGTCGTCGGAGAACGCACGCACCACCTGGCAGATCGCGTCCGCCTCGCGAATGTTCGCCAGGAAGGCATTACCCATACCCTCGCCATCGGAGGCGCCCTTCACGATGCCGGCGATGTCCACGAAGGACACAGTCGCGGGCAAGATGCGCTCGGATTCGAAGATCTCCGCCAGGCGCGTCAGGCGCGGGTCCGGCAGCTCCACCAGCCCCACGTTGGGCTCGATGGTTGCGAACGGGTAGTTCGCGGCCAGAACATCGTTGCGGGTCAGGGCGTTAAACAGCGTGGACTTGCCCACGTTGGGCAGGCCAACAATTCCAAGAGTAAGAGTCACGTGCCCCATCCTATCGCCCGGCCGTCGCTGCCTCCAATGCGCCCTTTCTATTGCCTCTATTGCCATACTTATTGTTTCTTTTTGACGCCCACCGCTGCCCACTCACGTCCGCCCCAGGTACCCCCACATACCCCAGAC
>NZ_JAKRMU010000019.1 GCF_022345965.1 Corynebacterium sp. ACRQK
CGTTGGTTCTACTGGTGGTTAGTTCGATCTGGCCGTGTGTCTCGCCAGTGGCAGGGTCAGTAGTCCACACGTAGCCTTCACCCACACGTGCCGAATCGGTGGTGTCGATGGTGGTGGTGACGGCTGCTAGTTGGTTACCGGTGTGGGTGAACACGTCACGGTGGATAACTTCTCCGGTGGTGGTGTTGATGGTGTCTTTGGCTACGCGTCGGCCGAGACCATCGTAGGTGTAGCGGTAGCCAACACCGGGAGCATCACTTGAGGTAAATCCGATGGGTTGTTCACCGGTGGCGTAGAAGAAGTGATGGACTAATGGTTTTTTGCTGAGGCGTTTGGTTGATGTGCGGGTGATGCGACCTGCATCATCGTAGGTGTAGGTAGTCCGGCCGACTTTGACCGGCAGTGTGTTGTGGTAGTCGATGACCCCGTCAGCAGTAGAGGCCAGCACACCAGCCGGGGTGAAGGAGTAGTTCTCCTGCGCGGACACCCCGGTGGTACTGCCCGGTTGTGCTGGAGTGCCTGCTC
>NZ_JAKRMU010000002.1 GCF_022345965.1 Corynebacterium sp. ACRQK
CTCGGGGGAAATGGCGCTGGCGCAGGCGGAGGTCGTGGCCGCGGGGTGGCGAGGGGCGGGGCGGTACGCGCCCAGCCCCTCGGGAGACCTGCACCTGGGGAATCTTCGGACCGCTGTACTGGCGTGGTTGTTCGCCAAGCACGAAGGGCGCGAGTTCCGGATGCGGATCGACGATATTGATGCTCAGCGCTCGTCGGAAGAAAGTGCAGAACAGCAACTACTGGATCTTGCCACTATGGGGATTGGGTACGAGGGGAGGCTGTGGCGTCAACAAGAGTGCTGGTCAGAGTATGAAAAAGCGCTACAGGCTCTGCGAGAGAAGGGGCTCGTGTACGAGTGCTACTGCTCGCGGAAGGACATCGCCGAGGCGGTCCGCGCGCCGCACGCCGCGCCGGGCGCGTACCCGGGAACGTGCCGTGAACTGGGAGAATCGGAGCGGGCGGCCAAGCGCGCGGAGTTGGCTGCACGGGGGCGAGTGCCGGCGTTGCGGCTGCGCGCAGGCGTGGACGAGTGGGAAGTGCGCGAGCGGTTCGCCGTGGGAGCGGACGGCGGAAGCGCGAGCGATGGAAGCGCCGGCGGGGTGTACCGCGGGGCGGTGGACGACATGGTGCTGCGGCGCGGCGGGAACGTACCGAAGGCGTCGGCGGGTGGCGGCGATGCTGGAGCGTCGGCTGGCGGAAATGCGGTCGCAGACGCGATGGACGGAGAGGCCAGCGCGAGGGCGCAGGGCGAGCCGGTGAACCGGAACTACGCCTACAACCTGGCCGTCGTCGTCGACGATGCGCTGGCCGGGGTGGGGCAGGTTGTGCGCGGGGATGACCTGCTGAGTTCCGCTCCGAGGCAGGCGTACCTGGCACACCTGCTGGGGGTTCCGCCGGTGGAGTACGTCCACGTTCCTCTGGTGTTGGGGCCCGACGGGAAGCGCTTGGCGAAGCGGGACGGGGCCGTCACGCTGCGGGACTTCCCCGACGGGGCGGAAGGGATGATGCGGTGGATCGCGGAATCGCTCGGCGAAGCAGTGGACATCTCGGCGGCTGAAGCCGCGGGAGCAGCCGGGGCGGCGGCGGAATCGGGTGCGGCGGAGGCCGTCGGGGCGACCGGCACGGCGGCGGAAACGGGTGCGGTAGAAACGGCAGGCGCTGAGACAGCTGAGACAGGGGTGGCGAAGGCGGCCGGCGCGACAGGCATAGATGCGACAGCCGGGGGCATCACGCCCACCGCGCTGCTGCGAACCTTCCGGCCCGAGCTGCTGCCCCGCGAGCCCGTCACCTGGCAGCCCACGGAAACTTCAGCGAACTAGCAGCGCGCGTTAGCGCACCGCGCGCCGGTGGAACTTCGGCGGGATCTTCTTCTGCGCGGCCTTCCGCGCGATCTCGGCGTTCTTGCTCACCAGCAGGCGCGCCTGGCGCAGACGCTCGCGGGCGAAAGTCCGCCGCTCGCCGGACTCCCACGTCTCGTCCACCAGCTTCTTCGCCAACGCCACCGAATCCGGTGAGCGTTCAATGATCTGCCGCGCCAGCTCCTCCGCCGCAACCAGTGGATCCTCCACGGCTCGAGCCAGGCCTAGCTCTGCGGCGCGCTCCCCGGAGAAGATCTCCCCGGTCATGGCCAGCCTTTTCACCTCGTCAATCGGCAGCAACTGCTTCAGGGACATGATCCCCGACATGTCCGGCACTAGGCCCCATTTGGCCTCCAACACTGACCAGTGGGCGTCATTGCTCGTAAACCTAAAGTCCGCACCCAGAGCGATCTGCACGCCACCGCCAAAGCAATAGCCTTCCACCGCGGCAATCACCGGGAAAGGTAGGCGACGCCACGTCCACGGCGCCTCTTGGAATGTGTTCGTGCCGCGCAGGGGGTGCGGGATGAAATGCGAAAGCATGCGCGGCGGGCTTTTCAGCGTATCTGCGAAGTCGAGGCCGGCGGAGAAGTTGCCCTCCGTGCCGGAGAGGATGACCACGCGGACGGAGCGGTCGCGGCGGAGCGTGTGTGCCGTGGAGATCAGCTGCTGGAGCAGGTCGATCGTGAGCGAGTTCAGCTTGCGGGGGCGGTTCAAACGGACGTGGACGAGGCCGGGGATGGACTCGGAATATTCCGTGGTGACGAGCTGGTCGGTGCCGGGGGTGCTGGTATCAGTCATGCCTTTCAACCTAAGGCACGGCGGGCAGCGCGGGGGTGAGATTGGGGAAAAGCAAAACCGGCGCCGAGATCGTTTCCAGATCACCGAGCGCCGGTTTCTCATTATGTGAGATTTGGCGGAGGATGTGGGATTTGAACCCACGAGGGATGTGACTCCCGCACGCGTTCCAGGCGTGTGACATAGGCCGCTAGTCGAATCCTCCATGTCGAACGGCAAAACACACGGAAAAGCCGTGGCTTCGACGTACTCATGAAAGGGTACACAACGCTGCCTTTAGATTCCAAATCCGGTGCTAGGGGTTGGAAAGTGGGCGTCGATAAATAAGAAGGAACGAGCCTTTGGAACAACGAGCGCGCGTGGGCTAGTATGGGCAACGGATTCCGCGCGGCGTGTATCTTGTGAACTCCCCCAGGGCAGGAATGCAGCAAGGGTCAACGAGCTCTGACGGGTGCGCGGGGTCCCCTTTTTTATGCCCAAACGTGGGGGCCGGGGCGGGGCTGCGCGGGGCTATAGCCAGTTCTTGCGCTTAAACCACCACCACATCAGCAGGATCACCGCAAGATTCAACAGTAGGCAGTAGTAATAGCCGTACTCCCAGTGCAGCTCTGGCATGTTGTCGAAGTTCATGCCGTACACGCCCGCGATCATCGTCGGCGGCGCGGCCATACCTATGATTGACGAGATCGTGCGCATGTCTTGGTTCTGACGCAGCGAAATGATCGCCGAGCTGGCCTGAATAAGGGAACTCAGGCGCTCGTCGAAAGAGTCGATCTTGTCCTTGGCCAGCATCGCGTGATCCAAGACATCGCGGAAAAACGCCCTGACGTGCTTGGTCGTTAGGTCCTTGTGATTATCGATCAGCGCGCGCAGCGCCGGGATTAGCGGGCCGATGGCGTGGCGCATCTCCAGGATCTCGCGCTTCAGGGTGTAGATATTCTCGATGTTCGTCTCGGCGCGGAGGGTGAAAACCTCCTCTTCCAGACTGTCCACACGGTCTTCCAGCGCTTCGGAAATACGGGTGTACTCGTCGACCAGGTAGTCCGTGATGGCCCACGCGATGGCCATCGGACCTGCGCTGCGCAGCTCGGGTGCCTGGTGCAGGCGGGCTTCCGGGTCGGGCAGCTCCGTATCGTGGGCAATCACGATGATGAACTTCTGGCTGATGACCATCTGTACCTCACCGGTTTGGATGAGGTCGCGCCGGTCTATGAGGTCCTTGTTGCCCGCGTACTGCACGGAGCGGACAACCTTGAACAGCTGATTTTCGTAGCGCTCCAGCTTGGCACGCTGGTGGGCGGTCACGGCATCCTCGACGATGAGCTCGTCGACGTCGTAGCACTTCGCCACCTTCAGCATCTGATCTTCCGAAGGCTCTTCCAAGGTGACCAGTACGAAGTTGCTCTTGCTTGGGGCGGCTAGCTCCTTGATCTCCTTCAGCGCGGTGGCGTAGTTCGCTTGGCCGGGGGATTGCTTGCCCTCGATATAAAGGCGGCACTCCCGGATGGCGCGTTCGACGGGAACCCGGACTCGGTTGGGTTCGGTTTTTGCCATAGTGGATCCTTTCCAACTATTTCAACTACATCCGGCGAGATCTGACGCACGGTGACTCAATGCAAACTCTATGCACCATAGCCCGCCAGTGTGCGACAAGCTGCGTGGGTGCGCTCTGGCGGGGGCGGTGTCCGGCGTGTCCGTTAGACTGGCAAAGGTAAGCCACACCGAGGGTGAACCCCAGCACGCCACAAGCGGGAGAGAATTTACATGAAGATCGAAAACGTAAACGCAGAGCTCCTCCTCAGCATGAAGGAGGACGTCCGCCAGGCCTACGAAGAGCTGCACTCCAAGGGCCTCAACCTGGACCTTACGCGCGGTAAGCCTTCGGCCGAGCAGCTGGATTTCTCGGTGGATCTGCTGAGCCTTCCGGGCGAGAACTTCACCTCGCCCTCCGGAGTGGATGTGCGCAACTACGGCGGTGGTGTCGGCCTGACGGAGATCCGCCAGCTGTGGGCGGACGTTCTGGGCCTGCCGGTGGATAACGTCATCGCCGGCGATGCCTCCAGCCTGAACATCATGTTCGACCTGATCAACTGGGCCTACACGTTTGGCACCAACGATTCCGAGCGTCCCTGGTCGGCGGAGGAGAAGCTGAAGTGGATCTGCCCCGTGCCGGGCTACGACCGCCACCACTCCATCACCGAGTTGTTCGGTTTCGAGATGCTGACCGTCGACATGACCGACGAAGGTCCGGATATGGATCAGGTGCGCGAGCTGGCGAAGGACCCGGCCGTGAAGGGCATGTGGGCTGTGCCGATGTTCGCTAACCCGACGGGCGTGACCTTCTCTCAGCAGACCGCCGAGGCCCTGGCTGCTATGGAAACCGGTGCGCCGGACTTCCGCATCGTGTGGGATAACGCCTACGCGGTCCACACCCTGACCGACGAGTTCCCGGAGATCATCAACATCCTGGACGTCGCCGAGAAGGCGGGCAACCCGAACCGTTTCTGGGCCATGTCCTCCACCTCCAAGATCACTTTCGCGGGCGCTGGCCTGGCCTTCTTCGCCTCCTCCACGGAGAACCTGGAGTGGTACAAGAAGATCGCCAACGTGCGTGGTATTGGACCGAACAAGGTCAACCAGCTTGCTCACCTGCAGTACCTGAAGGATGCCGAGGGCGTGCGCAACCTCATGCGTAAGCACGCGGGTTCCCTGGGGCCGAAGTTCACCCGCGTGGTGGAGATCCTGCAGCGCCGCCTGGGCGACCTCAACGTTGCCGAGTGGACCGTCCCGGAGGGCGGCTACTTCATCTCCGTGAACCTGCTGGACGGCACCGCTGGCCGCGTGGTGGAGCTGGCGAAGAAGGCCGGCGTGGCTCTGACCGCTGCGGGCTCGACCTACCCGCTGAAGCAGGATCCGAACGACCGCAACCTGCGCCTGGCTCCTTCCATGCCGACGATCGAGCAGCTGGAGGTCGCCATGGACGGCTTCGCCACCTGCGTTCTCTACGCCGCGATCGAGATGGTCGAGCACGACGCGGGCCAGCGCTAACCCAGCGCTAACCAGCACCTTCAAACAGCAAGCAGGAGGCCACCATCAACACCGACGAAACACTGGTCTGGGTTCAGGGGCTACTCCCTGGCGAGCCGACCGTCGCACGCCGCAAGGTCGCCGATTCCTTCCCCGAGTTCGCTGTCGCCGAGGTGTTTCTTGGTGACGCCCCCTCGTCCCAGAACGGCACACCCCAGGAGGGCGACGACGCTTCCCAGGAGGGCGACGGCGAGCCCGTGCTGGCCGAGACGGTTGCCATGACCATCGACGCCGGGCGCATGGAATCCGGCCTGCAGACGGAAGACGGCTCCGACCTGCGCGTGGAGCTGCTAACCGTCGTCAGCGGACACGACGATACCGCCGCCGACCTGTTGGCCCACGCCGCGACGATGATCTCCCAGGACCCTGGCCACTGGCCGCCGCAGCCCGGCACAATGCTGCCGGATGTTGTGCAGCAGATGGATGCCGATGCCGAGCGGAAGATCACCGCCCGCAACGGCCTGCTGGTGGTTCCCTACGTGTGGGACGAGGGCGTGCCGCACGTCCACGAGGTCACTTCCGAGGGCGCGGGCCGCCACTCGAAGGAAGGCGAGACCGACGTGGAGTTCACCCACCCGGGTCGGCTGACCATCGTCGCGCAGCTGGTGATGCTGACGGACGAGGAGCTTGCGCTCGCGCAGACGGCCGGTGTGGCCGCGGTGCAGGAGCGGCTGGTGCGTGAGGGCGTCAATATCAACGACATATGGCGCTAGGCGACCGCAACGGGTCGTCTTAGGCGGAATGTAGGGTAGGTTCGTGGCACTTTATAGGAAATATCGTCCGGCGACGTTTGCCGAGGTCGTGGGGCAATCCCACGTGACCGAGCCGTTGTCGGTGGCGCTGGATAGCGGGCGGATCAACCACGCATACCTGTTTTCCGGGCCGCGCGGCTGCGGTAAGACGTCGTCGGCGCGCATCCTGGCCCGCTCACTG
Source organism: Corynebacterium sp. ACRQK (assembly GCF_022345965.1). Lineage (GTDB taxonomy): Bacteria > Actinomycetota > Actinomycetes > Mycobacteriales > Mycobacteriaceae > Corynebacterium. The sequence continues at coordinate 6,158 of NZ_JAKRMU010000002.1, forward strand.
AACTGTGTGGAAGGGCCGACGTCCACGCCCTGCGGAAAGTGCGAATCCTGCGTGTCGCTAGCGCCCGGCGGGCCGGGGAACCTGGATGTGACGGAGCTGGACGCAGCCACGCACAACGGCGTGGACGACATGCGCGAGCTGCGCGAACGCGCCTTCTACGCGCCTGCGGAATCGCGCTACCGGGTGTTCATTATCGACGAGGCGCACATGATCTCCACGGCGGGCTTCAACGCCCTGCTGAAGATCGTGGAGGAGCCGCCGGAGCACCTGATCTTCATCTTCGCCACGACGGAGCCGGAGAAGCTGCTGCAGACGATCCGTTCCCGAACCCACAACTACCCATTCCGCTTGCTGGCGCCGCCGGATATGCGTGGGCTGCTGGAATCGGTGGTGTCCGGCGAAGGCGTGCCGGTGGAGGGAGCGGTGTATCCGCTGGTGATTCGCGCGGGCGGCGGTTCGCCGCGTGATTCGCTGTCGATCATGGATCAGCTGCTGGCCGGTGCTGGCCCGGAGGGCGTGACGTACAACCGCGCACTGGCTCTGCTGGGTGTGACGGATTCCACCCTAATCGACCGTGCCGTGGATGCGCTGGCAGAGCACGATTCCGCCGCACTGTTCGCAGTGGTCGACGAGGTGATTGATGCGGGGTACGACCCGCGCCGCTTCAGTGAGGATCTGCTGGACCGCTTCCGCGACCTGCTAGTGGTGCAGGCCGTGCCGGATGCGTTTGAACGCGGGCTGGTGAACGCCCCTGCGGACTCGCGCGATGTGCTGCGCGAGCAGGCGGAGAAGATGGGGCAGGCGACGCTGACCCGCTGCGCATCCCTGGTGAACGAGGGGCTGGCGCAGATGCGTGGCGCCACGGCACCGCGACTTTTGCTGGAGATCCTGTGCGCACGCATGGCGCTGCCCGCCGCCGGCATGACGGTGGAGGCGCTGGCGCAGCGTGTGGAGGCCCTGGAGAAGGGGCATGGCGGGATTGGCGGTAGCGGTGCCGGCTCGAGTGCGGGCGCGGGTGCAGGTGCTGGCACGGGAGCTGGCACGGGCGTGCGCGGCAGCCGGGCGGAGATGTTCGCCCGGCGCAGGAAGGCTGCGCAGGACGCAACGCAGCAGCCTGCATCGGCGCAGTCGGAACCTGCACGGCCTGAACCGGCGCGCCCTGAACCGGCGCAGTCTGCAGAGAAGGCGCGGGAGCAAACACCGCCAGCAGGCCAGATGCCAGCTGCGGAGCAGCCCCCGGCTCAGCCCGCCGAGTCCTCCGAACCGGTAGCGGCGGAAGCCTCCCCGGCGCCGAAGGCACCGCAGGAGACCACAAAGGAGGCAGTACCGGAGACACCGGCTGAGGTGGAGCATGAGTCGGCACAGCAAACCGCGCAGGAGTCTCCGGCCATTGCCGAAGCGCGCCGGGCGCGCGACATCATGCAGCGCCACCGTCAGGCCAGCGCTGCGGCGGAAGCTTCGGCGGATGAGCCCGCCGCGATTGATTCGGATTCCTGGGCACGCATCATGGATGCCGTCCACGAATTGGATCTCAGCGCTTGGATCGCCCTCCGAGGCGCCGCACCGCGCGCATCCCAGCCCACTCCGGGCGAGATCCACGTTGACCACCACACCGGCTCACTAGCACGGCTGGTCAACGGGGCGAAGAACGCGGAAGCCTATTCGCAGGCTATCCAGAACGTCACGGGAAGTCCCGCCCGCATCGTCGTCTATGTCGGCGACGAAGTTGTCGGCGCCGGAGCCGCCGGAAGCGGCGGAGCTACCGGAGCTGCCGAGCCTGCAGGAGGCGATGAGCCGGGAAAAGCTGAACCGGCGGCGGCACAGCCCTCCGCCGGTGAGGGACAAACACCAGCCTCCACACCGGTGAACCCTGTGCCAGCGGAAACCCCAATGGACGCAGCGGCCTCCCGCAGCGCAGCTAGCAGCGCCCTGGAGCGCGCCCGCGCGATGGAAGAAGCGATGCGCAAGGCCTCGCACTCCCACCGCAACGCAGGTGCAGCGGCGGGCACCGCTGGAGCGGCCGGTGCAGCGGGTGCCGCTGCTGGCAGCCAGGGCGCGGCAGGCACTGGTGCCGGGACTGCATCCAATTCGAGTGAAACTGCTCCGCAGGAAGACCCGAACTCCGGCTGGCGCGCCCGCGCCGAACGAGCTAAGGCCCGCAAGAAATACAACATGGAAAACGGCTTCAACGGCGTTCCCCTGCCTGACGAGCCGCCAGTTGATGCCTACGGAGACGCACCCGTCGATACCTGGGACGACAGCGCGGCCGCTAACGCCGCCGTCGACCCAACTGCAGCCGACCCAGCCGCCGACGCGCCTCTGCCGCCTGAGCCCTCCGACCCGTCGGCTTCCGATCAGCCTGGACCTTCTGTGCAGCCTGGACAGCCAGCACAGTTTGGACAGCCTGGGCCCACCGTGCTGCCTGCGGCATCTGGACCGTCCGCGCGGGCGGAAGGACTCCAATCCCGAGCCGCGAACCGCCAGCCCCACGCGGGGGCGGGTGCTGCTGAGGACGAGGGGGCGTCACAAAGAACAGAACAAAGAGAACGCGACGAGCTACTCGCCGACTTAGAGAGCGCACCCGGCCAGCGCGACCACCGCACGCCACTGGAAATCGCAGGTGAACTGATCGAAAAGAGTCTCGGCGCGGAGAGAGTTCGCTAAGCGTGAACACAACCATCCGCACACGCGAAGGTGCCTAACACGCCTGTCCGGGCCGACCGGTACAGTTGTGGAAGAACTAAAACCCAAGCACGAAAAAACCGACGAAAGGTAAACAGAATGAGCCAGCCAGACATGAACCAGCTGATGCAGCAGGCCCAGCAGATGCAGGCGCAGCTGCAGGAAGCACAGCGCGAAATCGCCGCCTCCACCGTCAAGGGCGAGGCAGGCAACGGCCTGGTCACCATTTCCGTCGCAGGCTCCGGCGAGGTCACCGACATGGAGATCGACCCGAAGATCGTCGACCCCGAAGACATCGACACCCTGAAGGACCTGCTGCTCGGCGCGTTCAAGGACGCCAACCAGAAGCTGCAGACTCTCGCCGAGGAGAAGATGGGGCCGCTATCCCAGGGCATGAGCGGCCTGGGCTTCTAAGCCTTCTAAGAACTCCAAAGAGAGATCTAGTTGTTCGAAGGACCACTACAGGACGTCATCGACGAATTTTCCCGGCTGCCCGGCATCGGGCCGAAAAGCGCGCAACGCATCGCGCTGCACCTGCTGAACGAAGAGCCGGAGGACATCGAACGCTTCCAAAACGCGCTCGGCCGCCTGCAGCGCGGCGTGACGTTCTGCCGCATCTGCCACAACATCTCCCAAGAAGATGTGTGCCGGATCTGCGCGGACTCCAACCGCGACAAAAGCATCATCTGCGTAGTTGAAGAGTCCAAAGACATTCAGGTGATCGAACGCACCGCGGAATACCGCGGGCGTTACCACGTGCTCGGCGGGGCACTCGACCCGCTGAACGGCATCGGGCCGAAGGAACTGAACGTCACGCCCCTGGTGCAGCGCATCGGCGGGGCGCTGCCGGACGTCGCGCTCGGTGCGAAAGGTGGCGGTGCTTCTCTTGGCGACGCCGACACACCCGCCGGTGGCGACCCCGGCAGCGCGGGAACGGGCGACGTTGAGAGCGCGGACGTTGAGTACGACGAAGCCCCCGAGATCACCGAAGTCATCATCGCCACTGACCCGAACACGGAAGGCGAGGCGACGGCCTCCTACCTCGGCCGCCTGCTGCGCGACTTCCCCGGGCTGACGGTCACGCGCCTGGCCTCGGGCATTCCGATGGGCGGGGACCTGGAGTTCGTCGACGAGCTCACCCTGTCCCGCGCGTTTGCCGGCCGCACCGCGCTGTAGTTTCTGTAGCCCCTGTAGCACGACGGGACTATAACGGCGGGACTACAGTGGCGCCCATGAGTAAAAACCCTTTGCGCAACGCCCTCCGTCCGCACCGCCTTTCCCGCGCGGCCGGCATTCGCTCCGCCGTATGGGGAACCGTCTTCGGTACCGCAGGCGTGCTGCACTTTGTTAAGCCGGAGGGCTTCGACAGAATCGTTCCGGAGGAACTCCCCGGCACCCCGCGCGCCTGGACGTTCAGCTCAGGAACTATGGAAATCGCCCTGGGCACTAGCATCGCGGCGTGCAGCCTGAAGCCCGAATGGCGCGGCGCGCTGCGCAGTACAATCGCCCCTGCCGCCGCGCTCTTCCTAGTCGGCGTGCTCCCTGGCAACATCAAGATGGCCTGGGACTGGCGTGCCAAACCTCAGCCCGCGCGCGCCATCGCCTTTGCGCGCGTCCCACTTCAGCTGCCGATGATCCTTAGCGTGGCCAAGCTCGGCGCTTAGAGGCGCTCCTTTCTTAGCTGCGCCACCTCGCGCTCCAACTGCTCCGCCAGCTCACCCTGGAACTCGGGCAGCTCGGTGAGTGCAACCCCCATCGCGCGGGCCAACAACCAGTCCGCTAACTGCGGATTCCTGGCCAACACGGGGCCGTGCATGTACGTTGCCACCACGGAGCCCTGCACGGCGCCTTCGGCGCGCGCCTGCCGGTGGGCATCCTCGCCGGAAAGCCCAGCGGCCTCCGCGCCGTGGTTATCGGTGTTGCCCGTGCCCCGGGTAAGACGTCCCAGCGGCTCGGCATCCGCGCCCAAGATGGTGGCACCCAAGTGGTTAGCGAATCCCGTCAGCGGTTCGGTCAGGCCTGCCCCGCCGGTGCTCGCTGCGCTTGCCCTGCCGCCAGCGCCAGCCTGTGCTGCCGCCGCCCCGCCGGTCACGGCAGAGGCTGCCGGGGTAGAGGCGATCTCGCCGATCATGCGTTCGGCGAGTTGGGACGTGGTGGCGTCTATAAGCCCCAAACCCTCAACCGTGCGACCGTGGCTGGTGAAGGATCGGCCGAACACCTGCAGGCCAGCGCATATAGCCAGAACCGGGCGGCCAGCGGCGACCGCGCGGGCAATGCCGCCGTCGCTGACCAGGTGCTCCGCCGCCAGTACCTGCGCGGTATCCTCGCCGCCGCCGACGGTGTAAACGTCCAAGGACTCCGGGACAGGCTCGCCCAGGTGGATCGGGTGAATCTCTGCGGAAATGCCGCGCATGCGGGCGCGCTGGCGCAGCACCAGGGCGTTGCCATCGTCGCCATACGTGCCCAGAACGTCCGGCAGGATCAGGCCGATGTTCAGCTCAGTGCTCATTTACGCTTCCCCTTCCTTGTCCAGCACCCGCTTCAGATCGCGGAAAGCCGTGTAATTCGCCAGAACCTCCACGCGGCCCGGCGGGCAGGAACGGATCGCCTCGACCGTGTCCTTAATCAGATTGTGCTCGACCGCTGCGTATCCGAGGCGGACCGCCAGATCTGTGCCGCGCTCGCCTGCGGACACCACGTGCACGCCCTCGAAGTTTTCGAAGCGCACGTCCCACAGCCACGAGAGGTCCTGGCCGTCGGCGACCTGCCCATTGACGCTGATCACGAGGCTATCGGCGGTGCGATCCACCATCGACAGGGCCTCCTGCCAGCCGGCTGGATTCTTCGCCAACATCAGGCGGACCTCGTGGTTACCGAAGTGCACCACGGAGTAGCGGCCCGCGACGTTATCCACCTTCTCCGCGGCGGTGATCGCCTGCTCGGTGGAGATGCGCTGAGGGAGAAGCTCGCTCAAAGCCACGGCGGCGGCGACGGCCTGGGAGGCATTGCCACGGTTCGCGTTGCCCGGGAGGGTCAGGTTCATCGGGTGCAGGTTGCCCTCGCGGTCGATCAGGCCCTCCTCGGTGATGCGCCAATCGGGCTGTGGCCTGCGGAATTCGCGGCCGTCCGGCAGCTTCTTCGCCGCGAACCAGTCCACCACGCCGTCCTCGCCAGTGCGGTGGATGATCGCGCCTTCCGTGCGCGGGCAGCTAGTGGAATCGCCGGCCCAGCCGAAACCAGCGCTGACCCACTGGACGTTCGGGGAGTCCCAGGCGGCGGAGGTTACGGAGACATCGTCGCAGTTCGCAATGATCTGCATGTCGGGGTGAGCCTCTATGCACGCGCGGAGGGTGCGCTCGATCTTGTTGATCTCACCCACGCGGTCCAGCTGGTCGCGCGAGAGGTTCAGCAGTACCAGCACGTCCGCGTCGAGTTTCTCGGCGATTTTGGGGACGTGCAATTCGTCGACCTCGAGAACCACGGCCTCTGCGTCGCGCCCGGCCAGCAGCGCGCTGATCACGCCCGCGTCCATGTTGTCGCCACCCTCGTTGGTGCAGACGGTAGCCGCCGTGCGGACCGCGCCCGCTAGCATGCGGGTGGTAGTGGACTTGCCGTTTGTGCCTGTGACCAGCACCGTTGGGCGCTTTGTGCCGTCCTTTCCGGCGCCGAGGCTAGCCATCAGTTGCGGGTCGATGGCCCCGCCGACCAGGCCGCCGATCATGCCGCCGGCCCCTCGCCCTGCCTTTCTGGACGCCCACGTGGCCAGCTGCGCCATGCGAATGGCAACGGAACTGCGGAGCCGCTGCAGCCCGGAACGACGTGCGCCGGCGGGGTGTGCGGGAGTTCGCTTCGAATTACCCATGGGGACTAAGTGTACTCGCAGGGGCGTGCTGGAATTTGGAGGCTGGCGCGTCGGAGATGGCGAGCGTTAGTCCATTTGGAGAACAGCGCGAAGTTCAGCGAAGAGTTCGGGCTTTACTAGGTGTGTGACAGTGCGACCTGTTCGGGCTTTGCGGAGCAGACCTGCATCGGTAAGCCGCTTTAGGTGATGTGAGACCGTGGGCTGGCTTAGTCCCGTGATGTCTGTTAGCTGGTTTACGCTGATTGGTTCGCAGCCTTTGGCTGCCAGGTGGGAGAGTATTTGCAAGCGGGCAGGGTCGGATAGGACCTTGAACAAGGTGGCATAACGGGTGGCCTCAGGATCCGATAGCGGTCCTTTGCTCAAGGAGCAGCATGTGGAGATGTCTGTGAGCGGAAAAATTTGGGGAGTGGCCATACGGAGCACCTTATATTGACAGATATCAATATGTCATTCATATTGACGGGCATCGATATGTCATTTAGTTTTATATCGACATGTGTCAATGTCTAAGGAAGGTTGCATGACAGCTTCGCAGCGCCCGCAGATGTCTTTCCTCGATAGGTTCCTGCCCGTGTGGATTATCCTTGCGATGGTAGCTGGGCTGCTCGTTAATCGGGTAGTGCCAGAAATCGGAGCGAAGCTCGGGGAGCTGGAGGTGGGAGGGATCTCGCTTCCGATCGCGCTCGGCCTGCTGGTCATGATGTATCCGCCGCTGGCGAAGGTTCGCTACGACAAAACCCGGCAGATTGCGGCGGATAAGCGCCTGATGGCGGTTTCCCTTGCCCTCAACTGGGTCGTTGGGCCAGCGTTGATGTTCATCCTGGCCTGGGTATGTTTGCCCGACGAGCCTGAGCTGCGCACCGGGCTGATCATCGTCGGCCTGGCCCGGTGTATCGCGATGGTTTTGGTGTGGTCGGATCTGTCCTGCGGGGATAGGGAGTTGACCGCCGTCCTGGTGGCGGTCAACTCTGTTTTCCAAGTGCTCATGTTTGGAGTGCTGGGCTGGTTTTATCTGCAGATTCTCCCCGGCTGGCTGGGGCTTCCTACAACCTCGGCAGACTTTTCCTTCTGGTCGATCGTGGTATCTGTCCTGGTTTTCCTGGGTATCCCGTTGGCGGCTGGCTTGACTTCCCGCGTGCTCGGGGAGAGGTTGAAGGGGCAGCAATGGTACGAGGCAAAGTTCTTGCCCGCGATTTCTCCCCTCGCGCTGATTGGTCTGCTTTATACGATCGTGCTTCTGTTTGCGCTGCAGGGAGAGCAGATTACGGACAACCCGTGGGCGGTGGCTCGGACGGCGGTTCCGCTGGTGGCCTACTTCGCTGGAATGTTTGCCCTGGCGCTGGCCGTGTCCAAGGCTGCGGGGTTGAACTACGCCCAGTCGGCTTCCGTGTCTTTTACCGCTGCGGGCAACAATTTCGAGCTTGCCATCGCCGTGTCTATCGGTACTTTTGGTGCGACCTCTGCGCAGGCACTGGCTGGAACGGTCGGCCCGCTGATCGAGATTCCGGTGCTAGTCGGTCTGGTCTACGTCATGCTGTGGGTGGGGCCGAAGCTCTTCGCCGGCGACCCGACGCTGCCCGTGCGGCACAGCAGTCCAGCACGTTCCGTCTCGATGGGGGAGGATTAAACCATGACCAATAAACCCAAGGTACTTTTCGTCTGCGTAGGCAACGGCGGCAAGTCACAAATGGCGGCCGCCTTGGCGGACAAGCATGCTGGCGAGGCCATCGAGATTCATTCCGCTGGCACCAAACCGGCGACCAAGCTCAACACGGAGTCGGTGGAATCCATCAGCGAGGTCGGTGCGGACATGTCCGACGGCCGCCCCAAGGCTGTAGATCCGCAGTTGTTGCGAGAGGCTGACCGGGTGGTCATTCTCGGCAAGGACGCCCAGCTGGAGCTACCCGCCGACGCGCAGGGAACCCTCGAGCGGTGGGTTACCGACGAGCCCTCCGAGCGCGGTATTGAGGGCATGGAGCGCATGCGCCTGGTGCGTGATGACATTGACGCTCGAGTGCGCGCACTTATCACCGAGCTGAAGGGCGACTAACCGGCACCGACCTGCCTGCTGGCTAGTCACCACTGGGCCGCCTGCTGGCTAGCAAACGCCGGCCAGTCTGCTGGCTATTAGGGGTGATGTCCAAAATTCCACGTCTTAAAATATAATTAATCTATTCGTGCAGGTCAGAGAGTTGCATTTTTTGGCTGCAAATGAGCTACTTTTAATAACTCGTAGATTTTGGACATTGACGCTCTAGCCGCCCCCAGCTCCGGCGCCTTCAAAGGGGGGCGAAGTACGCCGGGCTAGTTTCCGCCGTTGGTGGAACCCCTGGAGCCCCCGGAACCCCCTGGGCCTCCGGAACCTCTAGAACTCCGTGAACTCCCTGAGCCCCCTGGACCCCCGGAACTCTTGCGGCGCCGACGCCTCCGACGATTTCGCTTGCCACTGGGCCCCGGGATTTTCCCCTCGTGGCCGCCGGAGTTTGCATTGCCCTTGTGGCCGGAAGGGTTGGAGCGACCGTTCTTGTTCGACTTCTTAGACTTGCCGGATTTGCCCGAGCCAGAGCCGCGCCCGCTGGAGCCAGACCCGCCAGTGCCGCGCCCATCTGACCTGCCAGAGCCGCCAGAGCCTGACTCGCCACGCGGCCCGGCCAGCCCGCTGATCCGCGGGCGGGCGTCCGCACCAGGCTTCGCCGGAACGTCTTCCCTCTCGCCGGGCTGCACGTTATCCAGCAGAGCCAGGAAGTCCTCGTCCCGGATCAGGGGAATGTTCTTCCGGTCGGCGTGCATCGCCTTGCCCCGCAGCTCGTAGTTTTCGTTGCACACCACCAGCGAGCTGCGACGATTCAGCTTCTCGCTATACGCCAGCCCCGCGGCGACACCCTGGCCGATCAGCACGTCCGGGTCGATCGCCACATCCGGGCTGACCACAAACTCCATACCCTCGACCAGCGGTTCCCCGCGCTTCCACGCCCCGGGGTTTACGTATGGGCGGGGAGAGTTAGCGGCGTCAATACGAAGGCCACTACGGCGCAGCTCAAATTGATCGGCCGCGAGGTCCTCAGGGTCCAGCACGGTCAGCTCGCCGTTGCGCTGCTGCGCGAGCGCGAGGGCGGCGGTGAGGCGCGCGTTCGCCTCGAGCAGCTCGTCGGGGTCGATGTCTTTTTTACTTAGTGACGCCACCGCACCCACCTCCGGCAGTGCCGTCGCAGGGGCCAGCACGGCGGACCGGCCGGCGTTTGCGGGAGCGTTTGCGCTGGTAGCCGGCTCGGTGGTGGAGTCGGCGGCGGTGGAGCTTGGATTGGTGCTGGAGCTTGGAGTGGGAGCCGTAGCGGTGGAGTCGGTAGCAGTGGTGGCAGCTTCGGCGGCGCGGTTGTAGCTGGCGACGATGGCGCGCAGGCGGGGGTCGGTGGAGTCGATGGCCTGGCGTCGGGCGGTGGCGAGTGTGTCGATGATGGAGACCGGCGCGGGGGTTGGCTGGCGCCGACCACCGCGACCGCGGCCGCGGCCGCGGCTGCGACGGCCGCGGTTCGCTGAGCGCTGCGACAATTTGAACTCGTGGGTGATGAAGCCCCACACGTAGTCGGACTCATGCATGATCAGCGTGCGCCCGTCCAAGGCCTGGTGGATCAGCTGCGCGCTGGAGTTGAAGCCCAGCGCCTGGGAGAGCTCGTTGACCTGGTAGCCGTGGAGGTGCCAGGGGCCGGCGTCTTCGCCGGGGTTGAGGTGGCGCGTCAGCGCGCCGATTTCCTGGCCGATGTTAATGGTCGGCAGTTCGTCGGGGTGTGCAGCGTCGCCGGGGGCTTCCGCGCCGGGGCCGAAGAAGACCACGGAAAGTGCCACCAGCCGGGAGGTTTTCGGGTGAATGCCGGAGGTGGAGATGCTCACGGCCGCAAAGGGGGCCTCCTCCTTGGAGGGGAGGTCGTGCAGAGCGGACTCGAGCTCCGCGCGGGGGCTCGACTGGTCGTTGTCCTCGCGGGCACTCCCGCTGGAATCCGCGGCAGCTCGGGCCTCGGGGTTTTCAACCGGAGCGGAGTACACCTCTGCCCCCGGCTCAGAGCGCCCCTCGGCACCTGCGGGGGAATGGTTGTGGGCGGGGGAGGGGGCGTCCGAAGAACTACCGTCAGAAAAAGAAACAGCGAGAGAACCTGCAGGGCGAGTTACCCTGCGGCGCGGGCGCCTTGGGCGGCGCGCGCCGGTGTGCTCGGGGCCGGGGGCGGCCGAGTGATCGTTCTCGTTCATGGACTACATACTACCCAGCGGGGAACCGTGCTCCGCTGGCAGGCTGCGTGGTTTCGGGACCCTAGACCCCCTGGGAAACCCCAGCGGCGGCATCCTGCGAACGGTTCACCGCGGAGGTGATCGCCTTCAGCGAAGCGTAGGTAATGGAGTTGGCGATGCCCACTCCCCAGAACTTGGCGCCGTTGATCTCGGCCAGGACGTAGGCGGCGGCCTCAGCGTCGTCGCCCGAGGTGCGGGCGTGCTGGCTGTACTCCTGCACCTCCACGTCGTAGCCCAGCTCTTCCAGCGCGTTGCAGTATGCGTTGATCGGGCCATTGCCGCGGCCCTGCACAGTCTTACCCTCGCCGTTGAACTCGATCTGGCCGGTGACCTTGGCCTCTTCGCCCTCGTTCTGGCCGCCGTCGACGGTCAGGGAGATGGTCTCGATCGGCGCGACACGGTCCAGGTACTCGCCGGAGAAGATGTCCCACATGGCCTTCGGGTTCACCTCGCCACCCTCGGCATCGGTGACGGCCTGCACCACTGAGGAGAACTCCACCTGCATCGGGCGCGGCAGCTGCAGGTTGTGGTCGGTCTTCATGATGTAGGCCACGCCGCCCTTGCCGGACTGGGAGTTCACGCGGATCACGGCCTCGTAGGAACGGCCGACGTCCTTCGGGTCGATCGGCAGGTAGGGGACCTCCCAGGTCTTCTCGACCATGGCCTCCTGGGTGACTTCCTCGGCGGTGGCGTCCGGGTCGATCTTCTCCGCGATGGCGTCCAGGCCCTTGTTGATCGCATCCTGGTGGGAGCCGGAGAATGCGGTGAACACCAGGTCGCCGCCGTAAGGGTGGCGTTCCGGCACGCGCAGCTGGTTGCAGTACTCGACGGTGCGGCGGACCTGGTCAATGTCGGAGAAGTCGATCTGCGGGTCCACGCCTTGGGTCAGCATGTTCAGACCCAGGGTGACCAGGCAGACGTTGCCGGTGCGCTCGCCGTTGCCGAACAGGCAGCCTTCGATGCGGTCGGCGCCGGCCATGTAGCCCAGCTCGGCAGCTGCCACGCCGGTGCCGCGGTCGTTGTGCGGGTGCAGCGACAGGATGATGGAGTCGCGGCGGTTCAGGTTGCGGTGCATCCACTCGATGGAGTCCGCGTAAACGTTTGGGGTGATCATCTCGACGGTCGAGGGCAGGTTCAGGATGATCGGATTCTCCGGCGTCGGGTCCATAATCTCGACGACTGCGTCACAGACTTCCTTGGCGTAGGCGACCTCGGTGCCGGTGTAGGACTCGGGGGAGTACTCCCAGCGCCAGTTCGTGTCCGGGTAGTCCTTGGCGATGGTCTTGATCAGCTCGGCTGCGTCGGTGGCCAGCTTCTTGATGGCCTCCTTGTCCTTGCGGAACACGACCTTGCGCTGCAGCTTTGAGGTGGAGTTGTAGAAGTGGACGATGACGTTCTTCGCACCCTCGCAGGCTTCGAAGGTGCGGCGGATCAGGTGCTCGCGCGCCTGGACCAGCACCTGGATGGTGACGTCGTCGGGGATCATGTTCTTCTCGATGATCTCGCGGACGAAGTTGAAGTCGGTCTGGGAGGCGGACGGGAAGCCGACCTCGATCTCCTTGTAGCCCATGTCCACCAGCAGTTCGAACATGCGGCGCTTGCGCTCCGGGCTCATCGGGTCGATCAGCGCCTGGTTGCCGTCGCGCAGATCCACGGCGCACCACTGCGGCGCGCGGTCGATGACCTTGTCCGGCCAGGTGCGGTCCGGCAGGGTGATTTCCTCTACCTCTTCGAAGAACGGCTGGTAGCGCGCGTGCGGCATGGTGGAGTTGCGCTGCTTGTTCCAGGCGGGTTGCCCTTCGGGGATCTCACCGTTCGGGGTGCTGATGCGGGCGGGTGCGGAGATGAAAGTGTCGTTGTTGGCCATACTGTCTTCCCTCTTAGTGTGTGCTTTCCTGTGGAAATGAAAAAACCGACCGGCATGCAAAAACCCCGCGACGGGGAGCCGATCGGTGTTGTGTTTCCTACCTACTAGGCCCCGCCGCGGCAGATTAGGAGGAGGCCGCTTGCGTGCGGGTGGGTGAAAGTCATATTTGACAGTCTAGCGTGAAGCAGGCCACATGTCAGTTCCATTACCTGGGTGGGGGTGCCCATCTATTGGGATTTGTGCTTACGGAAGTTCTTCCACCACCAGCGGATAAGCAATAGGACGATGATCACAGCGGCTGCCAGGATGGCCCACATCCACCACTGCCAGTTGGTACCTTGCCCATCGAAGACGGATTCCTCGTCCGGGTCCATCGGTACTCGCTCTGCTGTGATGATGAGGCGGTGGGTATTGACGCCGTAAGGGGTGCAGGTAATAAGCGTGATTAAATCCTTATTGGGGATACGGCGTAGCAGGCTGGTCTTATCTGGGGTGACGACCTTGATGTCGCGCACCTCGTACTTTAGCTTTTCGCCCGCGACGGCGATGTACACCGGGTCGCCTTTTTGGACTTCATCGAGGTTGTCCCACAAGGTGGCATTCTGCAGGCCTGTGTGTGCGGACAGTGCTGCGAGTCGGCCTTCAGGTGGGGCAGGTGGTACGGAGCCATCTTCGCCGGGTTTGCCGGGTGCGCCCACGGGCAGGTCAGTCCCGTAGAGGTGTCCCACTCCACGGGAAAGAACGCGGTCGGAGGTGCCATGGAAGACGGGAAGGTCCGACTTGATCGAGGGTAATACGATGCGCCCCATAGCTTCGGTTTCGCTAAGTACCGACAGGTATTTGAGGTAGCGCTGATAAGCCGGTGAGTTCTCATCGTCCGAGCTAGTCCATGCGTCCGTGGGGTCGATATCTCCGCGATCGGCATTGTAGCGCTGGGCTTCCTCCCAGGCTTTGTTAAGGATCTCGGGAGGTACATCTTTTTCGAGTTTTGAATAGGCTTCGGCTGCGCGCGATTGTTGGTAGTTGTTCCATTGTGTGGCGAGCACGGGATACAGCAGCACGCTCAGGCCGCCGAGGATCAGGATGACTGCGATGATTGCGTTGATATTGAGCTTTTTGCTGCGCTCCGGTGGCGATGCTGCAACTTCACTCGGGGGAGGAGTGTGGTCTGTCATGAGCCTTAATTCTTGTTTTACGAATGTTAGTAGCTGGCTTGGAGGGATTGGTAAAGGTGGGGTTCGATTCTCGCGATGGAGTCTAAAAGGCTGAACGTGAGCTGTGGGAATTCGGTCTCCCGCTACCCTACAGTGGGGGCAGGCTCACGCGGGGGTGAAGCTTTTGTGCAAATTGTTGAACAACGCCGGTGGGAGCATTTTTTTGGAGTGGCTTCCTGGTCTCGTATTGTTTTAAAAACAAGAGCGTGATTTGAATGGCTTCACGTGCAGCTATGTCCATCTGAGTCGTTTCACTATATACTCTATATTGTGCGATTCACTGGATGGAAGCAGTAAGCCTGAAAGACATTCGTTGATCGAGTCACGGATATAGTGATCTGTCAACTTTATGATTTTTTAAGCTGTGCAAACCGTTTAGCTCTGAGGAGAGCTAAAGAATTGTTGGCTCTTCATAAGGTTAAGCTGTGCGGGTGGATCGCTGGATGTCATGAGGCGAAAACGCTTCGGTCACTTCTGATGTAAAGGAACTCACTCCCGTGAACAAGAACTCTATGACCCTTCGTTCAGTCACTTTCGCGGCCATTGCTGGCCTGTCCATGTCTCTTGCTGCTCCCGGTGCGATCGCCGCGCCGGAGGTCACCACTCTCGCGCAGGGTGAGCAGGCACAGGACCCGTCCAAGGCCAACATCGATTTCTCCAAGAAGGGCTCCCTGACCCTATATAAGAAGAAAGGTGCTGAGTCCAACACTCCTGCGACTGGTGAGGAAATGGAGGGCGTACCGGGTGAGTCGCTGGAGGGTGTGACCTTCAAGATCACCAAGCTGAACTTTGACCTGCAAAACGGGGACTGGAGCACCTTCCCGAAGACCGCAGCTGAGGCTGCAGGCCACGAGACTAGCACGACGTTTGAGCAGACCACCGATGCTGACGGCAAGGTTTCCTTCGAGAACCTGGACTTGGGTATCTACCTGGTCGAGGAGATTGGCGCTCCGGCTGGGGTTGTCTCCGGTGCACCGTTCATCGTTTCCATCCCGATGGTCAACGAGGCATCCGACGCGTGGAACTACGACGTCACCGCTTACCCGAAGAACACTGAGACCAAGACCGAGAAGACCGTCAAGGATGCCGACCAGAACATTCAGGACGCGTACACCTACACCATTAACGCGGACGCTCCGACCTGGGGCGAGGGTAAGGAGCTGACTGCTTTCCGCTTCGAGGATCAGCTGGACCAGCGCCTGGACTTCCAGGAGGTCACCGAGGTCAAGGCTGGTGACACCGTCCTGCAGGCCGGCGACTACACGGTCAACAACCCGGCCGAAAACGGCAACAAGCTCATCGTCACGCTCACCGAGCAGGGGCTGGCCAAGGTTAAGTCCGGCGATAAGCTCTCCCTGACCTTCGACGTGAAGCGCAAGGAAGTTGGCGACACCACCGAGCTGAAGAACCAGGCTGACGTCATCTTCAACAACCCGAACACCGGCAACGAGGTCAAGAACAAGACCAACGAGGTCGTCACTTACCACGGCAAGCTGAAGGTCGTGAAGAAGGACGGCGAGGAAACTGGCAAGGTTCTTGAGGGAGCTACGTTCAAACTGAACCAGTGCACCTCTGCTGACAAGCTGGGTGATGAAATCACGATCGATGGGGTCAACGAGTGGACCACCGGTGCTGACGGCACCTTCATCATCGATGGCCTGCACGTCACCGACTTCGAGGACAATAAGGAAGCTCCGGCGACTAAGAAGTTCTGCCTAGTCGAGACGAAGGCTCCGGCTGGTTACGCCAAGCTGGAAAAGCCGGTTGAGGTCGACTTCACTCGCGAAGACATCGCGCGAACCGGAGAGGGCGACGATGCGGTGACTCTGGTCGCCAACGTCGACAACGTGAAGCAGGACTCTCCGAACCTGCCGATGACCGGTGGTATGGGTGTGGGCATCCTGGCTGCTATCGGCGCGGCCATCGTTGCAGCCGGTGCTTGGTTCGCACGCCGCGGCGCTAAGAACTAACAGTCCGCTGGAATGATTAAACCTGACCGTTGGGGCAACCCACGGGTGGGTTTAATCAGCGAAGCCATCTAAACGTAAGCCTCAGGAGTATTCCGTGGATCATGCCTCAAGTACCGCCGTGGAGTTAAAAGACAAGCCACGCCGCACCGGCAACGCCAAAGCCAACCCCGTGTTGGCCATGGTGCTCGTGATCCTCGGGATTCTCGTGATGCTGTACCCTGTGGCGTCAACACTGTGGAACAACCACCTAGCCACAAAGGCCGCGCAAGACTACGCGAAGCTCGAAAAAAACATCCCGCAAGAAGTCAAGAACACGCAGTGGGAAAAAGCCCACGATTATAACACCAATCGAACGACCGGGCCGATTCTCGATCCCTGGCTCGCCCGATTCGACAAAAACAACCCCGATTACCAGGAATACCTGGATCAGCTCGATGCGAACGATGCAATGGCGCGCCTAATCTTCCCGGAAGTAAAGGCGGACCTACCGGTCTACCACGGGACAGACCATGACACATTACAACGGGGCCTGGGGCACCTTTTTGGATCTGACCTACCAGTGGGCGGCAAGGGCACACACTCGGTGATTACCGGGCACACGGGGCTGTCTAATTCCACCATGTTTGACCACCTTAACGATGCTGAGGAAGGCGACGCCTTTTTCATCCAGGTTTCCGGCGAGAAACTGAAGTACGAGGTGGATCAGATCAAGGTCGTATTACCTACAGAAACTGAGGATCTGCGCCCAGTTGCAGATAAGGACTACATCACCCTGATCACCTGTACCCCGTACGGGATTAACACACACCGCTTGCTTGTGCGTGGGCACCGGGTTCCGCTGGATCCTGCCGACAACGAGGTGTTCGACAAGAACAACGGTGCCGGTTGGCAATGGTGGATGTACCTACTGGTCGCTGCCGCGGCGGGTGTGTTGGCGGTGCTGCTGTGGTGGCTCAAGAAGCTTAAACGGGAACGTGAAACCGAGGAACTCATGAAGACGGAGAATGACGGAGGGGCAGGCGAGAATGACTAGCCATGTATCTGCGATGCGGAGCCGCCGTTGCCTCGTGACAGCAATCGCCATTAGCGCCGGCCTGCTCGGCGGTGCACACGTTGGGGTCGGGGTTGCCGACGCGGCGAAGGTGGCCGGGTTGAACGACCAGCCAGGCGTATCCCGTGATTACGGGGCGGAGACACTCAGCATCACCCTTTCAACAGGTAATTCCGATGTATTAGAACCACCCACAGGCAAGATCGCGGGTGTGACGATTAAGCTTGAGCGGCTGAAGGGCATCAACCCGGAGAACGCGGCGGATAGGGCGAAGGTCCGGAACACCAGTGCGGACGAGATCGCGGGCTGGCCTACCGACCGTAGGCTCACGGCCGTGACCAATGACGCCGGCCAGGTCCGATTCCAGGGGCTCGAGAAGGGCATCTACCTGGTCTCCTCCCAGGCGCCGGCTGGAGCCGCTGCAGGGGAATACCGGGAGATTAGCCCCTTCCTGGTCGCTGTGCCTTTCCATACGGTTGACTCCAACCCCAGGCCGGTAGAAGGGGTGATCGTTGCGAAGACGACTGTGCCGCCGTCAACCCCACCGACTGATCCTCCTTCGACGCCACCGTCTACGCCTCCAGAGAACCCACCGACGACGCCCACCCCACCCCCAGGGGAGACTCCACCAGCGGACACCCCGGAACAGGGGTCAACTCCGGAGTCAGTTCCCGGCGATGAGAACGGACGAGGACCGGGCAACTTGCCCATGACGGGTGTACAGATCCTCGGAATTGTGCTTGCCGCAGTAGCGCTGATGGGCGCCGGGCTGTTGATGCTATTGATCTCTAAGAAACGAAAGCAAGAAGGGTAGCGACAATGAAGACAAAATTCATGAGCGCAGCGGTTGCGCTCGCTGCAGCGCTTACGTTAGTCCTCGGCGTCGCTTTCCCAGGCGCGCTGCCCACCCTGCAGTTGCCAACGGCGCAGGCACAGACCACGACAATTCCTGTCACGCCGGAGAAGCGGGACTTTAAGGACCTTAATACCCGGCAGTATTTTCCGCCGTTCGAGTTCACAGTCGAAGCCGATGGCACGGTGACCGACTTAGATCTGTCATTCTCCGGTAGCAACTGGATTCGCGGCTACGAGCTCAAGGTCAACGGTCAAGTGCTACCATCGAAGGTCAATGATTCGAAAAAACCTCCCTTTACGGTGACCCATAGCGGTCTGAACATGGCTGTGAAGAAGGGGGACAAGATTCAAGTAACGCCAGTCTTTAACGAACCAAAGGTATCGGGTTCAGTGTCTGTAGCGCTGCGCGGCACAACATCAACGACCCCCGACCCAAATCCAGGAGATCCGAATCCGCCGGTCACGACCGTGACTCCCGCGGCTCCGACCGCGGTTGACCCTGCTAAGGCAACCCAATGTGTGGAGAAGGGATACATCAATATTCCGAATACAACGGGTGTTGAATACTACATCGATGGGCAATTGAAGCCTTCCGGTCAGCAGTTCTATGAGGGGAAAACGGCTGCCTCCGTTAAAGTGACCGCCAAGGCGAAGGCTGGGTACCAGATCGCTTCCGGCGCGCAGACCGAGTGGACGTTCAATTTTTCCGGGCAGGTCAAGGATTGCTCCGGAAACCAGCCCACACCTCCGGGTGACTCCTCCCGCGAGTTTAAGGCTACCGGGCACGATTTCTCTCTCCAAGGTAACCCGGTTGATCCGCGGAAGCCTGATACTTTCACGGCGAAGGTCGGTGAAGATTCACGAATGAAATACGCTACCGTGCGTATCAAGACCGACGCATCGTTCCTCGATTGGCAGCACTATCAACTGACTGTTGACAAGATTGAAGACGGCGTGACTTTGCAGAAGCGCAACCTCCATATTGGCAATGGATACATGACCATGGAAGTGGTGCCAGTCAAGAACGGTAAACAGGTTGATTCCGCCTTCCTGCCAAAGGATGCTGTTTTCACGTTCACGAACAACCTGTCTGAAAACAAGCAGCTGTCGGTTGAGCTGGATGTATACGGAACCAAGGCGACGGAGCCAGACGAACCCCCCATCATTTCACCGCCGGACGGTGCGAAGTGGGTTCACGGACGCGTTGCGAACCCACAACCACCTCTGCGCTGTGGCCTGCGGATTGCGCTGGTTGTAGACCTTTCGACCTCCTTGAACTACGCAGATACCAATGGCTTTGAAGCGTCCAAAACGGCTGCAAATGGTTTTATTGACGCACTAGCCGGAACTCCAGCTGAGCTTGCTCTCTACAATTTTGCGTCCACTGCTCCAGCCCAAACCGCTGGCACGACAAGCTTTAAGAACCCGCCCTACATCTCTATGCAGTCCCAGAGCGGTGTCAATGAGGCCAAGAGCGTAGTGTCCAACTGGGACTACAAAGCGTACAATGGTGCGACCAACTGGCAAGAAGGGCTGAAGCAGGTCCAGGGTCAGAACTACGACGTGGTGTATTTCATCACCGACGGCATGCCTACGACCTCTTCGAATATTAAGAGTAAGGGGATTGGCGGCGAGTTCGTTCAGGAGAGCGCACTCAACGACGCAATCGACGCTGCGAATGAACTGAAAAAGGCCGGAACTCGCGTTGTTCCGCTCATGGTTGACCTAACCCTGGGCGGAAGGAGTACCGAACGTCCCGTTGTTACGAACGATCTGGTTCTAAAAGATGCCAAGCGCGTCGGCTGGCAGAGTGACCCGGGAATAGCCCCTGGCCTCTACTACAAGATTCGTAGTGACCTGGTGCCGCGAGCGAACTATATCGGCACCGACACCATGGCGAACCTGAAGATGGCTTTCGATGCCGCCGGTAATCGGACACTCCAGGTATTTGAACGGTTACCCGACGGGCGAGTGGAGACAATTACTTCAAACCAATCGAGGTGGACCCATGGAACGCGAGACGTTAAGACCATGGCCGAAGATATCTCGGGTTCAGGGGACACAGTGCGTGTCAGGGGCTATGGAGAGCTTGCCAACCAGATGAAGAGTATCGCCCAGAGTATTAATGAGCGCTGCAATGGTGCGGTCACCGTTAAAAAGCGCATTGTTGATGAAGGCGGCAATGTGTTGTCCGATGGTGAACCCGGCTGGGAGTTCACTTTGTCCGCGGGTGGGCAGGACGTCATCGACCCGGGCAATGGCGGGCGGGTGCGCAATTCTCTCAAGGTGACTTCGTCGGCTGAGCGCGATCGCGGTACAGCGACATGGAACATCATGAGCGAGCAAGAACAGCAGCTTGAACTAGTCGAAACCCAGAAAGAGGGCTACTCCTTGTTCAAGCGAGACGGCAAGAATGCCGTCTGTACTGAAAAACGCGATGGGAAGACCACGCCATTGGAAGTCGACAATAACGGTGAGTTCGGCTTCAAGGTGAGAATGAACGAGCAGAACAAGGTGCTGTCCTCCGTGTCCTGCGTGGTTGATAACTATAAGGCACCGGAAACAACACCGGGCAAGCTGACCTTCAAGAAGGCCCAGTACGTGGACGGCAAAATTCAAGAATTGGCGGACCTAGGTGGCGCTACTTTCGAGATTTATCCCTCCAAGGAAGGTAAGCCAGACTACAGCGCCGGCAAGCCCGTTTACACCATCAAGCCTGGCCAAGAGTCTATTGAGGTGAAGACTACCGGCACGTTCTTCCTAGTTGAAACGAAGGCGCCGCAAGGGCTAAACCTCCTGCCTCAGCCGGTTCCTTTCGAAATCTCCATCGATCAAACGACGAAGAAATACAAGATTTCAACCGTCGGTTCCAACAACGGGCAGATTGAAGTGTCCGGATCTGGTCAGGCGATGATTCTCACGGTCGCAGATACGAAGTCCGGTGAACTGCCGAAGACCGGCGGTTACGGCGTGGGGCTCGTGGGACTCATCGGTGCCGCACTCGCCGGGGCGGGCTTGATTCTCGGCCGCCGGAGGTTCGCGTAGAACCGTATCTCCCGTAAACCCGGCCGAGTAAGAAAGGGCGCTTAAGGGGGCGGGTCCAGTGAATTTACGCTGGATCCGCCCCCTCTTCCTCGTCGATCGACTTGCGGCTGAGGATTACCGTAGAGATCGTCATCACCGCAATTGCGGCCGCCATGTAGGCATACTCCCAGCCCTCGATCTGGAACTTCTCGCCCAGCACGATGTAGCCCAGCACGAACGCCACCAGCGGCTCCACCACCGTCATCGCGGGCAGCGAATTCTTCAGCGGCCCGGCGTTAAACGAGGCCTGCTGCACCGCCGTGCCGATGGCTGCGAAGGCGATCAGGGTCCACAGCTCCCAGGAAGTCAGCAGTGTAACTGTGCCGGAGTCGCGGAAAATGTCCACCACGGCTTTCGAAAGTACGGCGACATAACCCATGATCGCGCCGGTGATCGATCCCAGCACCAGCGCGCGCAGCGCGGCCGCCTGCTCCAGCGCATATACAAAGAACGCCAGCAAGATCACCGTGCCGATACTGAGGCAGACCAGCCACACGGCCAGGTCTGGCTCGCGGTGGCCGGCGGCGGGTTTACCGCGCACAACGAGGATGGTCACTGCGACCGTCAGAAGCCCTGCCCATGCTGTTTCGGACGCCGATATTCGTCGCCCGTCGTATTTCGCCGACAGTGGCAGTGTGAACATGAGGGATAGTACGAGGATCGGCTGCACCACCAGCAGCGTTCCGAATGCCAGCGCCACGATCTGCAGGAGGTATCCGAACAGGGCGCTGGCCACGCCGACCCACCACATGGGCTGCTTGATGGCATCCCAGATGGCGCCGCTGCGATTCTCGCCGGAGGCGACGGCGATGCGGTGGCGCACCACCGTCCCCCAGGCGATGGTGAGTGCGGAGCCAAGTGCGAAAACAACTGCGAGCGCGTTGTTTTCGAGCATTGTGGCCCCTCACCTCTTTGTCGACTGTGTACCCTGGGTACCTTATCGGACGCCGGAGGCTGGGCTGGACATTAGTCCGCGACGCGCGTGTTACGTGTGTGACGCATGTGGCGCGCGGGCAGGTTGGCGTCAAAAAGAAAAAGAGTTACTCGAACCCTAGCCCCAGGGAAACAGACAAAGTAGTCTAAAGTTTGATTAAGACTAGACCCAGGAAGGTGGTAACAACCAGTGGCGCTCATCGTTCAGAAATACGGCGGCTCCTCGCTGGAAAGCGCGGAGAGGATCCGGCGCGTAGCCGAGCGAATCGTGGAAACCAAAAAGCAGGGTAACGACGTGGTCGTCGTCTGCTCCGCAATGGGAGACACCACCGATGACCTGCTGGAACTCGCCGAGCAGGTCAATCCCGTGCCGCCCGCACGCGAGATGGACATGCTGCTAACCGCCGGTGAGCGTATTTCCAACGCGCTGGTGGCCATGGCCATCGCCTCCTTCGGTGCCGAGGCACAATCCTTCACTGGCTCGCAGGCGGGCGTGCTGACCACCGAGCGACACGGCAACGCACGCATCGTGGACGTCACCCCCGGCCGCGTGCGGGAAGCCCTGGACGATGGAAAGATTTGCCTCGTCGCAGGCTTCCAAGGCGTGAACCGCGAAACGCGCGATGTGACCACCCTCGGACGTGGCGGCTCGGACGCCACCGCAGTCGCCCTGGCGGCGGCGCTCGAGGCCGACGTGTGCGAGATCTACTCCGACGTCGACGGCGTGTACACCGCGGACCCGCGCATCGTGCCGGACGCCCAGAAGCTCGACACGATCTCTTTCGAAGAAATGCTGGAGATGGCAGCCGTCGGCGCGAAGGTGCTGATGCTGCGCAGCGTGGAATACGCCCGCGCATTCGACGTGCCCCTGCGCGTCCGCTCCTCGTATAGCACCGACACCGGCACCCTCGTCTCTGGATCAATGGAGGATATTCCCATGGAAGAAGCAGTACTCACCGGCGTGGCACACGACCGCTCCGAAGCCAAGATCGCCGTCCTCGGCATTCCGGACTCTCCCGGGGAGGCAGCGAAGGTCTTCCGCGCCGTTGCCGACGCCGAGATCAACATCGACATGGTCGTGCAGAACATCAGCAAGATCGACAACAACCGCACCGACATCACCTTCACCTGCCCGCGGACGGACGCCACCCGCGCGATGCAGCTGCTGAAGGGCATCAAGGAACAGAACGACTGGCAGGACCTTATCTTCGACGACCACGTGGGCAAGGTCTCCCTGGTCGGCGCTGGTATGAAGTCCCACCCCGGCGTGACCGCCGACTTCTGCGAGGCGCTGCGCGACGCGGGCGTCAACATCGAGCTAATCAGTACCTCCGAGATCCGCATCTCCGTGCTGATCCGCGACACCGACGTGGACAAGGCCGTGCGCGCCATCCACGACCGCTTCCAGCTGGGCGGCGACAAAGAAGCCACCGTGTACGCTGGGACGGGACGCTAAAACCGCAGCTTAAGCGCGCTGCCGAGGCGCTCAAGAGTGCACACTAGAACAGATAGAAGAGGTAGATCCCCGAATGACCACCATCGCTGTCGTCGGAGCAACCGGCCAAGTCGGTCGCGTCATGCGCGACATCCTCGTCGAGCGGAATTTTCCGGCGGACAAGGTACGATTCTTCGCTTCCTCCCGCTCCGCAGGTAAGAAGCTGGAATTCCGCGGCGAGCAGATCGTCATCGAGGACGTCGCCGCCACCGCCACCGAGGACCTACGCGGCATCGACATCGCTCTGTTCTCCGCAGGCGGCGGAACTTCCCGCGAGCACTCCCCGCGCTTCGCCGAAGCCGGCGCGATCGTCGTGGACAACTCCTCGGCTTTCCGCAAGGATCCGGAAGTCCCACTGGTCGTCTCCGAAGTGAACCCGCAGGACGTCAAGAATCCACCCAAGGGCATCATCGCCAACCCAAACTGCACAACCATGGCCGCCATGCCGGTCGTGGGCGCGCTGCACAAGGCAGCGGGCCTGAAGCAGATGCACGTCAGCTCCTACCAGGCAGTTTCCGGCTCCGGGCTGGCCGGCGTGGACGCACTGGTGCGCCAGGTGCTGGACAACCTGGGCAGCGTGGAGAACACCATCGACGAAGAGGGCCTGCGCAAGCTGGTGCACGACGGCTCCGCCCTCAAGGCTGAAGACCTGGGCCCCTACGTGGAGCCCATCGCCTTCAACGCCCTGCCGCTGGCCGGCAACCTGGTGGACGACGGCTCCAAGGAGACCGATGAAGAGCAGAAGCTCCGCAACGAATCCCGCAAGATCCTGGGCATCCCCGAGCTGCGCGTGGCCGGCACCTGCGTGCGCGTACCTGTCTTCACGGGCCACACCATGACCATCCACGCGGAATTCGACCGCGAAATCACCCCGGACACCGCCCGCAAGCTGCTGGCCGAGACCCCGGGCGTGAAGGTCGTGGACGTGCCCACCCCACTGGCCGCCACGGGCATCGACGAAAGCCTGGTCGGCCGCATCCGCCAGGATCAGACCGTCGATGGAAACCGCGGCCTGGTGCTGGTCGTCGCCGGCGATAACCTGCGCAAGGGCGCCGCTCTGAACACCATCCAGATCGCGGAACTGCTGGTCTAGTCCCCGTGCCCCCAGTCGGGTCGCCGGGCCTTCACGCCCCGGCCGCTAGGCCTCGCTACCGCAGCACCCCGGCGCACACGGCGAGCCGTTGAACGTGCGGCCGAAGTCCGGAACCGTTGCCAGCTCGCCGACTACCTTCGCCGCCAGATCGCGCGCCGCCTGCTGATCCTCCGAGGGATTGGCGCTGGGGGCGTCACTACCAACAACAAGATCAACCACCATTCCTGCGAAACCGGTGGTCAAACCCGGAGTGGCTGCGCGCACGAAGGGGATGCCCGCCTCCGCGGCGGCATCGCGGGCCTCAGTATCCAGATCCCACTTGACCTCCATGTGGTCGGTGATGAAGCCAACCGGGCACAGCACAATCGCGCGTTTGTTGCCAGCCTCTGCGCGCGCCTCAATGTGGTCGCACACGTCCGGCTCCAGCCACGGCACATGCGGCGAACCAGAGCGCGACTGCCATACCAGCTCGACGTCCAGGTCGGTGCCGGCACCCACGTCCACCCCCACAGTTTCACCCGTGTGCGCGGGGCCATCCCCGCGGCCGCCGACGTTCTCGTGGCGGGCCAACTGGCCAGTCCAGCCGTAATCCGCGCCACTACCAGGGGTATTAGCGAAGCTGCTGGCCTGCTGGATCAATCGCGAGGCATCCAGCACCTGCTGGGAGTACAGATTCCCGCCGAACTTGTGCGGACCCGCCGCCTTATCCGCCACCGTCGGCACCGAATGCGCGGTGAAAACCAGCTCTGCCTGCGTGGCCACCTCCTCGCCGTGCTCTGCACGCAGCTGCTCGCGTGCCGTATCCACGGCTCGGGCGAACTCCGCGATGAACGTCGGGTGGCGGTGGAACTGCGGCAGGCGCTCCACCTTCGGGGCCTCCAGGCCGGCCTCCTCGCAGGCAGCGATGGCGCGGCGCAGATCCTCCTGATACTGCGAGCAACCCGAGTAACCGCCCCACGCGCTGGTGGCGAAGACGTACACATGGCGGATACCGTCGCGGGACATCTGCTGCAGCGCATCCTCGACGTAGGGCTCCCAGTTGCGGTTGCCGAAGTATACGGGCAGGTCGATGTCGCGCCGGGCGAGCTCAGCCTCGATATTGCGGATCAGCTGCTTGTTTTGGTCGTTGATGGGGGAGCGACCTCCGAGCGCAAAGTAGTGCTCGCCGACCTTCTCCAAACGCTCGCGGGGGATGCCGCGGCCGCGCGTGACGTTTTCCAGGAAGGGGACCACGTCCTCGGACTTCTCCGGGCCGCCGAAAGATAGCAGTAGCAGGGCGGAGTCGGCGGCGATGGACGGGTTGCTGGGGCTCGTGCTCATATTCACCAGCCTAGCCTCTTAGGTGCTGTACACCTTAAAGCCCGTGCTTCTTTAAGCCCGGGCTGCCTACACCTGCTGCACGTCCTCGCGTCCAAGCTCGTGGCGCAGGGCAGCTTCCGCGGTGCGGTAGCGGAACGGGTGGCCGACAGCTTCCAGAACCTTCGGCACCACGTGCTGGTCGGCCATGGCCAACTCTTCCGCACCCTGCTTGCCCAGTAGGATCTCTGGCCCCTGCTTGGGCACCGGGAACAGTGGCAGCCCTCCGCCGACTTTCACCAGAATCTTTGTGAACTGGTCGTTCGTAAGAACCTCCGGCCCTACCGCGTTCACGGGGCCGTTGAGGTTCGGGTCGATCGCCGCACGGTGGTAGATGTCCACCACGTCGTCCAGCGCCACCCACGGGAAGTGTTGGCTGCCATCGCCCAGTCGCCCGCCACCGACGCGCACGCTGGCCAGCAACAGGTCCAGCATCTGTGAGCCGCCGCCCAGCACCAGCCCGCTGCGGACGTTCACCACCCGCTTGCCAGCAGCCCGCGCGGGTTCGGTGGCAGCTTCCCAACCAGCCACGATTTCCGCTACCTCGCCGGCGCCCTGGCCTGCGGTTTCATCGGCTTGTTCCGCACGGTCGTTGCCATAGAAACCGACAGCAGAGGCGCACACCATCGCCTCCACGCATAGGGTTTCCGCCACCAGCTTCGCCAGCTTCCGTGTTGGTTCCAGCCGCGAGTCCCGCACTTTCGCCACGTGCTCTTCTGTGAACCGACCCGCGATGGGGTGGCCGCCCAAGTGGATCAGCACCTGCACGCCGTCCAGCAGTCCCCGCGCCGGGTTGTCGGGATTCCACTTGCGTACCGTGTTGCTGCCGGTGCTACCCGCGCCAGTGCCGTGTCCGGTGCCGCCTCGCTTCAGCCGCACTACCTCGTGACCCGCGAGCTCCAGCAGCGCGCACAGCTGTGTTCCCACCAGGCCGCCAGAGCCAGTTACCGCGATCCGCAACGGCCTGTCATCATCCGCGCGCTCGCGCAGCCGCCGGGCGAATTTGAGGTGCTGTACGTCGGCCTGCAACTGGTTTTGGCGATATGCGAACACTCCACCAAAAGCCCTGGTCGCCACGAACTTCGGCAGGTTCGTGTGCAGCATGTCGGTGATCACCGTGGACTCCGCCGTTCCCGCAGGCCCCGCCGTGCCCTCGGCTCGGAACTCATGCGTATGCTCCCACCCCGTCAGCGCACCCAACACCGCTGTCGTGCACACATCTTGGAATCGCCGCCAATCCGGTGCGGTCCCCTCATACGCCCGCGCCTGGTGCTGTGCGACCCACGTGATTCCGCCCGGCAAGGCGAACGTCGTCACCCCATCGCGCAAGGAGTTCGCCTGGTGGATCAGGCGCATGCGGGTGAAACCTGGCGTCAAACGATGAACAATCCCCGGGCGCCCGTGCAGCGCCCACGTATCGGCCAAGCCCAAAGGAATGCGGTGGGAAAAGGTGATGGTGCTCATGCCCGCCACCCTATACAAAGCCCGGAATCGAGCTAGGCCACCCCGAAGCGTCGCTTGTTGTTCTTCTTTGTGACGCCACCTTGTCCCTCGCCTGCCATCGCAACCAGGTCGGCGCGGGCGCGGGCAACGCGAGAGCGGATCGTGCCCACGCGGACGTTAGCGATCTTCGCGGCCTCGGCGTAGGTGTAGCCCAGAACCTGCGTGAGGATCAGAGCCTCCCGGCGTTCCTCCTCCAGCTGGTCGATGAGGGCGCGAGTGTCCACCCATTCCGCCCAGCTTTGCCCGCCAGTGGTTTCGGCGGCGGGGGTGGCGCTGGTGGCGTCCTCAATTTCCGTGGCGGAACTGCGGGGGCGGGCCATATCGTGGCGTACGCTATCGACCCACACGCGGCGGGCGAGGGAGAGGATCCAGGTACGAGCCGTGGAGCGGGCGGCGAACCGCGGCAGGGCGCTCAGTACACGTAGGTAGGTCTCCTGCGTGAGGTCGTCCGCGCGGTCGGTATCGGCCAGGTGAGCCAGCAGGCGCCACACATCGTCGTGCGTGGCGGAAATGAACTCGGTCAACGCCTGGCGGTCGCCACTGGCGGCGCGCAGGGCGAGGTCGGTCACAGCGGCATCGTGCGCCTGACTGCTGGTTACCTGGCTGGTCATGGACAAAGCCTAACACGCGGGGGTGGAAGTTCTGGCAAGGTGGAATGCATAGCCAAAGCTATTAGGTATCTGGAGGTACCCATGACTGCTACGAATAATGACGGCACCAATAACGACCCAATCACCACGGCCAAGGACGTTGCCTCCCGCGGCATGTGCCCCTACTCCGGAGCCTCGACGAACGTGAATGGTTCCCCGGTCAGCACCGAGGAGCACTCCGCGACCGTGGGCCAGCAGGGTCCGCTGCTGCTTTCCGACGTACACCTGGTGGAAAAGCACGCGCACTTTAACCGCGAGCGCATCCCGGAGCGCAACGTGCACGCCAAGGGCTCCGGTGCCTTCGGTGAGCTGACCATCACCGAGGACGTTTCCAAGTACACCAAGGCGGATCTGTTCCAGCCGGGGCGCGTGACTCCGATGCTGGCCCGCTTCTCCACCGTCGCGGGCGAGCAGGGCTTCCCCGACGCGGTGCGCGACGTGCGCGGATTCTCGCTGAAGTTCTACACCCAACAGGGCAACTACGACATCGTGGGCAACAACACCCCGGTGTTCTTCCTGCGCGACGGCATTAAGTTCCCGGACTTCATTCGTTCCCAGAAGCGTCTGGCGGATTCCGGCCTGCGCTCCGCGGACATGCAGTGGGATTTCTGGACCCGCTCCCCGGAGACCGCGCACCAGGTGACCTACCTGATGGGCGACCGTGGCATTCCGACGGACTTCCGCCACATGGACGGCTTCGGCTCCCACACCTACCAGTGGATCAACGCCGCCGGCGAGCGTTTCTGGGTGAAGTACCACTTCAAGACCCGCCAGGGCTGGGACTTCTACACCGATGACGAGGCCGCTAAGGTCATTGCTTCGGGCAATTTCGATTCCTCCCGTCAGGATCTTTATGACGCCATCGAGCGCGGCGATTACCCGACGTGGGATGTGAAGGTGCAGATCATGCCGGTCGCCGAGGCGGAGGATTACCGCTGGAACCCGTTTGACCTGACGAAGACCTGGTCGCAGAAGGATTACCCGCTGATTCCGGTCGGCCACTTCACGCTGAACGAGAACCCGCAGAACTTCTTCGCTCAGATCGAACAGGCCGCCTTCGCACCGTCGAACCTGGTGCCGGGCATTGGCCTTTCCCCGGACAAGATGCTGTTGGCTCGTGCCTTCGCCTACGCCGATACGCAGCGTTACCGCCTGGGCGTGAACTTCCACCAGCTGCCTTCCAACCGTTCCGTCGTGGCGGAGAAAAACTACTACACCGCTAAGGACGGCGCGGGTAACCAGGAGTTCCCGCCGGCCGGCACCCCGGTGTACTCCCCGAATCGTTTCGAGCGCGGCGACGGTGGCATCGACGTCAACGACGGCTCCGGTGCCGTCGAGCAGGGCGTGGCCGCCGGTGAGTCCCAGTACGGCTTCGGCCGTGGCCAGGAATCCGCCGTGACCGCCGCGGAGGAGCTGGGCCTGTTCGACGACCTGCACGGCACCGACCTGACCCGCGGGGCTTACGTCCGCCACCCGGAGGACGACGACTTCATCCAGGCGGGCCAGCTGGTACGCGAGGTTTTGGATGACGCCGCCCGGGAGCGCCTGGCAAACAACATCGCAGGCGCGATGGATGGTGTGTCTGACCAGGTGGCTGAGCAGTGCTGGACCTACTGGGGCAAGGTCGACGAGAACCTGCGCGACCGGGTGAAGGAAATCTTCACCGGCAAGTAAGCCCCGCTGGCCGCAGCGCGGCGCTCGCCGGTTCACGTAGGCTGGGCGCCGCAACGAATCAAACAGACAGTATTGGCGAAAGGATTGGTTCACTCATGAGCGAGGCACTGTACACAGCAAAGGCACTTTCCACCGGTGGCGGCCGCGATGGCCACGTTGCTACCGACGACCGCCAGATCGATCTGGACGTTCGCCCGCCGAAGGCACTGGGTGGCTCCGGTGAGGGCACGAACCCGGAGCAGCTGGTCTCCGCAGGTTGGGCCGCCTGCTTTAACGGCGCCCTGCAGAAGACCATCAAGGAGGCTGGCGTGGACATGAGCCAGTCCCCGGAGGTCACCGTCGAGACCACCCTGAACAAGGTTCCGGAGGGCTTCCGCCTGTCCGCGAAGATCACCGCCACCGTCTTCGGCGTGGATCAGGCCAAGGCCGACGAGCTGGTTGCGGATGCTCACGCATTCTGCCCGTATTCCAAGGCAATGCGCGGCGAGATCGACGTTGAGGCCGTCGCCGTTGTCGGCTAGTTCCGCTGCAGCGGTCAGTAGCTGACGGTCTGCGCTCGCGCCTAGTAACTGGCTCCGGGTGCCTAGCAGCCAGCCGCCGCAGGAGCGAAAACGAGTCCGCCCCCACCAAGGAAGTGGGGGCGGACTCGTTTTCTATTGGCGCTACTGGGGTTCCTTCGCCTTCTGACCACCGGACAGCGGCACGGTGTGATCCCAGTGCGTCGCATGCAGTGCGCGGCCCATCACGTATGAACCGACGGCGCCGATCACCAGCAGCGCAGTGATGGCGACGATCGCGCGGATCAACACGCCCAGCACAAACCCTTCCGTCGACCAGGAGTAAACCAGGTTGGCGCTGATCAGCAGGGGAAGCCCCACGCCGACAGCTGGACCGACCATGTTGACCTGACTGAGGGCGTCCGGAGCAAGGTACATCGCGCGGGCAGAAACAAAGATAAAGATCGCCCCGAGAATGGCGAGCACACCCGCGGTAATCGCGCCGAGCCAACCCGGCTCGCTGAACTCGACCATTTCGCCGGCGGCGGCGAGAATTGTTGTGGACATTTAGCGCCTCCCTCGAGAAATGATGCGGGCATAAGCGATCGTCGACAGCGCGCCGAACAGGCCGGCGAACAGTGCGACCTCATAGGTGATCGCCGTGCGGTGGAAGATCGAATAACACAAAAACAGGCCTGCCATCGCCATAAACACCATGTCGGAAAGGACGGCGCGGCGGGCGTCATTATGCGTAGAAACAGCGCGCCACAGCACCGTAAACAGCGCGACAACAACAATGGCGGCGGCGATGCCCACCAGGATATTTAGTAGGTCCCTGGGCTCCATCTACTTGCCTTCCTTCGGGTTGTTCTTCGGATACAACGGGTCGTACAAGGTCTCTCCCGGTTTGGTGCGGCCTTCCTGGTCGGGTTTGGACGCCCCCAGGTTGTCCCCGCGGAAAGTATCAATATCTGGGGTTGCATTGGAGATCCGGGCCTTGGCGCGCTCGGCGTTTCGGTGGGCGATCTCGTAGCGCTCCTTGCGATCCATGTCGGGTACATCGGAGGGGTTCTTCTCCTCCTCGTCGGACTGCAGGATCGCGGCGACGAACGCGGCGGCGTGCGGAGTGGAATCCACCTTCTCCACGTCGAAGACCGTCTCGTCGGATGCGCGGCCACCGCGCGAACCGCGGAAGCCACGTGGGCCTGGGCGGCCCTTCTCCACCAGGTACTGCACGTCGAAGTGCAGCGGCTTATCCTTCACCGAC
The DNA here is from genome assembly GCF_022345965.1 of Corynebacterium sp. ACRQK. Classification (GTDB taxonomy): domain Bacteria; phylum Actinomycetota; class Actinomycetes; order Mycobacteriales; family Mycobacteriaceae; genus Corynebacterium. The sequence goes on from NZ_JAKRMU010000002.1 coordinate 37,492, forward strand.
GGGGCGAGGTGCTCCTCCATGTCCGCCAGGCTGGCCAGCAATTCTTCCGGATCCGCGCCGTACATGGCGTGTACCGCGAGGAAGCGCTGGACGTGGTCCAGGCCGTGGGTGTTGAACTCCGAGCGGGCCACAGCGAAGGCATCCTTAGAGCTGCGCTCGCCGGCGGCTGCGTCGTAGTCGACCTCCTTCGGGCCGGTTACGCCCAGGGAGAGCGTGCCGGGGGTCATGGTGATCGAGGCGATGAGGGCTGCGATGTTCCGCTCACTGGTCACGCGCAGCGGGTAATAGATCACCACCGGCGCGATGTTGCGGCCGGTGCCGAGGGTATCGGCCGCCATGACGACCGATTCCTTGATGATTTGCCCGGTCAGCCAGGCGGCGTACTTCAGCGCGTGGCCGGTGGACTTCACTGCTTGGACAATACTGAACTTTGCCATGGCTTAGTGACCTTTCCCGTCCTGAGCCTGCTGCTCCTTGTCGGTCTTTACGTTGACTTTGGCGCTGGCGGCGGCGTTGGCTTCGGTGTCGACGTTATCCAATCCGCTCGGCCCGGGCGGCAGGACCGCACCGACGGCCTCATCCGGATCGCCGAGGACTGCCTCGACATAAGCGGTCGTGTCGGTCAGATTATCGGCGGCCTTGTTGACCTGCTGGAAGATCGGCCCAGCGCCGATGAACATGCCCACGGAAATCAGCATCATGACTGCGGACGGCCACACGTAACGGCGCGGTACGCGCAGCTCCGGGTCGGCCTCGTTGGCGTTCATCTGGCGCCCCCAGAACACCTCGCGCCACACGTAGATCATGGAAACCAAGGCGCCGATGGAGGAGACGATGATTGCGCCGATGGCCAGCCAGGTCTTCCACGTGCCGTCCTGGGCCACGCCGAAGACTAGAGCCAGCTTGCCCCACAGGCCGGAGAACGGCGGCAGGCCGACGATTGCTAGCGCACCAGCCGCGAAGACGACCGCGACGAAGCGGTCGCGGCGCATGAGACCGGAGAGCTTGCGCACGCGGCCGGAACCGTAGGTCTCCTCGATCGCACCGGAGGCCATAATGAGGGCCCCGGCGACGATCATGTGGTGCAGCATGTAGAACAGCCCGGCGCTGATCATCAGGCGCGCATCGTGGCTGAGGAATGCGAGGCTGATCAGGATGAACGGGATGCCGTTGACCATCTGGTAGGCGATCACGCTGCGCATCGTGGTTTCGCCCAGGCCGGCGAAACCACCGATCAGCATGCCCAGCACCACGATCACCAGGATGGCCCAGGACCAGGTGGGGTCGCCCTCGAAGATGGTCAGGTACACGCGGAAAATCGCGTAGATGCCGACCTTGGTGTGCAGGCCGGAGAACAGCGCCATCACGGCTGGGGAGGTGGAAGGGTAGGCGCGGGGCAGCCAGGTGTGGACCGGCGCCACGCCCGCCTTCACGGCCAGCGCCAGCAGAACCACGCCCAGCGGGATCACCAGCTGCCACTGGTTGCCGAAGACTCCCTCGGCAAACTCAGTGCCGCGGGGACCGGCCGCGCCCGCCAAAGCTGCGAGGTTGGTGGTGCCCACCACGGCGTAGACCAGTGCCACGCCACTTAGCAGCACTAGGGAGGTCACCAGGTTCACGATGATGAACATCCTGCCCGCCGCCAGGCGAGCCCACGTGCCGGTCATCGCCAGCAGGCCGAAGGAGGGCATCAGCATGACCTCGATGAACACGAACATGTTGAACAAGTCGGCGGTCAGCAGTGCACCCCACACGCCGCCGATCAGCATGAGCGTGAGGGCGGGGTAGAAGCGGGTGCGCGTCTCGCCGACGACGTCGGCGAACCAGTTGGCGATCAGGGCGACGACGGAGGTCGTCAGGATCATAATGCCCGCCAGATTGTCGGCGGCCAGCGGGATGGAGATACCGCCGACGAACCCGCCGACGTTATCGACCAGCACCGTGTTCGGCTCTTTGACCTTCACCAGCACCCAGACGCCGCCGACGATGCCGAATGCCGGCACCAGCAGGCCCAGCGCGCGGCGGAGGCTCATCCACGGGGCCATCGCGGCGATGGCCGCGGAAAGCAGCGGAACGGCAATAAATAGGCTGAGTAGGGAACCTTCGGTCATTACTTCTGTGCTCCCTTCTGTTCGTCCTTACGTTCCTTGCCGGTGGTGCTGGCCGCGGCTTCGTCTGGGTCGTCCTCATCGGCGGTGGAATGGACCTCCGTGTAGTCGTTCGCACCGAGCTTCTTATCCTCGTGCTCCTTGACCACTCCGCCGTGGGCCTTGGCTTCCTCGTAGTTCTTCCAGCCCATCGTCTGCAGGGTGCGCAGGCGGCGGGAGGCGGTCTCTACGTCGTCGCTGCCGAACGTGTCGTCGTCGCGGCCGAGCGCGGCCATGGCCAGCATCACGGCGGTAGAGGCCATGGAAATCACGATTGCCGTCAGCACGAATGCCTGGGGCAGCGGGTCGGCTGCTTGCTCGGGCGTCGCGCGATCCATTAGCGGATCCATGCGCCACGCGCCGATGCCCGCAGCGAGGATCAGGAGGTTAACCGCGTGGCTCATCAGCGTGATGCCCATGATGATGCGCAGCATTCCGCGCTGCATCACCAGGTACACGCCACCGCCCATCAGGATGGCGATGATAGCTGCGATGATCACTGGTTCTCTCCCTTCTTCTCGTTCTGTTCTTTCTTTGTGACGCCATCAGGCTCCGCAGCCTTGGCCTCAGACCCATCCTTGAGGTTCTTCACCGGCGCGCGGGCCGCCTCGCGCTCGGCCCGATGGGCCTCCTCCGCAGCCTTCGCAGCAGCGGAGACCTGGGAGGGGTTGAGCGGGATGTTGCTGCCGCCGACAGTCACAGCCACAGGCGATGGCTTCTTGGCGGGATCCGCCTTGCCCTCGATGGGAGTGGGGCGCTTGCCCTTGGAGTTCAAGCCCATCTTCTGAGTGGCAGTCTGGGCGCGGAACTTGGACTTCAGCGTTGCCGGGTCGGTACCCGGGCGCTCACGGCCGCCCATCTGGTTGATGACAATGACCACCAGGCCGAGCACTGCCAGGTACACGCCGCCGTCGAAGATCAGCGAGGTGGATACGTGCTGGCCCAAAATATCGGCGTGGATCGGGGATAGGAAGCCATCCTTGAAGTAGCCGATCAGGCCGGTGATCAGCGCCATCGCTATGCCCGCGCCGACGAAGGTGTAGGCCACCTGGTCGGTGAACATCTTCTTGGCCCGGGCCTGCGCCAGGTAGTACATGAAGATGCCGCAGGCCGCGATCAGGGCGGCGACGAAGCCGCCGCCGGGGGACTGGTGGCCGCGCCAGAACGTGGCGGCGGACAGCAGCGCCAGAATCGGGATCAGCGGGTACATCGTCATCCGCGAGTTAATGGAGTTCAGGTGCGTGGAGCGCAGGTACTTGGAGTAGAACGGCGCCAGCTCCGGAACCTTGTGCACATCCGGGAAGCGGGTGGAACCCGGGGCGCGGAACAGCTCCGCGGTGGAACCCGGACCGTAGCCCGGAACCGGGGAGCGGGGGATGGACTTGATCAGCGCGGCGATGACGATGCCCGCCATGCCCAGCACCGTCAGCTCGCCCAAGGTATCGAAGGCACGGAACTCCACCAGGATGACCGCGACCACGTTGTTGCCGCCGGAGATCTCCGGGGTGTTCTCCAAATACCACTGTGCGATCGCGGGTTTCTCGTGACGACCGATAAGCAGCCATACGCCCAGGAAGGTAACCACGCCGACCAGCACCGCCAGAACCGTGGCGAAGCGGGTACGGTTTGCGCCCTCACGCAGGTACAGGCGCGGCTGGTGGCGAATCACCAGCATCATGATGACGACCACGCAGAACTCGACCAGCAGCTGGGTGGTAGCCACATCCGGCGCGCCCAGGGTCAGCATGACCCAGGAAACGCCCACGCCGACCACACCGACCAGCACCACGGAAGCCAGGCGAGAGCGAGTACCAATCATCACGAGCACACTCAAGCCGATAATCACCAGGCCAACTAGGTCCACGATGCTGTCGATCCCCTCGACACGCGGCGGCAGATCCGCCAGACGCTCCAGGCGACCCGGCCCCAGCAGGGAGAAGCCCGCCAGCACTATCAGCATGACGAAGATCCACACCACGTGCCGGTTGGGGTTCACAGAGTTCGCCAGGCGGCCAAACGCGCGGCCTGCCTTGGTCGAGCGCTCGATGAATGCGGAGATCATCTCCGCGCCCGTTGCCACCCCGAGACGCTTGCCCTCGAGCGGCTGGAGCAGAGGGCGTCGATAAATAACAACAATGACGCCCGCGACCAGAACCGCGAGAGAGATCCAGAGCGCCACAGTCAGACCGTGCCACAGAGCCAAATGCGTGTGGGCGTGGCCCAGACCCGTGGCATCGACCACCTGGTCGAGAGTCTCGTCGAAGAGACCCAGGAACGCGACACCCGGCAGGGAAAGCACACCCGGCAGCACCGCGGGAATCCACAGATTGGCCGGAGCCTCCTTCACGTGTGACATATCCTTCGGACCGTCGATGAATGCGCCCAAGACGTAGCGCGCGGAGTACACGAAGGTGGCCAGCGCGCCGAGCCCCGCCGCGATCAGCAGGGCGACCACGCCGGCATTGTTAAACGGCGCCTCCTCGAACGCAGTAAGCATGCCCTCCTTCGACACAAAGCCGAAGGTCGGGGGAATAGCAGCCATTGATGCCGCCGCGATCACAGCGGACACAAAAGTAAAGGGCATCTGGCGCCACAGTGGGCCCAGGCGACGAATGTCACGCGACCCGGCCTGGTGATCCACCACGCCGGCGATCATGAATAGCGAAGACTTAAACAGCGCGTGGGCGGCCGTGTGAACCAGCGCGGCACTGATGGCAAAAGGAGTGCCCACACCAATGGTGGCGACGATCCAGCCCAGCTGGGAGACCGTGGAGTAGGCCGTAAGCTTCTTCAGATCCGTCTTCTGGATGGCGAACACGGCGCCCATGATGGCGGTGGTCATGCCGATGACGATCAGCAGGACGTGCCAGGCCATCACGCCCTCGAACAGGCCGGAGAAGCGCAGCAACAGGTACACGCCAGCCTTGACCACGGCGGCGGCGTGCAGGAAGGCGGAAACCGGGGTGTCCGCGGCCATAGCCTCCGGCAGCCAGAAGTGGAAGGGGATCTGCGCGGCCTTCGAGAACGCGGCCAGGGCGATAAGAATCGCGACGATAGCCAGGCGGATGTCCTGGCCCTCCCAGGCGGGGGAGTGCAGCATGGCCGAAAGGTTGGTGGTGCCCGTGGTGATCACGCCAATGCCCAGGCCGGCCAGCAGGAACAGGCCGCCGATGAAAGTCAGCAGGAGGGTGCGGATGGAACCGGCCTCGCCGCCGGAGCCCGAGCGGGCGATGAGGAAGAACGACGCCAGGGAGACCAGCTCCCAGCCGATGAACAGCAGAGCCACGTCGTCGGCCAGAACCAGCAGAAGGACTGCCAGCATGAAGGAGGTCATGAGCACGTAGAAGCTCATGATCTTGTCGCCCTTGTGCAGGTAAGCGGCGGAGTAGATGAACACGACGGCGCCGATGAGCAGCGCCAGGAGGGTGAAGAACAGCCCCAGGGAATCCATCTTCAGGGCCAGATCTAGGTTGCCTTCGCCTGCTGCACCTCCTGCACTGGCTGCACCCGCTCCACCGCCGACGCCGGTGAGGAAGCCTTTGATCCAGGTGACGGACCAGGTGGCTGTCTCGCCGTTAAGTATCGGGTCGGCGTGCTTGATCACATATCCTGCGAGTCCCAGGAAGGTCAGACCTAACGGCCAGCCGGCGTTTCGATCAAGTGTTTTGACCAGCAAGGGAACGAGGATGAGCGCCACCGCGACGGTGACGGGGATGGCAAGGAGAGCCACGTTGGTTCAACACCCCAATGTTTCTATAGTTGTTCGATCACCTTGAATATTCACTGAATAACCACGTACGACATCACGGTGCCGTCGCAAAGCGACGGCCTCGCGGAGTCGTGCTGAGCTCCGACATCAGAAGGTCGTGCTGAGCCGAACTAGATCGCGGGCCCAATGAGGCCTGAAGGTGTCAAAGTTATTCAAGTGATCCACTGGGGTGCCGGCAAAATAATTCCGGTCCATCACGACGCGACGTGATCGGAATAGTTATACGACGGTCACAGTTTATCAGGCGCTCCTTAGGGCTGTTCGGGGTGCTCGGCCTGGTGTCCGCGTGTGCAGGGGATTTGCTGGGGAGGTGCTGTGCGAGATTTCCCGCAAAGACGAAACCCGCCAGCACCTTTCGGTACCAGCGGGTTCCAATGGTCGGGATAACAGGATTTGAACCTGCGACCCCCTCGTCCCGAACGAGGTGCGCTACCAAGCTGCGCCATATCCCGGTCTGGAGCGGCACGTTAGTTTTGCGAACTGTGCAAAGCCAACGGCTGCAACTCGAATTACTATAGCCCGCACAGGGGGAATTTTTCAAAATGGCAGCGTACCGGGCCTTTTAATGCCCCAGCAACCCCGCCCTCGCGGGAACCAGCCAGGACTACCCAGCTACTCCGCCGGCTTCTCCACAATGTGGATCAACGTCGCCGACGGTCGGCAGAAAATGCGGAAAGGCACGTACTTAGAGCTGCCCAGCCCGTTGGTCACATGCAGCCACATGCGCTCGGTCCAGCGGGAAAGCCCGCGTACTCGACTCCTGTCGATGCCGCAGTTCGTCACAATGGCGCGCCCACCCGGCAGGCATAGCTGCCCACCGTGCGTGTGGCCGCTCAGCACCAGCTGGTATCCATCGGCTGCGAAGCGGTCCAGAATGCGCGGTTCGGGGGAGTGGCTCAGCCCGATGGCCAGGTCGGCGTCACTATTAGGGCGCCCCGCGATCCGCGAGTAATCGTCCAGATCGTGGTGAGGGTCGTCCACGCCCGCGATAGCCAATTTGATTTTCGACGGGCTGGTCAGGGAGCCCGTCGCAGCGGGGTCGATGGCGAACTCGACGGTGGCGTTCGAGGCGTCGTGCCAGCCGCGTTCGATGAAGGCCGCGCGCATCCCCTTCCATGGCAGCTGCACCTGGGAGGGCTTGCGCTTCTTGCCCAGCAGGTAGATGAAGGGGTTCACGGGGCGCGGTGCGAAGTAATCGTTGCTGCCGAACACGAACACTCCGGGGCGTTCCAGTAGTGGCCCGAGCGCGCGGAGTACTCCCGGCACGCCGTCCTCCTCGCCGAGGTTGTCGCCCGTGTTGACCACCAGGTCCGGGTCCAGGCGGTCCAGCGCGGCGACCCATTCCTGCTTTTGCTGCTGCTTGTCCAGCATGTGCAGGTCGCTGACGTGCAGCAGCCGGAAGCTATCCCAATCGCTGGGTAGCGTGCCGGGCTCAAGCAGCGGCACTGTTACCTCGTGAAGCTGGAATTTTAGGGTTTCTTTATATGACGCCGCAGCGACCGCCGCGCCGGCCGCCCCAATTCCGAGCGCGCTTTTCAGCACGTTGGTGGGGCTGAGCAGACGTTTGCGGGGCTGGGCTGGCGAGTTCGCTGGGGAGTCCCGACGATTGTTCTTCACGCTTCCCAGGGTATCGTTTCGCCCGTGGGTGGGACATACCCGCCGTGCGCCACGCGTGGCGGAGCTAATGGGCTAGCGGAGCTGGCTCAGGAAGTCATCGAGGTCGGCGAGGCCGCGGCGGATCTCCGGCGGGAGGTCCAGCTCCTCTTGAGCCTGTGGTCCCTGCGGGGCGGGTGCGGAGTTGCCGCCACTCGAGGCGCCACCACCCGATCCGCCGGTGGATGCGGGCGCGCCCCACTTGCCGGGGTTCGTGCCTGCGTCGTACTTCTTGTCGTAGGAAGGCAGCTTGCCTCCGCCGTACTTCTTAACCATTGGTTTTGAAGCCTCAAAGAAGATCTGCGCGGGCTCGTTACCGCCATAGAGGTTGCCCTTGCCACACTGGCGCACGGGCGCGGTGCACAGGTTCTTAGCGGTGCCACCGTCGTTAAAGATGTAGGAAGATCCGGCCCAGCCAGAGGTGAAGCCCAGGAACGCGGCGGAGAAGCTGGTTTCCGTTGTACCAGTCTTGGCGGACAGCGGTCCGCTCCAGCCCGCCGCACGGGCGGAAGCAGAGGCAGTGCCCTGCTGCACGTCGCTGCCCAGGCCGTTTGCCAGCGCATCGGCGATCTTCTTGTCGATGGCCTGCTCGCAGTCCGCCTTCTCCATTTTTACCTTCTTGCCATTGCGGTCCTTTACGGACAGCACGGGCGTGGGTTCGCACCAGCGGCCGTGGTCGGCCAGGCTGGCGGCCACGTTGGAAAGCTCCAGCGGGTCGACGGCCGTGGGGCCCAACACGAAGGAGCCGAGGTTGTTGTCCTTGACGTACTCCTCCACGGAGTTCTCGCCGTCGAAGCTGCCCTCGTTCTTGTAGGAACGCAGACCCAGCTTGATGGCAATGTCCGTAATGCGCTCCATGCCCAGCTTCTCCGCCATCTCGATGAAGGGGGTGTTCGGACTGGTCGCCAGCGCTTCCTTCAAAGTCATGTTGGGCTTGTAGGAGCCTGCATTTTCCACGCAGTACTTGTTCGGTGGACAGCCGGGCGCGCCACCTGCACCCATACCTTCAACCTCGGCGCGGGTGGGCACGGCAAGGTTGGTGTTGAGGCCCATGCCGTCTTCCAGCGCTGCAGCGGCCGCAAAGATCTTGAACACGGAACCGGCGCCGTGTCCCTGCAGCGAGTGGGGTAGAGGTAGCACGGATTCCCGCTCGTCTTGGCTAAGGCCATACTTGCGCGAGGTGGCCATGGCCACCACCTGGTGCTTGCCATCCTTGGGGGTGATGTAGTTCGTCGCGGCGGATACTCCCTCCTGGTCTGGGGAAACCTTGCTGCGGGCAGCCTGTTCTGCTTGTTTCTGCGCCTGCGCATCCAGTGTGGTGCGGATCGTGTAGCCGCCCTTGGCTACCTCGTCCTTGGAGATTCCCTTCTTGTCCAGGTACTCCATCACGTAATCACAGAAGAACCCGGAGCCGCCGGCGCCGATGCAGCCGTTGGCGGGAACCTTGGGCTCCTTCAGCACGCCCAGCGGCTTGCTTGCAAGCTCGTCTGCCTTAGCCTGCGACAGACTGCCCGCGTTCACGCGTGCCTGCAGCACGGCATCGCGCCGCTGCTTCGCACCCTCCGGGTTGGTGTACGGGTTCAGAGCACTGGTGGATTGCACGATTCCGGCCAGGAAAGCCGACTGATTGTCATCTAGGTCCGCCGCGTTTACCCCGAAGTAGGTCTGCGCCGCGGTTTGCACGCCAAAGGCGCTGTTGCCGAAGGAGACCAGGTTTAGGTAGCGCGTCAGGATCTCGTTCTTAGTCAGCTTTTCGTCCAGGTCACCGGCCATCTTCATTTCGCGCAGCTTGCGGGGCAGCGAAGTTTCAATGGCCTGGGCGGCCTCGTCTTCGTTCTCCGCTTCGATCAACCACAGGTAGTTCTTCACGTACTGCTGATTGATCGTCGACGCGCCTTCCGAGACCCCACCGCTGGAGACGTTTGCCGCCGCCGCGCGCATGGTGCCGCGGATATCCACGCCCTTGTGCTGGTAGAAGCGCCGATCCTCGATGGCAACGATGCTGTCCTTCATCGCTTGGGAGATCTTGTCCGAGGGCACTTCGGTGCGATTCTGGTTGTATACCCAGGCGATCGTCTTGCCATCCCGGTCGGTGATCCGCGAGCGCAGTGGCACCGTGTTGTTCTCGGAGATGTCCTGCGCATTGGAGTTCATCGCGTCCGTGCTGGCGTTGACCACCCAGCCGCCCGCGCCCGCAAAGGGCAGAATGGCGGCGGCCAGCAGCACGCCACCGGCCAGGATGGCGAGGAAAAGTTTGAGAAATGCCTTCGGTGCTTCCACGGCTATCACCATAGCCCACGCCCCGGACAACCCTTTAGCCTTTTTGCCCTTTCTTTGTGACGCCTTCACGTCAGCCACCGGGGGTGATCACCCCCTTTGCAGTTTTATGCACCTTAGTGGAGAAAATTCGCCTTGTTGCAGTTTTGGGAAAAGTTCCTAATGTGACGCGCAACACGATTTGGTGATGGGCTGACCAGCGAGATTGTGAGGGCGTCAAAAAGAAAAGATCGTGGGGCAGGTAGCAGATCTACAGTTTTCGCTGGTCGATTGAATCCATACTTAAGAAATGTCGCGTGGATATCAGTTACCCCCAAAGTGTGACCTATTCGACACTTCTAAAAACGTGTGAATAAAATTACTGCTACAGCAAGCCTCTACGGCAGTTGGCGGTACCAAACGACAACCGACGCACAAGGCGCGAGGGCCGCCCCTGCTGGAGGCACGTTTCGGAGGAAGACAATGACTGCATCGCTTGCCCGCACGAAGGTGAACAGCGGCTCCAAGCCGACCTGCCAGCCTGCTGAACAAGTCACGACCCGCGAGTCCTTTAACAACCGCGGCGAGTGGATCACTCAGGCGCACTGCCGCAACGTGGATCCGGATGAGCTCTTTGTAAAGGGTGCCGCCCAGCGCAAGGCCGTGGCCATCTGCCGTCACTGCCCCGTCGTGCTGCAGTGCCGTGCCGACGCTCTGGATAACAAGGTGGAGTTCGGTGTGTGGGGTGGCATGACCGAGCGCCAGCGCCGTGCGCTGCTGCGCAAGCACCCCGAGATCACCAGCTGGGCGGACTTCTTCGCAGGCCAGCTCGAGGCTGCCAGCGCGGCCAAGAAGTAACCACTAAGGTAGTTCCCATGACTAACTGGGAATATGTAACCGTACCGCTGCTCACTCACGCCACTAAGCAAATCCTGGATAACTGGGGACAGGATGGCTGGGAGCTCGTTTCCGTACTTCCTGGGCCGACCGGTGAGCAGCATGTTGCCTACATGAAGCGCCCGCTGGAGCAGTAGGGCAACAAAATGGCACAGCAGAACTTTCGCCAGAAACTAGAAGAACTCGGCCTGCAGCTACCGCCGGTAGCAGCACCCGTCGCCGCCTATGTGCCGGCCGTACGCAGTGGAAATATCGTCTACACCTCTGGTCAGCTGCCTTTTGTGGACGGCAAGCTGCCCGTCACGGGGCTGGTCGGCGCTGAGGTGACCGAGGAGCAGGCCTATGACGCCGCCCGTACCGCCGCGCTGAACGCCATTGCCGCGATCGACGACCTGGTGGGGATCGATAATATCGAGCGGATCGTGAAGGTCAATGGATTCGTAGCCTCCACCGCAGACTTTGGTGGGCAACCAGGCGTGATCAACGGCGCCTCCGAACTATTGGGCGAAATCTTTGGTGAAGCCGGAGTGCATGCCCGCGCCGCAGTCGGTGTGGCCGCACTGCCGTTGAATGCCCCCGTAGAGGTAGAGATCGTCGCGCAGATCAGCGCATAATTTCGCGGTTCGATCTACACTGGGAGGCATGAAGCACCCCGCTTATAGTCAACTACGTCCAGTAACCCCTAACGTCGGCGTCGTTCTCGCGCCGAACCCTAGCTACGCCGCTCTGGAGGGCACGAACTCCTGGGTGATTAGGGGAGAAAACGACACAGTATCCGTTGTGGTGGATCCGGGTCCGCAGGACGAGGGTCACCTGAATGTGCTGAATACCAAGGCCACCGAGGGCGGTGCGGAGATTGGCGTTGTGCTGCTGACCCACCGCCACGCCGACCACGCCAACGGCGCGCAGCGCTTCCGCCAGATTTCCGGTGTGCCGGTTCGCGCTTTCGATAAGCAGTACTGCATCGCAGCCGACGAGCTGAAGGATGGGGAGATCATCTCCTTCGAGGGACTTACCCCCACCATCGAGGTAGTCCACTGCCCGGGCCACACTTCCGACTGCGTTGCCTTCTTTATTCACTCCAATGGCGGCACTGACGATTCCGACGTGGAGGGCATTCTCACCGGCGATACCCTCGCCGGTCGCCACACCACCATGATCTCGGAGACCGACGGTGACTTGGGTGCTTACCTGGAGACCCTAGCCAAGCTGCGCGAGCGTGGCCAGGATAAGCCGTTGCTGCCTGGCCACGGCCCGGATCTACCGAACCTGGCGGAGGTTGCACAGAAGTACATCGACCGTCGCGAGCAGCGCCTGGAGCAAGTCAAGGATGCCCTGAAGAAGCTGGGTGATGACGCTTCGGTGAACGAGATTGTCGATGAGATCTACACGGATGTGGATCCGGTGTTGCGTGATGCTGCGGCGCAGTCCACGCGCGTGACGCTGCGCTTCCTGCGCGGCGACGAGGACTAGTGCAGACTAGCGGAGCCTAGCGACCGGCTTTCTGTCTAGCGGGCGCGCTTGGCCAGGCGCTCAGTATCGGAGATAAGCACGGACTTGCCCTCCAGGCGGATCCAGCCGCGATGGGCAAACTCTGCTAGCGCCTTGTTCACGGTTTCGCGGGAGGCGCCGACCAGCTGGGCGATCTCCTCCTGAGTAAGGTCGTGGTGCACACGCAGAGCGGTACCCTCCTGGGTGCCGAAACGGTTCGCCAGTTGCAGCAGGGCCTTGGCTACGCGGCCGGGAACATCCGTGAAAATAAGGTCTGCCAGGGAATTATTGGTGCGGCGCAGGCGGCGGGCCAGCACGCGCAGCAGCTGTTCGGCGATCTCCGGGTGCTCGCTGATCCAGTTGTGCAGCATCGTGGAGTCCATCGTCGCCGCGTGCAGCTCCGTCACGCAGATGGCGGACGAGGTGCGCGGACCTGGGTCGAAGATGGACAGCTCGCCGAACATGTCGGAGGGGCCCATGACGGTCAGCAGGTTCTCGCGCCCATCCACCGAGTGGCGGGCGAGCTTCACTTTGCCGCTGATGATGATGTACAGCCGGTCGCCCGGTTCGCCCTCGTCGAAGATGGTGGTGCCACGAGGAAAATTGACGGTATCCAGTTGCTCGATGAGGGTGCGTACTGCGGTGGGTTCAACACCCTGGAAGATGCCTGCCCTCGATAGTATGTCGGATACTTCTGCCATCCTTAGTTTCACTTCCGTTTCTGGCATCGCGGTGGCGCGGGTGGCCACCTCACCTGTGTAGCGTACATCACGCCAAATATGTATCGTTCGTCTCTTTGCTTAGATCATACCCAACTATGTCACAGCACGATTCGGGGTGAAGGTACATTTGAAAATATTATAAGCTGCCGCTTTTGCTCGCAGAGCTTCTTTTTCGTCGAAGTGGAAGGTTCTATGACTCGCCACATTGCCCAGTCCAGCCATCCTAGCCAGCCAACCCTGCCGCGCATCGGCGCGCACATTGCTGCAAAGGGTAAGGAAACCCCGTTGGGTCGTAAGCGCCGCGCTCGGAAGATTAACCGCATGCTCGCCGATGCCTACCCAGGCGCACACTGCGAGCTGGATTTTAACAATCCCCTTGAGTTGCTGGTGGCCACCGTCCTGTCCGCACAGTGCACCGATAAGCGCGTCAATGCCGTCACCCCTGCACTGTTCCGCCGCTACCCCACAGCCGCCGACTACGCGGAGGCGAACCTCGAGGATGTCGAGCAGCTCATCAAATCCACCGGATTCTACCGTTCGAAGGCGAAGAGCATCGTGGGCCTCGGCCAGGCCATCGTGGAAAAGCACGGTGGTGAAGTCCCCGGCACCCTCGAGCAATTGGTGATGCTCCCCGGTGTGGGGCGCAAAACCGCAAACGTGGTACTGGGAAACGCCTTTGGGGTGCCGGGCATTACCGTGGATACGCACCTGGGGCGCCTGGCTCGCCGCTGGAAGCTCACGGAACACGACGACCCAGTGCAGGTCGAGCGCGACCTCATGGAGCTAATCGAGCGCAAGGAATGGACCCTCTATTCCCACCGGGCGATCTTCCACGGTCGCCGGATCTGCCACTCGCGCAGGGCGGCCTGCGGCGCCTGCTTTTTGGCGGGGCAGTGCCCTAGCTTCGGGATGGCGGGACCGGCTGACCCTGAGGTGGCGTCAACAATGATTAAGTCCGACGACCGCGACCACCTGCTAGAAATGGCGGGGTTTGGGGTAGGCGGCCAGGTAGACTGATTCTTCGTTATGTCTGCACCTGTCGAACACTCCGCCCGCACGCGCGCGATCATCATCGCGGTCACGCTGGTTATTGGCATCGCGATTCTTTGCGTGCCGCTGATTGCCGCGTTGCGCGATGATTCTACGGACGACGCAAGTGCGCCTACTTCTTCTGTGGAGGATGGCACCCCCTCGGCCCCAGCAGACAACGGGCCTGTCGAGGTAGCGAACGAGGTCCGCTGCCCAGAGGGTGAAGGTGAGGTGACCGTGAGCCCCAAGGCGGAGCTGAAGGACGTGTACCTTCCGTGCCTGACAGAGGGCAGTGTAGGCGAGTCGCAGACCTCCCTGGCTGAACGCCTGGCGGGCAAGCCCGCGGTCGTGAACGTCTGGGCCTGGTGGTGCGCCCCATGCCGCGAGGAACTGCCGGTGCTGCAAGAACTCGCCGAACAGCACCCCGAGTGGAATGTCGTGGGAGTCCACCTGGATGCCAAGGGGCAGGCCGGTGCGGACATGCTGCGCGACCTGGAGGTGGATAAGCTGCCCAGCTTCCAGGATTCCAACCACACCTTCGACTCCGCGGCGAACCTGCCAAAGGTGGTGCCGTTGACTGTGGTCTATAACCCGGACGGCACTCGCGCGCACCTGTACGCGCAGACCTTCCGCAGTTCCGAAGAAATGGAAAAGGCGGTGCAGGAGGTTCTATGACCAGATCGCGTTCGCAGCCGAACAACCACCTAGATCGGTGGCTCGCACGCATGCAGAAACAGCCGGAGATGCCCGCCGACCTACCCGAATGGCTGCGCGACTTCGCCCGCAACTGCCGCGAGGTGGACATCCACCAGTACCTCAACGATTCCGCCCGGATCGTGCCGGAGGTCGACGAGCACGGCCGCCCGCCACGCTATTCGGCGGTGCTGGTTCTTCTTTCTGGAGACGCCACCTTCTCCCGCCCCGCCGGAACAATAGGCAGGCAGGCCATCCCCGCCGACGCAACCATGCTTTTGACCCACCGCGCGCCGACCATGCGCAACCACAGTGGGCAGGTGGCCTTCCCCGGCGGGCGTTTGGAGGAATCCGACGCCGGGCCGGTGGAGACCGCCCTGCGGGAGGCCCAGGAGGAAACGGGGCTGAACCCGGATACCGTGGAGCCGTTTGCAGTGCTACAGCCGATCTATATTGATCGTTCAAATTTCGCAGTGGTGCCGGTGGTGGCGTGGTGGCGTCAACCCCATGCGGTAAGCTGCCCTACAACCGAAAACGATTGGGTCGAGCCCTACCCCCTGGGCGAGCTAGTGAACCCGGAGCGGCGCTTCGAGGTGGGCTTTGCCGGCTGGCGCGGGCCGGCCTGGAACCTGCACATCGGCGAGAAAAACCCGCTGGTTCTGTGGGGCTTCACCGGTGGGGTGATCAGCGCCCTGCTGCGCCGTGCGGGCTGGGAGGAACCCTGGTCCAGTGGCGGCGATAGCGGTGCCGAGGGGCCGTGGAACCTCTTCGAGACGCTGGCCGGTTCCGCCAATGGCGAGGCACTCAGCGAGATGCGGGAAGGGTTCGACAGGGCCAACGAGATGGGCAGAAACGGAGGCGCACCTTGAGCGGAGCGACGGGGTCGATGATCCTTGACATTGTGCTGGTGTTCGTTTGCCTCGGCGCGGCGATCTCCGGGTACCGGCAAGGCGGTTTTAGCGCCACGCTGAGCTTCGTCGGGGTGGCCCTGGGCGGCTACTTGGGTCTGAAACTGATTCCGGTCGCCGTGCACTTTGCCGAGGATAAAGTGCCTGATAGCGCCAGCGCACGCTTCTTCGCAGCACTGCTCACCGTGACTGTCGTGGTGGTGATCTGCTACGCCATCGGCTCCGGCATAGGCGCGAAACTGCGGGATAATATCCGCACACGGGAGGCCCTAAGGGCGGATTCCGTCGTCGGTTCCATCGTGCAGGTTTTTACAACGCTGCTGATCGTGTGGTTGATCCTCGTGCTGATCGCCACCGGGAACGTCGGCGGCTTTGGAAAGACGATCAAGGGAAGCAAGATCCTCAGCGCGGTGGGCAACGCCGCCCCGGTGTGGTTCAAGCAGCTGCCCGCGCAGACCTCGCAGCTGATCAACGACTCGGGTTTCCCGATGATCGCCGACCCGATGGAGAATCTGCCTACCGCGGAGGTCGACCCGCCGGACAACGCGCTGATGCGATCCCCGGCGGTGCAGAACACCCGTGACAGTGTGCTGCGCGTGGTTGGTCAGGCGGAACAGTGCAGCCGGATGCTGCAGGGCACCGGCTGGGTGGTTGCCGAGGATACGGTGATGACTAACGCGCACGTGGTAGCCGGAACTAACGAGGTCACGCTGATGACGAAGGACGGCCCGCGTGAAGCACGGGTGGTGTACTACAACCCGCAGGTGGACATCGCCCTGCTCCGTAGCGAGAACCTGCCCTTTGTGCCGATGAAGTGGGCCGAAGGTGAGGGGCAGCAGGGCCAGGACGCGATCGTCATGGGCTACCCCAACGGCGGGCCGTTTAAGGCCACCCCTGCCCGCATCCGCGAGAAGTTCGTGGTCAGCGGTCCAAACATCTATGCGGATGAGCGGGTGGAGCGCGAGGCGTATTCGCTGCGCGGTGCCGTGGTGCAGGGCAATTCCGGCGGCCCGCTGATCGACAAGGACGGCCACGTGCTGGGAGTCGTGTTTGGTGCCGACATCAACGAGGAGGACACCGGCTACGCCCTAACCAGGGAAGAAGTCATGAAGCACGTCGGGGACGTAACTTCGCACCAAGGCAGCCCGGCGACGGGCGCCTGCGTGGCGGAATAGCGACTTTAAATGCGCAGGTGCTCGCGGAGCAGCTCCGCGACGCACGGCGGATCCTCCACGTGCGGGTAGTGCCCCACGCCGAAAAGCACCTTGTGCTCGGCGGTATCGGCCTTCTGGGCGGACTTTTGTGCCAGGGATTCGTCGTAGATGGGATCCATGCTGCCGTCCACCGCCAGCAGCGGCACCGGCGTGGTCGCAGGGAAGGTCCGCTCGAAGCGTATTGCCTCGGGTCGGAAGCGGCTGCGGAAAGGCCAGCGCAGGTACTCGCAGGAAAGGTGCGCCACTTTATCCACCTGCATCGCTTCGCGGCGGAGTGCGGCGCTGCGGAAGTAGGCGTCCGTATCCCTAAAACCCGGGGCTACACCCGCCCTAAAGATCTTTTCGGCCGCCGCGGCGTTATCGGCCAACAGCTTGCGCTCCGGAAGGCGCGGTAGCTGAGCGGACAGCAGACGGTGAGCGAAGTGCGGCTGCGAGAACGGTTGGATCAGGATCCGGCGGAAACGCAGCAGCGGATTGATGGCGGAAAGGGTTACGAAGCTACGGACGCGCTCCGGGTTGTGAGCCACCAAAGTCCAGGCGACCATGCCGCCGTAGCCGTGGCCAACGACGGTGGCGGTGGTGTGCCCCAGGCCGCGGATCACCCCAGCCATGTCGCTGGCGGCGGTGGTGAGGTCGTAACCGCGCGGGGTCTTATCCGAGCGGCCATAGCCGCGCAGATCCACGGCGGCCAGGCGCAGATGCTCACCCGCGAGTTGCTGCATCAGCGGGCGCCAGTCGAAAGCGCCACCGCCGAAACCGTGGATCAGCAGCACCAATGGTGCGTTGCGGGAGCCTTGTACGTCTACGCGAAGACGCACACCCCGCGAATGCACGAAGGTGGCATGCGGGGTGTGCGGATCTGCAGCGTGAGAATCTTCGGAAGTCATCTCAGGCGCGCGGGGGATTTAGGTGTACATTCCCGGCTGGCGCGCGGAGGAAGAGCTGTTGCCCTTCTGCGGGATAACGGTCTTCAGCTCGCCGACGGACTCGATGGTCTTCTCCGGCTTCTTCACGCCCTTGACCTGCTTCAGTCCAACCAGAGCCAGGATGGCAACCAGAACCAGCATGAACAGGAAGACGACCAGGAAGGCCGCCCAACGCCACATGAAGGTATCCAGTGCCTCGGCGATGGTGAAGAAGAGGAAGAAGGAGCTGTAGGCCAGGATGATGGCGGCAGCGCCGAACAGGCCCACGCCGATGCCGGCCTTCTTGGCGGAAGTAGCGATCTCGGTCTTTGCCAGCTCGACCTCGGAACGAACCAGGGAGGAAACCTGCGCGGAGGCATCCTTCACCAGGTCACTGATGCTGGCCTGACCCTTGGCATGGCTATCCACGTCCGACAGCGGAATAGCATTAACCTTCGGGTTAAAGCTATCGCGGTCGGTGAACATGCCATCGTGATCGTTGTTGCTCACTGTTAAAACTCCTGGGGGTTACACCTAATTGACTCCCCCTAGTTTGCCAGACCACGGGGAAGATTGCGCGCGCGGGTGCATTATTGTCTTAAATATGTCTGACAATTCTGCGCAAGACCCTCTCGCTGGACTGGCCGAACTGCCCGGAGTGCCGGAGGCAGTGGCCCAAGCCAACGACCACCTGGCGCGCCTGCACCGCCACCCCGCCAACCTGCGTGGCTGGGATGTCACGGGTGCGGAATCGGTGTTGCGCGGCGCGCGTGCCTCGGCGCAGCTGGACGGTGGTTCCCCGCGCCTGCCAGAGGACGGCCAGGTGGAGGACCCGATCTTGGCCGGCGCCCTGCGTGCCGCGGAGCTGCTGGCGCCGGACGGTGTGACGGAGACGGTGACCACCTGGCGGCGCGCCCCGCTGCAGATCATCGCGCGTATCAACGCGGTTGCTAGCCCGCAGATGTCCGACCCGGCGTTTCGTCAGAAGGCCGCGGGGGATGCGGAGTTCCTGGTGCCGGGTCGCCCCCGCCGCTCCACGGATGCGCGCCTGCAGCTGCTGGGCAAGTTCATCACCGGTGGCACCAAGGTGAACGCGACGGTGCTGTCCGCCGTGATCCACGGTGAGCTGCTGGCGTTGCAGCCTTTCGCGGATGCCACCGGCGTGACCGCCCGCGCCTGCTCCCGCCTGGCTACCGTCGCCACTGGCCTGGATCCCCGCGGCCTGGGCGTGCCGGAGGTCTGGTGGAACCGTCGGCGCGACGAGTACCAGGCAAAGGCCGAGGGATTCGCCAGCGGCACCCCGGAGGGCGTGGCTGAATGGATTGTTTTCCACGCCATGGGCCTGTCCGAAGGGTCGCTGGAGGGCAAGTCGATCGCGGACGCGAAGTAAAGGTTGCCGCTAGGCCTCGTCTGAACCTTCCTCGTGGCCTTCCTCGCGCCCGCGCCACCACATCGCCAGACCGGTCGCGGCAATGCCAAGCAGAGCCAGGGTGGCACCCGCGCCGGCGATCACCGCTGCCTGCGGGAACAGTGGTTCCGGGCGGATGAACTGGCGGATCGGCCACTCGGCCTCCGTCGCCTGTTTCTTCAGGGGACGGTCCGGGTTCACAGCAACCGGGTTGCCCACCAGCTTTAGCATGGGGATGTCTGTGGCGGCGTCAGAATAAGCGTAGCTTTGCCCCAGGTCGTAGCCGTGTTTACGGGCGAGCTCTAGGATGCGCTCGACTTTCGCATGCCCCTTGTTGAAGTGCGTGACGGCGCCGGTGAAGCGCCCATCTTTTTCCTCTAGCTCGGTGGCGAAGAGGTGGTCCACGCCGAGTTCCTTGGCGATGGGCTGCACCATGACGGAGGCCGAGGCGGTCACGATGGCGATGCGGTGGCCCATCTTCCGGTGCCATTCGATCAGTTCGCGCGCTTCGGCGTAGATGAATGGGGTGATGACTTCCTGCAGGGCGTCTTGGGCGACCTGACGCAGGGGTTCGGATTCGCGATCCTTGATGATCCTGGTTAGGGCTTCTTTTGTGGATTCCAAACTCTCTTCGGAGTGGGTGGAGAGCATGTAGTTGCCCAGCATCGCCATCATCTTCAGCACCTCGCCGGTGTTGAGCAGACCGCGTTCGGCCATCGGACGGCGGTAGGCCAGGGATGCCGACGTGTCGATGATGGTCTTATCGAGGTCGAAAATGGCCAAAACTCGCTTTGCGACCTTTGCGCGCGGTGGGTCTTGGTGCTGGTTCACATGCATCATTCTAGTGAAATCGCACCACTTATGTCACTCTCACCTTTTTGCGTTTCGGGTTATTCACAGGGTCTAGGCCCTTTTTTATGACGCCAACCCGACTTTTCCACAGCTAAAAAACCAGGGGTACTTTTGCAAGCGCGCAGCTGGGAGCCTGTGGTTCATGGGAGCAGGGAAGTCAGTAAAGCAGAGCAAGGCAGCAGCCAAGAAGGCAAAAACAGCAGCCAAGAACAAGGGGTGGGAGCGGCCGGTAGAGCTCCGGCCGGTGATCGTGGACATCGCGGATCCGCTGTGGAATAACGAGGCACGCATGGTCGTGGCGGTGACCCGCCGGCCGATGATTATCCACGATGGTACGGAGGAATTCGAGACAAACCTGCTCAGCGAGCTAGATCGGAAAGACGGGTTTACCTGCCAAAACTCGGCAATTGTGCTGAGCGATAGGGAAAGCGAGTTGACCCACCACCGACTGGTGCGAGCGATCCGGGTGGATCAGCTGGAGCCCTCCCTGGATGCCGGTGGGGCGATGATCTTGGCGGAGATGATCGGATCCAATGACGCAGTGCGGATCGCAGTGAGCTCCGCCGTCGGTGGGGCCGGGTCCAGTCTGTTCGCGGCGCAGCTGGCTTATTACATGTCCTGCGAAGGAAGGCCCGCGGTATTGCTGGACGCCGACCCGCACTCCTGTGGCTTGGATCTGGTGCTGGGTAAGGAGCGGCGACCGGGGCTGACCCGCAATCAGATTCCCGCCGACTGCGACTTCGACCAACTGCGCAGCCATCTACTGATGCTCGGATTCGACAGCGCGGGCGGAAAGAAGATCAGCGCGGACAGCGGGGCCGTTCCCGTAATCTACGCCGACCGCTACCCGGCTTTCGACGCGCACAGCGGTGGCAGGGGACTGGACGTGGGCCAGCTGGCCGGATTGATGCATGCGGATGACCTGGTGGTGGACTGTGGGCGCAGCCTGCCAGTGGCCGATAGCGCGAGCGCCGGATGGCAGGAGCAATGGGGTGAAGGGGAACCTGACGTGCACATCCTAGTGGCACCTTTAACCATCCAGGGAGTGACCGCCGTAAGCGCGCTGCGGAACCGGATGCTGGAAAACGACCGAACCAAGCCGCTGATTGTGTTGCGGGAAGTCCCCGGTGCTTCCACCTCCGTAGCCGTCGCCGCGATGATGATGGACGAAGTTCCCGTAGCGGTGATTCGCCACGACGACCAGTGCACTCCCGCCCTTGACCGAGGCGAGGCCGAGTACTGGATTGAAAGCTCGCTGAAGCACGACCGCGCCCGCGGGCCGGTGCGCGAGGTGTGGGAGAAGATCCAGCACATTGTCGGCAACTGCGCGTTACCAATCGCGAGCTAGGGGATAACAGGGACGGGGGAGACGCAGGTGGCGTCACTAAGAAGGAAGAACAAGAACAGCCAGCCGGAACCAGAGCGCGGGCTGCTGGCGGTCGTGCGCGACGACCTGGCCGAACAGGGGATTAGCAGGCCGGACGAGCGCGACCTTTCGCGCAGCCTGCACCTGATCGGAAAGGCGAGTGTAGAGAACGTGCGGACTCTGCAGCGAGAGTTCAGTGGGCTGGGGCCGCTGGCGGGGCCGCTGCAGGATACGCAGGTGACGGACGTGGTGCTCAACGGGGATGGCAGTGTGTGGGCGGATCGGGGCGAGGGCATGCAGCCCATAGACGGGATGCAGATCGGCGCGGAGGCGGCGCGCGACCTGGCGGTGCGGATGGCGACGCTGTGCGGGGAGCGGCTGGACGAGGCCCGGCCCTTTGCCGACGGGGTGCTGCGCCAGCTGCCGCCGGACGTACCGGCGCAGGCAATTCGAGTACATACGTTGCTGGCTCCGCCGGCGGCGGGTGGCAGTTGTATTAGCTTGCGCGCGATTAAAGGACAGCAGAACTCTCTGGATGCGCTGGTGCAAGGTGGCCTGGCCAGTCAGGAGATGGCGGGCGTGCTGCGGTGGATCGTTCGCGCGCGACGGAACATCCTCATTAGCGGCGGAACGGGCGCGGGGAAGACCACCCTGCTGGCCGCATTGTTGGCGGAGGTGGCCTACGACCAGCGGCTGCTTGTAGTGGAGGACACCCCGGAGCTGCTGATCGACCATCCTCACGTGGTGGCGCTGGCGACCCGCGAGGGCAATGCGGAAGGGGCAGGCGCGATCTCCATGACTGCACTGGTGAAGCAGAGTCTGCGCATGCGCCCCGACCGCATCGTGGTGGGAGAAATCCGCGGCCCCGAAGTGGCGGACCTGCTGGTCGCCCTGAACACTGGGCATGCGGGCAGTGCGGGCACCATCCACGCGAACGACCCGGCAAGTGTGCCAGGGCGGCTGGAGGCGCTGGGTGCGATGGCCGGGCTGGATCGGATTGCACTGACCCGCCAGGTAATCGACGGAATAGACGTTGTATTGCATGTTTCCCGCACGGAGCAGGGAAGACGGTTGACGCACATCGGGCGGCTAGTCGGCGACGAGCGGGCGCGCATCGAGGTGCTGTGGCACTGGCGCGACGGCGTCCGTGAGGGGTTTGAGGAGTTCAGAGATGAGCTGGGTTGTGGAAGGGGAGCGCTATGATTCCAGCACTTGCGGTGGTGGCGGCCGCATTGATGGTGGCCTTCACCCTCAAGATCGTGGTGGGGCGGATGATGAAGACCCGTCGGCAGATGAAAAACCTAGCCGAGGTGCGGGATGCGGTGGATTCCATCGCCCGCGAAGTAGCTGCAGGCGCCCGCCCCCTGGAAGCCGTCGAGCACGCGGCTGAGGGGTTGAAGTCCGAGGCGCTGCGTCACGAGCTGGACGTCGCCTGCGTGAAGGTGCGTCTGGGCGCAGCGCCGGGCGCAGAGTCTGCTAGTTCCGCGCCGGGCAGCGACACCCCTCGATTCCTGGCCCATCTATTTCACATTTGGGGCATTTCCCACCGCCACGGCGTGGGGTTGTCAGCGCTGGCACGGGCACACGTGACCGACATTGATGCGCAGCTGGCGCACATCTCCAAGTCGACCGCCGCGACGGCGGGCGCGCGGCTAACGGTCACGGTGCTGCTGGCACTTCCGGTTGGCGCGGTGGCGTTGGGACAGAGCAGCGGGCTGGGCACGCTGACTTTCCTGCTGACGAATGTGCTGGGAGTACTGCTTTTCTTGGCCGGGGTGGGGTTGGTGTGCGCCGGCATCCTGTGGACGGAGCATCTGAGCGAATCGCTGACCACATCACCGCTGGGCGGAGTGGGTGTGCGGGCCGGACCTGCCGGCTCCACACCCTTGGGTCCGCTGGACGCGGCCCGCGCCCTCGACGTTTCCGCGGCTGCGCTGCGTGCTGGAAAGGCATTGTTGCCAGCCTGGGACGTGGGGGTGGGGCAGCTAATCCAGGACGGTGAACACGATGGGGAAGGGGAGCTCGGCCGCGCCATGGCGCTGCTGAACCTCGGTGGAGGAAAAGACGCCTGGCTTACGCTGGCCGAGCATTCCCTCTTTGGCCCCATCGCCCGCCAAGCGGCGCAGCAAACCCGCGCCGGAACATCGCTTGCCGATGGGATGCATCAACAGGCCGAACACCTCCGCCGTGTTGCCGCCGACAAGGCAACCGCCGGAGCCGAGAAGGTCTTGATCGCCTTGGCGGCACCACTGACCCTCTGCTTCCTCCCAGCCTTCGTCTTCGTCGGCTTGATACCGCTGGCCATCGGAATGGCCTCGCTCTAGGAGCTATGGGCACCGACGCGAGGTGAGGGCCACTCCCGGAGAAGCAACGCACACCGACATCCGACATCTACCGATCACAACTCACTCAACACGGCGGCGCGCCTTTCGTGCCGCCGGGGAAGGACACTGACCATGACTACTCCAACCATCACCGTGCCAACCACCCTCACTCCAACTACACCCACGTCAACCGCTTTCACGCCGGATGTGGCGCCGGAGCAATTCCAACCTGCGCCGGTCAAGACGGATCCGAGCATTGGAATCTCGGAAGAAACGTATTCAGACCTGCACCCAGTTACCCGTTGGTGGAACCAGATTATTGGTGCTATCTATAGTCGATACGCCGATGAGAGGGGCATGTCCACGGTGGAATACGCATTGGGCTGCGTGGCGGCAGCCGCCCTCGGAGCGCTGCTATACACCGTCGTGACCTCGGACACCGTCGAGCAGGCACTCAGTGGAATCTTCGATAGGGCACTGAACACGAAGTAGCCCGGAAGGCTCCTCGCTAGCCTCCGGGGTTACACAGCGCCCCCGCGTTCCTGAGCTCTTCAAGGCTCGGGCGCGTGGGGGCGTCACTAAAAATATGCACAACAATCTTTAACTAGGAACGAACATGAACACAGTCGAAGGCGCCATCGTCCTGTCCGCCATAACGCTCGTCGCGGGTGGATCCGCCGCGGGATTGGTCACCATGTCGCAGGCCGCCACGGCGCAATCGCTGGCGCGGACCGTAGCCCGAGCCGAAGCGCGCGGCGGCGATGGGGTTGCGCTCGCCAGACAGATTGACGCCACCGCTGACGTCTCCACATCCCGCGAAGGTAGTGCGGAATCGCCGCTTGTGCGGGTGAAAGTCATCAAGGACGGGGCACTGTTCGACGTTCACGGCGAGGCCGTCACGCTGGTGGAGCCCGACGGAGAATAGGGAAGGTGGAGACGAGCTCATGAGCACCGTCTATGGGGCGATGATCACGCTCGGCATCCTGTCGGTGGTTTCTCTGTTGGCGTTCGGCAGCGCCATGCTGGGGCACAAGGAGCAGGCAAGCACGGCCGCGGACCTGGCCGCGCTATCGGCGGCGATGGTGGTGCAGACGGGCGAGGACGAGCCGTGCGAAACGGCGCGAAGCATCGCCGACGCCAACGGAGCCGACGTGGAAAGCTGCGAGGTCAAAGGCGAGTTCGTGACGGTGAACGTCACCACCCGCATGGGCTCGAACTCGCGCATCCTTCCGCAGAAGGCGCAGGCCACTGCCGGGCCGGCGGAGTAGTCAGGCAGCGTACTGCGGGCGTACCGCGATGTGGCGCGGGGCGTGGCACAAAGCCGCGCTTACGCAGGCTAAGCGTTGCGGAACAAGTTCGCCAGGAACGGGGTGGAGTGCACCTGCGAGGCGGGGACGGTCCCGCCGTGGTCGGTGGGATACCAGTGCACCTCCACCCGCTGGTTACGGCTGCGCATATCCCCGACGAACTGGTTGATCCACATGTCCGTATTCAAGATGATGCCGATAGGGGTGGGTACGTCCATATCCTTCAGACCGTGGCCCAGGAAAACCGGCTTATCGTAGCCAGTCGCAGGAGTTTGCATGAATTCACGCAACGCGGGCTCCAGGCCCGGCACCTCGCGAAGCGGCTTCGAAAACGCCCGCGCGACATTGGTGCCTTTCAGCGCCTCAGAAAGCTCTGGATAACAAGAATCCTCAGCGGCCTTTACCATGCGTTTGCCCTCGTCGGTCAGGGCGGAATCGACGTCCACGTTCGGGTTGGCCTCCCGGAACGCCGCGACAATATACATCGCGTAAGTGTTCAACCCTGCCGGCAAGGGAACGGGCGGGAAGGTCGGGCTGCCCGCCAATACGATCTCCTCTACATAAGCCGGAGCGCCCGTGGCTACCGTGCCCAGGAAGTTCAGGTTCGCCTGTTGGCTCCGTTTCGTGGCGCGCAAAGCGACGTGCAGGGCCGCGCCGCCGCCCTGGGACTGGCCAATGACCGCCCAGTTGCGGGAAAGTTTCTGGCCACCCTGCTTCGCCGCAGGCAGATCCTGCGCGGCGATTACGGAATCCACCACGTTAGCGGCAGTGGACTTGCCGTTGAGGTAACTCATCAGTCCCTCAGTTCCCATACCCGCATAGTCACTAGCGACGATCGCATAACCCTGGTTGAGCCAATGATTCAGATAGTCCTGATCCCGCTGGGAACGCGGATTCATCGACGGAGTGCACTGATCCGCCAAGCCCACCGTTCCATGCGCCCAGGCCAACACCGGCCAGCCGCCAGCCGGAGCCTTGCCCTTCGGAAAGAACACCGCGCCGGTGGAAGGCGCCACCGCCCCGTGCTGGTTGGTCGTCGAGTAGCTAAAACGGAACTGCTGACTAGCAGCGGTCAAGCCGACAGCCGGGTCGAGCGGAACCGTGTTCATCAGCGCTCCTGCCTTAGCTGGAACCGCGCCGATCTTCAGCCCACTATCCACCGGATTGCCCGCGAAGGGAGCCGGGGTGCGCATCGGCTCGCCCTTGTTGACCAGCGCGGAAGCGCTCGACTGGAGCCCAGACGGCGCCGCGGACTGCGCGGTGGCCACCCCGCCCATCCCGGACAACGCAAACAACGACATTGTGGCGGCGATGCTCGCCTTGACACCCCGCCGGAACCCATTGTGATTTTTCCCAGGAAAAGACTTCATGCGGAAAAGTATATTCTTAGGCAAGCCGGGATGTGCGCGTCCCAAAGAAAAACAGTGAACTAACCCGCCGCCTCGGCCAGCGTCCGCAACAACAACACCGCGCCCGCCTTGAACAGCGGATCATTGCCGTTGCCGCACTTCGGCGACTGCACACAAGACGGGCAACCGGACTCGCACTCGCAGTTCTCCACGGTCTCGGCGGTGGCGGCCATCCACTCGGCAAAACGTGCAAAGCCCTGTTCGGCGAAGCCCGCGCCACCCGCATAACCGTCGTACACGAACACCGTCGGCAGGCCCGTATCTGAATGCAAAGCGGTAGAAACGCCACCAATATCCCAGCGGTCGCACGTCGCAATCAGCGGCAACAGGCCGATCGCTGCATGCTCCGCAGCATGCAACGTCCCCGGCCACGTCGGCTCCGGCAACCCCAGATCCAGCAGCACGTCCGGGTCCACGGTATAAGCCACCGCGCGGGTGCGCAGCGACTCCGGCGGCACGTCCAGCGGTACGGTCTCCAAAATCTCGCCACCCGGCAGGCGCTTCCGATAACCGCTGACGGTATGCGAAACCTCCACGTCCACATCCGCCAGCCAAACCCCTTCGCAGACCTTGCGCGTCCCCCGGGTGCGCCGTACCGCAATGTCGGTATCACGGATCACCTGGGTGGTGTACTCCGGGAACTCCGGCCGCACCCACGCCACGGATTCCTCCAGATCCAGCAGCTGCACCACGAACGTATCGCCCTGGTGTATGTACACCGCCCCGGTGTGCACGTCCGACGTCGCGCGCGACTGATCCACCGTGCCTAGCAGTCGGCCGGAATCAGCCTCCACGATCGCCACCTGGGCCGCCGCCCCGCCGCGAATCGATACCTGCGAATGCACCTGTTCCGCCACCTTCAGATCCGCGAAAATACCCCGTGGCCTGCGCTTCAGTGCGCCCTGGCGCAGCAGGTGCTCCACCACTCGCTCCGCACCCCAGTGCGTAATCTCCGCCTCGGACAGTGGCTTTTCCGCCGCCGCGCACACCACGTGGTCTGCCAGCACGTAGGGGTTCGTCGGGTCGAACACTGTGTTCTCCACCGGCCGGTCGAGCAAAGCCTCCGGGTGGTGCAGAAGGTACGTATCCATCGGATCGTCCGCGCCGACCAACACCACTAGCGCACCCTGCCCGCGCCTGCCCGCGCGGCCCGCCTGCTGGCGGAAGCTCGCGATCGTGCCGGGGAAGCCGCTGGTCACCACCACATCCAGTCCGCCGACGTCGATGCCCAGCTCCAGTGCATTCGTCGAGGCGATGCCCAGTAGCTCGCCGTTGTCGAAGCGACGCTCCAGCTCGCGGCGATCCTCCGGGGTGTAACCCGCGCGATAGGCCGCCACCCGCACCGCATCCGCGCTGCGCCCCAGCGCCGACAGTTTCTCTGCGGCGGCGACGGAAACCACTTCCGCCCCGCGCCGGGAGCGCACGAATGTCAGCGTACGCGCGCCTTGGGCGATCGCCAGCGCCATCACGTCCGCGGCTTCGGAGTTCGCTGCCCGCCGCACCGGCGCGCCGTTTTCTCCCTCCACGTCCGGCAGGAACCCCGGCTCCCACAGCGCGACGGTTCGCTCGCCCGCGGGCGCCCCGTCACGGGTCACTGCCACCACCTCTGGCCGCCCCGTCAGCCGGCGCGCATGTGCCGCCGGATCCACACTGGTTGCAGATGCCAAAACGATGGTCGGCGCCGTTCCACACAGCCGCAGCAGCCGTCGCAGCACCATCGCCACGTGCGCGCCGAACACCCCGCGGTACACGTGGCACTCATCGATCACCACATAGCGCAGCGTGCGCAGCAGTCGGCTCCACGACTGTGGGTTCCCCAGGATCGAGGCGTGCAGCATGTCCGGGTTCGTCACGATCACCCGCGCCTGGTCGCGGATCACCCGCCGCGTCTCGGGCGGGGTGTCGCCGTCGTAGGTGGCCACCATGATGTCGTTCAGGTTCGCCGCGCCCGCGCACATCCGTGCCAACGCCGCCCGCTGGTCCTGCGCCAATGCCTTCGTCGGCGCAATATAGAGGGCCGTCGCGGTACTCGCCGTAGCGAGGTCGCTCAGGGCTGCTAGTTGGTAGCCGAGGCTCTTTCCGGACGCCGTGCCGGTGGCAACCACCACATCCCGCCCCGCATGTGCGTAGTTCGCGGTCTCCACCTGGTGCGACCAGGGGTTAGAAATGCCCTGTTCATGTAGATATTCCACTAAAGTCTCGTCGACCCAGTCCGGCCACTGCGTCGTTTGCGACGGGCGGGCGGGGATGGTGCGCGTATGGGTGACGGTGGAGCGCGGAAACTCGGGCGTCAGATCGGCCAACAGTTCCTCGCCGAACGACGGGGCCGTGCCGCTCGCTGCGCTGTTTGCCGTGCCGCCGGGCGCGGAGTCTGGGGTAGGGGGCGTGGGGTCGGACATTAAAGTCAGTTCTAGACCCATTAGGGGGTGGATACAAGTCATTGTCCTGCGGAATCCACACTCGTTCGAATGTTTAACCCGCAACGTGGCAGACTATAGTGTGGTTATTAAAATCCTCGGAACTTTTCCGCTCGCCTCGGCGTGAGGTGGGGTCTCGTTGGGTTTTGGGCCGAATGGGTTGGAAACGAAGTATCTTCCGACCTCGGCGTTTGGTGGTCGCAGAAGACTTGCGCCGGACAGATTCAACAAGATAGGTAGAAATTCATGGCACAGGGAACCGTCAAGTGGTTCAACGCAGAGAAGGGCTTCGGCTTCATCGCCCCGGACGACGGATCTTCCGACGTCTTCGTCCACTATTCTGAGGTCCAGGGCAGCGGCTTCCGCACCCTTGAGGAGAACCAGAAGGTCGAGTTCGAGATCGGCGAGGGCGCCAAGGGCCCGCAGGCTCAAAACGTCACGGCTCTTTAAAACCCGCAGGGTTTCAGCAAGCCCCCGCCCACGGTGCATCTCGCGCCCTGGCGGGGGCTTCGCCGATTAAGGCTGGGCCTACCCCGGTTGCAAATAAATTGCGTAAACCGCGTAGTGTCGCTTAGAAATGCGTAAGTGGCCCCCGGAAAGAACCATTGCGATAAACCTGTATAAACAATGGCACCCGGCAAACTTAAAATTTTGAAGGATGTGTGAGATCAACCGATGGCAAACGATGACGTCAAGCGTCTAGTGATCGTTGAGTCGGCGACGAAGGCCAAGAAGATCGCCCCGATCCTGGGGTCGAACTACATCGTCGAGGCTTCCGTCGGGCACATCCGTGACCTCCCCCGGGGCGCGGCAGACGTACCGGCGAAGTATAAGAAGGAGCCATGGGCGCGTCTGGGCGTCAACGTCGATAAAGATTTCGAGGCGCTCTACGTCGTCAGCCCGGACAAGAAAAAGAAGGTCTCCGACCTGAAGGCCAAACTCAAGCAGGTCGATGAGCTGTACCTGGCGACAGACCCCGACCGTGAGGGTGAGGCTATCGCGTGGCACCTGCTCGAGGTGCTGAAGCCGAAGGTGCCGGTGCGCCGCATGGTTTTCCACGAGATTACGAAGAACGCCATCCTCAAGGCCGCACAGAACACCCGCGAGCTCGATTACGACCTGGTCGATGCGCAGGAATCCCGCCGCGTACTGGATCGCCTGTACGGCTACGAGGTCTCCCCGGTGCTGTGGAAGAAGGTCATGCCGCGACTATCCGCCGGTCGCGTGCAGTCCGTCGCCACCCGCGTGATCGTGGAGCGCGAGCGCGAGCGCATGAAGTTTATCGCCGCCGAGTACTGGGACTTGAGCGCCACGTTCGGCGTGGTAGATGCTGTTTCTTCTTCTCTTGATGACGCCGCCCCGGACTCCTTTGAAGCACGGTTGGCAACGGTCGCCGGCAAGCGCGTGGCTCAGGGCCGTGACTTTGGCGACGACGGCAAGCTGAAGGCCAGCGCAAAGGAAACATTTGTCCTGGATAGGGCGAAGGCGAAGTCCCTGGCCGACGGACTGCAGGGCCAGGAGTTCGCCGTGACGGCGGTGGAGGAAAAGCCCTACACTCGCCGCCCGTACCCGCCGTTTATGACCTCCACCCTGCAGCAGGAGGCCGGCCGCAAGCTCCGCTTTACCTCAGAGCGCACGATGCGCATTGCTCAGCGCCTGTACGAAAACGGCCACATTACTTATATGCGTACCGACTCGACCACCCTGTCGACCGCCGGTATCGAGGCCGCCCGCAGGCAGGCCAAGGAGCTCTACGGAGCGAAGTTCGTGGCCGACGGCCCGCGCCAGTACTCCCGCAAAGTGAAGAACTCGCAGGAGGCCCACGAGGCAATCCGCCCGGCGGGCGAGACCTTCCAGACTCCCGGCCAGCTAAGCAACCAGCTGGATGCCGAGGAGTTCAAACTCTACGAGCTGATTTGGCAGCGCACCGTGGCCTCCCAGATGGCCGACGCGAAGGGCCAGTCCATGAAGCTCACCGTCGCCGGCGACGCAAAGTCGGGCGAGACCTGTGAATTTACCGCAACCGGGCGCACCCTGACCTTTCCAGGATTCCTGAAGGCCTACGTGGAGGTCAGCCGCACCGCCGATGGCCGCGACGTCGCCGATAACGCGGAAAAGCGACTGCCGCAGCTGACCAAGGGCGACGAGCTGAACGCGCGGGACGTGGCCGCCGACGGCCACTCGACGAACCCGCCTGCCCGCTATACCGAGGCCTCGCTGGTGAAGAAGATGGAGGAGATGGGCATTGGCCGCCCGTCGACCTATGCATCCATCATTCGCACCATCCAGGACCGCGGCTACGTGCTGCCGCGCGGCAACGCACTGGTGCCATCGTGGGTGGCCTTCGCCGTCGTCGGCCTGCTGGAGCAGAACTTCGGTGCCCTGGTGGACTACGACTTCACCTCCGCGATGGAAGACGAGCTGGATGCCATCGCCGCCGGAGATCAGGACCGCGTGAACTGGCTGAAGGGCTTCTACTTCGGCGATAGCTCCCGCCCGGAGGCTCCGGGCGCGGTGGTGCCCCGCCTGGGTGGCTTGAAGCACATCGTGGGCGACAACCTGGAGCAGATCGATGCCCGCCGGGTGAACTCCCTGCACATCTTCGACGATGAAAACGGCGTGCCGATCGTCGTCCGCGTGGGCCGCTACGGCCCCTACCTGGAGCGCATCAAGCCGGTACCGGCAGGGGCGCCGGAGGGTACCGAGCCGGAGGTGCAGCGCGCCAACCTGCCGGAATCCATGACCCCGGACGGGCTGACCCTGGAGGTGGCCGAGAAGCTCTTCGCCACCCCGCAGGGTGGCCGAGAGCTGGGCACCAACCCGGCCAACGGGCGCACTATCGTTGCCCGCGAGGGACGCTACGGCCCTTACGTCACCGAGGTGCTCGGCGAAGACGAGGAATCCCGAGTGGCCGAGGAGGCCGTGAAGGTCTGGGAGGCCGAGCGCGACGAGCAGGATCGCGAGCGTGAGGCTGAGGGCAAGAAGCCGCTGAGCCGCGAGACCAAGACAGCGCAGGCGCAGAAGGAAAAACGCGTCAAGCAGATCGTCGAGGAGACACTGAAGCCCAAGACCGCCAGCTTGTTCAGCGGCATGGAGCCAGCCAGCGTGACGCTGGAGGAGGCTTTGAAGCTCATGAGCCTGCCGCGCGAGGTGGGCGTCGACCCGAGCGACAACGAGGTGATCACCGCCCAGAACGGTCGCTACGGCCCCTACCTCAAGAAGGGCAAGGATTCCCGCTCGCTGGCCAACGAGGAGCAGATCTTTACGATCACCCTCGACGAAGCTCGTCGCATTTACGCCGAGCCGAAGCGCCGCGGCCGAGCGGCCGCGCAGCCGCCGCTGAAGCAGCTGGGTGATAACGACGTGTCCGGCAAGCCGATGACCGTCAAGGACGGTCGCTTCGGCGCTTATGTCACGGATGGCACCACCAATGCCTCCCTGCGCAAGGGCGATACTCCGGAGACGATGACTGACGCCCGCGCGAACGAGCTGCTGTCGGAGCGGCGCGCCAAGCAGGCAGCCGAGGGTTCGGCACCTGCGAAGTCGAGCCGCAAGGCCGCAAAGAAGTCGGCCAAGAAAACGACGAAGAAGACGACCAAGAAGGCCGCAAAGAAGACGACGAAAAAGACGGCGAAGAAGCCACCGACGCTCACCAAGCGCACGGTGAAGAAGTCTCGCTAAATCGCCCTTACTTTTGGTTGGGAACTGATACGTTCATCAGCATGCACCAGCTCCCGAACTTCACCGTCGTCACCCTGGCCCCGAACCTGCCAGGCCCCGTTGCCGCCAAGCGCCTGCATGAGCTCGGCGGCACCGTCATCAAGGTCGAAGGCCCCGGCAAGGCTGCCGACCCCATGCGCCTGTACTGCGAGCCCTACTACCAGCACTTGGTGGAGGGGCAGGAGGTGCGCAGCATCGACCTGAAGAAGGAATCCGGCCTGCAGGAACTACACGAACTGCTGGCAGAGGCGGACCTGCTGCTCACCAGCTCCCGCCCTGCCTCGCTGCAGCGCCTGGGGCTCGGCTGGGAAGACCTCCGCGCGCGCTACCCGTCCCTGGCGCAGGTGGCGATCGTTGGCCACTCCGGAGAGCACGTCGACGTCGCCGGCCACGACCTGACCTATGAAGCACACGCAGGCACCCTTTCCTTTAATGGCGATGAGCCCGTCATGCCCGTGGTGCCTATCGCCGACCTGGCAGGCGCGGAACGCGCCGTCTCGCAGGCGCTGACAGCCCTGTGGCAGGCTAGCGCTACCGGTCAGGGCACTTACCACGAGGTCGCCCTGGCCGACATGGCCACGGAGTTTGCCACGCCCGCCCGCTTCCGCCTGACCGGACCGGACACTCTGCTTGGTGGCCTTCTGCCAGGTTATGGCCTCTACCAGGCCGAGTGCGGGGGCTGGGTGGCTATCGCTGCGCTGGAGCCGCATTTCTTCGTCGGCCTCATCGAGGCGCTGCACGAGGAAGGCCTGCTGCCGGAGGGCACCACGGCCGAAAAGCTGCAATCCAAGGGGATCACCGCCGAGCAGCTGGCCGCGGCAGTGGGGCAGAAGACGGCGGCGTGGTGGGACGAGGTGGCGTCGAAAAGAAACCTCCCCATCGCCGCAGTACGGCGCGGGGCCTAAGCCTCCGAACGGTCGGCCAAGGTCGCGCGGATGGGGCGGGCGATCTGCGTCATCTCGCGGCGGCCGCGCAGCTCCACGGACTTCATCATGGTCCAGCGGGCCTGCTCGGCCTCGTTGGCCGCGCGCAGAGTTACGGCACTTGTCAGCACCTGTCCGGGGGTGTTCTTCGCCAGATCCGTCAGGCGGGCGGCCTGGTTCACAGCGTCGCCGATGACGGTGTACTCGAAGCGATCCTTCGCGCCGATGTGCCCTGCGACGACGGACCCGGCGGCCACGCCGACTCCCGCGGCGAATTCCAAGCCCTGCAGCTTCGCCTTTAGCTCGCGGGCGGCGGCCAGGGCGTGGCCGGCCACATCGTCCAGCGGCAGAGGTGCACCGAATACGGCTAGCGCGGCATCACCCTCGAACTTGTTGATGATGCCCTTGTTGGCGTGCACGACCTCCACCACGCGGTCGAAGAACTCGTTGAGGGCCTTCACCACGTGCTGCGGTTCCTTCTCCGTGGCAAACCCGGTGGAGCCGATCACGTCCACGAAGAGCACGGCCACGTGCCGAGTTTCGCCGCCTAGCTCCGGCTTTTCCTCCAGCGCGCGGCGGGCGACCTCGGTGCCGACATAGCGGCCGAAGAGGTCCGAGACCCGCTGGCGCTCCTGCAGACCGCGCATCATCTCGTTGAAGCCGGCCTGCAGCACGCCGATCTCCGAGGAGTCGTAGATTCGCACGTCCGTGTTCACCTTGCCCCGGCGCACGCGGTTGATGGCGTATTGCAGTTCGCGGATCGGGTCGGCCACAGCCATTGAGAACAACATGGTTCCCATGAAGCCGGTCAGTAGAGTGGTCAGCGCCAGTGCCAGCATCGCCGGGATGATGCCGCGCGAGCTTTCGGGGTAGAAGTCGGTGGCCGCGGCGAAGAGCAGCAGCACCATGCCCAGCACGGGCACGGCGGAGGTCAGTGCCCACGTCGTCATCAGGCGGTGCGACAGCGGGGAGAGCCGCGAGTGGTCCGGTGCGCCCTTTGCCAGCGCCTTCGCGGCGACCGGGCGCACCAGGCGCTCGGCCTCCATGTACGTCATCAGGCTCACCATCATGCCGCCGAGCGTGGCCGTCACGCCGACGGTTATGCCCCATTCGGTGCTATGCCTCCAGGCCACGACGGTGAACAGCACCACCCCGATGCCCCACAGCACAATGCCCGTGATTGTCTGCAGCAACGGAATGCGTAGCACCAGGTCGCGCACCATGTTCGGGTCGTAGGCCTGCGGCGTGCGCTGCCAGCGCAGCACGGGGGCGAAGAAGTACAACGTCATCGCGATGCCGGCGACCACGGCCACCCCGAAGTAGATCAGGTACAGCGAGGCGATGGTGGTGTCCGGGCTCGTCAGCTCGCGCGCGGCGGGCAGGGGGATGAAGAAACGCAGGAACGTCGCCACGGCGGTCGCGCCGATGACGTTCGTGGCCAGAACGGTTGCTGCGTACAGGGGCCAGGAGGTGCCCCAGGCCCACGAGAGGTAGCGCAGCAGTTGTTTCATGCCCTTCAGATTAACTCACGCCGCCCCGCGTCGGGTGCGTCTGCCCTGTCCTCGTCGATAGCTACACTGAGTAACCATGACGGAAACCACGCCGGCCACTACCGTGGCCACTACCCGGGCCACCGCCGCCGAAGACGCGCCAGGGGTTTTCGGGCGCATCACGGCGGAATCTGTCCGCAGCCCGCTGCAGAGGGCTGTGGAGGATCCGCAGGCGATGACCCATTCGTGGCTGTTTACCGGCCCACCCGGTTCGGGGCGGTCCATCGCGGCGAAGGTCTTCGCCACCGCTTTGGTGTGCCCGCACGGCGGCTGTGGCGAGTGCGACCAGTGCCGTAGTGTCGCCGCGGGCACGCACCCGGACATCCTGTGGGTCTCCACCACGGGCGTGGTGCTGACGGTCGACGAGATCCGCGGCGCCATCCACGAGGCCGCAAACATGCCCACCGTCGCCCGCTGGCGCGTGGTGGTTGTGGAAGATGCCGACCGCCTGAACGATGCCGCCGCCAACGCTTTGTTGAAGTCCGTCGAGGAACCACCCGCCCGCACCGTCTTCCTGCTCTGCGCGCCTTCGACCGACCCTTCGGACATTGCGATCACCCTGCGGTCGCGCTGCCGCCACGTTTATGTGCCCACTCCCTCGCCGGCGGCGGTCAAGGGTGTTTTGCTTAGTGACGCCACTTTAGGGCTCAATGAAACTCAAGCCCAATGGGCCGCCGACGTGTCGGCCGGACACATTGGAAGGGCCCGCCACCTGGCCAGCGACGAGGCCGCCCGCACCAAACGCGCCACCGCGCTGAAGCTGCCGCAGCTGGTGTACGAGCCTAACGCACTGTATCGCTTCACCTCCGAGCTGGTGAAGAAGGCCGAGGAGGAGGCCGCCAGCGAGCTGGAGAAGCTGGATCAGCGGGAGCGTGAGGAGCTGGAGAGCAGCCTTGGCGTGGGTGCGAAAGGCAAGGGTGCTGCAAAGGCCCAGCGGGGGGCGTCCGGAAGAATGAAAGAGCTAGAAAAAGAGCAGAAGAACCGGCGCACCAGAAGAACCCGCGACTCGCTTGACCTGGCGCTGATCGACATTGCCGGGCTGTACCGCGACGCGATGCTGCAGGCCGCGGGCGCGGTGGATGGCGATGGCGTGCTGGTGGGCGGCCACCAGCACCCGGACATGGCGGCAACGTCGAAGGAACTGGCGCGCCGCAACAGTGCATCGGCGATGATGAGCTGCATCGATGCGGTGATGGAATGCCGCGAGGTGCTGGGGTACAACGTGCGGCCTGAGGTGGCACTGGATGCGATGGCGGGGCGCCTACAGCAGTGCTGTGGGGTGGCCTAGCGGGTATCCGGGCTAACCCCAGATGGCGTTTTGGTGCTCAGGGTTTGCGTCGGCTAGGATTACGCTTCGTACTTAATGTACGCGCCGCTTTAGCTCAGTCGGCAGAGCGTTTCACTCGTAATGAAAAGGTCGCGAGTTCGATTCTCGCAAGCGGCTCCATGTGATGTCCCACAGCATTCTTGACAGTTTGCTGTGGGACATTTTGATTGCTAGCGACTGCTAACGTTTCGCCACTTATAAGCGTTTGGCTAAACAAAGCACTTCCAAGCTCACGAGTCTACGTCCAATCAGCCATGGAACCGCACCCGGGGGCAAAGAAGGTTTTTGCACATCCCTACCCGAACTCCTTCAGAAAGGATTCCTCCCAATGAAGATTCGCAAGTCGCTCATCGCTGGTGTTACCGCCGCAACCGTCACCGCGTGTCTCGCCACACCTGCCCAGGCCGAAACCCACACCCCCACCACTCAAGTACAGGCTGCAGAAACTCCGAACACCAAGTCCCCGCTCGGCTCAGTGAACACCATCTGGGAAAACACCCCGGCTTGGCTGCGCTTCCCCCTCTTTGCACCGCTGGGAATCATCTGGGCCGTTATTTACAACCTAGTTGGCCTTCAGAACTCCAAAGGGCCATCCGGCAGTCTTTCTTAACCCGGTGTCGGAAGTTCGATTCTCGTAAGCCGCTCCACTAAAAACCGTCCAACCTGCGGGAATACCAGCAGGCGGAGGTCGGGTTTTGTGTTGGATGCTACAGCTTCTTGGTTACAAGGTCGTCCAGAGGCTCCGCAGACAGCAGATAGGGTGCTACCTCGAAGACCGTGCGGGCGCCCGTCTCGCCAGCCTGACGCATACGCCATGCTGCGCGGCCGTAGGCCACCTGCACCGCAGCGGTGAAGTCGGGGTTGCGCTCCAGCTCTAGGCCGAACTCAATCACGTGACCGGAAGTGCCCGCCTGGCCGCGGGTAATCACCTGCCCGCCGTGTGGCATGCCCTGGTGGTCGCGCTCGAACTCAGCTTCGGAGACGAACTCCACGATCGTCTCGTAGGGCGCGAAGTAGTCCGGCATCGTCACGATTGCCTCGCGGATCTGCTCCTTCAACTTCTTATCCGCCGCCGCATCGCCGGTTTCCTCAGCCACCACGAAGCAGTGGCGCAGGTGGCACTCGTTGGCCTTCAGATCCGCGCCCTCGCCTCGCTTCACGGCCTCGATAGCCTCCGGATTTGGCTTGGTGTACTGCACACCCTTGGCCACGCCGGGCACGCGACGCACTGCATCGGAGTGACCCTGCGAGAGTCCAGGCCCCCAGAACGTCATCTGGTCGGCTCCCGGCAGCACCGCTCCGCCGAGCACACGGTTCAAGGAGAAGATGCCCGGATCCCAACCGGTGGAAATCATCGCAATGTTCTCGCCCTCTTGCGCGGACTTGTCCATGACCGCTCGGTAGTTCGGGATCTCGCCGTGGTTGTCGTAAGTATCGACTGTGGTGAAGTGCTTGGCCAGTTCAGGGGCCTGCGCTGGGACGTCGGTGGCACTGCCCAGGCAGACGAAGAGCACGTCTACTTCATCCTTGTGCTTTTCCACGTCCGCAGCTGGCAGAACACGGGCCTGCGTATCGAGGGAATCGCGGCGGGAGAACACACCGACGAGTTCCATGTCGGGCTGGTCGGCGATAACCTTCTCAACGCTGCGACCCAGGTTTCCATAGCCAATGATGGCGGTGCGAATCATGCGGGGGAGTCCTTTCTAGATGTCCTCGTGCGGGCGCGATATTCGCCCGACAGGAAGGCGGGGAACCGTATTTAGATCCAGCCTATCCTCCTTTCGCTACCTGTCACTACCTGCCCCTTTAGCCGTGCTGTTGGTGCATCCGCGGTGAGCTCTATTGGAGGGAGGAGGGCAGGGGCAGCTTCTCGAAGGGGCTCAACCCACGGATGGCGGAGTTGGCGAAGCTGGCTACGACCAAGATCGCAAACATCGTCGCTGCAGAGAAAAGCTGCACCCGGGAACCCGGATCCGTCAGCATCAGCAACGCCAGCCCTGCCAGTACAACCAGCGTGGCGATGGTCATCCAGGGGTAGCCCCACATGCGGATCGGCAACGCTCCGCTCGCCTGCTGCTCCAGGCGGGGGCGCAGGCGTAGCTGTGAGACGACGATGAACGTCCAAACGATCAGCAGCGATGCACCCGCGGAGTTCAGCATGAATGTCAGTAGCCAGCCGGTATCCAGGTAGTTCAGCACCACCATCACCACCGCTAGCGCGACCGACAACAGGATTGCCGCCACCGGCACGCCCCGACTGTCGACGCGGGCGAAAATCTTCGGCGCCTCGTGGCGCTTGGCCAGGGAAAACACCATGCGGCTGGAGGCGTAGATCTGCGCGTTGAAAGCGGAAAGCAGTGCCAGCACAATGATGGCCTCCATAAAACCGACCACGCCCGGGATGCCCGCCAGGTTCAGCACCTGGGTGAAGGGACTATCGGCCGCGTTCTCTGCCTGCCCCAGCGAAGAATGCGGCAGCAGGAAGGTAATCACCAGCACGGATCCTAGGTAGAAAAGGGAAATGCGGGTGATGGTGGTGCGCACCGCGTTGACCAGGGAGCGCTCCGGGTTTTCGGATTCCGCTGCTGCGATGGCCACGATCTCGATGCCGCCGAAGGCGAAGGCCACGGCCAGAATCGCTGTGGCCACGCCGCCCACGCCGTTGGGCATGAAGCCATCGGCCGTGAACACCTCCGTGCCGATGAAAGTGTGCCCCGGTAGCAGGCCGAAGATCAGCAGGAAACCGATGACCAGGAAGGCCACCAGCACGGCTACCTTGATGAAGGCGAACCAGAACTCGAACTCGCCGAAAGCGCTGATCTGCAGCAGGTTCACCACTCCGAAGAAGATCACGCAGACGGCGGCGGGGATCCAGGCGTCAATACCGAACCAAGCCCCCATAAAGCTCGCCGCACCAGTAATTTCGGCGCCGAGCACCGCGACGGTGGCGAGCCAGTACATCCAACCCTGCGTGAAGCCGGCCCAGCGCCCGATGCCGTGCTCGGCGTATTCGGAGAAAGAGCCGGAAGCGGGGATGACGGTGCCCATCTCTCCCAGCATTTCCATCACCAGGATGGCGATGAGGCCCGCCACGATATAGGCCAGCAGAACGGCCGGGCCGGTGGCCTCGATGCCCACGCCGGTGCCCAGGAATAGGCCGGCGCCGATGGTGGAGCCCAGGCCCATCATCGTAAGGTGGCGGACCTTCAGCCCGTTGCTTAGCTTGTCACTGCCTAACTTGTCATCGCCGGTACGCGAGTTCGCGTGTGAACTGGCGCGATCTGGGGAGGTGGAGGGGGTAGAGCTCATTCCTTAAGAATACGACTTGGCCAAATGCGGCTCTGCCTTGGACTAGCCTTGGACCGGCCTTGAACCAGACTCGGATCAGACTCGGCGCCACAGAACGCAGTTATTTGTACCCCGCGTAAGAGTTTTCGGCTAGTACCCCGCGCGGATTGCACTGATCGCGAGCCGCAGGCGCGAGTCCACCCCGAAGCGCTTCATCAGCGAAGACACGTGCTTCTTTACGGTCGATTCCGCGTAGAGCGCCTTCTTCGCGATCTCCGCGTTGGAGTGCCCCTGGACTAGAAGGTGGAGGGTGGTGCGCTCGCCTTCCGGGATGCTTTCCGGGTCTGGCGCCACGCCGGGTTGCTCTTGTTTATTTGGTGACGCCGACTTCCCCGCCTGCATAGCTGCCCCACCAACAGAGCGTTCGGGGATGAAGTCCACGAGGCGTGAAAGGCACTCGGGAGAGACGGCGGTGCCGCCGTTCATCGCGTCCCGGACGGCTTGGATGAATTGCACGGGGCGGGCGCTTTTGATGATGTATCCCGCGCCGCCGCTGGTGAGGATCTCCAGCATCGTTTCGTCGGTGTCCATGGAAGTCATGGCGACGAACACAGGGGGATTGTCCTGAGATTGCAGGGTGCGGAGTAGCTCGATTCCGCCGACTTCTGGCATGTGGATGTCCGCCAACACGAGGTCGAGGTCTCCCTCTAGTCGCTCGATCTGTTCGAGGGCGACGGCGCCGTTCTCGGCTTCGGCTACGATCTCGATGTCTTTGGCGACAGAGAAGTAGTGCTTTAATGCCGTGAGTACGCATGCGTCGTCATCGACTACGAGGATTCGTGTGGGGGAGCTACTTTCCATGATGGGTTATTTGCACCAAACCATTTCTGGGTTCTTGTCGCAGTTAAAGATGTCATACAGCGCGTAGGGGGTAGTCACAGGAGCTTCAATCCTCGGCGCTGGGATGCTCGCAGTGGCATTTGCAGAGGGGGCAAAGGCTGCGACACTTCCACTTACGGCAGTGATGAGAGCGAGTTTAAGGGCCTTGTTCTTACGCATATCTCTTCCAGTGGTGTTTCGTGGTTGGTTGTGGTGATCAGCGTGTCGCGAGTGTGGCGCGACTGTTTCCGACTTTAGGGAAAAAACTCACTGGGTGCGTTGAGAACGGCTGGGTGGCCAGAGAAAGTAGACTTTCGTACCTCCTTTGCTTAGCGAAAGCTAGCGCTTAGGCACCACACGCTATGGGAACCACATTTCTTCTGCCCTGTTTCGATTGTTCCTCGCGCTTTAGACGCCCAACGGCGAAGACTGACAAGGCCGAGCTTTGAGGACATTAGGGATGATTGACCTTCGGATTCTCCGGTGCCTTCCTTGGCCAGGTTCCAAATTCCAACAGTGTGAGGCTTCGTTTCCTTACCGATGGAGACAATGATGGGGGAGCCTGGCTCAGCGTATTTGATGATGTTGGTTGCCCCCTCCAAGAACAGCCGGTGGATGAGCATGCTCTGGCGCGTTCCCTGGGGAAGGTTTTCTGCGCATTCTTTCTGAGCGATTCCATTGGGAATGCCGTCAGTGTCTGCTGGTGAAAGTGCCAGTAAGGGTGAAGTAGAGGGGGCATGTAGGTGGTGCAGTAATGCATCCGAAGGGGCGCCCAGAGTAAAGAACACCCGAAAGCCGTGCTGAACGACTCTTTCGCGGAACTCTTCCAAGGAATCGGCAACAGCGGGTGCTTCACCGCTGGAGAGCGCCCAGTCTGTCGATCGGAGCAGATCGAGTAGCTTTCGGCTCTGCACCATGGCTTCTCGGCTGCTGTCCGCAATCGTTTCGAGGTTATTGCGGAGTGATTCTTTGTCCAGAAGTTCGTTGTTCGTGTCTTCGTCTGCCTCCGCGTCGAGTTGGAGACGCATGGTTTCGGAGCGCAATACAACGGAAGTTAGGGGGCCAGTCACAGAATCATGGAGAGTGGTAGCGAGCTCCTGGCGGCGTTGCGTTAGTTCTCTCTGCCAGTCCGCGGCCAATTGGTGCCGCCTGCGTTCCTGGAATCCGAAAGCCCAACCAGAAAAGGAGCCAATGAGAAGGAGGATAGACCACATCAGAAGCGCAGAGGGGTCGATGTTGGTAATCAATTCTTCCGATGATTCGACGTCTGTATCAAGTAGCCCCAGAGCCAATGTTCCAAGAGTCACTGCAATGGTGAGTAAGAGTTCACCCGCAAAGGCGATGACACCACAGAATACGGGTGCCAAGAAGATAAAGGCGGGGAATTCATCCACTCCAGAGAGGATCGCCAGAGTAAAGGTAACCAGGAAGAGCAGAGTCGCTAGACGTGGAAAACGCAGGCCGAGGGCAACGAACACGCAGAGGCTAAGCGAGATCAGAATTAGCTCGGTGGAGTAGGCATCAGGGGCGAGAGCAAGGTTCAGCCCGATAGCTACTGCGCATAAGAGAAACACCAGCATGGGAGCTCTGACGTCGCGGTTGCGGGGCCCTTGTCGAGCAGAAGAAGCCGCAGGGCCATTGGCCGTGCGGCTAGAAAAAGGGGATTTTCCAGGTGTTTTTCCGTTTTTAAGCACAGGTACCTTCGGGTGCCAAGAACTGAACTTCGCAATCTACTTTGGGCTACATCAAGTCTACTTTCGTACCGGAACCCCTGTTTGGCCTTTTCTGGAATTGCCTGCGATGCAACTATGGGAATCGAGGAACAACGGCATGAGAAACATGACGTTAGTGAGAATTCGAAGCTTGTTAAGTACGTCGAAAACCGCGGATACTTCGGCTTTCTTGAGGAGACAGAAAAACTCGCATCCTCAGCACCACCGATGCGTGGCCAACCGGTTACGCAAGAACACAACACTCTCGGAGGAGAAACACCAATGGCTCTTGGAACGCATGAGCGCACCACTGCAATTGTCGAGGACCGAGCCCTGCTGGAGCTGGACCTGGAGCTCGATGCTCAGATCCTGACTGACCGCTCCCTGCAGATGGGCATCAGCGACGCTCTGGGTAATGATGGCAAGTACTGCACCCTGTCCGTCGAGTGCATGCCTTCCTGCAACTAGGTCTTCCTTCCTAACCTCACCCAAATTCCACTGTTCAGCGCTACAGCGTCAACACAACCATTGAGAGAACACCACCTAGCTGTAGCTACACCAATCTCAGTAAAGGAGAAACACCATGTCCAACTTCGTCAACCACTACAACAACGACGAGATCCGCAACATGATCAACGATGACCAGGACGTTGACGGCGGTATCGCACCGGCGATCATCGCAGCAACGATCGGCGCTTCTGTTGCACTGTGCCCCACCACTAAGTGCTCCAGCGCTTGCTAAAGCTCACTAAAACCGACGAGAAAAGCTAGCTGGCCTTGGATCGGATAAGCACCCTTCTTGAGGCTAGTGGAAAGGATTCGAAGAATGTCTAAATACACTACTGAAGAATGGGCTTACCCGTTTGTCGGGATGGTGTTCGGTATCGCTGCCGGAGTCACTATGGACAACATGCTCGTTGGAGCCGCGCTTGCCATAATCTTCTCCTTCGTTGGTTATGCGATCGCCCACCGGTCTAAGGACGATTAGTAAAAACTCTCTGGGCATCGTGGTTGTTAGCGAACTATAGCTTCAACCATGATGTCTTTTTTAATACTCATTAGTTTTATTTATTCGCCTTCTGCTGACGCCATAATTCACCACTTTTACTGAGCTTTCATATTCACCACATTTACTGCACTGCAAAGGTAGGGGACTAATGTCTGAATCTCCCTGTTCGCAATCTGACTTTTCTACTTATCTGACCCCCTTTATAAAAAACTTCCGTGCCCAGCTCTTAGAAGACACTGTCGGAGGTGATTCGCCCCTTTTTAAGAGTTATGCGAACGCAGCCCCGGTTGTTGATTCCGCCTGCGAGTGGTTGGACAAACGAGTGCGCTGGGCCAGCCAGCGCTGCCTTATCGCGGCGTTTCATATGTGGCGCGAGGGCACT
This sequence comes from Corynebacterium sp. ACRQK, assembly GCF_022345965.1. Classification (GTDB taxonomy): domain Bacteria; phylum Actinomycetota; class Actinomycetes; order Mycobacteriales; family Mycobacteriaceae; genus Corynebacterium. Next base: position 81,049 of record NZ_JAKRMU010000002.1, read on the forward strand.
GATTATGTTGCGGCCCCAGACTCTTCCGAAGCGCTGGAGAAGTTCTGCAGCCTTCTGCGCGCCCCCCAACAACGTAAGGCACTTGTGGATGCTCAGTTTCCACTGCTCGCAGAGCGTCTGGAGCATATTGTCCGTTCTGCTCTGCGCTCGATCCTAGAATGCCTGCACCGCTTTGAACAGGATCGTAACCGCATCCCAGAGTATTTGAATCTGGAAGTGGATTCGTCGGTAGTGGGCATAGAACTGCACGATGAAGAGACTCATAACGAAGGGCGCTCGGTCACGTTCCTCACGCTGGTGGGAAGGAACTCGTCTGAATTCGCAGACACCAGAAAGCTTGTATACAAGCCCCGCAGCGGGCAGGGGGAATTAGCCATCGACCGTGTGTGCCAGATGCTTGGCGCAGGCCGGTTCGAACATGTCCCACCCACCTGGGATCGCGGTGATTACTGCTGGCAGGAGTTTGTAGATGAGTGCGATGCCGATCAGTTCGACCCGCAGCACTTCTTTAAGAGTGCGGGGAGGCTGGTAGCTGCCACTCACATCCTGGGAACGACGGATCTACATAATGACAACGTGCGATGCAGCGCCGCCAGCACGCCAATGATCATCGACGGGGAAACCGCAGTGCAGTTGCGTGCCCCGGAGGGCGTGGAGGTTGATGCAACCGACATCCTTTCTTCCGGACTAATCCCAAGCGCACAGCAAGGACTAACGGGGTGGAGGAACTTCGCCGGGCTGGGTTTGGCCACAGATGAGAAGCCAACCCACATCGTTTTCGAGACTGTCAATGCTGGAACGGATGCAATTGCCTTTGAACGCAGTGAAGAGCTCTTGCCGGAGTCGACGGTTCTGCCACGCAAGATCGTGACCGCTGAAGAGAAGGCGCAGGCATTCGAGCTCCTTATCGCTGAAGTGGAAAGCATACGAGACTGGTTGCTGCACACAGAGGGGCGCGAAGCTGTGGAGCTGCACCAGGTACTAGAGGAGATTCAGACAACTCTGAGGTGGCGTCAGGTCATCCGTGCGACCAGTGGGTATCAGGCGATCTTAGATGCCACGCTGATGCCCGAGGCGACCACCGGGAAGGACGATCCGGCGGAGATGCTCAGGTCGGGGCCCAGTCGATTTAACAGCCCGCGCTTGATTGGGGGAGTAGAGGTTCAGCAGATTGCTGATCTAGACATTCCATATTTCCAAGCGGACATCGAAGGGCGGCTGTGGGCGCGCAAATCCAGTGCCAACTTCGCTGACAATGCCGACGGCACGGTGACTCCCGACGATCCATGGGTGCACATTGCCGACCAAAGTTTTTCGAAAAGGCTTTCCCGCCCGACCGAGAGGCTCGCCGACTTCCTGTCGGCGGACGGAGAAAGACAGATCGACGTGCTACGGACCAATGCAGAGATGATCGTTGGGCAGGCGTGGAGCGATCATCAAACTCTCGCCAGCAGTCGGTTTACTTCTTCCCCATTTTCTACGACAAACGCCTGGGGAGAACTGGAAGAAAGGGCATGCCGACCCGAGCAAAAGCTCTTCGCGTACCTGCAGAGTCAGGAAACCGGGATGCTGGAAACACGGCGCTGGCTATGCCACACCATCGGCGATAACGGTGTGCGGTACACGCTGGAAAGCCCATCCATGTTTTACTCTGACGGAACCGCATGGGCGCTGGGCCTTGAACGACGCTGCGGACAGCCTTTAGAACACACCCTGCTGGAGATGCTTTCGAAGCATCAGGCTAACCCCCACGTGTGGGCCGCCTTCGGGCAAGGAACCACCCTCTTGGCTACTGGGCTCATCGAAAAGCTGAACCACGATGAGACACGCCAGGTTTTTGACTCCCTAGGGGCGTCACTAGAAAAGGCGCTGGAGGATAGCAACGAAGACCAACTGGGGGACTTCTTCGGCGGCTGGCTCGCTCCATTGGTGTTCCTCTCGAAGCAGTCCTCGAGCACCCGAAATATCGCGTTGCGCGACCTTCGGCTCGTACGCACTCTGGACGAGGCAGAGTCGCGCTTGCTGCATCGAATGGAGGCGGAAAGCGATTCGGCGGAACTTGGACTCGCTCACGGCTTGGCCGGCACGCTCCTCGCAGTTAGTAGCATGCGACGCCTCACGGGATCCGCAGCGGACAGTGCCGCAACTGTGCGCGTGCAAACGGAACACAAGCTCGCCCGGCGTATCGCTTCCCAAGCTGCTTTGATTTTGGGCGATGGTGGCGTCGATAAGCCCTTGGCGTTGTGCAATGGGGCCAGCGGAATGATGCTGAGCCTCCTGCACAGCGGATTCGGAGACATTGGGGAAGAGCTCTGGCCCGAATACCAGAAAAGTATGGAGCAGCGCATCGCTCAGCTCGGTACCAGCGAAACCAACGCACACGATATCTCCCTGTGCCACGGACTTTCTGGCGAGCTATTCACCCTGCGCCATGCTGAGCGCTACTTGGGTGATGCGGGGAACAGGGGTGCCGCGCGCGAATTGCTCGAAGAGCTGTCACGCCTAACTGAAAACGTTGTTTTCACAGGTCGAGGATATTGCGGTTACCCCAATAACAGGCGGGACATGGGATTTCTCAACGGTTACGGTGGCCTATTCCATGCCCTGTACCCCGGGTACACGCCAGAACGTTTACACCACACAGAAACACCACCGGTTCCGGCATTCGTCGGGGGGAGGACCTCATGAGATACAGGATCTATCAGCAATCTCGAAGCGCAGAATGCGGGTTGGCTTGCTGTGCCATGCTGCTTCGCCGCTGTGGGGTTGACACGACACTCAATGAGTTGCGCGAAAAGTATGTTGTTTCCCGCGATGGCCTTAGCAGCAAGGAAGTCCGCCTTATCCTGATGGATTTCGAGGTGCCCAGCATCCAGTGCACCGGCGGCATCGAGGAGATGCGGGAGAACCTAAACTCCGGAGCGCAAATACTAACCCACCTCGACGGGGATCATTTTTGCCTCGTAGAGAAGATCACCCAGGGCACAGTTCGGTTGGCCGACCCGGGCGCAGGGCGCCATGACATTCCGCTTAGCGAGTTCTTGGAAAGGCAGGGTGCGTTCTACTGGACCATCCCAGATGCGACTGGGGTCAAGGCCTCACTGACACGTGCTCGCCTTGGTGTCAGCGAATTGCGGCGTTCCCCCTCGCTCGGCGTGATCGGGAAGGCCGTGAGTGCCAACAAAGCACTCCTCGGTGCAGCTCTGCTGCTCAGTGCTGTCCTCATGGGGATGGCTTCGAGCGCACCTATGCTCACCAGCAAGATCATCGATTCGTTGAGTGGTAACGATGGTGGGATCTCTCCGGGAACAGAGGCCTTTCTGCTCGTCGGCGTAGTAGCTACTGCCTACCTCGCAGTGTCCATTGCTCGCACCTGGATGGAATCCCGCCTGGTCAAGGCAATCGATTCCAGGTTGTCAGCCGAGTCGTATCAGAAGCTTCTTACGGCTCGGCTTGAGTACCTCAGTTCGCACTCACCCGGAGAAATGCTCTATAGCCTGAACTCGGCGCCGATCATCACCATGACTCTGGCCTCGCATGGCACCACGGTGATCTTTAATGGCCTGCTCGTCGTGACGATGCTGGTGATCGTGACCTACATGTGGACGATCATTGGCTTGATGTTCATGGCGGTTGCAGCTGTCTTGCTGGCCATCTTCGCAGTGACATTCTCGCGAACTTCGCAGTACAGCCGGGACGCTGTGCTGACGGGAGCGAAGGGTTCGGCCAAGCAATTGGAATCTATCGTTTCTATGACGCCCATCCGTATCAGCGCCGCTGAGGGGCACTTCTATGACGAGTGGAGCACAACCAACGGGCAGCGCCTTGAAGCGAGCTATCGCCGCAGCCTTTGGTCGGGATATACCACAGCGCTCACTGGCGCTTTGACCGTGTTTGGACCGCTGCTGCCGATTGTTATCGCGCTATCGGTGGGATCGGAGGCGACGACCATCGGTACCGTAGTTGCCTCCAGCGGACTGTTCTCCATTCTCATCAGTAACCTCACGCAGGCATTCACTGCGCTATCCGGGCTATCGGAACTGCGGGCGTCTATCACTCGAGTCGATGATGTGCTTTCCGCACCTCAGGAGACCTTTGGCGATCAAGAGGCGACGGACGGGAACACGATCGCCGCACGCGATTTGAGCTACCGCTACCCCGGTGCTCGGGAAGATGTATTCACCGGCCTCAACTTTGAGATTCGCTCCGGCGCAAACACTGCCTTGGTCGGCCCTTCCGGTTGCGGCAAGTCCACCCTGGCCAGGATGCTGTGTGGCTTGACCTCACCGTCGACGGGATCACTCACGATCGGCGGAGTGCCGGCGAACGAGATGGAGCCGAAGCAACGCGCCCGCATCATCGGCTTCGTACCGCAAGAGACGCATATGGTCTCCGGGTCGATTAGGGAAAACGTGGCCTTTGGCCGGGACATTGCTGATGACACTATCGTTGAAGCACTCCGCGATACGGAGATGCTGGAGACCGTCCGCGCCCTACCCCTGGGGCTGAGCACCCCGGTAGGAGAGATGGGCTCCGCCTTTTCGGGCGGCCAGCGCCAGCGGTTGGCCCTCGCCCGCGCACTCGCTGCAGCACCGCGAATTCTCATTCTTGACGAAGCGACGAGCGCCATCGACGTGCAAACCGAAAAGAAAGTCATGGGCGCCATCCGTCGCAGAGGCATCACCGTCATCAGTATCGCGCACCGGCCGACTGCCATGGAGGAATCCGATCAGGTCTTCAGGCTTCATCCGGACCGGTTAGAGGTCGAAGAGATCACCCCTCAAAGCACACTCCACACAACGAGGAGCTTGGTTAATTCATGACCACCAACGCAGTAATCCAGAATCCCTCCACCACCAACCACAACGAAGACTCAGCTCGTCCAGCAGATACGGCTATCGAGGTATCAAACCTCAGCCTCAAATTGGGTTCCAAGCGGGTGCTGAATAACCTCACCTTCCACGTGCCGCGGGGCAGAGTTACCCTCCTTGCCGGCCCCAACGGCGCCGGCAAATCCAGCGCTCTGCAGACCATCTGCGGCTTGAACCAACCCACCAGCGGCAAGGCTCTAATTAACGACCGTGTTTACGCAGAATTACCGGAACCCTCTCAAACGGTAGGGGCGTTGTTGGGCGCAGAGTGGCTAGACCCGGCCTTGAGTGCCCGGGCGAACCTCCGCATTCTCAGCCAGCTTGCGGGGTTGCCGGACTCGAGGGTCGACGAAAGCCTTAGTAAGTGCGGAATCTTCAGTGTCGCTGACCAAAAGGTCGGGGAGTTCTCCCTCGGCATGCGTCAACGTTGCGGCATCGCCGCAGCAATGCTTCACGATCCTGAGGTGTTGATTCTCGACGAGCCGGTAAACGGCCTGGATCCGAACGGAATGACATGGTTGCGCGGATTTATCCGCGAGCACACCGAAAACGGTGGCACCACCCTGCTGTCCAGCCACTTCCTTTCTGATTCTGAGCGACTCGCAGAGCACCTCGTCATCATGGGTAAAGGGGAAACCCTCTGGGAGGGGGAGCTCGATGAACTAACGCATCGGGGTACAGCGTGCACGCTGTTTCGCTCCACCGATGATGAGGCGGTTGTCGCTGAGCTGTGGCGTCACCACCAAGAACAACAAAACAAACAATCGCAGCAGTGGCGAGACCCCGTCACCGTCAACCGCGCCATTCGTGTGGCGGCGACACCGCTGGAGGTATCGGCCGCAGCCCGCTCGGTAGGAGTCGACCTGCTGCATCTCGAGGAACACAGTGGTTCTCTCGAAGAAGAGTTCCACCGCATCACAGAAGGAGCTGTGGAATTCAAGTGAGCACCCCAACGATTGATCGCACAAAACAGCAAACCAGTGGAACAAAAGCGGGAGCACCGCGCCAAACCCAACAACCAAGCGTCGCTACACGCTTTAAGCGGGCACTGCGCGCCGAACTTACCCAACTCAAGGAAGGGCGAACTGGCCATACGATCATGGCGCTCGTGGCCGTTGCTTCCGTAGCCTGGTCGTGTTTCTTTACTTTCCTGATTCTGAAGTACGGCGATGGCGGGCAAACGGTGCCTTCCGCTCGGATGCCCGTAGCAGGAATTTTCCAAGTGGGTGTCTACGGACTCCTGGTGTGGATCTGCTGGCAGTTTCTGCGGGAGGAATCCACTCGACAGTCCAAACTCAAGGCTCTGATGATGCCCACTAGGGTCTTTACCTGGGGTGCGAAGCTGTGTTGGACGATGCTCACAGCCGTGGTTGCTTTCCTAGTTACCGGAGTTCTATCGACTGTCGTCACCCTGGCCGTAACAAAGCTGATGGGGCTTGAGATTTCCGAAGTCATCGGTGCGCCCGTCGAATATGTAGCGTTGGCCGCTCAGACTGTTTTGCTGGCTGCAGGGACAGTCTTCTTCGCCGCAGCGCTGTCCATTGCGATCCGCGCCATGGGCTACGCCATTGCCGTCACCCTGGGCTGGCTCATGCTTTTCGAGGGAATGATTGATGGCTCTGATCCGGCCCAGCGCGTGATGCATTCACTGCTTCCCTTCGCCAATGGCACCCGTTCCTACGAACAGGTCGACCCCAGCCAGTTCTTATGGAGCCCTGCGTTTAGCGTGGTGTACTTCCTCGGGGTAACAGCAGGGTTGTTTATCCTGACGCTCGCTTATGCCACCCGGAGGCCGCGTGCAGGTGCGCATTCTAAGGAGGCGACACCATGAGTATCGCCTTAACCAAGTCCGCAGCTATTCGGGACAAGCTCCGCAAACGCATTGTCGAGCACAGTTGGATTAGCGAAGGCGAAGTGAACGCGGCTGTGCAGGCGGCGCACCGCTCGCTTCTTAATCGCTACCCGCGGGAGCTGGTGCTGGAGCTCTCGCAGAATATCTGTGATGCTGTTGCTGACCTGCAGGATCTTCGATCTTCCGGGGAGGCCGTAGACGTCACTCAATTCTCGCAGTACATTTTCCCGGCGTTTCGCCGACTGGTTGGGCCGTCCTCCGAGAACAGCTGGCCGCGGGTAGAACCTTTCCAAGATGCGGTAGTCGAACAGTGGACCCTGGAGGCTGCACGGATCGCTGGCCGCTGGTTGCAGGAACAGCTCATCAGCGGTGAACGGTTGAAAGCCAACCCTGAATCCGCCGTGGCGATTCGCCTAGCCTGGGCGCTTGAGCGCTCCGCGATTGCGTTCGCTGAGGCGGAGCAACACCTGCTTGAAGACGAACTTAAGCTTCTGGATGCTGGAGTTGTGCGTGCAAGTCACGCCGTAAAACCAAGCACCGAGCGGTTGTCGGAAGCAGTGACACAGGTGATAGGTGGCCTTGGCGATCCCCACTGCGGGCACCACACGGTGTTGCGCATCGACTTCACAGAAGGCCGCAGTGTAATCTACCGACCTCGCGCCATGGATAGCGATGCTGCGATGATGCAGATCACTGACCGGCTGGGGTTCCCGCGTGCGCCACGGTGCATAACCTCTGCAGATCACGGCTGGTCGGAGTACATCACGGACGTGGAAGAAAGCGAACGTCCGGCAGTAGCGTACTGGCACGCGGCTGGCCAGTGGTTAGCCCTTGGGCATGTCCTGGCCGGTACGGACTTCCATTTCGGCAACTTCCTGGCTGCTGAAGGGCTGCCCACTCTGATCGATATGGAAACGCTGTTTCAGCCTGAATTGGGTCTGTGGGAAACGGAGAACGAACAGCGCTTCAACCAGACAGTCCTGCGCGTCGGACTCCTGCCGCACCGCATCGGAAAGGGGGCGGACTCGGTTGAGACCGGGTTGATCCGCCAACGCACGGCTGAAGGAGCGAAGTTCCCCTTCCCGGTTCCCCGCGTAACCGTGGGAGAGGATGGCGAGCGACGCTTTGAAATGATCTCCACGATGCCTGAAGAGGATCCGGCGGGGGTGTACATGGATCGCGATGATGCCACGGTCGACGAGGTGAGGTTGGCTGTTCGCCAGGGCTTTGAGGCCGGCATTCGAGCCCTCGCAGACTCCAGCGACACTGTGGAGAGGATTGTGGCCGAGCACTCCCAAATCCGGAGCCGTGTGATTCTCACTCCGACTTACCGTTACGCACACGTGCGTAACGTGGCAGCGAACCCGCACATTGTTGATGATCCGGAACTGGTTGCGTGGGCGAATGCCCAAATCCTTCTATGGGGAGATAAGCAGCTGTGGGAAGCAGAGATGAGCGCATTGGCGGAAGATGATTACCCAGCCTTTAGCGTTGCCCGCGATTCCAGGGAGATCAGGAGCCTGGATGGCAGAGCCCTGGAGAGTGGCCCCCTGGGCGTCGGGGACAAGGCGGAAACCGATTCGGCGCATGCCAAAATCGTGCGCAGTCCTGCTGCGGTGGTCCATTGCAACCTGCGAGCTTTGCGAGCCAAGAGCGAAGGAGAACTAGAGCAGGCCGTGGCCGACCAGCTGAAGTGGATCGATGCTAGCTTTATCGGCCGTTACCAGCAGAATCGTTTCAACGCGCCGGAGGAATACGCAAGCACAATCGGAACTCCACTCGAGTTACTCGGGCAGATCGCCGACTTCCTTGTGCAGCGGGCAGGCTACAACCCGGAGTCGATTTTCGGCACCGACTTCCTCGCTTCGACGGTGGGGGAGGACTTCGACCGCAATTGGCAGCCAGGTGCCAGTTCTGACCAGTTTTATGGCGGGGCAGCGGGCAGCCTTTACTTCCTTGCTTGCCTGGTCAGCGCTGCAGATCAGGGAAGAATTCCTGCCGAGACGTGCGACGTTACAGCGGTCCGAGAACTTCTGGAGCGCGCTGTGTCCAGCCTTGGTGAACAACTTGGTGGAACCGGAGGCATGCCTTTGGTCGCACCCTGGGAGCACACGCCTTCCGGATGGAGCTCGGGGACTATGGGGCAGTTGCTGGCTCTGGCGCAGTGCCGTGCCAGTGCCACGCCGCCAAGCGACGAAGCTTTTCCCAATCTCATCTCCCAAGCAGCAAGAGACCTGCGAGACTACTGGGCGGGGTTGAGCGAAGAGGAGATCGCCGGGCTTGCGGTGAGCGACCTGGAAGTTATCAACGGGCTGGCAGGCAACATTCGCGTCCTCAGTTGTCTTGGTGAGGTGGAAGGTAAAGAGGCCTACCTCAACATTAGTTCGGCAGTAGCCGCTGGCGCGCAAGTGCTGGAAACGTGGTTGAGCCTCCAACCTTGGAATGACGAGGACTTCTGTGGCTATGCTCACGGGCTCGCAGGGATCGTGGATACTTACCTGGGAATCGGCGGTAACCCCCATACCGCCCGCCTCGCTGTACAGCACATCGTGGATTTCTTGCAGCGGAGCGAACCCGATAGCATCGCCGCCGGTTGGTGCCATGGAGCGGCGGGTTATGGGCTGCTCGCCGTAACTCTCATGCGCTCCGTGGATGCTGACTTGCGCGACCGCGCCCAACAGGTGTTGCAGCTTATTGCCCCGCAGTTGTTGAAGGAGCGCGACCACGTGGGGCTATCCGCATGCCACGGCAGCATCGGTGTGCTCGAAGTAGTTGCAGTGCTGGAGGAAGCCTCAGCAGACGCCGGAGTGGAATTGCCCTGGGAGCCCGGTTGGCTAACGGCTGCGCAGCGGGACCTGGTGGAGAGAACTATGCCTGCAGACATGGCAGGCGCCAACACCAAGGAGACGTTCTCCGGCTCTTTGATGTGCGGAATGGCCGGGATCGGCCAATACCTCTTGGGGCTGAGCACGGACGGCTTTGCCGAGGCGCACGGCGAAGAGGCAACTAGTGGCGTCACAAATGTTCTGGGGAGGGCACCGCGCCTCGTCGCCGCACCGTGGCACGGGTAGCCGACCCTAGCTAACCCGCCTGCCCCGCGGCCGGATCCGACTCGTACTTGGGAACCATCGCCTCGTAGCCTTCCATCAGCTTCAGATCCGTGATGTGATCCGGAATGCCGAAGGCATCCACCAGCGTCTGCGACCAGGGTCCCAGAGAATCCACCAGGTCGTTCAGCGCTGCGCGGGCGGCCTTAGTGCGAGTACCCGTCAGCAGGTTCTGCTCCAGGTACCAGCTGGCGTTGTCCACGATGCAGCTGAGGAAGTACACCAGGCGCACCTGCTCCAGCACGCGCTGCGCGTCTTCTGAATCCAGCTTGGACTCGGCTTCCACGAAGGCCTCGAAGATGATGCGATCCACGTGTGCCCAGCCGACGGCCAGCAGGTGATCCTGCGCGCGATCGACCACCTTCGCCGCCTCGTCCACATCCATCTTGCGGGCGGGGCGCAGGCGGCGGGCGAGGGAGCGCATCAGGCGATCCTCCCGCTCGCTCAGCAGGTTGATCTGGTAGGCCAGATCGAACAGCGAGGTCTCTTCGGAGTCGCTGAACGTATCCACCAGGTTCTGGATCAGCGCGTCCGCGGCGGTGCGGCGGCGCAGCAGGTTGCCGAAGCTATCCAGGCCGAAGCGGACCATCTCCATCGGGTTCAGGCCGCCGAGCTCCTTGGCGAAGCCTGTCATCAGTTCCTTCCCTGCCAGCTGCATCATCACTACGTTGTCGCCCTCGAAGGTGGTGAACACATCCGAGTCGGCCTTCAGCGTGGTCAGCAGGTTCTCGGCCATGTAGCCCGCGCCGCCGCAGGCCTCGCGGGTCTCCTGGATCGTATCGGTGGCGTGGGCGGTGTTGGCAGCCTTCAATGCTGCGGCGTGCGCCTCAACTTCTCGCTGGTCGGCCTGCTGTTCCTTGGTGTATTCGGTCGGTTCCACGCCCCGCTGGTCCAGCTCGTGCACGCGCGCGATCAGCTTGTTCGTGGCGAACTGCAGGCCGTAGGCGCGGGCTACGCGCGGGATGAGGCGCAGGCGGTGCCAGCGGTGCTCGATCAGGCGGTTTTCGGGTAGCGAATCGTCGGGAGCGAATTGACGCCGCAGGTTCGCGTACGTCACAGCAATGTCTAGCGCGGTGCGGGCGGCCGCGCCTGCGGCAGCTCCCACGGTCACGCGCCCGCGCACCAGGGCTCCGAGCATCGTGAAGAAGCGGCGGTTCGGGTTTTCAATGGGGGAGGTGTAGTTGCCAGCCTCGTCCACGTCGGCGAAGCGGTTCAGCAGTGCCTCGCGGGGCACGCGGTGGTTATCGAAGCTGATGGTGCCGTTGTCCACACCCTTCAGTCCGCCCTTGTGGCCGTGGTCGCCGATGCGTACGCCGTCGATGGGGGAGCCGTCGTCCTCGCGGATGCGCACCAACAGGCAGTGCACACCCTGCGATTCAGCCTGTGCGCCGCTGCTAGATTCGGTCGCGCCGGACTCGGCCGCCGGGCCGTCGCCTGCCTCGGTCGCGTTCTTAGCGCCGGGAACAATGAGCTGCGCAAACACTGCCGCCCAGCGGCCATCGCGTGCGGCATTGCCGATGAACCACTTCTCGGCAGAGGCGGTAGGGGAGTTGATGATGAACTCCTGCGTCTCCGCGTCGTAGGTCGCCGTGGTCTCCAACTGCTGGACGTCGGAGCCGTGGCCGCGCTCGGTCATGGCAAAGCAGCCGAGAGCCTCGAGGTTCATCAGCTTCCCCACCATCTCCTGGTGGCGTTCGGTTCCCAGGTTGCCGACGGCGCCGCCGAACAGCCCCCACTGCACTCCGGACTTCACCATGAGCGACAGGTCGGCATGCCCCAGCATCTCGATGGAGGTCAGGCAACGGCCGGTTTCTCCCGTACCGCCCTGGTCGGCGCGGAAGGCGTGTTTCGGCATGCCGGATTCGAGCACACGCTGCAGGTGCTCGGTGGTGCGGGCACGGGACTGCTCGAGATCCAGGTCGGTGCGCGGCAGGATGTCTGGGTCTGCCAGTAGGCTGCGGGTTTCCTCGCGTGCTTCCGGGAAGTCGCCGTCGAGGACGGTTTGCAGAGCCTTTGCTATTGACTCCTGAGTCTCGGCAGTTGGAGCCGTGGACAAGGTCTTGGGCGCCGAGGTGGAGCGGCGGAGTTGGTTTCCAGACTTGTCAGCAATTCCATCGGCTGAGCTGGATGTGACCGAGCTATCAGTCGTTGCGGTGTTTTCGGTCGTGTTTTCGGAATTGTTTGGTGACATGAAATTAAGGATACGCAAGAGTGTGATCCATAACTCGAAAATTTACTAATAAATCCATGACTAAATCGTTGGGTGGAACGTAGTAGCTGCAGCTTTGCGTTGGTGGTCTCCTAACGGGTGACTAGGCTTGCCCCTATGGCCGAGGACACATTTGACGAGACTTACCGGGAAGTGGATACACCCGAACAGGACGAGCAGAGCAAGCAGAGTAATGCCGTGCGCAGCCACAAGGTCTCCCCTTCGACGCGCGGAGCGAAGACCCGTGCGGAGAAGAAGTACTGGTTGCTGGTTGCTTTCGCCGTACTGGCGGTTGCCTACGCGGGCAACGAGTTCACCCCGATGATGGTCTTCTACCGAGGTGAAAACGTCTTTGGGTCTGTCTTCGTCGATGCTCTCCTGGCCTGCTACGCCGCCGGCATCGCAGCGGGCCTGCTGCTGTGCGGGCCGCTTTCGGATCGCTACGGCCGCCGCGTCGTCATGCTTCCCGCCCCGATCATCAGCCTTGTCGGCAGTGTCCTCATCGCCGCCGGTGAAATGAATGAGCCACTGATCTTCACCGGTCGTCTGCTCAGCGGCTTTGCCGTCGGCATTGTGATGACCGCAGGCGGTGCGTGGATCAAGGAGCTTTCCACCCCGACGTTCGACCCCAGCGCGCAGGAGGGTTCCGGCGCCCGTCGCGCAACTATGTCTCTGACCTTGGGATTCGCCGTCGGTGCCGCGCTGGCGGGCGTGCTGGCGGAATGGGGTCCCGCTCCGGGGCAGACTCCCTACATCCTCAGCATCTTGCTCTGTGCTGTCTCCATGATCGGAATCCTCGGTGTGCCGGAGACTCGCCAGAACGCGCACCTTAAGATGGAGGGCTCCTTCTGGTCGGATCTCAAGGTGCCCTCCCTGCGTCACCCGCGTTTCCTCACCGCCGTGATTCCGATCGCGCCGTGGGTCTTCGGTTGCGCGGGCGTGGCCTATGCGATCATGCCGGGCCTGGCGCAGGATCAGGTTCCTTACCCCATCGCCTTCTCGGCTGGTATCACCGCCACCGCGCTGGCCTGTGGCTTTGGCATCCAGCAGGTTTCCACCAAGTACATCAACCCGAATAACTCGCAGGCTCAGCAGATCGGGCTGGTGCTGGTGATTATCGGCATGGTCGTTGCCGCCTGGACCGCTCACGTAGGCTCGCTAGCCGGGACGGTCGCCGTCGGCCTCATCCTGGGCACGGGCTATGGCGTGTGCCTGATCACCGGCCTGACGGAGGTGCAGCGCATCGCCAGCGCCGACGACCTCGGCGGGCTCACCGCCTTCTTCTACACGATCACCTACATCGGATTCTTCTTCCCGATGATCCTGTCGCGTCTGAAGGATTGGTTTACCTACACTGAGATGTTGGGCTTCGGTGCGGTCGTTGCCTTTATTGGTCTCATCGTGGTGACGCTGACTTCCAAGAAGTTCATTCCCACCCCGGAACAGCGGCGGAACTAGGCTTCGGTTTTTCTGGTTTGGGCGGGGGCTTGGGCGGTGCTTTGGACGGCAAGCGCAAGCACGCCCAGCTGCACTGCCGCGCCCACACTCGGGCCGACTGCCAGCGCCCAGATGGCGCGTGTATCGGGGGAATAGTCAAGCATGAGCACCGCCGTAGACAGGATGATCGCAATCAGCCACCCGGCCGTGTAGAGATTGTGGCGATCCGCCGCGAGCGCTGCTGAGCCGCTAATCATCAGGACGGCCGTCGCCCCGGAGACGAGCGTGAGCCAACCGAGGGTGGCGGGGGAAGAGATCACGGCGGCGTCAAAAAATAGCCCCATCAGTGGCGCGGCGAGGAAGTAGGCGGCAATACCGCCGATGGCCGCGACGGCTCCCACCGCGGCGATGGGCAGCGCTGCGGCGCGCAGGACGCGCTCGCGGTGTTTCGTGAAGTGCACGATAAGCGCAGGCTGGAAGCGCTGGAGGGGCACCAGGATCGGCGCGCGCGTGAGCGTGATCGCGGTGATGGTGGCGGCGAGCGCACCGGGGCCGACGTCTGCACCCGAGGTGTAGCGCAGCAGCACGCTGAAGCCGGTGATCATCACGGCGTTCGCACCCGAGGCGACCATCGCCTTGACCGTGCGCGAGAGGAATGGGCGGGTGGGCACGTCCGCCCGGTCGCGCAGGGTGGCTCTTGCGGCGGACGAGCAGGTGAGGATCAGCAGCCAGGTAGCCGCGCCGATCACTGTGACGAAAAGGTAGGCCAGTAGCTGCCAACCGAAGGCCCACGCGACGACGGCCAGCGCCAGCCGTACTCCGGAATCGATGGCCATCAGCCAGGCGAAGCTCGGCCACGAATGGTTGGCGGAAAGCAGCCCGCAGACTGTCGCTTGGAACGCATAACAGGCCAGGCCGACGGCTATGAGAACCAGCCCCCACCCGGTCAGTCCGGGCACGAGTTGGCCGATCCACAGCGGTCCGGTGACGAACGCGATCAGACCGATAGCCAGGGCGATGTAGCTCGTCAACGCGAACGGGCGTGGGGTGCCTGCCCGCGCAGTGTTCGCCAGCGCAGTGCCAGTCCGCAACGTGCCAGTCTGCGCAGCGCCAGTCTGTGGGTCGTCCATCACTGCGCGCCGGGTGGAGACGGCGCGGGCGGTCTCCTGCATCAGCCCGTCCAGCACGCCCGTCATCGCGAAGAATAGCGACCAGTAGACCATGAAGTCTTCGTACCCGGCGGTGGTCAGCCCCTTGTTGGCAACCCAAATCACCAGGTAACCGGCGATGGCCACGAAGACCGTGGCGAGCGATATGGCGCGCATCAGTTAATCCGTCCGACAGCTCCAGAGAGGGCTAGTCCTGCAGCCTCTCTCCGAGCTCGCCGAGCCGCTGTCCAACGCGCTTCAGCGCATCCATGGCACGCGCCGGCCCGGAGGCATCGACCATTTCCGCAGAAGGTCCCGCGGGCAGGTCGCGCAGCTGCTCCTCGCTGAGCTCGATGTCCTCGCCGCCGGGGAAGTCGGGCAGTTCTTGGTGACGCAACCAGCGGTCGAACAGCCCCTGCACCTCACTTCGGGCTACACCGTTTTCCTCGGCGACGGTGTTTGCCAGGTTCTCCAGGTCGCGAGTTTCCACCAGCCCCATGCGGTGCTGCGTGGTCCAGCGCTTGACCATGTCGAAGAACGCCTCGTCACCCAGCAGCACGCGCAGGGCGTGGACGGTGACGGCTCCGCGCTTGTACAGCCGGTCGTCGAACATGTCGTCCGCACCGGGGTCGATCAGCAGGATGTCCTGCGGCTTCTCCGCGAGCGCCTGGTGGTGCGCCCACGCATGGTGGGCGGCGGGGATGCCTTGAGACTTTTCGAACCACAGCCACTCGGAATAGCAGGCAAAGCCCTCGTTGAGCCAAATATCCCGCCACTCAACTAGGCCGACGGAGTTACCGAACCACTGGTGGGATAGCTCATGGGCGATCAGGCGCTCCCAGGTGTGCTTGCCGTCGGCATGATTGCAGCCAAACATGCTCATGCCCTGGGCTTCCAAGGGAATCTCCATCTCCTCGTCCGTGACCACCACGGAGTATTCCGGGAAGGGGTAAGCTCCGAAGAGCTCCGAGTAGACCTCGACCATCTCCGTCTGCTGGCCGAAATCCTCGTTGACCAGCTCGCGGACCTGCTTGGCGTGCTCCGTGCCTTCGGGGAGCCAGCCGAACACCGGGACGGTCTTGCGGCCGAGTTCCGCGCTGCGGAAGTCGACCCGCCTGAAGGGACCGACGTACACCGCGGCCAAGTAGGTGGCCATGGGGTAGTTGGTTTCGAATACGCGAGTTGTGTTGTTGCCCTTGTTGAACTGCTCCACCAGGGTGCCGTGGGCGATGGCGGTAACGTCCCGGTGGGCGGTGATGGCCACGCGGAACATCGCCTTTTCATCCGGCGTATCGTCGCAAGGGAACCAGCTGGGGGCGCCATTGGGCTGGCCGGCCACCAGGGCTCCGTCGTCGGTTTCCTCCCAGCCGACCTCGCCCCATTTGGAGCGCAGCGGGTGCGGGTAGCCACTGTATTTGATGGTCAGGTCAAAGGACTGATCCTCGGCGATCTCTTCTGCGAAAGTGATCGTCAGCTTGTTGCCGTTGTGCCGGAAGCGGCGGATCTTCATCGTCCCGTTGTTGGCAGCCGCCCCGTGGCCGGCGACCTCCACGCGGTTGACGGCCAAGTTGTTGGCCAGGTCCAACGTCATGGTTTTCAGCGGACGGTAGTTCTCGACCGCCAGGCGGGCCACGCCACTCAGATGGTTGGGTTCAACGTCGTAATTCAGCTGCAGGTCGTAGCGCAGCACGTGGAACCCGAGGTTGAAGTCCACGCCCGTGTAGGCATCCCGAGCTCCGGCGATGGGGGAGCTGCGGAAAGGACGAGGCTGCTGTTGGGATTGCTTCATGTAAGGCACACTACTATCTGCATAGGACAACCCCCGCCACGGAGGTGGTCTGTGGCGGGGGAAGTGGTGTTTTATCTGGTTATGCTGCTTCCTTGGCGCTGTGTGAGAGCGCCAAGGCCGGAACGGCAATCCAGAACTAGCGGGAGCCCGAGGTGGAGCCTGCCCAGTAGTCTTCCGGAGAGATCGGCTTGGCCGGCTCCAGCGGCGGGCGCTTGGCGCCCGTGCCCAGGCCGTTGACCAAGTCGGTCCAGTAGTCGCGCAGGTCATCCTGCCAGTAGCCCCACTGGTGGGTGCCGGCCGGGCGGAAGTTGTAGTTCACCGGAATGCCCAGCTTATTGGTCCGGCGGGCCAGGTCGCGGGTGCAGGCATTGGTAGCACCCTCGATGACGGCGCCTTCGAAGATCACCGGAGCTGCGGAGGAAGGCTGGCCGTTCACGCGCTCGGACCACGGCATGTCGTGCTGGCCGGGGAAGCCGGAGCTGGTGGAGACGTAGATGTTCTTCTGGCCGCGCAGCTTGTCGGCGTTAATCAGGGCATCGTTGTCGCGAGCAACCTTACCGTTGACCGGACCCCACATCTTGGTGAAGTCCGTGCCGCCACGGTTCAGAACCAGGTTGATGAACTGCGGGGTCAGACCCGTGGTGGTTGCAGCGCAGCCAGAGAAGGAACCGACAGAGTCGTAGAAGCCTGGATGGTGCTGTGCGTACAGCAGGGAGGTGGTGCCGGTCATGGACATGCCGGCGATGGCGCGCTTGTCGTTAGCCTTCAGCGCGGGCTCGATGGCCTGCGGCAGCTCGCGAGTCAGGAAGGTCTCCCACTTCTGCGGCCCCTTGATGTACGGGGTGTTCGGCTCGGTGACCCAGTCGGTGTAGTAGGAGTATGCGCCGCTCATGGGAATCACGATGTTGGCGCCGATGCCCGGGCTGACGGCGCCCTTGTTAGCGTCATCGTTGCCACCGTAGTAGGGCACGATATCTGTCTGACGGATCCAGTTGGCGATGCCCTCGCCGCCGTCCGCGCCGTTCAGCATGTACAGGGTCGGAGCGTTGTCGCGCTTTGCCTTGTCCTTCGGCTGGATGACGACCAGTGGGATGTGGCGCTTCATCGACGGGGAGTATGCGGAGACTTCCTGCACGTTGTCGAAGCCCTGGTTGTTCCAGTACTTGAGGTTTTTACGCCACGTGGTGGAATCTGCCGGCTGGTTCGGGGTCTCGGAGTTCAGCTTCAGCGTGGCCGGCGCGATGCCGTCTGCCTTCTGGGTGGCGGAGACGCTAGCGGCCTGGGTGGCCGGCGCGGTGACCGCAACGGTTGCGAACGGGGCGATCGCAGCCGTGGCAGCGGCGAGAGTGCGGACGATGCTTCGCTTCATAGAATTGATCCTTCTGTGGGCACGCTGGGGAAACGTCAGTAACTCTTGCCCGGGGCGTGAGGTACTCAGTCGAATGTGTGAAAAAGACCTGCAGGGTGTTTTCGGTGGATATTCGGGGAATATCCAAGAAATCCACAGCAAATCTCTAAGGACACAGGAGACTTTACCTAATCTGCGGGAATTTTGGGAACCCAAAGGAGGAAAAACTTTCTCTATTGAACCCGAAAGCGGGGGTGTTTCCTATGGGGCTGGTGGTGCGGAAGTTAATTGGAGGGCTGGGGTGGGCTCTTTGGGAGACGGATGGCGTCAATAAGAAAAGAGAAAGGAGAAAATCAAGAGACCAAGAGCCAGACGAGCCTACTAAACACGAGCGACAAACATTAAGTACCCTTGGGGCTTGTGGCTAAAGAACATTTTGACGTAGTAGTACTCGGAGCAGGCCCTGGCGGATACGTGGCGGCGATTCGTGCCGCTCAGTTGGGTCTGAAGACCGCCGTTATCGAAAAGCAGTACTGGGGCGGCGTATGCCTCAACGTGGGCTGCATCCCCTCGAAGGCGCTGATCCGCAACGCCGAACTTGCGCACACCATCACCAAGGAAGCCAAGACCTACGGCATCACCGGCGACAACATCTCGATGGACTTTAAGGTTGCGCACCAGCGCTCCCGCAAGGTCTCGGGCAACATCGTCAAGGGCGTGCACTACCTGATGAAGAAGAACAAGATTCAGGAAATCCACGGCCGTGGCAACTTTGTTGACGACAAGACCATCGAGGTCTCCGACGGTGACGACGCAGGCAAGACCATTACCTTCGACAACTGCATCATCGCCACCGGTTCCGTTGTCAAGTCCCTGCCGGGCGTAGAGCTGGGCGGCAACATCGTCTCCTACGAAGAGCAGATCCTGAACGAGAACAAGCCGGACTCCATGGTCATCATCGGCGCTGGCGCCATCGGCATGGAATTCGCCTACGTGCTGTCCAACTTCGGTGTGGACATCACCGTCGTAGAGTTCATGGATCGCGTCCTGCCGAACGAGGATAAGGACGTTTCCAAGGAAATCGCTCGCGCGTACAAGAAGCTGGGCGTGACCCTGAAGACCGGTCACAAGACCACCGCCGTCCGCGACCTGGGCGAAGGCAAGGGCGTGGAGGTGGACATCGAGTCCGCTGACGGCTCCAAGACCGAGACCCTGAAGGCAGACCGCGTGATGGTCTCCATCGGCTTCGCTCCCCGCGTGGAGGGCTTCGGCCTGGAGAACACCGGCGTGAAGCTGACCGAGCGCGGTGCGATCGACATCGATGACGAGATGCGCACCAGCGTTTCGCACATCTACGCCATCGGTGATGTCACCGCCAAGCTGCAGCTGGCACACGTTGCCGAAGCTCAGGGTGTGGTTGCCGCCGAGATCATCGCGGGCGAGGAGACCGAGCTGCTCGGCGACTACCAGATGATGCCGCGCGCCACCTTCTGCTTCCCGCAGGTGGCATCCTTCGGCTACACCGAGGAAGCCGCCAAGAAGCAGGCAGAGGAGGAAGGCCGCGAGGTGAAGGTCGCAACTTTCCCCTACACCGCCAACGGCAAGGCACAGGGCCTGGGCCACGCGGTGGGCTTTGTGAAGCTGGTGGCAGACGCTGAATACGGCGAGCTGCTGGGCGCCCACATGGTCGGCCCGGACGTCTCCGAACTGCTGCCGGAGCTGACCCTGGCACAGCGCTTCGACCTGACGGCCGAGGAGATCTCCCGCAACGTTCACACGCACCCGACCCTGTCGGAGGCTATGAAGGAGGCTGCCCACGGCATCGCCGGCGGCCACATGATCAACCTCTAAGAAGGTTCGATCGGCCAGTATTTCCCTGGTTAGGTGCAGGTGGAGTAGGATTTCGGACAAATCCTACCCCTGCCACGATTGGTGCCCAGACTTGCCAGAGAAGATTGGCTTGCTGGCAGACCGAGGACTGCCAGCGGTGCGCGTGCGTGCCATGCTCCAACAGCTCGCTAAGGCCTCGGAGAGTCACGTCTCCGGGATCAAACCCATCCTCGAATTCCGCACCGGAACGCTGCCGATGGACGAGTTCGGCAACGTCCGCCTCGCCGACACTGCCCCCGGAATCCTGCGCGACTACGGCTGGGATCGGCTGGTGTACGTCACCGACCTGCCGCTGACCACCCGCAGGCCGGTAATCAGCCAGACCGTCGAGCAGGGCAAGGCCACCATGTTGTGCCTGCCCGCCTTTGGCCTGCTGCGAGCCAAAGAAGGACTGTGGCAGGAGCTGTCGCGCCTGGTCTGCGGCAAGCACGCCGGAGCTGGCCAGCGCGAAAAGGGCGTAGACGAGATCGAGGGCGGCGACGTAGAGGCCGATACCACCCGCGTGCTCGAAGGCCGTGGGCGCACCCTGCGCCTGCTGTTGGGAATGATCCGCGGCAACCGTCCCGGCCAGTTGCTCAAGGTGCTCTCCAGCTGCCTGGCCACGGGCGTGGCCACAGGCGGCTTCGGCATCTTCTACGGTTCTGTGTGGGAGATGTCCTACCTGATCAGCCCGTGGCGGCAGATCATGATCACCATCCTTTCCATTACACTCCTGACCTTCTGGTTGATCTACAAAAACGGCCTGTGGAATGGGGGATATAGCCGTAAGGCGGAACCATCCGTGTTGAGCGTCGGCGCCGATGCAACCTCCACACAGCCTTCCTCCGACAGTGTCGAGTGGTGGCGCGCCCGGATGGATAACCTGGCCACCATCGGCACGGTACTGATCTCCGCTACCGGCGTCTATGCCCTGATCTACCTGACGATGCTGCTGGTCAGCGCCGCGGTTGTGCCGGTGCCCTTCTTTGAAAACAAGGTGAACTCCACTATCACGCCGCTGGATTATTTGACACTGGCATGGTTTGCGGCGTCACTAGGTACCCTCGGCGGAGCACTCGGCTCGAGCTTCGATACCGACGAATCGGTGCGCGAAGCCACATACAACCGCCGAGAGCTGCAGCGCAGGCAGATCGTCGGGCTTTTCGACGGCGACTAGCGCTGTTGGGGCACGAGTTAGTAGGGCGACACGCTCGAACGGTGCGGGTCGATCTCCAACGAGCGGTGGATCGGCGGGAATGCGCGCTGTGGGCAGTTATCGCGCGGGCACAGTCGGCAACCGGAGCCGATCGGCACCGCCGCGGAAGTGTCCTTCAGATCCAACCCGTCCGAGTAGACCGTCCGGTCGGCGTGCCGCAGCTCGCAGCCCAAACCGATGGCGAACATCTTTCCCGGCTGGCCCCAGGCCGCGCGGTGGTGGTTCACGGTGCGCGCGATCCACAGGTAGGTTCTCCCGTCTGGCATCTGCGCGATCTGCCGCATGATCTTGCCCGGGTAGCTAAACGTCTCGTACACATTCCATAGCGGGCACGTGCCGCCGGAGTTGGAAAGGTGCAGACCCGTCGCCGACTGGCGCTTGGACATGTTGCCCGCACGGTCCACGCGCACGAATGTCCAGGGCACACCGCGCAGGCTGGGGCGCTGCAGGCTGGAAAGTCGGTGGCAGACCGTCTCGTAGCCCACGCCATATTCGCGCATGAGGAACTCCAGGTCGTAACGCGATTCCTCCGCGGAACTATGGAACTGCCGGTAGGGCAGTAGTAGCGCTGCGGCATAGTAGCTGGCCAGGCCGCGCCGGGCGAGCGCGCGGGATTCCTCGGACTGGAAGTGCCCCAGCTCCACCAGCGAGCTGATGGTCGTTCCGGCCTCGAGGAACGCCAGCTCGGTGGCCAGCCGGAACGCGATCTGCCCGGGGCGCATCTTTGCCGACACGTGGAGTGTCTTTTGCTTCGGGTCGAACTTGTGCTGGGTATCGCCCAGGTCGCGCGAGTAGATCACCTGCACGTGGTGCACCTGTTGTAGCCGTTCGGCGATGATCTGTTCTGTGTGGTGTATTTGGTTCGCCCCGATGTTTATTTTGGACGCCAACTTCTCCGCCGCTACATCCAGAACATCGATGTAGTTCTGCCGGGCGTAGAAGAAGTCGCGGACTTCCTCGTGCGGCATGGAGAACGCCTCTGGCCCGGAGGCCCGGCCGAAGAGCTCACCTTTGGGCGTGATGGAGAGGATAGCGGAGCCCTGCACGCGCTCCTCGGTGAGCAGCGAGAGGGTATCCGAGACGTTGCGATAGCGGGAGTGGAGGTCCACGAAGGCGCGAGCCAGGTCCGGGTGGTTCTTCACCAGTGCTGCGAGTTCGGTGACGTCCGCCGGGGTGGGGCTGATCTCCGGGTCTAGGGTGACGTCCTGGACTTCCGCCAGCAGGCGAGTGGAGTCTTGGTCGGCGAAGAAGGTCGGGTCGATGCCGAAGGCGGCGGTGATGCGCTCCAACACGGCGGCGGTCAGCGGGCGCCCGTCGTGCTCGATCTGGTTCACGTAGCTGGCAGAGAGGTCCAGGATCTCGGCGAGGCGGGCCTGGGAGATTCCGCGTTCCTTGCGTAGTTGGCGAAGGCGGGAGCCGACGAAGGGGCGCTCGGTATCGCGCTCTGAGTTGCGTGCAGGGGTGCGTGCAGATCTGCGTTCAGTCGGTTTTCCCATGGTGCTCACCAGTATATTCGGAGGCTTTGGGGCATGGGTGAAGTTGCCATTGGCTTCATCCGTAGTAGCCGTTTGTCAGAAAAGAGAAAGAGCCCGGCCAGCACTCTCGTGCTGACCGAGCCCTAGCAGTGTGCGGGTTTTTCAGCCCGCGCAGCTAGTTCCTAGCGCTTGGAAACAAGCGGCTTAGTGGAACTGGCCCTCCTCGGTGGAGCCCTTCAGGGCGGTGGTGGAGGAGTTCGGGTCAACGGTGGTGGCGATCTGGTCGAAGTAGCCAGCACCGACCTCACGCTGGTGCTTCACAGCGGTGAAGCCGCGCTCCTTGGCAGCGTCGAACTCGCGGTTCTGCAGGTCGACGAATGCGGACATCTGGTTGCGGGCGTAGCCGTAAGCCAGGTCGAACATGGAGTAGTTCAGAGCGTGGAAGCCAGCCAGGGTGATGAACTGGAACTTGAAGCCCATTGCGCCCAGCTCGTTCTGGAACTTGGCGATGGTGTCGTCGTCCAGGTGTGCAGACCAGTTGAAGGACGGGGAGCAGTTGTAAGCCAGCAGCTGGTCCGGGTGCTCTTCGCGGACTGCCTCAGCGAACTTCTTAGCCAGCTCCAGGTCCGGGGTACCGGTCTCCATCCAGATCAGGTCAGCGTACGGAGCGTATGCCTTCGCACGGGCGATGCAGGGCTCGATGCCGTTCTGCACGTTGTAGAAGCCCTCAGCGGTACGGCCGCCGGTCAGGAACGGCTTGTCGCGGTCGTCAACGTCGGAGGTCAGCAGGGTAGCGGCCTCAGCGTCGGTACGAGCAACAACCAGGGTCGGGGTGTTGGCAACGTCAGCTGCCAGACGTGCGGAGTTCAGGGTACGGATGTGCTGCTGGGTCGGGATCAGGACCTTGCCGCCCAGGTGGCCACACTTCTTCTCGGAGGCCAGCTGGTCCTCCCAGTGGGTACCTGCAGCGCCGGCCTTGATCATGGCCTTCTGCAGCTCGTAAACGTTCAGTGCGCCACCGAAGCCAGCCTCGCCGTCGGCAACGATCGGAACCAGCCAGTTGTCAACGGAGGTGTCGCCCTCAACGCGAGCGATCTCGTCTGCACGGGACAGTGCGTTGTTGATACGCTGAACAACGGACGGAACGGAGTTCGCCGGGTACAGGGACTGGTCGGGGTAGGTGTGGCCGGACAGGTTAGCGTCACCTGCAACCTGCCAACCGGACAGGTAAACAGCCTTCAGGCCTGCGCGGACCTGCTGAACGGCCTGGTTACCGGTCAGGGCGCCCAGGGCGTTGATGTAGGAGTCGTCACCCTTGTTAACTGCTTCCCACAGGATCTCAGCGCCGCGGCGTGCCAGGGTGTGCTCTTCAACAACGGTGCCCTGCAGCTCAGCGACCTGCTCTGCGGTGTAATCGCGCTCGACGTTAGCCCAGCGGGGGTTCTCGTCCCAGTCCTTCTGGATTTCTTCAGCGGTACGTGCCTTGCCGACGTTCGACATGTAGGGGGTCACTTCCTTACTAATTAAGGGGAGAGTTATGTCTTGGTCCCTGCCCGGGGGTTCCTGGCGGGGGGACACTGAGTCGCATATTCGAATCCCTGACAGTGCTTTCCAGCGCAGCCAGGTGAAGTCTGCGTTCTGTGTCTCTACCTATGAGAGTACCAACCGAAATAACCACGTCAATGCCGGTCAGGGGGATATTTCTGTGTGGGGGTGGCTCCTCTTTTTGTGAATCTTGTAAAGATTTTCTCCACACTATTTCTAAGTGAGGCCTTAACGTGTAAACGTGATGTGGCTCTCTTGCTGCGCTTATAGGTGTGGTGCGCCACGGGTTGAATCGTGGTGTCACAAAGAAAAAGAGGAACAACCTTGCCCGATATTCCCCGTCGGTGGGGGTGGGAAAAATGCAATCTATGACCAACTTCATACCGATCGTGAGGGAACTCACCTAGTCTTTGAGGATAAAGACCTTTAAATAGGTAAATCGATTGATATGTGAGGAGCCACGTCACTATGACCCAGACCGAGCGCGTAACAGCCGGCGGCCTTCAGGTTGCCAAGACTCTCTACGACTTCGTTAACACCGAGGTACTTCCCGTTATCGGCAAGGATTCTGCCGAGGAGCAGGAGAAGTTCTGGGATGGCTTCGGCAAGATCGTCGAGGAGTACACCCCGCGTAACCGCGAGCTGCTAAACACTCGCGACGAGCTGCAGAAGAAGATGGACGCCTGGTACGAAGACCACAAGGGTGCCCAGGACCCGGAGGAGTACAAGGCCTTCCTGAAGGAGATCGGCTACCTGGTCGACGAACCGGGCGACTTCGAGATTACGACCCAGAACATAGATAGCGAGATCGCAGAGACTCCCGGCCCACAGCTGGTTATTTCGGCGTTGAACGCCCGCTTCGCGCTGAACGCGGCGAATGCTCGCTGGGGTTCCCTGTACGACGCGCTGTACGGCACCGATGCCATCTCCGAGGAGAACGGCCAGGAGAAGGGCACCGGCTATAACAAGGTTCGCGGTGACAAGGTCATCGAGTGGGGTCGCGAGTTCCTGGATCGCGTTGTACCGCTGGAGTCCGGCTCTCACAAGGACGTCACCAAGTACGCCGTCGAGTCCGGCCAGCTGACCGCCACCATCGACGGTAATGATGTGCACCTGCGTAACCCGGAGGTCTACGCAGGCTTCGGCGGCGACAAGGCCAACCCGAGTGACATCCTGCTGTACAACAATGGCCTGTACATCGACATCCAGATTGACCCGGAGTCCCCGATCGGCAAGACCGACAAGGCCGGTGTGAAGGACCTGAACCTCGAATCCGCAGTGACGACAATTATCGATTTTGAAGACTCAGTGGCAGCTGTGGATGCAGAGGATAAAACTCTGGGTTATCGCAACTGGCTTGGGCTAAATGTTGGTAATCTGACAAAAACTATTACCAAGTCGGGGCGAACTTTCACTCGTAAGCTCAACGAGGATCGTGTGTTTACCTCTCGTGATGGTGAGGAGCTGCGTTTGCACGGTCGTTCCCTGCTGTTCGTGCGTAACGTTGGCCACCTGATGCAGAATCCGGCGATCCTGGATCAGAACGGTGAGGAGATCTTCGAGGGCATTATGGATGCCGTCATTACTTCGGCTGCTGCGATCCCGGGTCTGGATGAGAACAACCCGCTACGTAACTCCCGTAACGGTTCGATCTACATTGTGAAGCCGAAGCAGCACGGCCCGGACGAGGTTGCGTTCACTAACGATCTGTTCGGTGCGGTGGAGGATCTGCTGGGTCTGGAGCGGTTCACTCTGAAGGTTGGTGTGATGGACGAGGAGCGTCGCACCACCGCCAACCTGGATGCTTGCATCGCGCAGGTTAAGGAGCGCCTGGCGTTTATTAACACCGGTTTCCTGGACCGTACTGGTGATGAGATCCACACCTCTATGCTGGCTGGTCCGATGGTGCGTAAGGCGGAGCTGCAGACCGCGCCGTGGAAGCTGGCTTACGAGGACAACAACGTGGATGCTGGCCTGGCGCACGGCCTGCCGGGCAAGTCGCAGATCGGTAAGGGCATGTGGGCCAAGACCGAGCTGATGGCTGACATGCTGGCGCAGAAGATCGGCCAGCCGAAGGAGGGCGCTTCCACTGCGTGGGTTCCGTCCCCGACGGGTGCGACGCTGCACGCAACCCACTACCACGAGGTGGATGTCTTCGAGGTGCAGGACAAGCTGCGTACGGAGGGTCGTCGTGAGACTCTGGGTGACATTCTGACCATTCCGGTGGCGGAGTCTGCTGATTGGTCTGCTGAGGAGATCGCCGAGGAGATCGACAATAACTCCCAGTCCATCCTGGGTTATGTGGTTCGCTGGGTGGAGCAGGGTGTGGGTTGCTCCAAGATCCCGGATATCCACGACATTGACCTGATGGAGGACCGCGCGACGTGCCGTATTAACTCCCAGCACTTGGCTAACTGGTTGAAGCACGGTGTGGTGACCGAGGAGCAGGTTCTGGAGTCTTTGCAGCGTATGGCTGCGAAGGTGGATGAGCAGAACGCTGGTGATGCGAACTACCGCAACATGGCGCCGAACTTTGATGAGTCTGTGGCTTTCCAGGCTGCGAAGGATTTGGTGTTTAAGGGTCTGGAGCAGCCGGCTGGTTATACTGAGCCGATTCTGCATGCCCGTCGTTTGGAGTTCAAGGCTAAAAACGGCATCGCCTAAGGCCTTGCGTACAGCTAGCGCTGCTTAGCGCGATACGGATCTAACCGCCGGTGTGAGCCCGCCTCACCCGGCGGTTTTCCTATGCCCACTTCCGCGCAGCTTTCTTGCAACTTCCTTGCAACCTCCTTGCACGGACAGTTGTCCGACCCCCTGGTTAGACTGGTGGGCACACGAACACGCACGCATGACCGCACATTCACCAAGGCGCCCCGGAAGGAGCCCGACTTTGTCCGTCACCACCTTTGGCACCCCGCCCGCCCGATCTCTCTTTGATTTTGACGCCGTACTTTTCGACCTCGACGGTGTGATCACCCCGACCGCAGAGCTCCATCGTCAGGCGTGGGCACGGATGTTCAGTGCGTTCCTGGAGGCCAAGGGAGCCAAGCCCTACACCGAGCAGGATTACTTTGACTACCTGGATGGCCGCCGCCGCGACGAGGGCGTGGCTGCCCTGCTGGCCAGCCGTGACATTGAGGCTCCAGAGGGCAACGCGGACGATGACGCGGATCAGGACACGATCCACGGCCTGGGAGCCCGCAAGAACGCGGACTTCCTGAATCTGGTGGAAGAAGGTGTGCAGGCCTACGAGGGCTCCGTGCGGCTGCTGGATGCCATCCAGGATCGCGTCGCAGCGGGGGAGAAGGCTCCGCAAATCGCGATCGTCTCCTCCTCGAAGAACGCCCGCCCGGTGCTCAAGGCGGCGGGGCTGCTCGATCGGTTTGAGGTTGTTGTGGATGGGAAGGTGGCGTCCGAAAAGAACCTGCCGGGTAAGCCCGCACCAGATACGTACCTGTATGGCGCACAGCAGCTCGGCGCCAGTGCAGAGAACTCGGTGGTGGTGGAGGATGCCACCAGTGGTGTGGCCAGTGGAAAGGCCGGCAAGTTCGGGCTGGTGATCGGCGTGGATCGCGGGGCAGGCGCGGAGGCACTGCGGGAGTACGGCGCGGACATCGTGGTCGACGATCTGGCGGACTTGCTGGGCTAGAGTACGTGGCCGGGGGCTAACACGCAGAACCTTTACACGCTGAGCCTTTAGACGAACAACCGGCACAGAACTGCAAAGACTTACGCAGGTTTACATAGGCTTACGCAGGCTTATAAAGAAGTAGACGGAACTAGACAGAACTAGACGGAGAAACCGGAAACACTATGGGAATCAACGCGCAACGACAGACCAAGCGCAGCCCGGAAGACCAGCGGCTGAAAGACTTCCTAGCAACCCGCCGAGAGGGAGCGGAGCCGGGTTATAAGCGACCGGTCGACGGAGGTGACCTGCGTGCCGAAGGGTTCCGTGCGGACAGCAAGCACGGTGCCGTGAATCCGCTGGAGTCTGTGGATCGTGACAACAACCCGGTTGACGAATGGGCGCTGGTCGAGACCCGACCGAACTCCATGGATCTGGGCGTTTCTGAAACTCTTTTTGCGCTGTCCAATGGCTACCTGGGGCTGCGTGGCAACCCGGAGGAGGGCCGCGATTCCCATACTCACGGCACATTCATCAACGGTGTGCACGAAACCTGGGACATCGAGCACGCAGAGGACGCCTACGGCCTGGCGCGCACGGGGCAGAGTATCGTCTCGGTGCCGGACGCCAAGGCCATGCGACTGTACATCGACGACGAGCCGCTACGCCTGGGCAATGCAGAGGTCATGGAATACAACCGCAGCCTGGACTTCCGCGAAGGTGTGCTGCGCCGCAGCCTGGTCTGGCGTACTCCGGGCGGCAAGCACGTGCGCGTGACCTCCGAGCGCATGGTGAGCTTCCTGGAACGTCACCTGGCGTTGCAGTCCCTGGAGGTCGAGCTGCTGGACGCGCCGGCCGCCGTTGTGGTCTCCTCCCAGCTGCTAAACCGCGAGGATGGCCAGGGCGAGTTCCCGGATAACAACGCCCGCGTGGCCGGCGAGGAGGGCTTCGACCCGCGCAAGGGCGAGCAGTTCCAGGATCGTGTGTTTATTCCGAAGTATCAGTCCAGCACGGAGCCGGAGCGCGCCACGCTGGGCTACCAGATCAACCACTCGGGCATGACCGTGACGGTCTCCATGGACCACATCCTGGACATCGACAATCCCTCGGATGAGACGGACACGGGCGTGGACACCGGTGTGGAGGTCTCCACGGAGGTGGAGGAGGACGTCGCGCGCGTGACATACCACCTGAACGGCAAGAAGGGGATGAAGATGCGCCTGGAGAAGTTCACGGCGTATCACTCCTCCCGCCACGTGGCTCCGCAGGAGCTCGCATTCCGCTGCGCCCGCACCATCAACCGTGCAAAGTCGGTGGGCTTTAGCAACCTGATGGACAACCAGGCCGAGTGGCTGGCTCGCTTCTGGGAGCGCTCCGACGTGCGCATCGCCGGCCAGCCCGCGCTGCAGCAGGCAGTGCGCTGGAACATCTTCCAGCTGATCCAAGCCTCCGCCCGCGCGGAGACCAACGGTGTGCCAGCCAAGGGCATGACCGGCTCCGGCTACGGCGGCCACTATTTCTGGGACACGGAAATCTACGTGATGCCGTTCCTCTGCTACACCAACCCCAATCTGGCGCGCAACGCCTTACGCTTCCGCTACGACATGCTGCCCGCGGCCAAGCAGCGTGCGCTGGAGCTGTCGCACGACGGCGCCCTGTTCCCGTGGCGCACCATCAACGGCCAGGAATCCTCGGCCTACTACGCGGCGGGTACCGCGCAGTACCACATCGATGCCGACATCGCGTTTTCACTGATGAAGTACGTTTATGCCACCAGTGACACGGAGTTTTTGCTGCAGCAAGGCATTAGCCTGCTGGTGGAAACCGCCCGGTTCTGGATGTCCATCGGCTTCTTCAACAGCAAGCAGGACAAGTTCGAGATCCACTCTGTGACCGGCCCGGACGAGTACACAACCGTGGTGAACAACAACCTGTACACAAACGTGATGGCCCAGTACAACCTGGAGGTCGCGGCGGCGGTGGTAAGCCAGATGGAAAAGGAGCGCCCGGAGGAATACCGCAACCTGCAGGATCTCAAGCACATCACGCAGGCCGAGGTTGAACTCTGGCGCAAGGCTGCCGAGTGCATGTACATCCCGTACAACGAGGAGCTGAAGGTTAATCCCCAGGACGACCAGTTCCTGCACCGCCGCATTTGGGACCTGGACGATCCGGAAGTCGGCCCGAAGCGCCCGCTGCTGCTGCACTACCACCCGCTGACGATCTACCGCTACCAGATCTTGAAGCAGGCCGACGTGGTGCTGGCCCTGTTTCTACAGGGACA
The DNA here is from genome assembly GCF_022345965.1 of Corynebacterium sp. ACRQK. GTDB lineage: Bacteria > Actinomycetota > Actinomycetes > Mycobacteriales > Mycobacteriaceae > Corynebacterium. Next base: position 110,827 of record NZ_JAKRMU010000002.1, read on the forward strand.
GCGTTTTTCCACCGAGGTCAAGCGCGCGGACTACGACTATTACGACATTCTGACCACGGGAGACTCCACCCTGTCGGCCGTCGTGCAGTCCATCATCGCCGCGGAGCTGGGCTACAAGGACAAGGCCGAGGAGTTCTTCTACCGCGGTCTGTTCGTGGACATGGGCGACCTGCACCACAACGCCTCAGACGGCGTGCACATCGCCTCGTGCGGTGGCGCGTGGACGGCGCTGACCAACGGCTTCGGCGGTTTCCGCGATTTCTATGGACAATTCACCATCGACCCGCGTCTGCCGGACGAGTGGGAGTCCCTGACCTACCACATCACCCTGCACGGCGAGCGCCTGCGTGTGGAGGTTCGCCCCGGTGAGGTAGAGCTGGTGCTGGAGGAGGGCGACCGCAAGGTCGGTCCGATCTGGGTCATGGGCGAGGAGGTCGTCGTCGGCCACGAGCCCATCGTTGTGAAAGGACCGACGCTGCTCAGTGAACACCGCGCCGACGGGGCCGATGGGGTCGAAGCTGCCCGGGATGCAGATGGCGGTTCTAAGCATGGTTCCCCGGATCACTGGGTAAAGCTATAAAAATATATCTTTTCTGACGCCCACCGCCAGCGCGCGCCACCACCCCCGCATTCTCTGTGAGGTGGGTAGTGGGCGTGAAGGGGTTGGGGCGTGGCGTCAATAAGAAAGGAACAGGGTAACCCCCGAAAGCCGTGTGACCAGTGTGACGCCGCGCGGCGACGGCCTCTTAGGGGGGAATCTAACAGTACGGTCGTACCGTTATGGGTATTTTTGCAAGGTTTGTATTGCGGAAATGCTATACCCCATAACGGGGTGTAAGGCCGGGAATATGCAGGTACACAAGTAGTCCGACGGGGGCTTAAGCACATACAGTGTCTATGACACTGGAGGTGCCATGACTGTTAAATATGACGACCGTGAGGCAATCGCTCACGGAAAACTGAGAACTTCGAGCCTGCGCGAGAAGCCAGGCTTCCCTTCGTGGGCGATGAAGCTGACGATGGCCATCACGGGTATCATCTTCGGGCTGTTCGTCCTGGTTCACATGGTTGGAAACCTGAAGGTTTACATGGGGGCCGAATCCTTCAACACCTACGCCGACTTCCTGCGTGAGTTCGGCTACCCGCTGCTGCCGCACGAGTCCTTCCTGTGGGTTGCTCGTATCGTGCTGCTGGTGTGCCTGATCCTGCACGTATGGTGCGCATTCGCACTGACCGGCCGTGCCCACCAGTCCCGCGGCCGTTACCGCCGCAAGGGCATGGTTAGCAGCTGGAACACCTTTACCGCCCGCAGCATGATCGTCACCGGCATCGTGCTGCTGCTGTTCATCATCTTCCACATCCTGGACCTGACGATGGGCGTAAAGCCGGTCGCCTCCGAGGACTTCCAGGGCCCGACTGATGGCGCACACGCTGCCTACCAGAACCTGATTGCATCCTTCGACCGCCCGGCTGTAGCCATCTTCTACATCCTGGCGATGGTGATCCTGTTCATGCACCTGTCCCACGGCATCTGGACTGCCACCTCGGACCTGGGCATTACCGGCCACCGCACCCGCAAGGTCATGCTGTGGATCGCTTACCTGCTGCCCGCGATCGTGATGATCGGCAACATCTCCATCCCGCTGGCTGTGATGTTTGGGTTGGTTGATCAGGTCCCGTTCGTCCCGGCTGGGCAATAACGGCGAGTCTGGTTACAAGGAGAAGAGAGTTAAATGAGCGAAGTAACTAACCACCCGCACAATCAGACCGCGGACTTCGACTACGACAAGGCCGTCGCTGCTTTCACTGCGCCGGAATCCGTCGTTGAGGGCGTGACCCTCGGCAAGGTCCTGAAGGACAACGCACCCCACGTAGTCGGCCAGGATAAGCAGTGGCAGTACGCCAAGGAGCACTTCGGAATGGTGTCTCCGCTGAACCGCAACAAATTCCGCATCCTCATCGTCGGCACCGGCCTGGCCGGTGGCGCCGCAGCTGCCGCACTCGGCGAGCTGGGCTATGACGTCAAGGTGTTCACGTACCACGACTCCCCGCGTCGCGCGCACTCCATCGCTGCGCAGGGTGGTGTGAACTCCTCCCGCGGTAAGAAGCTGGATAACGACTCCACCTACCTGCACGCCAAGGACACGGTCAAGGGCGGCGACTACCGCTGTCGCGAGAATGACTGCTGGCGCCTGGCTATGGAGTCCCCGAAGGTTATCGACCACATGAACGCTGTCGGCGCGCCGTTCTCCCGCGAGTACGGCGGCACCCTGGCAACCCGTTCCTTCGGTGGCGTTCAGGTCTCCCGCACCTACTACACCCGTGGCCAAACGGGTCAGCAGCTGCAGCTGGCCACCACCTCTGCGCTGTACCGCCAGATCGGTGCCGGCCACGTGGAGATCTTCACTCACAACGACCTGGTTGACCTGATCGTCAACGACGGGCGCTGTGAGGGCGTGATCATGCGCAACCTGCTGACCGGCGAGCTGAAGGCTCACACCGGCCACGCAACCGTGCTGGCCACCGGCGGTTACGGCAACGTGTACCACATGTCCACGCTGGCCAAGAACTCCAACGCCTCGGCCATCATGCGCGCCTACGAGCTGGGTGCCTACATGGCGTCCCCATCCTTCGTGCAGTTCCACCCGACGGGCCTGCCGGTGAACTCCACCTGGCAGTCCAAGACGATCTTGATGTCCGAGTCGCTGCGTAACGACGGCCGCATCTGGACTCCGAAGAAGAAGGGCGACGACCGCAAGCCGAACGACATCCCGGAGGACGAGCGCGACTACTTCCTGGAGCGCCGCTACCCGGCCTTCGGCAACCTGGTTCCGCGTGACATCGCTTCCCGCGCCAACGCCCAGCAGATCAACGCTGGCTACGGTGTGGGCCCGATGAAGAACTCCGTGTACCTGGATCTGGGTGACGCTATCCAGCGTCTGGGCAAGGACACGATCCGCGAGCGCTACTCCAACCTGATCCAGATGTACGAAGAGGCCATCGGTGAGTCCGCTTACGAGACCCCGATGCGCATCGCCCCGACCTGCCACTACACCATGGGTGGCCTGTGGACCGACTTCAATGAGATGACGTCCATCGACGGTCTGTTCTGCTCCGGTGAGTCCTCCTGGATGTACCACGGCGCGAACCGTCTGGGTGCTAACTCCCTGCTGTCCTCCTCCGTGGAGGGCTGGTTCACCCTGCCGTTCACCATCCCGAACTACCTGGCGCCGCACCTGGGCGAGGAGATTCCGGCCGCCGATTCCCCGGCAGCTCAGGAGGCCCTGCAGCGTGCCAAGGACCGCATCGAACGTCTGACCACCATCAAGGGCGACGACCCGCACGGCCCGGAGTACTACCACCGCCAGCTGGGCGAGATCCTGTACTTCTCCTGTGGCGTGTCCCGCAACGTGAAGGACATGAAGGACGGCATCGAGAAGATCCGCGCACTGCGCAAGGACTTCTGGGCCAACGTCCACATCCCGGGCGGTACCGAGGAAATGAACCAGACCCTGGAGTACGCAACCCGCGTTGCCGACTACCTGGATCTGGGCGAGCTGATGTGCGTGGACGCACTGGACCGAGACGAGTCCTGTGGTGCCCACTACCGCGATGACCACCTGTCCGAAGACGGCGAGGCAGAGCGTGACGATGACAACTGGTGCTTCGTCTCCGCCTGGGAGCCGAATGGCGAGAACAAGTTCATCCGCCACTCCGAGCCCCTATACTTCGACCGTATCCCGCTGATGACAAGGAATTACAAGTAATGAAACTGCATCTTGAAATCTGGCGTCAGGCGGGCCCGAATGCCGAAGGCCACTTCGAGTCTGTTGACGTTGACGACGCCGCAGAGCAGATGTCCATCCTGGAGCTGCTCGACCACGTAAACAACAAGTACGTTGAGGACGGCAAGGAGCCCTTTGCCTTCGCCTCGGACTGCCGCGAGGGTATCTGTGGTACCTGTGGCCTGATGGTCAACGACCGTCCCCACGGTCCGGATCAGAACAAGCCCGCTTGCCAGCAGCGCCTGGTCTCTTTCAACGATGGCGACACCATCAAGCTGGAGCCGCTGCGTTCCGCTGCGTACCCGGTTATCAAGGACATGGTCGTCGACCGTTCCGCACTGGATCGCGTGATGGAAAAGGGCGGCTTCGTGTCCGTCATGGCCGGCACCGCTCCGGATGCCGACTCCCTGCTGGTGAACCACTCCGACGCTGAGAAGGCGCTGGATCACGCAGCCTGCATCGGCTGTGGCGCCTGTGTTGCAGCTTGCCCGAACGGCGCAGCTCACCTGTTCACCGGCGCGAAGCTGGTGCACCTGACGCTGTCCCCGCTGGGACGTGAGGAGCGCGGCAAGCGCGCCCGCAAGATGGTTGATGAGGTCGAGGGGACTTTTGGTCCTTGCTCGCTGTACGGCGAGTGCGCTGACGTTTGCCCGGCGGGTATCCCGCTGACGGCTGTGGCAGCTATCACAAAGGAACGCACCCGTGCCGCTTTCCGCGGCAAGGATGACTAAGATCAACTCCAAGACAAGTATCAGAAAGTAGGAGAGAACCATGGCACTCAGTGAGAACCTGCACATGGAGCGTTACTACGTTGATGGCTACCAGCCGTCCAGCTTTGATGCGCCGCACTCTTCGCTGCAGCGCTCCCTCACTTGGATCGGCATGGGCTTCTGGCTGCTGTTGATGCCGGGTTTGGGTACCATCATGTTTGGTCTGGCTACCAACATGTCCGGCACTCAGGAAAACGGCATGACGTACCTGATTATCGGCGTGGTAATGTCCGTTGTTGCTGTTGTTGCTGCCTCTGCGTGCATCCGCGCAGGTCGCAAGAACTACCGCGACTACAAGAAACGTTCCGGTCGCATCATCTAGTTAGCGATTAGCTAAAGTTAGAGCCTGAGCCAAGGCTGAAGCCAGAGCTAAAGCGCCTCCATTTGCGCAGACCGCGCCACCGCTTCCGGTGGCGCGGTTTTGCTTTGTCTGGGAGGTGGGGGTGCCGGAGATTGCTTCTGAAAGGTGGGATGGGCGCAAAGTGTCGGAAAAGTTGCATTTCTTTTTGCTCAACTTTCTGCGGCTGAGGTTGAAAACCTCCTGACCAGTGCTTTTATGTTAGTGAAGGTAATCCCCAATAACATTTTGCATCTTTTCCGACATTTAGCTTCCTGGATAGCTTGTTGGACATAGTGCAACGCTTGCTCAGCCCACAGCCGAGCCCCAGCGAAACCCTCTTAGCACCCCTAGCAGTGCCATAATTGAATAATGACTGCTTCTGACACACCGCTGTCCCAGGCTCCGGCACCGCTGTCCCAGGTGCCCGGGCCCGACCCGGCCACCGAAGCCGCCCGCAGGGCGGAACTGCGCAAACATAAAGCCATCGCCACCGGGCTACTGGTCATCGCGACCCTCATCTATGTGGCTATGCGCTGGCTTGAATACCAGGGCAACCCAGGCGCCTGGATCGGCTACGTCCGCGCAGCTAGCGAAGCCGGCATGGTCGGCGCCCTCGCCGACTGGTTCGCCGTCACTGCCCTGTTCCGCCACCCGCTGCACATCCCCATCCCGCATACGGCCATCATCAAGCGGAAGAAAGACCAGGTCGGCCACGCACTCAGCGAATTCGTTGGAGAAAACTTCCTCAATGCCGCACTCATCAGCGACAAGCTCCGCAAGGCGCGCATCCCGGAGCGCGCCAGCGACTGGGTTGTCAACGACGGCGGCGCCAACCGCGTCTCGCAGGAAGTCGGCAAGATCATCGACCTCACAGTCAACGGCATTAACCCCCAAGAAGCAGAGCATGTCCTCCGCGCCCTGGTCATCGACAAGCTCAGCGAACCCACTTGGGGCCCGCCGCTGGGCCGCGGCCTGGAGCAACTCATCGAGGAAGGCCGCACCGAGCCTGCCGTCGACGCAATCGTCGTCTGGATGGATGACAAGGCCCGCACTTCCGAGGATTTCGTGGTCCGCCTCATCGACGAGCGCACCCCGGCCTGGGCACCTCGATTTGTCCGCGAACTCGTGGGCTCCCGCGTGTATCGGGAACTGGTGGAATTCACCGGCGACGTTCGTCGCGACCCCAACCACGATGCGCGCCGCCAGCTGCGTTCGTTCATCTACCAGCTTTCACAGGACCTCCAGCACGATGAGAAGATGATCGCCCGTGTGGAGGGCTTCAAGAACGACGTCATGACCTCCGGGCCTGTCACCGCGATGCCCGGCCGCTTGTGGGAATCCACCCGCGTAACACTCACCTCTTGGTCCCGCGACCCAGATTCACTGCTGCGCCGACAGATTGCGCAATGGGTGGAGGCGTATGGGCGTCGTATCCAAGAAGAGCCAGACCTGCGCGAAGAGCTTGAACGGCGCATCGTCGGGGCGGCCAGCTACCTTGCCGATAACTATGCGGGCGAGGTTACCGGCATCATCGGCGAGACGGTTGAGCGGTGGGACGCGCAGGAGGCTTCCGACAAGATCGAGCTGATGGTGGGCAAGGACCTGCAGTTCATCCGTGTGAATGGCACGATTGTGGGCGCGTTGGCTGGCCTGGCGATTTACTCCCTGACTGAGCTGATCTTTGCGTTAGGCTGAGTGGCATGCACATGGTTCTAACGGCGTTGTACTACGCATACTCGGGCATTAATCTGGCGCTGGCAGTTGCTATTTTCGTGCTGGCGGCCATCGGCCTGGCGCAGCTGGCTAGCACCCGCGACGATGCCTTTATGGTTATCGACCGCGAGAAGCAGAACTGGTTGATGCTGATGGGCGGTGCGGTGGCGCTGTCTATCCTGAGTTTCTTCATCGCAATCGAGCTGCTGTGGATCATCGCGGCGGTCATCGTCGGTATTTACTGGCAGGACGTGCGCCCCGCGATCCGCGACGTGCTGGATAATGCGGGTGGTTCCTGGTGACTTCTTTCGATCGTTCTAAGGTCTCCCGCGAGGCCGTCGCCGCCATCCTGGATGCCACGCTGCTGAAGCCCGAAGCTTCGCGCGATGACGTGGCGGCCCTGGTCCGCGAGGCCACGGAGTTGGGGTGCGGCGCGGTGTGCGTGTCGCCCTCTATGTTGCCTTTGGGCTCTGTGGTGCCTTCTGATTCTTTGGGTTCTGACGCCACGCTGCGCATCGCTACCGTAGCCGGGTTCCCGAGCGGCAAGCACGCCTCTTTGGTGAAGGCCACCGAGGCGCGTTATGCCGCGCAGTTGGGAGCTGACGAGATCGATGTGGTGATCGACGTGGCGGCGGCCCTGGCGAAGGATCAGAATGCGCTTCTGGCGGAGCTGATCACCGTGCGGGAGGCCGTGCCGCACCCGCTGGTGCTGAAGGTGATCGTGGAGTCCGCACTGCTGGACGAGGAGCAGCTGCGCACGGCCGTGCGCGCATGTGTGCAGGCGGGAGCCGACTACGTAAAAACCTCCACGGGCTTCCACCCGGCGGGTGGAGCGAGCGTGGAGGCTGTGAGCATCATGGCCGACGAGCTGCGCAAGCTGGGGAAGCTGGCGCCGTTCGGCATGGGGGAGGAAGAGCGCATCGCCGCGGGGCTGGTGGGGATCAAGGCCTCGGGTGGCATCCGCGATTGGGATGCGGCCCTGGCAATGATTGAGGCGGGAGCTACCCGCCTGGGGGTTTCCGCGGCAGCGAAGGTGCTGGGCGCCTAGAAGAATCTTGGGGAGCCTAGGGGGCGCTGTTAGGCGGCCATGTCGGAGGAACCGACCGGGCCGTCCTCCTTCCAGGGGCGGGTAAGGTCCGCGTCCTCGGTATTGCCCGAGCCACTGCCGCCGCCGGAACCACCGGATCCGCTGTCACTGTCAGAGCCACTGCCCGAGCCGCTGGTGGCGGAGCCCGTGTCCAGCTCGGCGAAATTCACGTCCGTGCCATGCATGTTTACTTCCAGCCCCTCGTCGGTGACGTTGATGGATTCGAACTCCATGCCGCCCTGGACATCAGCGGGGATGGAGTCCTCCAGCTGCGACTCCATCTCCTGAGTGAAGGACTCAGGAAGATCCATACCCAGCAGGGAGACGTTCTCCATCTCCATCTTCATCTTCCCGTCCTGGATAACTGGCTTGACCTCGAAGGTCGCCAGACCGCCAGTGAGTTCGAAGCTGAGGGTCTGCTTGTCCGGGTTGGGTCGCACGTCAGTGACTTGCAGGAACCCAGCCAGCGGGTTGTCCTCATCCCCACCGCCGTCGCTGGCGCTTTCGGAGGCCTGAGCCAGCAGCATCTCCTTGGTAATGACCGTCCGCAGGCGCAGATCGCCCACCACGGCGTCATCAGGATTGTCAGTATCCATCTTCATGTCCCGCAGCTCCAAGTGAACCGCGGGCTCGCCGGTGACCCTGGGCTTGGACTTATCCTGCCCCTCGTAGGTGATGTCCAGCGTGGAGGGGATATCGACTGTCATCTGTGGGATCTTGCCCTGCACAATTCCCAGCAGCACTGGGGAAGCGCCCAGGGAAATGTCCGGATCCACGGGTTCGGACACGCCGGATTCCTGCTGTTGCTCCCTAAACGCGCTCTGAATCTGGTCCTTCATGAACCAGCGGAGGCCAAACTCGGCGAGAAGCAGCAGCAAAACAATGACAAGCAAGAATCCGATAAGGACCTTCAGCCAAAGCTTGCTCTTCTTTGGCTGCTGCTGGTACATGTTCTGCGGTGGTTGACCGTACGCGCCTGCCTGGCCGTACGCGCCCTGCTGCCCCGGCTGACCGAACTGCAGCTGCTGGTTCGGCTGTCCCGGCTGCCCCTGTGGGCCGCCGTAGCCAGAGCCGTACTGGTTCGGGTTGTTGTTGCCGCTGGTGTTCCAGACAGCCGTCTGGTTTTCGTTGCCGTCGGCATTGGAGGACGGATTCTGTGAAGGGTTTTGTGGGTTAGTCACCCGTATCAGTGTTCCTTATCGTCGGGGCTGTGCCAACCCGTATCTTAGCCACAGCCCACTTTTGAGCCCATAGTTGAGCCAAGAGTTGGCAGCGAACAGATAGCTAACGCACAGGCTCGTAGACCATTGACCATGGCAAGGTAATTGAATTATCCGCCAAGCGGCGGCGCGGGTTGAGCCGCGCCGCGGGAGAGTGGGCGTCACCAAGAGAACCCAAGAACTCCTGCTTCGCCGAGCGCCACCGCACTCGTGGCCCAAAGACGGCCAGGGGTGCGGCGCGTTCCCAGCAGCGGTCGAGTCCCGTGAGGACGTCGTAGATGAGGTGGCCGGGGGTGTTGCGGTGAATCAGGATCTTCGGCAGGCGTTCGGCCAGGTCGGAGGGTCTTTCGATGTCCTGTGGGTCCCATGCGAGGGTCAGGGACTGCGGGCCGGCCTCATCCAGGAGTACCCAGCAGGAGCGGCGGCCGACCTCGTCGCAGGTGCCCTCGATGATCACGCCACCGGGGCGCAGGTTCGCACGCATCGTGTCCCACGCGGCCTGCACCTGGTCCACGTCGTACTGGCGCAGTACGTTAAAAGCGCGCACAATGTCCGCCTGCAACCCCGCTAACTCGAAGCCACCGAGTGCGAAGTGCACGCCCTCGCGGTCGGGGAGCACGCGGGAAGGCTCGATCTCCAGGCCGGTGACCTCCACCGAGGGAGCAATAGTCCGCAGCCACCGAGCCCACTCGCAGGTAGTGGTATGGGAAGCCCCGTAGCCGACGTCGACGGCCACGGGGTTGCGGTGCTCGTGCATTACGGCACTCCGCAGCTGGGCCTGTACCCGCGGCTGCGCCACCAGCCAGCGGTCGGACTTGCGCAGACGGTTGTAGCCAGTCGTTCCGCGGGTAGGGACGCCAACAGGCCCGTCCGTATTCCACGAACGGGCCTTGAGATTGTGGGCGTGGTCAGCCACGCGGGTCAACCGAGCCTTCCAGGTGAGTGAGTTTTTTCGTTAAAGGTCTTTAGGCGTTGTCGCTGATCCACTTCTGGATCAGGGCGGCCTCGCGGGTCAGGAACTCCTCCACCCACTCGGCAACCTTCGGCTCCAGGACGGCGCCCATCATCGGGATCTTCACGTCCACGGCGCAGTCGGCCTTCAGCTCGGTGGAGTCACCGGAGCCGGTCAGGGTGACATCTGCGGAGAAGGAAACCGGTGCGCCCTTGACCTCTGCGTTGACCTTACCAGTGGTGGTGCCGTCAGCCAGCGGGCCGAACTCGACGACGCGCTTGAGCTTCAGGTCCTGGGAAACCATGCCACGCACGGCCTCCGGCAGAGCGGACTTCGGTAGTAGTTCGAAGAGGACGGCCTCGATCGGCTCGGGGGTGAAAGAGTTCACCTCGCCCGGCTCGTCGCCAATGTTCTCGACCTCGTAGGCCCAGTAGTTTGCGGAGGAGAGTGCCTCGTAGACCTTTTCAATGGGGAAGTTAATCGTTGCAGTGTTCTCGCTGTGAGTAGTCATGCCAACAGACTACCTTTAGTGATGTGACTGATTCGACTAATAACGCACATTTCACGTCCGAAGAACGCGCGCACCACCTTCTGGAGCGCCTCAGCGGCACTGGTGCCGACCCAGTTTCCATCCCCGGCACCCGTGTGACCAGCCGTTCCTTCGCCGAAATGACCACCCTGCGCATAGGCGCCGCACCTGCCGGGGTTGTCGAATGCTCTTCAGCGGAGGCTGTTGCCCAGGTCGTTTCTTTTTTGGACGCCCACACGCAGCCACTGCTTGTCGTCGGCGGCGGATCGAACCTCGTGGTGGGCGAGGGGGATGCAGTATCCCAGTTGGTTGTGGTGCTGTTGAGCACGGGCAAAGATGACGTAGGCGATAGCGAAGACGTTGACGGTGACGCGACAGGCGAGACAGGGGTGACGATCGACCGTGAGACCGGCGTGGTGCGAGCCTTTGCGGGAGTTGAATGGGATCAGCTGGTGGCCGCGACGGTCGAGGCTGGGCTCGGCGGGCTGGAATGCCTAAGCGGGATTCCCGGCTCGGTGGGCGCTACGCCGGTGCAAAATGTCGGAGCGTACGGCGCGGAGGTTGCGCAGGTGTTGCGGCGCGTGCAGCTGTATGACCGTACGAGCGGGGAGCTCGAGTGGGTGGAACCTTCCGCCCTGGACCTGGGGTATCGCTACTCGAACCTGAAGTTCACCTCGCGGGCTGTGGTGACGGCCGTGGAGTTCCGGCTGACCACCGACGGGTTGAGCGTGCCGCTGCGCTTCGGGGAGCTGGCGCGGCGCTTAGGCGTGGATGCGGACGAGGCTGCTGCCGGGGAGATCCGACGGCCCGCTGCGGACGTGCGCCAGGCCGTACTGGAACTGCGCGCGGGCAAGGGCATGGTTCTGGATGCCGCGGATCACGATACGTGGTCGGCGGGCTCCTTCTTCACGAATCCGATCGTCACCGGCGAGGAGGCGCGCGACGCGGTGGTGGCCGCCGTGCGGGAGAAGTGCGGCGACGCCGAGGCGGAGTCGATGCCCCTGTATCCGGTAAAGGGTGGCAGTGCGAGTGCTGGCGCTGGAGGCGGCGCGGGTGCAGGCGAGCCGCAGTTCAAGTTTTCGGCGGCGTGGTTGATCGAGCGCGCCGGGTTTGCGAAGGGCTGGCACGTGCCAGGGAACGAGCGGGCTTCCCTGTCCACCAAGCACACTCTGGCCCTGACCAACCGCGGTTCCGCGACCAGTGCGGATGTGGTGGAATTGGCGCGCGCCGTGCGCGCCGGAGTGCTTGACGCCTTCGGAGTAGTGCTGGAGCCGGAGCCGATCTGGGTCGGCGTGAACATCGACTAGTTGAGACTATCTGAGACCAGCCGACTGGCTGAGGCTAGGCGACCGGCTCGAAATCGATCTTGTCGCGGACACCGCAGTCCGGGCAGAACCAATCATCCGGCACTTCGGACCACGAGGTGCCGGGGTCGAAACCTTCGGCGGGATCGCCTACGGCCTCATCGAATCGATAGTCACAGACAGGGCATTGGAAAACGGACATGGGGAGACTCCTTCGCTTGAGCTGAGGTGGTTGGGGCGGAGGCCAGAGGCGTCACTTAGAAGAAGTAGCCTTAGCCGCGCGGTTCTTGTCGGTGAACTTGCGCTGCTTCGGGCGGGGGATTTCGTACGTAGAGGGCTGGCCGGGGCCGCGCCACAAGCCGGCGATCCCGGGGATCAGGAAGAAAAGGCTGATCACCAGTGGCCATGGAACGACGTTGCTTAAAGCGGGAACGCCGAACAAGCCCAAGACCGCGAGGAGCAGGAAGAAAGCGCCAACTGCCGTTCCTGCGCCACTGAGCGCATAGTGGATCGTTGGATTGGGTGGGGTGATGGTGGGTGCGGTCGGAGTGGTCGTGCTCATCGCTGCCACCTCGCAGCCAGCTTTTCTTCCTTGCCAGGCAAAACATTCGCCTTGGAGACGTCGTAGTTGTAGTGCTTCATCAGGCGACCGTCCATGACCTTGAACCACAGCGGCGGAATCGAAGCCATGGCGATCATCGTCGCATAGCCGGCTGGCAGCTCCGGAGCCTTCACGTCCGAGCGCAGCGACTGGTAGCGGCGCGTCGGGTTCGCGTGGTGGTCCGAATGGCGCTGTAGCTGGTAGAGGAAAATATTGGTGGTCAGATTGTCGGAGTTCCAGGAGTGCTCCGGGGTGCAGCGCTCGTAGCGACCATCCGGCTGCTTCTGGCGCAGCAGGCCGTAGTGCTCGAGGTAATTCACGAACTCCAGCAGAGCAATGCCCAGCACGGCCTGGACCAGCATCCACGGCAGAATGTAGATGCCAAAGGCGATGAACAACCCACCCCAGACCAGCACGGTAACCAGCCATGCGTTCAATACCTCATTGCTGAGGTGGAACTGGGACTTGCCCTTGCGCTCCAGGCGCTTCTTCTCGATATTCCAGGCGCGTGGGATCTGGTGAGGGATGGACCGGACCAGGTAGGTGTACACGTTCTCGCCCATGCGGGAGCTCACGGGATCCTCTGGGGTGGCGACCTTCACGTGGTGGCCCTTGTTGTGCTCGATGTAGAAGTGCCCGTAGGCGGGGATGGCCAGGGTGATTTTGCCCATCCAGCGCTCGAAGCTGCCCTTCTTGTGGCCTAGTTCGTGGGCAGCAACGATACCGATGCCGGAGCTCATACCCATCGACCAGGCAAGGCCCAGGCGGTCAACCATCGACAGATCCGAGCTTGTCCACAGATAGCAGCAGGCAATGAGGCTGGCCAGCATGATGGGGAAGTAGAGGTACGTGACTACTCGGTAGTACTTGGTTTCCTCTAGCCAGGGGACGAACTCTTCCGGTACGTTCTCGCCATCGCGACCGAGGATCACGTCCGCCAGCGGGATCAGGATAAACACGGCAATGGGGCCGGCCCACCAGGTGATATGGATCAGCAGGTCGGGGCCGTTGATGGCCTTGAGCCAGGAGGCAACGCCCCACACGATCAGCGAAATGGCCGCCGGGAAGAGGCTGAACGTCCAGGCGTACTTCTTGGAGTCTTTCCAGCCGGGTGGGCGCTTGGCCTGGGGTGCGCCGGGGGAGGCGCTAGCGCCTCCGGCTGGGGTGCCCGCGCCCTTGGCTGTGTGCGCTGGGTTCTGCGTGGTTGTCATCGTCGACTCACCTGCATTCCTGTGTGTATTGATGGCGTTCGGTTTGTACTCGGTTGGTATTCAGGTGGTATTCAGGTGGTATCCAGTTGGTGTTTAGTTGGCGTACGAGTGCCGTACGGGTGGCGCGTGGATGACGAGGCATCCCGATTCGCGCATGTGATACAGGTTACAGTATTGTTTTCACAACAATATCAATTTGGGTAATTCTGGACCCTAAAGGTGGTTTATTGGGGTGCCAAGAAAGCCGAAACCCGAGCCCGGCGTATTCGCCGAACTCGGGAAGAGCTAGAAAAGGGGAAGCGCCGCCCGTGCTGCTGGCCCGGGTGTAAGCACCGTGAGCGCACCGGCCACGCTTAACGCGTCTACCGGGTGCGCCAGCCCTGCCTACAGCATTGTCATGATCAGGTCCTTAACCTCACGGCGGCGGATCTTGCCGATCAGATCAGCCGGCATCTCGTCGACGACGAAGTAGCGGCGCGGCACCTTGTAGCGGGTCAGGCCCTCGCGAGCCCACTCGCGGATGGCGTCCTGGTCGAAGTCGGCCTCGCTCACGCCGTCCTCCAGAACAACTGCGGCGACAACCTCCTCGGAGCCGTCTTCCTGCGGCAGGCCAACCACGCCGGCCTTCTGAATCTGCTCGTGCTCCTCCAGGAACTCCTCCACCTCGGCAGGGTAGACGTTGAACCCACCGGTGATGATCATTTCCTTGATGCGGGAGACGATCTTGATGAAGCCGTCCGGCTCCATCACAGCCATATCGCCAGTGCAGAACCAATCCTCGTGGAACGGCTGATCCTCATCCGGGATGTTGATATATCCGTGGAAGACCTGGCGGCCGCGGGCTAGCAGTTCGCCTGGCTCGCCGTCCGGCATGGTCTTACTGAAGTCGTTCGGGTCGGCCACGCGCATTTCCGTATCCGGGAACGGGATGCCGATGTAGCCCGCGCGGCGCTCCGGGGTGACAGGGTTGGCCACGAGGATCGGGCCCGACTCGGTCAGGCCATAGCCCTCCACGATCTTGCCGCCGGTCTTCTTCTCCCACTCCAGAGTGGTGTGCACCGGCAGTGGCGCCGCTCCGGACAGAGCGTTGGCGATTCCGCGCAGGTCCAGGTTGTGCTCATCCGCGGCAGCCAGGATCTTGTCGTACAGGGTAGGTACACCCGGCATGTAGGTGGGGGTCTCGCGCTTCAGCTGATCCACAATCAGCGGAATCTCCGGCTTCGGCAGTAGTAGCAGCTTGCCGCCGGTGGATACGGCCAGTGCGGCGGTCAGCGTCAGGCCGTAGATGTGGAACAGGGGGAGGGTAGCGAGGAACTTCTCCTGACCACGCTCGCCGATGCCGCTGATCCAGGACTGTCCCTGGATAACGTTGGACATGACGTTGCCGTGCGTCAGCTGCGCGCCCTTTGGCTTACCGGTCGTACCGGAAGTGAAGAGGATGAACGCAGGGGAGTCCTGTGTCGTCTCCGGGCAGTTTTCGATGTCCGATCCGTCGCCACCAAACTTGGCGCTCTGCAGCTGGGAGAACGGAATGGTGCCCGGTGCCTCGCCGTGCAGCTGGTCGCGCTTTTCCTTGATCGACTTGATCGGCAGCTTCAGAGCCAGACGCTTCACCAGCGGCATCGCGTCGATCATGTTCACGCTGACGATCTTCTCCAGCGGTGTGGTGCGTGAAAGCTCCTGGAACATCGGGGCGATCTTGTCCCAGACCACCGCAACCTTCGCGCCGTGGTCCTTGCAGGGGCCTTCCAGTTCGCGGGCGGTGTACAGCGGGTTGTGCTCTGCCACCACGGCGCCCAACTTGTGGACGGCGAAGATCGTAATTAGGTGCTGCGGGCAGTTCGGCAGCGTTACGGCCACGCGGTCGCCCGGGCGCACGCCCAGCTCGCGCAGGCCAGCGGCCACGCTCTTGACCTGCTTAAGGAAATCTCCGTAAGTCATCGTCTGGCCAAAGAAGTCCAGGATGTCGGCGCTCGAGTGTTCGGCGACAGTACGGTCGAGAAGCTTAGCCATGGTGTCGTCTTGGTACTCTAGGCTGTGCGGAGTCCACTCCGCGTAGTACTTCAGGTAAGGCTTGTCCTTCCAGGCCGTTCCCTCTGGGCGCTCGGTGTCAGTCATGTAGATCCCTTAGGTCTTTAGAAACAGTCTTCAAAACGTGATGCACGTTACTTTGGCACCCTATCTAACTTTCTCGTTTTCTTTGGTGGAATTAAGCAAATTTTTGTGGACGCCACCTACCCCCAGCCCCGCTCTAACCTGGCTAAGCTTGGGCGGTATGCGCGTCGCTATGATCTCCATGCACACCTCACCCCTCGAGCAACCCGGCACGGGGGATGCCGGCGGGATGAACGTGTACGTGAAAAACATTGCTGAGCAGCTGGAACGTAAGGGCGTCACCGTCGATGTATTTACCCGAGCGACCCGGCCTTTACAGGGCGAGGTAGTCAACGTCCGCCCGGGGTTAAGGGTGATCAACTGCGTGGCTGGGCCGTACGAGGGGCTGTCGAAGGAGGAGCTGTCCACGCAGCTGGCGGCGTTTACGGGCTCGATCCTGGCCTTTTGCCGCGAGGAGGGGGTGAGCTACGACCTGATCCACTCGCACTATTGGCTCTCTGGGCAGGTCGGGTGGCTGCTGCGCGACCTGTGGCAGGTCCCTTGGGTGCACACGGCGCACACGCTGGCGGCGGTGAAGAACAACTTCCTGGCCGATGGCGATTCGCGCGAGCCGGAATCGCGCCGCATCTGTGAACAGCAGATCGTGGACAATGCAGATCTCCTGATCGTAAACACGGACCAGGAGGTGCAGGATCTTATTGAGGGTTATGACGCCACCACGTGCGCGATCAGAGTTGTCCCACCGGGGGCAGACGTCGATCGCTTCACGCCTGGATCGGATCGTGCGACCGAGCGTTCCCGCCGCGAACTGGGCATTCCCTTCCGGACGAAGGTCATTGGTTTCGTCGGCCGGTTGCAGCGATTGAAGGGGCCGCAGGTGCTGCTGCGAGCAGTGGCGGAGCTTTTGGACCGGCACCCTCAGCAGCAGTTGGCCGTGGTGATCTGCGGTGGATCCTCCGGGGCGGGCGGCAACGAGCTGGAGCGACTGCAGCTGTTGGCCGAGGAGCTAGGGATTAGCCGCTGCGTGCGTTTCCTGGCACCGCGTCCACCCGAGGAGCTGGTGGGCGTGTACCGGGCGGCGGACATCGTGGCGGTGCCCAGTTACAACGAGTCCTTCGGGTTGGTGGCGCTGGAGGCACAGGCGTGTGGCACGCCTGTCGTGGCTACGCGCACCGGCGGCCTGCCGATCGCGGTGGAGGATGAGAAGTCCGGCCTGCTGGTGGACGGCCACGATGCGGGCGACTGGGCCGATGCGCTGGGCAAGCTGGTGTTGGACGACGATCTGCGCATCGCGATGGGGGAGTATGCCCCGAGCCACGCCGCTAGGTTCTCCTGGCAGGCATCTGCGGAAGCTTTGTACAAGCTGTACGAAGAGCTGCCGCCCGCCGGCCACCGTGGGGAGCGCCAGCCTGCCGGGTAGAACCGGGGAAAATCCAAGGTGACTGCGCCGGGGCAGGCGGAAATGTAGTTTGGGGTTATGGATCGCACACGGATTTGTGAACTTCTGGACGAAGCGGAAGTCGAGTACACCCTCCCCGAGGGGCCGGCCGGGCAAGACGGCAACGTCGTAGTCGTGCTGCCGGGCGAAAAGCGCCTGAAGACAAACTGCATCTTCATTCCACAGGACGGCATGTTCCGAGTGGAAGCCTTTGTCTGCCGCGCGGTGGAGGAAGGCCAGGAGGAGGTCTACAAGCTGCTGCTGCACGCCAACCGCCGCAGCTTTGGAGTGCACTACACGCTGGACCGGAACAACGACATCTACCTGGTGGGCCAGTTCTCGGATAACACCAGCAGCGAGGACATTCAGCGGATCCTGGGGCAGGTTCTGGAGCGGGCGGATGCGGACTTCAACCGCATCCTGGAGCGTGGCTTTGCCTCCTCCATTCGCCACGAGTGGGCATGGCGCCTGTCCCGTGGCGAACCTACCGTGAACCTCGCGGCCTTCGCACACCTCAAGCCCTCCGAGCAGGAGGTCCAGCTGCTGGCGCCGCCACCGGGTTCCAAGTTGGCGTCCGAAGCAAAGAGCCCGAGCACCCCCGACCTAGACGGCACCAGCGACGGTACGGAGCGCGGTGGTGCTGACGGCAGTGAGCAAGGCGAAGCGGAAGAAACAGAAACAGACCCGGAAGAATAAACAGAATAGGCGGTACCGCCAAATCCAGGGGCGCGCGGGCGCACATCAT
Organism: Corynebacterium sp. ACRQK; assembly: GCF_022345965.1. Lineage (GTDB taxonomy): Bacteria > Actinomycetota > Actinomycetes > Mycobacteriales > Mycobacteriaceae > Corynebacterium. Next base: position 128,637 of record NZ_JAKRMU010000002.1, read on the forward strand.
GGCAGAATTGGGAGTATGAGCGAGCAAAACAACTCCCACGGAAATCTGATCCTGCTGCGTCACGGCCAGAGTGAATGGAACGCCTCCAACCAGTTCACCGGCTGGGTAGACGTGCGACTGACCGAGAAGGGGCGCGAGGAGGCAGTTCGCGGCGGCGAGATGATCAAGGAAGCTGGCCTGGAGCCGACCATCCTGTACACCTCCCTGCTGCGCCGCGCCATCACCACCGCCAACATCGCCCTCGACGCGGCGGACCGCCACTGGATCCCCGTTGTGCGCGACTGGCGCCTGAACGAGCGCCACTACGGCGCGCTGCAGGGTCTGAACAAGGCAGAGACCAAGGACAAGTACGGCGAAGAGCAGTTCATGGCATGGCGCCGTTCCTACGACACCCCGCCGCCGGCCATCGACGCTGACAACGAGTACGCCCAGACCAACGACCCGCGCTATGCCGACCTGCCCGAGACCCCGGCCACCGAGTGCCTGCTGGACGTCGTAAAGCGTTTCATTCCGTACTACGAGGAAGAGATCGAGCCGCGCGTGAAGAACGGCGAGACCGTCCTGGTTGCCGCACACGGAAACTCCCTGCGTGCGCTGGTTAAGCACCTGGACAAGATCTCCGATGAGGACATCGCGGGCCTGAACATCCCGACCGGCATCCCGCTGGTCTACCGCGTCGACGCGGACGGCAAGGTTCTGAACCCGGGTGGCGACTACCTGGACCCGGAGGCAGCTGCCGCTGGTGCCGCAGCCGTCGCCGCACAGGGCCAGGCTAAGTAAGAGCCGGGCTAAGTTATAGCCTTGGGATTTCTAACCTCAGGGGTTGCCCTTGGGCTGCTCTTAGGGCTGATCGTCGGCGTGTGCCTGGGCGCGCTCGGCATGTGGGGTTACCGCAAGCGAGTGAAGGCTCAGCGCAACACCCACACCCAAAGGGAGCTCGAGGGCAATCGTGTTTCCACGGTGGCGCAGGTTCTGCACTACGCCATCCAGTCTTCGCCCGATGCGGTGGCGGTAGTGGACCGCAAACGCAACGTTGTGCTTTCCAACCCGCGCGCCCACGAGCTGGGGCTGGTCCATGAGCGGAGCCTGAACGCCGAAGCGTGGAAGATGGTGGAGCGGGTCTTCGCCGACCAGGAGCCACGCGAGCTGAACTTCCTGCCCCCACCGCGCCGCAGTAACCGACCTGTCATTGCCGTGGCCGGACAGGTCCAGCTGCTATCCCTCGTGGATGACCGCTTTGCGGTGGTGTACGCCACCGACGATTCCGAATCCGTGCGCATGGAATCCGCCCGCCGCGACTTCGTGGCCAACGTCTCCCACGAACTAAAAACCCCGGTGGGGGCGATCTCGCTGCTGGTAGAGACCCTCATGTCGGTGCGTGACGACGAAGAGGCTGTAGAGTACTTCGGTTCAAAGTTGATCGTCGAAGTGCGTCGCATGAACCAGATGATTACCGAGCTGATCAGCCTGTCGAAGCTGCAGGGTGCGGAATCGTTGCCAGACCTGGAGGTCTTGAGCATCGACAAGGTCATCGAGGACGCGATTGACCGCTGCCGCCTGGCAGCCGAAGCGCGCAACATCGACCTGGTTAAGGACGGGCGCTCCGGGGCGATGGTGAAGGGTGACAAGGGGCTGCTGGTTACCAGCGTGTCCAACCTTCTGACCAACGCCATCAACTATTCACCGGAGGGTTCGCCCGTTTCCATTTCCCGCGAAGCACAGGGTGATACCGTGACCATTCGCGTGACGGACCGGGGCATCGGCATTTCCCAGGACGACCAAAAGCGGGTGTTCGAGAGGTTCTTCCGCGTGGATAAAGCGCGCTCGCGAGACACGGGCGGCACTGGTCTGGGGTTGGCCATCGTGAAGCACGTGATGGCCAACCACGGCGGTAGCGTTTCCCTGTGGTCCCGGCTGGGGACGGGCTCGACGTTTACTTTGGAGCTCCCACGCTTCCAGGAAGGTAAGGCCAAGGAGCTGCCGAGCGGAGAGATTCCGGTCATTCCGGACGCGCGGCGCCTGGACGACGCGAAGGGCACGGGCGCGGATCCAACAACAGAGGACAAAGAATGACCTTCGGGTTATCTTTTGGTGATCCCTTAGTGAACTGGGTGTCTTGAGGGTTGTTACTCCCTAAAGCCTGCGGGCACGTTACGATAGTTACGGATAGTTTCTGTTGCTTTAAGATGTTCTTTTGAAAGGTTATTGAGCGGCTGTGACGAGCGTTTTGATTGTCGAAGACGAAGAGTCTTTGGCGGAACCTCTTGCGTTTCTGCTGAAAAAGGAAGGTTTCGAGGTCTTCATGGCCCCGGACGGTCCCACTGCGCTGGATACCTTCGCTGCGGAAAACATCGACATCATTCTATTGGACCTGATGCTGCCCGGCATGTCCGGCACCGAGGTGTGCCGCCAGCTGCGCCAAACCTCCAGCGTGCCGGTGATTATGGTGACGGCTCGCGACAGTGAGATCGATAAGGTCGTGGGCCTCGAGCTCGGCGCCGACGATTACGTGACCAAGCCCTACTTCGCCCGCGAGCTGATCGCCCGCATCCGCGCTGTTCTGCGCCGCGGCGGTGAGGTGGAGGTCGAGGCTCCCGCCGACGACGGCCTGGTGCTGCAGGAGGATCGCGTGATGATGGACGTGGAGCGCCACATCGTCACCGTCGACGGGCAGAAGGTTCCTATGCCGCTCAAGGAATTCGACCTACTCGAGTACCTCATGCGTAACAGCGGCCGCGTGTTGACCCGTGGCCAGCTGATCGACCGCGTATGGGGCGCCGATTACGTCGGCGATACCAAGACCCTGGACGTGCACATCAAGCGCCTGCGCTCCAAGATCGAGCGCAACCCCTCCCGCCCGGAGATCCTGGTGACCGTCCGCGGCCTGGGCTACAAGTTCGAGGCCTAACTCCGCCTAAATCCCGCGCCGCCGTGCTTCGGCCGTCGCCGGGTGAATCGACAGCAACGGAAAGCCGCTAGGCGATACCTGCGCCAGCTTTTCCCGCTCCTCGCAGTGCGCGGCTAGCACCTCGTAGGCCTCCTTGCCGATCAACTCCGTCAGCTCTTCGCGGCCGGTGCGCCACAATGCCTCGCCACCTGCGTGGCAGTTCGGGTCCGAGGAGCAGTACCAGTCAAAGTCCTCGCCGCCGTCGCCCCATCCGCGGCGGTTGTATTCGGTGACGGTCGTCCGCAGCATCTCCGCCCCGTCGGGCCGGGTTTCCCAGTTCTCGAGTCGCCGTAGTGGCACCTGCCAGCACACTTCGGGCTTCGCCGCGGTCAGCTCGACGTCGTTGCGCAGTGCCCAGGCGTGCAGCGCGCAGCCGCGGCCCGCGGGGAATCCCTCCCGGTTGGCGAAGATGCACGCCCCGTTGGTGGTTATGGTCTTCAACGCGGGCTCCATCTCGCCCTCGTCGTTTTCTAGCTCATCCCATTCGAGCCACGGCTCGATGCCGTCGCCGCTTTGTTCTTGTGGACGCCCCTTCGCCTCCCATTCATCCATCTCCGCGGGGCGGTTCTGCCACTCTTCCGCCGTGAGCTTCTCCGCGACATTCCGCAGGGTCGCGCGGTCGTCTTCGTCGGTGAGAAATGCACCGTGAGTGCAACAGCCGACGTCCGGATTCTCGGCGTCAATACCCAAACAGGCTTCGGTACCAAACCGACAACGGTACGTGGACAGCAACCACGTGAGATCCACCTGGATGATGTGCTCGGAATCGGCGGGGTCGATGAACTCCAGCCATTCGCGAGGGTGTTCAGCGGGCATTTCGTGACCGGCGCGGATAGATAGGTCAGCGGGTGTGCCCTCCGGATAGCCGGTGGCTAGCTCGTTGTTTGAGGTTCCCGATTCGATCTCCGCAGACGTTTCATTCACGCGTTCCACCGTAGACCCATTAGGCTGGGGTGCGTGCGATTAGGTGTGCTTGACGTAGGAAGCAATACGGTTCATCTGGTGGTCGTCGATGCACAGCGCGGCGGACCGCCGACTCCAATGAGCAATTGGAAGACTCCCATGCGCTTGGTGGAATACCTGGATAAGAAGGGTGCCATCAACGAAAAGGGACAGGGGAAGTTGCTCAATGGGGTGGCTCTGGCCAAGGAGATGTCGGAGCAGTTCCGCTGCGAAGGCATGCTTCCTTTTGCTACCTCTGCGCTCCGCTCGGCTGAGAACTCCGAGCAAGTGCTGGACAGGGTAGAGAATGAAACCGGTGTGCGCCTGCGGATCCTGTCGGGGGACGAGGAAGCGCGGCTGACATTCCTGGCAGTAAGGCGCTGGTACGGCTGGTCCGCTGGGCGCATCTGTGACCTGGATATTGGCGGCGGCTCCCTGGAGATGTCTATTGGCATGGACGAGGATCCGGATGTCGCCTGCAGCGTGAACCTGGGTGCGGGGCGCTTGACCCGCGAATGGTTCGATACCGACCCGCCTTCTAGGAAGAAGGTCGCGGAGCTGGGGGAGTTCATCGACGAAGAGTTGAATGATCCGGTGGAAAAGCTGCTGGATTCTGGCGACATTGACTTGGCGGTGGGCACTTCCAAGACCTTTAGGATGCTGGCGCGTCTGACGGGTGCGGCGCCTTCTTCCGCTGGCCCGCGGGTAAAGCGCACCTTGACTCAGGCTGGCCTGCGACAGCTGATCGCCTTTATTTCCCGCATGACTGCCGCCGATCGGGCGGAGTTGGAGGGGGTGAGTGCGGAGCGGTCGCACCAGGTCGTTGCCGGCGCGCTGGTGGCCGAGGCGGCGATGCGCAAGCTGGATATTGAGGTTTTGCACATGTGCCCGTGGGCGCTGCGCGAGGGTGTGATCTTCCGCCAGCTCGACCATAATCCGGATTTGACGTAAGTAACGCCAGTTGCTTCTGCCTATATGTAGGCGAGTAAAGTAGTGTGTTTGAAGACATATGTTTAAAGTGACGCTTGAGGGCAGTTGAGACTGCGTTGCAAGTGATCAAGTGATGGGATCAATGGATGAGTGAGAAGCTGACAGTCGCCGAACTTCTCGCCCGCAACGGGCGCGAAGCAGATCCTGCTGACACTGGTCGGCGTCGACGCCGTCACCGCAACTTGGAAAAGGGCGGCGTTTCCGTTGCCGAGCTGACGGGTTCCATTCCAGTAGTTCAGACCGAGGACGACGCAGCTTCGGATGAGTCCGCGGTCAAGGCTACAGATAAGGCCGCTCCGAAGGCTGCCGCCAAGGACACTGTGGCGGCACAGCCCGAGAAGCAGGAGAAAAAGGAGAAGAAGCTCCAGCCGGATCAGCGTTCCGTAAGCCGCACCCCGGAGCGCCCGGAGGAACAGACCGGCCAGCTTGCTGCTGCCAAGGATGTCGAGGACTCCAAGGATGTTAAGGACGTCAAGGGTGCTGACGCTGAAAAGCCGACCTTCGGCGAGGTCGCGCGCGGCCAGGTGGCTGAAAAGCCGGAAGCCAAGAAGGAGCCGTCGGTAAAGCCAGAGGCGGAGAAGGCTGAAGCCAAGAAGGCCGAGAAGGCTGAGGCCAAGAAGGCAACCAAGGAAGTCAAGCCGATAAAGCCTGCCGAAAAGCCTGGCAAGGCTGAAAAGGCAGCCAAGCCTGGCAGCGCTGAGAAGCCAGGCAAGGCCGGGGTCGCCGCGGCAGCGGCAGCGGGCGGAGCCGGGGCAGCCGGCGCCGCTGGGGTTGCTAAGTCGACTGAGGCGGACGCTGCTGACAAGGTGGGCGTCAAGTCGCGGTCGCAGACTACCAGTGACGAACAGGCACAGTTCGCGCAGCTCGAGGAATCCCTCGAGGACGGCGAAGTTGTCGAGTACGAAGACGACACGATCTCCTGGCCGATGATGATCCTGCAGGCAATCCTGGCGATTGCCGTGGGTGTGGGCGTGTTCTTCGGCTTTAGTTTGATCTGGGCCAAGGCTCCGGCGGTTCTGGCGCTGGTGCTGGCCATCGCCGTGACGCTGCTGTTGGTCGGACTGGTGCACGCGCTGCTGCGCCACCGCGACAAGCTGCTGATGATCCTTGCCGCCATCGTTGGTTTGGTGCTGACGATCGGGCCGCGACTAGTCCAGGGGCTGTAAAAGCCTCCTAAGACGTGGACGGGCGCTGGTTGGAGAGCCAGCGCCCTTTTGGTATTTACGGGGAACCAAAAGGGCGGGGTAGCAGGAAGCCGCCAATCCTGGCACGCTGGTTTATATGACTCAAATTGGAATTATTGGCGGAGGAAACATCGGCGAAGCCCTGCTCGCCGGAATTGTTGCGGACACTGAGGATGCCGCAGACGCAAAGAAGATCATCGTCGCGGATCCGTCGCAGGAGCGGCTGGACGAGCTCAAGGATAAGTACGGCATGGTTACCGCCCGCGAGGGGCGCGAGGCAGCCGAAGGTGCCGATATCCTGTTCATTTGCGTGAAGCCCAACATCGTCCCCATCGTGCTGGACGAAGTGGCCGAGGTGCTCGACAGTAACTCCCAGGACACGATCGTGGTTTCCCTGGCGGCAGGCGTGACTATCAACACCATGGAGTCCGCGCTGCCCGCGGGCGCCACCGTTGTGCGCACTATGCCGAACACCCCGATGCTGGTTGGCAAGGGTGCGATCGGTATCGCCGGTGGCCGCTTTGCCGAAGAGGATCAGCTAAAGACGGTGCAGGACATCATGTCCAAGGTCGGCGAGGCTGTCATTGTTAAGGAAAAGGAGCTGGACGCAGTCACGGCTGTTTCTGGTTCCGGTCCGGCATACATCTTCCTGGTTGTGGAAGCGATGATCGAGTCTGCTGTGCAGCTGGGGCTAGCCCGCCCGCTGGCGGAGAAGCTGGCTATCGCTAACGTGCAGGGTGCCGCCACCATGATGTCCCAAAACCTTGCAGAGGGCGGAGATACGCCTTCTGTGCTGCGCACCAAGGTCACCAGCCCTGGAGGTACCACTGCGGCGGCTCTGCGCGAACTGGAGGAGTCCGGTATCCGCGGAGCATTCTTCCGCGCCATGGAAGCCTGCAAGGACCGCTCTGAGGAGCTGGGGGCGCCGAAGCCGGGTGCGAACGCGGCCAACGGCGATAGTTAAGCGCCCCTGTGGGCAGTGTGTAGGCGTGGGCCCCGCCCAAATGGGGTTAATTTCTCCTTCTCTCCGAGCGATCTCAGTGATCTTTTTAGACACAACGGTTTAACACAGATCACGCCTGTTCAATCCGGTCACGCTCGGTAACAGGCGTGAGCTTATGGTGCCTCGAGTTGCGTAGGCCACAAGGAGCAATCTGCTCTCAATGGTCACCCTTGTTGCACATTATTCACACGTTTCACGTTATGATGGTTCGCGAGCGATCACGTGTGAAGTCCTGCAGGAGGGGAAGCCTGCAGCGCATGAGAGCGCAAAGAAAGTGATGATCTATGGCTAACACCGAAAATGGAACATTTCTGACCGTCGCAGAGGTCGCTGATCTGATGCGCGTGTCGAAGATGACTGTTTACCGTCTCATCCACTCGGAGGAGCTGCCTGCCGTGCAGGTCGGCCGCAACTTCCGCGTTCGTGGATCCGCTGTTGAGGCGTACCTCGGAGCTTCCGAGTACAACCCCGGCCAGACCGGTTAATCAGCGAGACGCAACAGTCCCCCATTTTCGGTGCTAGGTGGCTTTCGCCGCTTGCCCGGTGATGGGGGATTTTTGTTTCTCCAGGGTACTGGGGGCTAAACTGTGGAACATTCGTGTCTACGGGTGTGAAGCAACTCTTGCGCGGCAGCCCATTGTGGCAGCCCCTTGTAGCAGGCAGCGTGCATCCGAGGGCACATCTTCTCTACCGCCGTAAAAGGTCCGGCGGTGGGGGAGCAGACCTTTAACCCGAAGAGATAACTAACCGAGAGAAACGAGGCTTACCCCATGGGTTCTGTCATCAAGAAGCGCCGCAAGCGCATGTCCAAGAAGAAGCACCGCAAGATGCTGCGCCGGACCCGCGTTCAGCGTAGGAAGCTCGGTAAGTAGCCTTTCGCTGCCGCATATAGAAAAACCCACCGCAGGCGCCCTATGAAAGGGACGTGGCCACGGTGGGTTCTTGCGTTTCCGGCGAGCCCTAGCACCGCCTAGCGAACCCTAGCGCCGCTTCCGTGCCCACATGCTCGCGCCACCTGCTAACCCCAGCAGGCCAGCCCCCGCCGCCAGCCGTGCCCCGCCGATGCGCCGAAATGCGCGGCGCATCCGCCGGTAGTCGCGGATCTCCCAGCCGCGTTCAAGTGCCGCCTTGCGCAGTTTGGAATCCGGGTTGATCGCCACGGCAGTGCCGACGGTGGAAAGCATCGGCAGGTCGTTCACGGAATCCGAATACGCGGTGCAGCGCTGCAGATCCAGCCCTTCGTAGTTTGCCAGGGCGATCACGGCGTGCTTCTTTTCCTCACCGTGCAGCATGTGGCCGACCATCCGCCCGGTAAAACGGCCATCCTTCACTTCCGCCACGGTGCCGAGCGCGCCCGTGAACCCCAGCTCCTTGGCGATGATCTGCGCTAGCTGCACCGGCGAGGCAGTCACCAGCCACACCTGCTGACCCGCCTGAATGTGCATGTCGGCCAGTTCCTTGGTGTCCGGGAAGATGCGTTCCGCGATCGTCGCCGCCCAGATCTCTTGGGCCATTTCGGTAACCTCGGACTCCTTGCGCCCCTTCACCAGAGCCAACGCCTGCTCCCGACCGCTGGAAATGTCGTCCGCGCTTTCCTTGCCCAGCATCCGGAACTTCATCTGCACCCAGATAAAGCCCAGCAGCTGTTGGGCGGTAAAGAATCGCCGTTTCGCGAGGCCGCGGGCGAAGAGCAGGATCGAGGCGCCCTTGATCAGCGTATTATCCACGTCGAAGAAGGCGCCGACTCCGGCATCCTGCGGGATCGAGGGGTCGGGGTGGTCCAAGTGCCGCGGCTTTTCCGCCGATAGCCCCGCGCCCTCCAGGTTGGCCAGCCCGGTACGCAGCTGGTCGCCTTTGATCGCGTAGCTGTGCGCCAGCTGGTCCAGCTGGGCCTTGCTGAGCTCCCAGAGCGCTTGTGGGGTGCCGGTGCCGTACCCGACCTGCAGGTTCTGTGTCGTTGTGGTGGGGTGTTCGTGTTTTTTGGGTGGGGACGCCACCTTCTCCGCCGCTAGAAGCTCAGCATCGCTTGAGCGCTTCTCGCGGCGAGGTTTTCCGAAGCGTTCCTCCCGGAACTCGCGGAGGAAGGACTGCACAGTCAGGGACAGTGCGCGCAGGTAGCCCCGCCACTCGCTGCCAATATCGCGCCATTCCGCCAACAGGTCCGCGCGCTCACCCTCGTTCCGGCCAGAGGCCGGGGTGGGGCGATTCGACGGTTGTAGATCAGGCGCTTCATTCACACACATAAAGTTACCCCGAAAGCGCGACCAGGGCGCTGCCGAGAGGTATTAGTCCGGAGCTTTCCGACGGGTAGCATGGGTGCTCGTGAGCTCCGACAGTATCTCCCCAGATCAGCCCCCTGCCCAGGTGTCGGCGCAGCCGTCAGCCCAGCCTGCACGAGTGCAGCTGATCAGCCGCTCGACGTGCGGCTCCTGTGCCCGCGTACATCAGCAAATCCTGCCTATCGCACACCGCTTCGGCACGACGGTGGAAGTGATCGAGCTGGACCGTGGTGGCGTCACTAAAGAAAAAGAGGAATTGGCACAAGAGTTCGGCGACCGCGTGCCCGTAGTGCTCGTCGACGAAGAAGAGGTCGCGTGCTGGGAAATCGACGATGACGAACTGATCGCGGCGCTGGAGCAGGACTAGAGCACTGTATAGCCGCTATATAGCAGCCCCGTTAACTCGTTTTGGCAACGGGGTGGGTTAAGGGCTACCGTAGACACTCGTAACTACTTGGGGGTATAGCCCCGCGCGCGGCCGTTCCCCAAGTGATCCCCGCAGGAGGCATGAAGACGTATGAGTAGTAGCACCCGGACTGGTTCCGCGTCGGTGTTGCTGGTCGGACTGTCTTTTCGTTCGGCTCCGGTGACCATGCTGGAGCAGGCGACGGTCGCCGATGCGGATCTGCCGAAAATGCAGCTATCGCTGGTGGATAGCGACGTGATCTCCGAATCGCTGGTGCTTTCCACCTGCAACCGCATGGAGTTCTACACGGTCGCCAACGCCTTCCACTCCGGCCTGGACCATGTTGTGGACACGATCGCGCAGTTCTCCGGACTGGAGACCACCCAGCTGGAGCCGCACCTGTACGTGCACTACGCGGACTCCGCGGCCGAACACATGCTGAAGGTCGCCTCCGGGTTGGATTCTATGGTCATCGGCGAACAACAGATCATCGGCCAGCTGCGCAGTGCCTACCAGTCCGCCAACGAGACCGGCACGGTGGGGCGCACGCTCCACGACCTAACGCAGCGCGCACTGCGGACGGGCAAGCGCGTGCACTCCGAGACCGCCATCGATTCGGCGGGTGCCTCCATGGTGTCTTTCGCCGTGGATCAGGCGCTGCGCTACATCGAACCCGTGCGTGCTCTTTCTGCTGTTGTTGATGACGCCCCTTCGTCCCAACCCCTCGCCGGCCACCGCGCGCTGATTATCGGTGCGGGGGCTATGGCATCCCTGGCTTCCACCCACCTGGGCAGACTGGGTATCGACCACGTGACCGTGGCCAACCGCACGCTGTCGCGGGCGGAGAACCTGGTGAACCACGCACGTGAGGCCGGGGTGGATTCCTCCGCGGTGCCGCTGGACGGGGTGGCCGACTGCCTGAGCGCGGTGGACATCGTGGTTTCCGCAACGGGCGCGGTGGGCAACGTGGTCACTGAGCGGGACGTGCGCGCGGCCATGGGGGCGGCTGGCGCGAAGGTGCTGGTTGACCTTTCCATGCCTGCGGATATCGAGCGTTCCGTGGCGGACATCGACGGCGTGAAGCTGCTGAATATCGAGGAGCTCACGACGATGGCCGGCGACCGGGTGCAGGACGAAGACCCGGCACGCGCGATCGTGGCCGATGAGCTGCAGAGTTTTTTGGAGCAGCAGCGTGCGCAGTCCGTCGTTCCCACTGTCAAGGCCCTGCGACAGAAGGCCGGGGAGGTCATGGCCGAGGAGCTGATGACGCTGGAGCGCCTGACCCCCGACATGTCGGAGACCGACCGGGCGGCTGTGGTCAAGTCGATGAAGCGCGTGGTGGATAAGCTCCTGCACACCCCAACGGTGCAGGCCAAGAAGCTTTCCGCCGGCGGTCAGCAGGTCAGCTACCCAGATGCATTGGCTGCCTTGTTCAACCTTCCCAACGGGATGGTGGATTCGGTGACCCGGCCGGGGCAGGCCGACTCTAGCGCGGCGCAGACCGCGGGAACCTCTGCCCGTGCCGATCAAATTCCAAGCGTTGCCCGCATTAGCCAGGTAGCGAAGGAGGCTTAAGACTTTCCATGTCCGCAACATCTAATAGCGCTAACGCCGCCAGCACCGCAAGCGCCGCTAACCGAGCGGCCGATGACGGCCGCACGTTCCTGATCGGCACCCGTAGGTCTGCGCTGGCGACAACACAGACCAGCCACGTCCGCGCCGGAATGCAATCCGCTGGCTACGCGGCGGAACTGCACCTGGTGCAGACCCCTGGCGATGCCTCCCAGGCGGCGCAGATCCCAGTCGCGCAGATCGGCGTGGGTGTGTTTACTGAAACGCTGCGCAAGGCTCTGGAAGCCGGCGAGTGCGACGTGGCCGTGCACTCCTTCAAGGATCTGCCGACTGCCCCGGATCCGCGTTTCCGTACTGTCGTTCCGCGCCGGGTGGATCCGCGCGAGGTGCTGGTCAGCCGAAACAACCAGCCCTTGTTGGAGCTTCCGCAGGGCGCCAAGGTGGGCACGTCCGCACCGCGGCGCGTTTCCCAGATTCGCGCCGTGCGTCCGGATCTGGAGCTAATGCCCCTGCGCGGAAACATCGATACCCGCATGGGGCGGACGGAAAAGGACCTGGACGCAGTGGTTTTGGCTCGCGCGGGTCTAGAGCGCGTCGGCCAGCTGGAGCGAGCCGCCGAGTCGATCGACCCGTCCACGATCATGCCCGCGCCCGCGCAGGGTGCGTTGAGCGTGGAGGTCCGCGCGGATGACGAGGCCGCCTGGCAAGCCGTCCGCCATCTGGATCATCTGCCCAGCCACATGGCTGCCGTGGCCGAGCGGGCCGTACTTTCCACTCTGGAGGCCGGCTGCACTGCACCGGTTGCCGCGTACTCCCAGTGGGTGGAGCAGGAAGGCACAGACGGCACAGAAGGCTCTGAGCAACGCTACGTCCTGCGCGTATTCGGCGGCGTGTTCGCAATGGACGGCTCCCGCAAGCTGGTGCGCAGCGGCGAGGCCGCCTTCGACATTCCGGACCCGACTGCAGACGAGGGATTCCCTGCCGCCGTGGAACCCCGCTGGCGCGAGTGCATAGATGCGGCCAGAGCCATAGGCACCGACATAGGTAGAGCGTTACTCGAGGATGGTGCCGCCGAGTTAGTGGCTGAGGCCGAATAGCTTTTCTTTTCTGGACGCCCCCTGCGGCGCCCCACCCCTCAAACTTCACCGGCACCGTACACGTAGCCACCGGGCTACATGCGCACGGCTGCCCCAAGCAGATTTTTCAAGACACAATTACAAACCCGACAAGTTAGAAAGTTCCACTATGACCGATTCCGGAAATGACCAGGTAGGAGGCGCTGATTCCGCCGCAGTGGCGGCAGTCGCCGACCTGGCACCCACTGGATGCGGCCGGATCCTCTTCGTGGGCGCGGGCCCCGGAAACCCGGAGTTGCTGACCATCCGCGCGCGCGACATTCTGGAGACTACCGCCCATGCGTGGGTGGATCCGTCGGTATTGGAATCCGTGCAGAACATCATCGCCACCCGTCTGCCGGTGCCGCAGGAGAAGCTGGATGCTGCCGAGGCGGAGTGGGAGGCGAAGGTAAAAGCCGCCAAGGAGGCCGGTGCGCGCCGCCGCCCGCCACGCCCCGCCCCGCCGACTGCCGCGGAGATTGTACTGGCTGCCCCGGCGGCCACGGACCCTGAGATCGGTACAGAGGCCGGCAAGGAAACCGACACAGTTGACGACACAGATGCCGACGCAGAGACCTACGGCGAACCGGTACCGGATGCCGTCGCGCCGGACGTTTTAGCCGAGCAAATGGTGGCCTGCGCTAAGGCAGGCAACGACGTTGTCCGCCTCGTCGCCGGCAACCCGCTAAGCAACCCGGCGGTCATGCACGAGCTGCAACACGTTGCAGCAAGCCCAGTGGAGTTCCAGGTCATCCCCGGAATGACCGGTTCTGTGGCCGTTCCCGCCTTCACCGGTATTGGCCTTGGCCCGGACATCACCGAGGCCGATGTGCGTGGTGGCGCCGACTGGGATCAGCTGGCTGCCTCCGGGCTGCCGTTGATCCTTACCGCCGCCCCGGGAGACCTGGCAGCCATCGCGCAGGAGCTGAAGACGCGCGGCATCGCCGGGACCACTCCGGCGACCGTTACGCTGCACGGCACCACCCGCCGCCAGCGCAGCTACGATGCGACCCTGGATACGCTGAAGTCCATCACTACCCAGTCCGGCCCTGCCGCTAAGGATGGCGAGCTGCCAGCCGAGCTGATCGTCACGCTGGGTTCCCAGGTGGGCAACCGCTCCAAGTACTCCTGGTGGGAAAACCGCGCCCTGTACGGCTGGACCGTGCTGGTGCCACGCGCCAAGAACCAGGCCGGCCCGATGAGCGCCCGCCTGGCCTCGCACGGCGCTATCCCCGTGGAGGTGCCCACCATCTCCGTCGAGCCACCCCGCAGCCCCGTGCAGATGGAGCGTGCCATCAAGGGCTTGGTCGATGGCCGTTACCACTGGATCGTCTTTACCAGCGTCAACGCGGTGAAGGCCGTGTGGGAGAAGCTGCGCGAGTTCGGTCTCGACGCCCGCGCTCTGGCGGGCGTGCGCGTGGCCGCCGTGGGTCCGAAGACCTCCCAGGCAGTGAAGGATCTGGGAATCACCCCGGAGCTGCTGCCGAAGGACGACGCACGCAACGCCGCGGGTCTGGTGGACGTCTTCCCGCCACACGACCCGGACTTGGATTTGGTCGACCGTGTGCTGCTGCCGCGCGCCGACATCGCCACCGACGTGCTGGTCGACGGCCTGATCGACCTCGGCTGGGACGTGGAGGACGTCGTGGCCTACCGTACCGTGCGCGCCGCCCCGCCCAGCCCGGAGATCCGCGACATGATCAAGACCGGCGGCTTCGATGCAGTGTGCTTCACTAGTTCTTCGACTGTGAAGAACCTGGTGGGCATCGCGGGTAAGCCACACGCGCGCACCATTATTGCCTGCATCGGGCCGATGGCCGCACAGACCGCTCGCGAGCATGGCCTACGCGTCGACGTCATGCCGGAGGCCGCTGGCGTGCCGGAGCTTGTGGACGCCCTCGCTGATCACGTGGCTGACCTGCGCGCTAAGGGACAACTTCCGCCTCCGCGGAAGCGGAGGCGACGTCGTAAAAAGACGAGCGAGAAGAAGGACACCGGGGCCTAACAAGCCCGTTCGGACGCGGGAGTAGCATCGTTGGCATGACTTCGAACTACACCCCGTTCCGCCGCCCCCGCCGACTCCGCACGACCCCGCAGATGCGCAACTTCACTGCGGAGACGGACCTGAACCCCAATCGGCTGGTGCTTCCGATGTTCATCGCCGATGGGCTGGACGCCCCACGGGACATCACCAGCCTGCCCGGCGTGCAGCAGCACACCGAGGATTCGCTGCTGCGCGCGGTGGAAGAAGCCGCGAACGCGGGAGTGGGATCCATCGACCTGTTCGGCGTGCCGCTGGACGAAGACAAGGATGCGACCGGCAGCCAGTCGGTAGCTGAGGACGGCATTCTCAACCGCGGTCTGCGCGCCGTCCGCGAGCGCTTTGGCGACGACATCCTAGTGATGGCCGATACGTGCCTGGATGAGTTCACCGACCACGGCCACTGTGGCGTGCTCTCCACCGACCGTTACGGCCACCAGATCGTGGACAATGACGCAACCCTGCCGCAGTACGCGGAGATGGCGGTTGCGCAGGCCGAGGCTGGCGCGCACATCGTGAGCCCCTCCGGAATGATGGATGGGCAGATCCGGCACATCCGCGAAGCACTGGACGCGGCCGGCCACCAGGACGTATCGATCATGGCCTACTCCGCGAAGTACGCCTCCGCTTTCTTCGGCCCCTTCCGCGAGGCCGTGGGCTCCTCCCTGCAGGGCGACCGCCGCACCTACCAGCAGGATCCCCGCAACCTGCGGGAATCCATCCTGGAAACCCAGCTGGACATCGACGAGGGGGCGGACATGGTGATGGTCAAGCCCGCCATGCCCTACCTGGACGTGCTGCGTGAAGTGGCGAACATGTCCCCAGTGCCCGTGGCGGCCTACCAGGTCTCCGGCGAGTACGCGATGATCTCCGCAGCTGCGCAGAACGGCTGGATCGACGAGGAAGCCGCGATCATGGAATCCATCTACGGCATCCGCCGCGCCGGGGCGGACATTATCCTGACCTACTGGGCAACCCGCGTGGCGCAGATGCTGCAGGGCTAGACGCTTCGCGTTTCATGTGCCCAAAGATGCTTAATCACCCGTAATCACAGTAGGCTAGATGGCTGTATGAACAGCACCGACAGCAGCGCACATATGAGCACACAGCAACACGACCCCCGCCTCCAGGGTGGTTCCCAGGGCGGCCCGCAGCAGGGCTCGCACGGCCAGCAGCCGGGGCCACAGCGGGGCCAGCAGAACCCGCAGGGGCAGCCGGGGCCGCACGGCCCGCAGGGGCCGTATGGTTCACCCGGCCCGCAGCAACCCCTCAAGCCGCCGAAACCTCCGAAGGTGGGACGCAAGGACGGCCTCGCTCCGAACCTCAAGGAAGCGCCGGAAGACGTGCGCTACGGAGTATGGGCCTGGCTGGCAGTAGCCGTGCTGCAGCTGCTGGCCAGCGTGGTGCAGTTCGTGGCCAACATCGTCGACCCACGTGCGCTGACCCAGAGCAGCCAGGGCATCCTCGATAGCCAAAGTGGCCTGTTCGCCAGCGTTTTGGCGGACCAGGATGCCTCCGAGATCGCCATGCAGGTAAACATCAGCTCGCTGATGTGGGGCATCATCGCCTCGGCGGCGTGCGCTTACCTGGCCTGGCGCGCAGGCCGCGGAGCCCCGTACTCCCGCCTGTTCCTGAACGTCGCCTCCGTGTTCATGATCTTCAACGCGGTGCTCATCACGTTCGCCAGCGGGCCGGACTTCATGCCCGTAGGCTTCGTGCTGCTCATCGGCATTCTGACCATCCTGTCCGGCGTATGCGCTGCACTGGGCCTGTGGTTTATGTCTCGCCCGGAGAACCACGACTGGCTGGGCATGCCCAGCGTTAAGGAAATGGAGAAGTACGCCAAGGAGATGGACGAGTACAAGGCGGAAGCGCGGCGTCAAAAAGAAGAGCTAAAAAAACAAAAGAACAGCGATAACAGCAACAATAACGACCATAAGGACCGCACTGACCACACCTGGGGAGGGCGCTGACCATGCCCGCCATGTTTCCCTCGATGGTTCCGAGCGGCCAGGACCCAAACCGCGATGTTAAGTACTGGCAGCCCGGCGACCCTACGCCGCGCCTGGTGATCATCAGCTTTGTCATGCTGGTGGTCCTGGGACTGCTGATGATCTTTTTCGGTGTGCTCTCCCTTACGGCCTCATGGGACCGCGAGCCGATGAACGCAGAGGAAGCCGAACAGATGGACTTCGTGCGTAACAACGTGCGCATCCTCGGTGGCATCAACGTCGTGGTGGGCGCGGTGCTGGTGTACTTCTCCCGCGGTGTGCGCGACGGTTACCGCAGCAAGCGCCGTTTGGTGCTGTGGTTCGGCGCGCTGGGCATCCTATTCATGCTGGCAGGATGGGTTTTCGGCTTCACAGGCCCCGGGCAGGCCATCCTGGCCTTGCTGTTGGCAGTTGCGCTGCTGATGGCCTATCGCCCTGCGGTTAACCCGTTTTTTGACGCCGGGCACCGGCTCGATGGACCACCCATCGAAGGTGACGGCACCCTGCCGGGCGATAGCCTGCGGAGTTAACAGGAATGGCTGAAAACGACTCAAGGATCGTCCCGACCAGCAGCAGAGCTGCTAGGCAAGCCTCCGTGGGGGTCGACGACGTCGACGAAGCGATCCTGCAGGCCCGCGAGGCGGCGGCGAAGGCCGGCTTCGACATGGACCGCACGCCGTCCACTGATGAAGAAGCCGACCGCGCCGCACGCGAACACTGGGGACTCGCCAGTTTCGCCTACCGCCTGGAAGGGCTGGAATCCGCGGTGGCCGCCACCACTGTGGAGGAGGAGCTCAACGACATTCCGGGTGTGCAGGCCGCGGTGGTGTACTCCACCGGCATGGCATGGATCTCCGCTGAAGATCACGTGCTACCTGCCCAGATCCAGGAGGTGCTGGAAAGGCACAACCTGGATAGCTGGCTGACGGATTCCTCCCTGCGCCGCCGGGCCTCGCGGCTGGAGATCGAGGAAACCCGTCGACGCATGCGGCGCCACGCCAGCGACCATCGGAGGGCATGGGCTGCGGCGGAAAGCCGCAAACGGCGCGACAGGAACAAGGTGGAGCTGGATAGGTTTCGCCGTCAGAACCCCTTCGACTCCACAGAGGGGCTGCACACCGCCCGGCAGCTGATTACCCGCATGCGACTGATCGTCGCCGTGGTGTTGGGACTGCCGGTGGTGGTTCTGCAGCTGGTGTCCGCCTGGCAGTTCGACTATTGGCAGTGGGGCTGCTTGGCGCTGGCCACCCCAGTAGTGACGTGGTGCGCCTGGCCTTTCCACCGGGCTTTTTTCGGTGGCTTAAGACGCGGCCAATCCGCCCTGGACGGTGCCAGTTCCGTGGCGATCCTTCTGGCCTACCTGTATTCGGCGTGCACCCTGATTTTCACTTCCGCCGGCAACGTGGGCTGGCAGAGCCACCAGGTGCTGTTCGCCGGAGTGTGGTCCGCGCAGGACATCGAGGGCGCAGTTTTCTTCGACGTCGCCTGCGGCGGCACTATCCTGTTGCTCTTCGGCAGGCTGCTATCCCGGCGCACGGCGCTGCGTTCGAAATCGATCCTTTCTGTGCTGACCGTGCCCGCCGCCAAGGAAGTAACGGTGGTGCGTAAGACTCGTAAGTCGAAGACGGAGAAGAAGGACATTCCGATCGCGGAGATCCGCACGGGCGACGACATCATCATTCAAACCGGAATGATGGTGCCCAGCGACGGCGAGATCATCAGCGGTAAATCCCTGGTGGACATGGGGCCGGTCGGTGGCATGCACCGCACCTTCGAAGTTTCTGTCGGCGACCGCATTTATGCTGGTGCTCGCAACCATGGCGGGACTTTGAAGATGCGTGTGCACGCTACGGGATCCTCTACGCGCTTGGCCGCGATGCACCGTTGGGTGCGCGGGTCGGCGCTGGACGAGACCCGCCTGACGCAACTGACGAACCGCACCGCCAGCCTGCTGGTGCCGTGGGCTTTCGTACTGGCGGCCGTGGACTTTATCGCCTGGCTGGCCATCACTAAGTCCGTCGATGCGGCGATGGCCACCGTCCTGTCCCTACTGGCAGTCGTTGCGCCCGTCGCCTTGGCACTGTCCGCGCCGCTGGCGCTGCGCTTGGGCCTGTGGCGCGCTGCCACCTCGGGCGCCCTGCTACGCGATACGAGCACCATCCACAAGCTCGCTGAGGTGGACGCCATCATCTTCAACCGCGTGGGCACCCTCACCGACGGGCCGATGCACGTCATCGACGTCACGCCTGTCAAGGGGGAGAATCCGGACCTGATCCTCCGTGTGGCCGGCGCTCTTTCCCTGGAATCGAACCACGCCGTCTCCCAAGCACTGGTGCGCGCCGACCGGGAGGCGCGCGATAGCGGTGCAGGCGGGGAGGGGATTCCCAACTGGCTGGACGTAGGCGAGGTGAAGATTACCAAGGACGGCACCTTCGAGGGCATGGTGGAACTGCCGATGGGGGGTGAGATGCGGCACGTCAGGGCGCGCCTGTGGCGCCCGCACGATTTGGGTGAGATTCGCGACCCACGCCTGGCCACGGCCGCTTTGAATGGCGGATCGCCCGTGATCGTCAGCTGGAAAGGCAAGGACCGCGGCGTCATCAACCTGGCCGATAGCTTCAAGGACGATGCCCCGGCCGCGATCGACCGGCTGGAGGACATGCAGCTGGAGACCTACATGCTCTCCCGCGACATCTATCCGGTGGCTCGTCGAACGGCGAACGCACTCGGCATTTCCACCGTGCTGGCCGGTATCGCGCCGAACCGTAAGGAGGCCACGGTGCGCGGCGTGCACGCCATGGGCGTGCGTGTGGCCATGGTGGGCGATAGTGATGTGTTGGGCGCACTGCGGGTCGCGGACGTGGGCATCCTCATGGCCTCTTCCAACCGCATAGACCCTACCGCGGCAGAGGTGGTGGATGTGGTGATGCAGCGCGAGGACGTTGCCGCGCTGCCGGATCTGGTGAATCTGGTCCGCCATGTCCGCAACACCACTGATTGGAACGTGTGGCTGTCCTGGACGTACAACGTAGTCGGCGCGACATTGGCGGTCGTCGGTGTGCTCAATCCCCTATTGGCTACGGTATTTATGCTGCTCAGTTCCACGTTGATCGAAAGCCGGAGCGCCCGCATCTTGCACCGTAACTATGCGCGCGGCACACTGCGCCAGACCCACTCGTGGCAGGGCTGGGTGGAGCGCCGGCGGGAGATCCGCGAGTTGCGCAAGCAGGAGAAGCAGCGCGCCGAGGCGATTTCCCTGGCCCGTGTGGAGGCCGCGGATGAGGAGTATGAGCAGTCCCAGCGTTAGCCGCGCTAGGCTGGTGGGGATTGCAAGCTAACCACTAGTGAAGTGGCAGGAAGGATCCTTTTCGTGTCTGTTAATGCCGACCCTCAGCACTCGAATAGCCCCCAGAGCCAGGCCAGCGAGAAAGCCTTCGATCGGGCTCGCACGCTGATCCCGGGCGGGGTGAACTCGCCGGTTCGCGCGTTCGGATCTGTGGGCGGCACCCCGCCGTTCATCACCTCCGCGCAGGGCTCAACGCTGCACGACGTCGACGGCAACTCCTACGTGGACCTGTTTTGCTCCTGGGGACCGATGATCCACGGGCATGCGCACCCGCAGATCGTGGAGGCAGTTCGGGAGGCTGCGGGCCGCGGTCTTTCCTTCGGCGCGCCGACCACGATGGAGGTTGACCTGGTGGAGGAGATCGTCCGCCGCACTTCCGTTGAGAAGGCCCGCCTGGTGAACTCCGGCACCGAGGCAACGATGTCCGCCATCCGCCTGGCCCGCGGCTACACGGGGCGTGACAAGATCCTGAAGTTCGAGGGCTGCTACCACGGTCACGTCGATTCGCTGCTGGTGGCGGCCGGTTCCGGTGTGGCTACGTTCGGCCTACCGGATTCCCCGGGCATCACCAAGGCCGCCGCGGGCGATACCGTCGTGGTGCCTTACCGTGACGTGCAGGCCGTGGAAGATGCGTTTGCCTCCCACGCGGGCGAAATCGCCGCAATCATCGTGGAGGGTGCCGCCGGCAACATGGGCACCGTTAACCCGCATGGCTTCAACGCGGAGCTGCAGCGCATTGCCCACGAAAATGGTGCCCTGCTGATTGTCGATGAGGTCATGACGGGCTTCCGCGTCAGCGAGTCCGGCTGGTATGGCAAGGATGGCGTGGCCGGCGACCTGACGACGTTCGGCAAGGTCGTCTCCGGTGGACTGCCTGCCGCTGCTTTCGGCGGCAAGGTGGAGATTATGGATCACCTCGCGCCGGTGGGGCCGGTCTATCAGGCCGGTACTCTGTCGGGCAATCCGGTTGCCGTCGCCTCGGGCTTGGCCTCTTTGAAGTTGGCTGACGCCGCCGCGTACCAGAAGCTCGATGCGAATGCCGACGCGCTGGCAGGCATCCTGTCCGAGGCGTTGACTAAGGCCTCCGTGGCCCACCACATCCAGCGAGCGGGCAGCATGGTGAGCGTGCGCTTCGCCGAGGGGGAGGGCGCGAACTTTGCGGATATGAAGGCCGCGGATACCTTCCGCTACCCGGCCTTCTTCCACGCTTTCTTGGACCACGGGGTTTTCGCTCCGCCGAGCGTCTTCGAGACCTGGTTCGTCTCCACGGCACTGACCGATGCCGACTTCGAGAAGATCGCGGCGGCTGCCACGCCGGCCGCGGAAGCTGCGGCAGTGGCCACCCCTGCTGCTTAAGTTTTACGCTGGGATCTAGTTCAAAGAATCTAAAACCCCAGTAAGAAGCACTTAAAGCAGGGTTTGCCTTACTTGGGTTGGGGTGGCGGGCACGCTAAGCTAGGTGACCATGGCAACGATCGTTCACCTTGTACGGCACGGAGAAGTGCACAACCCAGATCGCATTCTCTATGGCCGTTTGCCCGGCTATCACCTCTCTGAGCGGGGGCGGAACATGGCGCATGCCACCGCAGCCGACCTCGCTGACCACGACGTGGTGTACCTGGCGGCGTCCCCGCTGCAGCGGGCGCAGGAAACCGCCCGGCCGTTTTCCGAAAAGCTGGGCCTGGAGGTTTACACGGACGAGCGCATCATCGAGGCAGGTAACGATCTGCAGGGCCTGCATATCAAGGGCGTGCGCAGCGCGCTGTGGAACCCGAAGCGTTGGCCCATGCTGAAGAATCCCACCATCCCCAGCTGGGGCGAGCCCTACCAGGAGATCGCCGACCGGATGTGGGAGGCTGTCAACGCCGCGCGCGAGAAGGCCCGCGGGCACGAGGCCGTGCTGGTCACCCACCAGCTGCCGATCGTGATGATCCAGCGCGACGTGCAGGGCCTGCCCCTGGCACACAACCCGGCGGACCGCCAGTGCGAGTTGGCCTCCGTGACCTCGCTGGTATTCGACGGCGGACAGCTGACAGACATCTTCTATTCCGAGCCAGCGCAGGAGATTTAAGGTGCGTAAAAAGCTAACGGCAGTGCTTGCAGCAACTCTCCTTGCCAGCGGGGCAGCTCTTACTGCCTGCGGAGAGGAAAACACCGCAGGCAAGGACGCGGTGACCAGCGGCGGAACCTTCGAGTTCGTCGCTCCCGGCGGGCAAACCAGCATCCACTACGCACCAGAGGAGCGCAAGGAGGTCGCCGACTTCACTGGCACCAATCTGGACGGCGGCGATGACATCAACCTCTCGGACTTCGAGGGCCAGGTCGTGGTGCTGAACGCCTGGGGTCAGTGGTGCGGACCGTGCCGAAGCGAATCCGACGACCTGCAGCGCGTCCAGGAGAAGCTGGAGAAGCACGGCGGCGGCACCGTCCTGGGCATCAACGTGCGAGACAACGTCAAGGAAAAGCCGCAGGACTTCGTCAAGGACAACGGGATCACCTACCCGTCTATCTACGACCCGCCGTTCAAGACCGCCCTGGCACTGGGTGGCGTGCCGGCCTCCGTTATTCCCACCACCATCGTGTTAGATAAGCAGCACCGTCCGGCCCACATCTTCTTAAAGGAAATCACCGACAAGGAACTGTGGAAGCAGGTCGAGCCACTGCTGGACGAGGAAGCGTAGATGATCCTCGCGGAGTCCATCGGAGAGACCTTCGCGGATACAGCCGCCGCCGGTCCGCTACTGCTCGCGCTGCTGGTATCCGCTGCCGCGGGACTGGTTTCCTTCGCCTCCCCGTGCGTAATTCCGCTGGTACCGGGGTATATTTCCTACCTCGCTGGAGTTGTTGGCGCGGAGACCGAGTACACGGAGCAAGGCACGGTGGTCAAAGCCAGACGCGGCCGGGTAGCCACCGCAGCGCTGCTGTTCGTGCTGGGCTTCACGGTGGTGTTCGTGCTGGCCACAGTCACGGTCTTCGGGGTGATCAGCGCGCTGACGCTGAACCAGGACCTGCTGATGCGCATCGGCGGCGTGGTCACCATCGCTATGGGCGTGGTGTTCATGGGCTTCATTTCCCCTTTGCAACGCGATACGCGCCTCAGCCCGAAGCGCTGGACCACCATCGCCGGTGCGCCACTGCTGGGCGGAGTGTTCGCCCTGGGGTGGACACCCTGCCTGGGGCCCACGTTGGCCTCCATCATTTCGGTTTCCGCAGGCACCCAGGGGATGACGGCCGCCCGCGGTGTGATCTTGATCGTCGCTTATTGTCTGGGCCTCGGGCTACCATTCATTGTCGTGGCGCTGGGGTCCTCGAAGGCGCTGACGGGCGTCGGCTGGCTGCGCAAGCACTCCCGCACCATCCAGATGATCGGCGGCGCGTTTCTGGTCATCGTCGGCCTGTTACTGTTCACCGGGCAGTGGGCGGTGTTCGTGGACTATATCCGGGAGGCATTCATCTCGGATAAAACCCTGCCGATCTAAGGCCGATCTCAAGTCGTCGGCTTAAGGGAAAAGGCCGCGGCTGAGAAGTGGGCGTCAATAATAACGAGAGAGCGAAAGTACGAAAGAGCAACCATGCTGAAGAAGATCCTGAGTTTGCCGAAGAAGGGCTGGCAGTGGCTCACGAAAATGAAGACCGCCCTGGTGCTGCTTTTCCTGCTGGCGCTGGCTGCGATCCCGGGTGCGTTGCTGCCACAGCGGTCGCTCAACGAGGGCAAGGTTGCCGAATATATTGACGCCAACGGGAAGACCGCCGAGGTTTTCGACAAGCTGCAGCTTTTCGACGTCTTCGGGTCCACCTGGTTCGTGGCGATCTACGTACTGCTGTTTATTTCCCTGGTCGGCTGCATCCTGCCGCGCAGCATCGACCACTACAAGGCCCTGCGTTCCTCCCCGCCGCCGGCGCCGAAGCGCCTGGATCGCATGCCCTTCCACTACTCCGGCACTGTCGATGAATCGGTGGAGGACGTGCAGAAATCCCTGCACAAGGAGTTTAAGGGCTGGAACGTTAACGAGGTCGAAAAGGATAACGACCGCGCCGGGGCCTGGTCCATGTCCGCGGAGAAGGGCTACCTGCGCGAGGCCGCGAACCTGGTATTCCACTTGTCGCTGGTGGGCATCCTCATCGCGGTGGCGACGGGCAAGATGCTCTACTACGAAGGCCAGGTCATCGTAGTGGCCGGGACGGATAGCGAGCAGTCGCAGTTCTGCAACTCCGCGGTCTCCAACTTCGATTCCTTCCGCAACGGCCCGGTGTTCGACGGCACGGGGTTGACCCCCTTCTGTGTGAACGTCAAGGACTTCAAGGCCGACTACCTGCAAAACGGCCAGGCAGTGGACTTCGAATCCAACATCGACTACGCCGGCAAGGAAGATGCCTTCAGGTCGACGGATCAGTGGGAGCACGAAACGCTGAAGGTAAACCACCCGCTGCGTATCGAGGGCAACCGCGTGTACCTCCAGGGTCACGGCTACGCCCCGACGTTCACGATTAAGTGGCCGAACGGGGAGAAGCGCACCGAGACCGTGCAGTTCCGCCCGGACGATATGACGTACTTCCTGTCCTCCGGCGCGGTGCGCTGGGATCCGCCCGCGGGCATGTACCCGGATCTGCAGGAGCGCCGGCAGAACCAGATCTCCCTGCAGGGACTGTTCGCGCCATCGGCGGAGTGGACTGGGCCGAACGGCAAGATCCTTTCCTCCAACTTCCCGGCAATGCGCGACCCCGCGGTGGCCGTCGACATTTACCGCGGTGACACCGGCCTGGATGGTGGCCGCAGCCAAAACATCTTCGCGTTAGATTCGGAGGCCCTGCACTCCGGCCAGATGCAGATGCTGGATCGCGTGAACCTGGAGAAGGGCGAATCCGTCACCCTGGACGATGGCACGGAGATCACCTTCGATGGTGCCAAGGAGTTCGTGAACCTGCAGATCTCCAAGGATCCGACGACTACCTGGGTGCTTGTGTTTGCTGTGCTGATGCTGGCCTCGCTGGTCGCTTCCCTGGCCGTGAAACGTCGCCGCTTCTGGGTGCGCATCACCCCGGAGGGCGAGGGCACCCGCATCCAGATCGCCGGCCTTTCCCGCACGGACTCTGCCGGCTGGGGTCGCGAGTTCAACCGCCGCGCCGAGCGCGTGCTGGGACTGGAAGAAGAGGCTCTGGACGAGGAATACGATGTGGATTCCGACGACTGGGAGGACCACATTGACGACCACCTGGCGCCACGGGGTTGATTTACCCCGAACGGGTGATTGTGGAAGCGCGTGAACAGGCGCTAAGCTGATATTTTGTAGCGATTTAAGACTTTCTTTAGAAGGATTTTCGATGCAGATCGATCCGCAGCTATCCGAATTCTCCGACTTGGCTTTCCGCTCCGCGGAATCCCTATACCTGCTGGCGCTCGCCATTTCCCTGGTCTTCTACGGAATGGTTCGTGTGGGCGCAGATCGCCGCCGCCAGCGCGCCGAGGAGCTGGAGAAGCTGCAGGCGGAGCACTCCGCGCGCGCTGCCTCCACCACCAAGGTGACCGTAGGCGCAGGTGCTGCGGGCGATGCGGCCGACTCGGATGTTGCCGATGCCGGGGAGATCACGGGTGAAGACATCGAGCCCGACTTTGCCTCCTTCGAGGCGCAGCTGCCGGAGCGTCTGCGCTCCGAGAGCGTTTCTAAGACCCTGGATCGCGCCGACAAGCTCGGCGGCATCACCCAGTCCCTGGTCTGGTTGGCCATCGCAATCCACGCAGTGTTCGTGATTCTGCGTGGCCTGGCCACTAACCGGTTCCCGTGGGGCAACCTCTTCGAATACGTCGGCGTGGTCACCCTGTTTGCCATGGTCGTTGCTGCGCTCATGATCCGCCGCAAGGCAATGCGCGTCATGTGGCCGTGGGTCCTGACTCCGGTTGTCGGCCTGCTGTTCTACGCAGGCACCAAGCTGTACGCGGAGACCGCCCCGGTTGTGCCGGCGCTGCAGTCCTACTGGCTGGTCATTCACGTTTCGACTGTCGCAATCGGCGCGGGCATCGGCATGATGTCCGGCGTGGCTTCCTTGATGTACCTGCTCCGCCGTAAGTACCCGAAGGGTCAGGAGAAGGGCTGGTTGGGCACCATCGCCGCCCCGCTGCCGGAGGCCACCAAGCTGGATGCGCTGGCTTACCGCACCGCGGTCTGGGCATTGCCGATCTTCGGCCTGGGCATCATCTTCGGCGCCATCTGGGCGGATGCCGCTTGGGGCCGCTTCTGGGGTTGGGATCCGAAGGAGACCGTTTCCTTCATCACCTGGATCCTCTACGCCGCCTACCTGCACGCCCGCGCCACCCCGGGCTGGCGTGGGCGTAAGTCCGCATGGATCAACGTTTTCGCCTTTGCGACGATGGTCTTCAACCTTTTCTTCATCAACATGGTGGTTTCTGGCCTGCACTCCTACGCTGGCCTGAACTAGCCCGGCGCTAGATTCGCCGTTCTGCCTTAATCCAGGAAGGATCTCTCCGTGACCGAGCACAATGCCGCCCAGCACACCTTCATTTCGGACCTCACTGCCCCGAAGGACGCCGAAGGTGGTCGTGCTGTTCCACAGGTCAAGGTTGAAGCCAATGTCGATGGTGCCCGCGTGGTACGTATCTCCTTCCAGCCAGGCGACGTGTTTGCAGACCACAAGGCACCGAAGCCGATTCTGGTGATGGGGCAGCAGGGGCGCATCGAGTTCACCGTCTGGCCTGGTTCTGAAGCTGAAGGTACGCCTGAGATCGTGGAGCTAACCCCAGGTACCGCAATCCATGTACCTGCCCACCAGCTGCACGCTCTGCGTAGCCTCGGCGATGCTCCGGCAATAGCTACGCTGATCCTGCTAACAGGGGAGTAATGTGAGCAGTTTTTCCACCGTCCTCGTTACCGGCGGAGCTGGCTTTATTGGCGCGAACTTCGTTCATCGCACGCTGGAGACCAGGCCGGACGTCAAGGTTCTTATTTTTGACGCCCTCACGTATGCCGCGAACCCACTGAATCTGCGCACTGACGACGGCACCCCGCTGGAGGTTGCCTATCCGGGGCGGGCGGAGTTCATCGAAGGCGACGTGGCGGATGCCGTGGCGTTTCGGGAGGCCCTTGAGCGGGCTATTACGGTAACCGAAGCAGTAGGGGATGCGGGGAACAAAGGCGCTGCCGAGTCCCAGCAGTCTGCCGCCGACCGGGTGGCGATCGTGCACTTCGCGGCGGAGAGCCACAACGATAACTCCCTGGCCACGCCCGCGATCTTCGCCCGCAGCAACGTGGAGGGCACCCTGAACGTCGCTCAGGCCGCCGCGGACCTTGGGGTGCGCCTGCACCACATTTCCACAGACGAGGTCTTCGGTGACCTCGCCCTGGACGATCCGAACCGCTTCACGGTGGATACCCCATACAACCCCTCCTCGCCTTACTCTGCCTCCAAGGCGGCGGCGGATCACTTCGTCCGCGCATTTGTGCGTTCGCGGGGGTTGAAGGCCACTATCTCCAACTGCTCGAACAACTACGGCCCGCGCCAGCACCCGGAGAAGTTCATCCCCCGGCAGATCACTGGCCTGATCGAGGGGCACCGTCCTCGCCTATACGGCACGGGGGAGAACGTCCGCGATTGGATTCACGTGGATGATCACAACGACGCTGTCTGGGCGATCCTGGATTCTGGAAAGCTGGGGGAGACGTACCTCATCGGTGCGGAGGGGGAGCGCTCTAATCTACAGGTCGTGCGCGACCTACTGGAGCTTTTCGATCGCCCGGTGGATGACT
Organism: Corynebacterium sp. ACRQK; assembly: GCF_022345965.1. Lineage (GTDB taxonomy): Bacteria > Actinomycetota > Actinomycetes > Mycobacteriales > Mycobacteriaceae > Corynebacterium. The sequence goes on from NZ_JAKRMU010000002.1 coordinate 156,213, forward strand.
TCGTGCACGTCACCGACCGCCCCGGGCATGATCGCCGCTATGCGATTGATCCCAGCAGTATTGCCGAGCTGGGGTGGCGGCCGCGCTTCACGGACTTCGCTTCCGGGCTTGCCGAGACGGCGGAGTGGTACCGCTGCAATGAGAAGTGGTGGGTTGAGTCCAGGGCGGCGTCCGAAAAGAAATACAGCGCCGCCGAACAAGAGATAACCGCAGAAGAGGTCGATCCCGCGTAGCCCTCACCCGCGCGGGGGGTGACCACCCTTTTAAGCAAGGCTTGACTAACTTAGTGGAGCCTATGTAAGGTTCGGCTAACCATATGTTGAGTTAGTTTGAATCTTTTAAGGGAAAATGGCAAAGAATCGCATCAAGCTGCTGGCCGCACTCGTGGCCGCAGGTATGTCCCTGGCCGCCTGTGGCTCCGCCGATGAGAGCACCTCGACCAACCAATCCAGCGGAGATTCGATCTCCATCGAGGACAACAACGGCGAACTGCAGGTTCCGAAGAACCCGAAGTCCGTGGTTGCACTGGATAACCGCAGCTTCGAGATCCTCGACGAGTGGGGAGTGGAGCTTTCTGCAGCGCCGAAGAAGCTGGTTCCGGCGACTGTCACCGACTACAAGGACAACGAGGAGATCAAGGACCTCGGCAACCACAAGGAGCCCGACTTCGAGGCTCTGGTGGCAGCCCAGCCGGACCTGGTGATCAGCGGCCAGCGCTTCAAGGACCGCGACGAGGAGATCAAGGAACTGGTTCCGGACGCGGCCGTCGTGGAGCTGGAGCCCCGCGAGGATAAGCCGATGGACGAGGAGCTGATCCGCCAGATCACCACCCTGGGTGAAATCTTCGACAAGAAGGACGAAGCCGACAAGATGGTGCAGGACTTCAACGATGCGAAGGATCGCGCGAAGAAGGCCTACGACAAGCTAGATGGCGACAAGAAGGTCATGGCCGTCAACGTCTCCGGCGGCGAAATCGGCTACGTTGCGCCGCACGTCGGCCGCGTATGGGGGCCTGTGTTCGACTGGCTGGGCATGGACCCGGCACTGGAGGTCGACAACGCCTCCAGCAACCACGAGGGCGATGACATCTCCGTCGAGGCCATTGCAGACGCCAAGCCGGACTGGATGCTGGTGATGGACCGTGACGGTGCCATCAACGCGGACAAGCCGGATTACTCCCCGGCAGCAGACGTGATCAAGCGCTCCGATGCTCTGAAGGGTGTGCCGGCGCTGAAGGAGGATCACGTGATCGTGTCACCGCAGGATACGTACATCAACGAGTCGATTACGACCTACACCGAGATCCTGAACTCCCTGGCAGACGCCTTCGAAGGGAAGTAATAGCGCGAATACTGCGCGCTGCGGTGCAGCACCGCACATAGCCGCGGTACAGCACCGCACGACGCTATAGAAAGTGAATTGACCAGCTGGAATGACTGCTCAGAGCACTACGTCACCCGAGGTTCGCAACGAACCTCGGGTTGCGCGTACCCGGGGAAATCTCGTCGACTGGAAGTTCCTGGTCGCCGCAGCGGTTGTAGGGGCGCTTCTCGTCGGCAGCCTGTTGATCGGCGAATACGACGTTTTCAATGCGCAAGATGGCATCGACATGTTCTCCATTACCCGCGTCCCGCGCACCATCGCATTGGTGTTGGCGGGCGCGGCGATGGCTATGTGCGGGCTGGTGATGCAGATGCTCACGCAGAACCGCTTTGTCTCACCGACCACCACCGGCACTACCGAGTGGGCAGGTCTGGGGCTGCTTTTCGTGATGGTCGTCTTCCCCGGTGCGTCCGTGATGGGGCGGATGGTCGGCGCCGTCGTGTTTTCCTTTGTCGGCGCGATGGTGTTCTTCTTCTTCCTGCAGCGGGTATCGCTGCGCTCCTCGCTGATCGTGCCGATCGTGGGCATCATGCTGGGTGCGGTCGTCTCTGCGGTTTCCACCTTTGTGGCTTTGCAGACGGACATGCTGCAGCAGCTGGGTGTGTGGTTCGCCGGTAGCTTCACCTCGGTCTACAAGGGCCAGTACGAGGTGCTGTGGGTAGTGCTGCTGGTCGTGGTAGGCGTGTTCCTGCTGGCTGACCGGCTGACCCTGGCTGGCCTGGGCGAGGACTTCGCCACGAGTGTGGGCATGAACTACCGCCGGATCGTGCTGGTCGGCACCATCATGGTCGCCATCGCCGTGGGCGTGGTGACGGTCGTGGTCGGCAACCTGCCTTTCCTGGGGCTGATCGTGCCGAACATCGTCTCGATGATCCGCGGTGATGACCTGCGCAGCAACCTGCCGTGGGTGTGCCTGGTGGGCATCGCAACCGTCGCGGCTTGTGACCTGCTGGCTCGCACGCTGATCTCGCCTTTCGAGATCCCCGTTTCCGTGGTGCTGGGCATCGTCGGCGCTGTGGTCTTTGTTGTGCTGATTGTGAGGAACCGCTAATGACGAATCAAACCCTCGAGCGGCTGGTCCCGCAGCGTTTGCTCTCGAGCACTCCCGGCCGCTCATCAGGCGGGTTCCCCGCGCAGTCGATGGCGGCGAAGTACTGGCTAGCCCTGGGGATCATCGTTGTCCTGGGCGTGGCATCTGCAGTGGGGTTGCTGGCCTATGGCAACCCGATGCCCTTCGGCACGCGCGGTTTCTGGCTGCTGGCGGAGCGCCGCATGAATGCGGTAATCGCCATCGCCATCGTCGCGGTTGCCCAGGCGGTAGCCACGGTGGCCTTCCAAACGGTAACGAATAACCGCATCATCACCCCGTCGATCATGGGGTTCGAGTCGCTGTACGTGGCCATCCACACTTCCACTGTGTTCTTCCTGGGCGGCAGCGGTCTGGTGGAGGCCCGCACCATGACGACCTACATTATCCAGCTGGTACTCATGGTCGGCTTCGCGCTGCTGCTGTATTCCTGGCTGCTCACCGGCAAGAACGCGAATATGCACGCAATGTTGCTGGTCGGCATTGTTATCGGGGCAGGTTTGGGGTCGGTGTCTACCTTCATGCAGCGTCTTTTGACGCCCAGCGACTTCGACCTACTGACCGCTCGTCTGTTCGGATCGGTGAATAACGCGGAGCCGGAGTACTTTCCGATTTCCATCGTGCTGGTTGCCGTGGCCGCGGGCGCGCTACTGCTGATGTCCCGCACTCTTAACGTGCTGGCCTTGGGGCCAGATGCCACAACGAACCTGGGTATTAACCACCGGGGCAAGGCGATCGTGGTGCTCATCCTGGTCGCGGTCCTCATGGCCGTCTCCACCGCGTTGGTTGGCCCGATGGCCTTCCTGGGGTTCTTGGTAGCCACGCTGGCCTATCAGTTCGCGGGCACCTCCGATCACCGCTATGTCTTCCCGATGGCCATCGCCACGGCCTTCCTAGTGCTGGCAGGCGCGTACTTCGTGATGAATCACATCTTCTACGCCCAGGGCGTGGTCTCGATCATCATTGAGCTGGTCGGCGGTACAGTGTTCCTCTACGTCATTCTTAGAAAGGGTCGACTGTGATCAAGCTGTCCGAAGTCGCTAAGAAATATAGTAAATATAGTGACGCCTCCGGTTCCGGAGCCAGCATCGGTCCGGCGAACCTGGAGATCCCCGCCGGGGGAGTGACCTCCCTGGTCGGCCCCAACGGCGCAGGCAAGTCCACCCTGCTCACCATGATGGGCAGGCTGCTGGATCTGGACGAGGGCACCATCGAGGTCGCGGGCTTTGACGTGAGCACCACGAAGTCCAAGGACCTGGCGAAGGTACTGTCCATCCTGCGACAGGAGAATCACTTCGTCACCCGCCTGACGGTCCGCCAACTGGTGGGCTTCGGCCGTTTCCCGTATTCCAAGGGCCGGCTGACGCGGAAGGATGAGGAGATCATCTCCACCTACATCGACTTCTTAAACCTCCGCGAGCTGGAGAATCGCTACCTGGATCAGCTGTCCGGCGGGCAGCGGCAGCGCGCCTACGTGGCAATGGTGCTGTGCCAGGAAACCGACTATGTGCTGCTGGATGAACCGCTGAACAACCTGGACATCGCCCACGCGGTGCAGATGATGAAGCACCTGCGCCGGGCAGCTTCGGAGTTCGGTCGCACTATCATTGTGGTGCTGCACGACATCAACTTCGCGGCGAAGTACTCGGACAACATCTGCGCCGTCAAGGATGGGAAGATCGTGCGCTTCGGCACCCCGGAGGAGCTCATGACCGACGAGATCCTGACCGACATCTTCGACACACCCGTGACCGTCGTCGACGGTCCCGATGGGCCAATGGCCTGCTACTTCTAGGCTCCCTGCATAACCTTGCCGTTGGTTGTCCGGCAGCGCCGCTAAAGTAGAAACTATGAGTGAAACCACCCCGCGCATCGACGAGCTACTGGCAACCGCTGAACCGGGCAGCATTGTGGATCTCCCCATCCCCGGCGCCTGGGCTTATGTGCCCAGGGTGCATGGCGACGAGCGCGGTAGTTTCCACGAAAACTTCAAGGCGGAGGCTTTCGGCGAGAAGCTGGGGTACCCCTTCGAGGTGGCCCAGGGGAACCTCTCGCGTTCCTCCTGCAACGTCGTGCGGGGCATCCACCTGGCGGACGTGCCGCCGGGGCAGGCGAAGTTCGTCAGCTGCCTATCCGGTGCCATCACGGACGTGCTGGTGGATGTGCGCGTGGGCTCGCCGATGTTTGGCCAACACATCACCGTGGAACTATCGGCGGAGAATAATTTCAGCGTCTACGTACCCTTGGGCGTGGGCCACGGATTCCGCGCACACACCGACCAGACGACCGTGAACTACCTGGTTACCGAGGCATACAACCCGGAGAGGGAATACGGTATCGACCCGTTTGATGCGGAACTGGCTGTAGTCTGGGGCGTCACTAAGGAACAAGCCGTACTATCGAACAAGGATGATTCGGCGCCGAGCTTGAGCGAGGTGCGCGACCGCCTGCCCGAATACCGCGAGGTGCGGGCATGGGAGGCACAGCTACGCGCCGACTGGGCCGAGGCGCTGCAGGCCGCCGACGAGTGGGAGCAAGCCGACTGATGAAGGGCATCATTTTGGCCGGGGGAACCGGCTCGCGGCTGTGGCCGATTACGCAGGGCATTTCCAAGCAACTGGTGCCCGTGTACGACAAGCCGATGATCTACTACCCGCTGACGACTCTGATGCTGGCGGGCATCCGCGACATCCTGGTGATCACCACGGGTGCGGACGCGCAACAGTTCCGCGGGCTGCTGGGCGACGGCTCGCAGTTCGGCGTGCAGATCAGCTACGCGGTGCAGGACCAGCCGAATGGCCTGGCGGAGGCCTTCATCGTGGGCGAGGACTTCATCGGCGACGACGCGGTGGCTCTGGTGTTGGGCGACAACATCTTCTACGGCACGGGGCTGGGCACCCAGCTACGGCGCTTCCACAACCCCGACGGCGGGGCGATCTTCGCCTACTGGGTAGCCGAACCCGAGGCATACGGAGTGGTGGAGTTCGACCGCGAAGGTACTGCCCTGAGCTTGGCGGAAAAGCCCGCAGAGCCGAAGTCCAACTATGCGGTTCCCGGACTGTACTTTTACTCCAACGACGTGGTGCGGATCGCCAAGTCGCTGGAACCCAGCGAGCGCGGCGAGCTGGAGATCACGGACATCAACCGCCGCTACCTGGCGGAGGGGCGCCTGCACGTAGAGGTGCTGCCGCGCGGTACCGCCTGGCTGGACACGGGAACGGTGGACGACCTGGCCGCTGCCGGGGATTTCGTCCGCGCCGTCGAGCAGCGGCAGGGCCTGAAGATCAGCTGCCCGGAGGAAGTCGCGTGGCGCCTGGGCTACATTGACGATGCGGAGCTGGGGGAGTCCGCACGCAAGCTGGGCAAGAGCGCCTACGGGCAGTACCTCAGCGGGCTGCTGAAGCGTGGGAAAGAGCGGTAGACAAGTGGCTATTTCGATCGAGAGCATCCCGGAGATGGTGGCGCGCACCTGGCGCGATCTGGAATGGACGGGTCAGCGCGTGCCGAAGCAGGGCATCGACCACGCAGTGGTGATTCTGGACGGACTGCGCTCAAAGGAATTTGAACTCAACGACATGCTTCCCGAGTCCGTCGTGGTGCGCGTGCCCTTCGAGAAGGAATACCGGGAACAGGCGATGCTGGAATCCTCGCTGATCGCGCAGCTCTTCCGCCGCACCAAGGTGCGGGTGCCGGGGACGGTGCGGCAGGCCTACGCGCGGGGGACATTCAACACCGCCGAGCCCGTGATGTTGACCATGCAGACCGAGCTGCTGGGCGAACCGCTGACCGCCGAGCTCTGGAAAAAGCTGTCTACCAGCCAACGCGCGTGGGTGGCCGAGCAACTGGGCAGCCTGCTGGCCACGATGCACGCCTTCGACCCGGACGTGCTGCCGATGAGCCGCGTGGATTCCTGGTGGACCGACGGAGAGGCGACCAGCGAGTTGAATAACGCCCCGCGCACCCTGCCGGGCAAGTTGAAGCTGATGAAGTCCCGCACGGAAACGATTCTGGCCACGCACCTGAGCGCTGAAGAGGCGGAGTTCGTGGAGCGCGTGTTTGCGCAGGTGGACGAGTTGCTTTCCCGGCCGGAGCAGCAGCGCGCCCTGACCCACGGGGAGCTGCACGAGGATCACATGTTGTGGAACGCCGAGGGCGGCGTGGGCGTGATCGACTTTTCCGACATGACCGTTGGCGACCCCGCCTTGGATTATGCACACTTCGCGGGCATCGCACCGGAGCTGCCGAAAATGGTTTACGAACAGGCGATTATCCAGCACGAGCAGCGCCGCCAAGCCCCCGTTGTACCGGGAGTTCCGCAGCCGATGCCGGGTCCGCTGTACCGCGCGCCGGATGGTGGACGGACCTCCGAGAGCGCCGAGGATACGGGTGTGCTGCGCCGCGCGGAGGTCTACAAGGACTGGGACAACATCTTCCTACTGATCGACCACTACCGCACGGGCCGTTCGCCGCGCGTGGAGCTGCTCTAGCTACTCTCCGTCTTTCGGAGCGTCCGAGCCGTCCGCGTTCTCTGGGCCATTCGGCCTCTGCTCGTCGCGGGTGTTCTCGCTACGCTTTTCGCCGCGCGCCTCGCGTTGCTGCTGCTCGCGGAGCTCCTGGCGGCGCTTCCGCTCGGCGTCTTCCGCGTCCTTGGCCTCCTGCGCACGCCGCTTCTTGAAGCGCTCTTTTTCGATGTTCCACAGGAAGTCCGGGTCGTCGTCCGGCCCCTTGTGGCTAAGCCCTTCTTGTTTATTATTGACGCCCCTGCGCCTCAACGGCGACCCATTCCCCCAGGTCTGTGGACCGAATGCCTTCCACAGCAGCACGATGGTGACGATGATCAAGATGAGCAAAACAAGGCGACCCATGGCCTCCAGCATAGAGGATTCACCCGCGCTAACTTCCAGCCGGTGATTACCGGTTATCCAGGGGGTGAACGTAGTGTTGGGGGCGTGGCTAAAGATGATGTGAAGGCAAAGGACACGGCGGGAGACAAGGGCTCTGCGGGCTCTAAGGGCTCGTCGGTCGACAAGGGCAAGGCTGTACGCGATATTGCGCTCTACGGCTTCTTACGCCTGGTTTTGTTCCTGGTGCTGACGTTCGTCATCCACATGGTCGTGGTGTTGTTGGGAATGGCGAACTACTTCCCGCTGCTGATCAGCATGACGTTGGCGCTGATCCTGGCTCTGCCGCTGTCGATGTTCATGTTCAAGGGCCTGCGGCTGCGGGTGACCCGGCAGGTGGCGGCGTGGGATGCCGATAGGCAGGCCCACAAGCAGGAGCTGCGTAACCAATTGCGCGAGCGCCTGGACGACTAAGACGATTAAACTCACTGCCATGTATGGCAGACCCCAAGACGTTGTGGTGTGGGTAAACCCGCGAAAGGGCTGCTCAGGCTAGGCCAGCAGGGCGGCGGCAAACTCCAGCACCGACCACAACAGCATTCCGCGGCCGAGCATGCCCAGCACGGGGATCAGCGCCCTGCCCTGCGCGCCGCCGGTCACCGGGCGGGCTGCCACCACGAACAGCGGAACCGCTAGCAGGGCGATAAGCCCCCACCAGTGGTCGATGCTGATGCCGATGGTGACGATCACGGCCAGGGAAACCAGCCCCACCCACAGGCGGCGGGTGTTCGCGTCCCCCAGGCGAACGGCCAGGGTGATCTTGCCGGTGGCGGCGTCAGTAGGAATGTCCCGCAGGTTGTTGGCTAGGTTCACGGCGCTGGAGAGGCTGCCGACGGCGACGGCCAGCAGCAGGCCGCGCCAGCTCACGCTGCCGGTTTGGGTGAATTCCGTTCCCAGCACCGCGACCAGGCCGAAGAACACGAACACCGCGACCTCCCCCAGCCCTCGGTAGCCGTAGGGGTTCTTGCCGCCGGTGTAGAACCATGCGCCGGCGATGCAGGCCGCGCCGACGAGGACCAGCCACCAGGCGCTCAGCAGGCTCAGCACTATGCCGGCGATCGCTCCCACGCCGAACGAGGCGAACGCCGCGTACTTAACCTTCTTCGGCTCCACGAGCCCACTGCCGGTCAGGCGCAGCGGGCCGGAGCGGTCGTCGTCCGTCCCCTTGATGCCATCTGAGTAGTCGTTGGCGTAGTTCACACCGACAATCATGGCCAGGGCTACAATCCCGGCCAGTACGGCTCGAAGTGGGTTCGCCCCGCCCGCCAGGGTGGCCGCCGCGGTGCCAGCCAGCACCGGGGCAACGGCGTTTGCCCAGGTGTGCGGGCGTGCTCCCTCCAGCCACTGGGCCGGGGTCGCGCCGGGGTACTGCCTGGGTGTGGAAGTCATGGTCCGCCTTTCTTGGGGCTCGCACTGGGGGCGGAACGCCCGTGTGTGGGGCGCCGCAAACTTCTTCAGTCTAGTCCTTAGGTGCTGAAGCCCAAGTCTGTAGGTGCCGGGGCGCGCAAGTGCCCGAGCGTTTACGAGTGCGGCTGCCCGTAGAGCTCGTTCAGCATCGCGGCGGCTTGCTGCCGGTCAGTCTTTCCTGGCCCGGTGGTCGGCATCTCGGGGATTGCCCAGGCGCGCCGGGGCAGAAGGCCTGGCCCCGCCTGCCCGCGCATTGCCTCGCGCACCAGGTCGGTCACTTCGCGAGGGTGCTCGGCCATTTCCTTACTTACCTCGCGCAGCACCACCAGCGCCCCGATCGACTCGCCGAACTCCGCGTACTTGGGATCCTCCACACCTGCCGCAAATGCCGCCTCGGCGCCTGGAACCTGCTGGCAGATGGCCTTTTCCACCTCCTCCGGAAGCACCTTGTAGCCGCCGGTGTTGATGGCCCCGTCGGCGCGCCCGAAAATCCGCAGCGTGCCGCCCGACTCTTCGCCGCCGCCTTCTAGAACGCCGCCGTCCACAACTCCGATGTCGGAAGTCACGAACTCACCTGCCACCGGAAACGCCTCCGCCGAATCGACGTTGCGATACCCGTCCGCCACCATTGGCCCGCTGATCCGCACGCGCCCGGCCCCGCGCTCGTCCGCGCCGTCGATCCGCACTCGCGCGCCCGGCAGGGGTTGGCCGTTGTACACCATCCCGCCCGCCGTCTCGCTGGAGCCGTAGGTCAGCGCGATCTGTGCTCCTTCCTCGGCCATCTTTTTTATGACGCCCTCACGCGCCGCTGCGCCACCCACCAGCACGCAGGCGTAGCGTTTCAGTGCGTTAACGGCGGCGGGGTCTTCAGCGATTCTTTCTAGCTGCGCGGGTACGAGGGAGGTGTAGAGGTCCACGCCCGGGTAGGTTTCCGCCAATGCTTCTGTGTCTGCGATGAAGCCGGTTGCAGTGAAGCGCGCGCCGGCGTGCGGGCGCTGAGCTTGCAGGTGCGCGGCGGCCAGGGGAGTGTAGCCCGCCCGCAGACTGCGTAGCATCACTTGCAGTCCTGCGATGTGATGGGCCGGAAGTGTGAGCAGCCACGCCCCCGGCTGCGCTTGATAATGGCGCTCAATGAAGGAGGCTGTGGCGTCCGCACTAGTGGCGAGCTGCTGCGACCCGAGCACCGCACCCTTCGGTGTTCCTGTGGAACCAGAGGTGCAGGCGATGAGTGTGCCGGGCGCCACCAGGTCTTTCTCCAAAAAACTCCCCGCGCGCATGCGTTCTGGCAGGTCGGGGCAAGTTTGTTCCCAATCTACGGGGAGGGGAAGGATGGAGGTTTCCCCCGCGAGCAGCCGCTCTAGAGCCTCCAGGGAGGCGGCGAAAAGCTCGGGCGAGGCCGCGCTGATGACGGTCGGTTGAAGGGGGACGAGGGAGGAGTTTCCGGTCATGCTGACCAATCTACAATCCGCCCCGGACAGTCTGATCCGGTCATCTCCGGTTCGGGTAGCGAGAGTCAGAGGCTAGCTGGCCTCTAGGCCAAACTCCTGGACTCGTTTCACGGTGGATTCCAGCTCCGCCGGGCCGGGAAGACGCTTGTGTACGGCGAGGAAGCTGGCCTGCACATCCTGGCGGGTGGCGGGAGTCTTTCCGGTGTCGATGAGGTAGGCGATGATATCGAGGTAAGAGGGGCTGCGGGTATCCAAAGCGTTCAAGAAGGGGGTAGGGAGGTCACGGTTGGCTTCGAGGTAGATGCGGTACTCCTCGGGGAGGGGGAACGCATCGGCGACATCGGGGGCATCGGTCGCATCGAGGGGTGCCGGATCAGGTGCCTCGGTGGTGTCGGTAGCCCAGAGCTTTGCTCGGAGCTGACTAAATGGGTTGAACATGATGCGCTCTCTCCTTCCTCAAAATCCGTGGGTTTTCAACATTAAAACATAGGGTAGTCAACAATTGTTGGAAAATGCAAGCATTTTTTCTACCCACCTTATTTGGGTTTAGAGAACTCAAAAACAAAACCCCGCAGGGGAGGGTTTCTGCCCTCCTGCGGGGTAGTTGTGCTGCTCAGTCGCTCAGTTTTAGAGCCCGGGTAACCTGTGGCTTTTAGTCGCCACCGCCACCATCTCCGCCGCCGTCTCCACCACTGGAGCCGCTGTCCGAGCCGGAATCTGAACCGGAGCTGGAGAAGCCGCCAAAGCTGTTGTTGGAGGGGCCACTGCTCTGGTTACTGTTCCACTGGGTAGTAGGAGCATCAGCGTCGCTGCCGTTCGTCATGCCCGCCGCACCGGCGCCACCGGCAACGCCAGCGCCGCCAGTACTGCCAGCGCTGTCCGTGCCACCGATGGTGTAGCCAGCGTAGCCGTCGTTTCCTCGATTGTTCCAGGGCGTATTGTTCTGGGGCTTATTGTTCTGAGGATTATTTCCCTGGTTGTTGCCCCAGAAGTTGGAACCCTGATAATTGGAGCTCTGGAAGTTAGAGCCCTGGTTGGCGGACCCATAGCTGCCGTACGGGCTCTGCCCAGCATTCGGAGCTGCGTTCGGGGCTCCAGCCGCTCCGGCAGGCGCGGCTGCGGGAGCATAACTACCGTTGGCTTCTTGCGCCGCCTTTTCCTCACGTTCCTTGCGGGCACGTACGGGCGTCATAAAAAGATAGTCCAAGCTAAAGCGACCCGAGCCGACCGCCGCCAGGGCGAGGCCCGCCGCCCCCAGAACCCCGACGAGCTCCCAGCCGCCATCGGCAACGAAGACACCCTTGCCCCAGTGCGCGAAGCCAAAAGCGAAGGCCATCTGGATAAACAGCAGCGGGCCGACAACCCGGACAAGCAGGCCGAGAATCAGCAGCACGCCCGCGGCGAGCTCAAAGTAGGTGGCGATCTGCGCGGAAGCGTTCGGCCACGGCACGCTCATGGACTCGAAGGATTGTGCCGTGCCGTCGATAGTCCAAGAATCGTACTTTTGCCAACCGTGGGCGATCAACACGATGCCCACGAGGACGCGGGAAATCGTGATGCAAACATCTTTAAAAATATTCATGTCGCTAACGCTACCAACTTAGAGGGGGCATGGCCGGGCTTGTGGCAGGTCAATCTGCTACAGATAGAGGCCAGAGCCACCATGAATCATTCCGAACCCCAGACCCTGATCGTGAGCGACTCGCAGGCGGATCGCCGCCTGGATAAGTACATCCGCTCGCAGGTCAAGGGCGTACCCGCCACGGTGCTGTTCCGCCTGATGCGCACCAAGCAGATCACCGTCAACGGCGCCAAGTGCAAACCCGACCAGCGCACCGTTGCCGGCGACAAGGTTCGCTTGCCCGCCCTGGAAGTCGCCGCGGAGAAACCGACGCCAACGGGGGATCGCAAGGCGGCGGAACAATTGGCCCGCAGGCTGTCCCGGCATATCGTTTTTGAGGACAGTGATCTGCTCGTGGTGAATAAGCCTGCCAACATCGCCGTGCACGTCGGCAGTGGGGTCAAGGCTGGGGTGATCGAGGCGCTGCGCGTGCTACGGCCGAAGGAAAAGGAAATAGAGCTGGCACACCGGCTTGATAAGGAAACCTCCGGGTTGCTGATAGTGGCCAAGAACTCGAAGATGCTGCGGCATCTTCAGGGGCTCCTGCGTACCGGCGGGGAGGACATCCAGCGCTACTACCTGGCGGTGGTTGCCGGTGAGATGAAAAGGGGCGGCAGGCAGCCGCGACGGATAGATGTGCCACTGCGCAAAACCGGGGCAGCCACGGTGGTGGACCGCCGCGCCGGGCAACGGGCGGAAACGAAGGTGTGGGTGAAGAAACCGTGGGGAACTGCGGGTACCCTCGTGGAGACACAGCTGCTGACAGGCCGGAAGCACCAGATCCGCGTGCACCTGCAGCACCTGGGCCATCCGATCATCGGGGACTCTCGCTACGGGAACCCCGACGCTAACCGGGCGGCCGCGGAAAAGGGGGTGCGGATGCTGATGCTGCACGCCTGCAGGCTGGTGGTGCCGCTGCCGGATGGCGAGGTGCTGGACGTGCACGCCCCGATGCCCCCGGCGTGGAACAAGCTGCGCGGCTAAGGGCACCACTGAGTGGGTCGGAATGGGCCCGAGCGGGCCTGGTCGGCGGGCCTAGTAGTAGTACGGGAAGTCGTCCCAGTTCGGCTCGCGCTTCTCTAAGAAGGCATCCTTTCCTTCCACCGCCTCGTCGGTCATGTAGGCCAGGCGCGTAGCCTCACCTGCGAAAACCTGCTGGCCCATCAACCCATCGTCGGTTAGGTTGAAGGCGAACTTCAGCATGCGCTGCGCTGTGGGGGACTTGGTGTTGATCTTGCGGCCCCATTCGATGGCGGTGTCCTCCAGATCCGCGTGGTCCACCACACGGTTGACGGCTCCCATCTGGTGCATCGTTTCAGCGTCGATGGCCTCGCCGAGGAAGAAGATCTCGCGGGCAAACTTCTGGCCCACCTGCTTGGCCAGGTAGGCGGAGCCATAGCCTGCGTCGAAGGAGCCGACGTCGGCGTCCGTCTGCTTGAACTTAGCGTGCTCGCGGGAGGCCAGGGTCAGGTCGCACACCACGTGCAGGCTGTGCCCGCCGCCAGCGGCCCAGCCGTTGACGAGGCAGATCACAACTTTCGGCATCGTGCGGATCAGGCGCTGCACCTCCAGGATGTGCAGGCGGCCGCCCTCCACCTTCGCGCGGGCCTCGTCCACCCCATCGGCGCCAGCGGCGGTAACGTCCGAATCGTGGCTGGTGGCGTACTGATAACCGGAACGGCCACGGATGCGCTGATCGCCGCCGGAGCAAAACGCCCAGCCGCCGTCCTTCGGGGACGGCCCGTTACCGGTCAGCAAGATCGTGCCAACGTCCGGGGTGCGGCGCGCGTGATCCAGCGCCCGGTACAGCTCGTCGACGGTGTGCGGGCGGAAGGCGTTGCGCACCTCGGGGCGGTCAAATGCGATGCGCACGATGCCGTTGGCGCGGCCTTCGCCAACATGGCGGTGGTAGGTGATGTCCGTGAAGTTGTTTACGCCCGGCGCATCTACCGGGCGCCACAGCTCGGGGTTGAAGGGGTTGTTGCTGGAATCAGTCATGCCCGCCATTCTATCGGCCGGCCGCTTTTGGCAAGGTAGGAAGCATGAACAGTTCCGCCGCATCTTCCCACCTGACTTTTCCGCTGCCGTCGCTCGCCGAGTTACTCGAGCGCGCCGACGTGGTTGCCCTGCCGATGCGGGTGCCCTTCCGTGGCGTGACTGTACGTGAGGCCCTTCTTATTGACGCCCCGTCCCAGTGGGCCGAGTTCGCACCTTTTCCGGAATACGAACCGGCCGAGGCCTCCCAGTGGCTGCGTTCGGCAATCCAGTATGGCTATGGAACTAGCGGTTCAGCCCCCGCCGATGAGTGGGTTGCCGTCAACGCGACCATCCCCGCCGTGGACGTAGACGACCAGCCGGGGATCATCGGCGAGCTCATGGCGCGTTACCCGGGCTGCACCACTGTGAAGGTCAAGGTCGCAGAGAAGAACGCCCTGGCCAACGACCCGGCCGCCAGCATGCGCCAGGATGTTCAGCGCGTCCGTGCAGTTCGGCAGTGGTATGCGGACCAGGGGGTTCGTGCCCCGAGGATCCGCATGGACGCCAACGGTGGCTGGACCGTCCAGCAAGCTCTGGAGGTCGTAGAAACCCTCGCCGCCGACGGTCCGCTGGATTATGTGGAGCAGCCCTGCCGCACCGTCGCCGAGCTGGCGGAGGTGCGCCAGAGCCTCATGCGGCGGGGATTGTTTGTGCGCGTTGCGGCCGACGAGGCCATTCGTAGGAGCGCGGATCCGATCACATCGGTCAAGGAGGTTACCGACGCGGGGGCGTGCGACGTGGCCGTGCTCAAGGTGCCGCCGCTTGGCGGTGTGGATCAGCTCCGGCGGGTGGCCAGCGAGGTCGCACAACGTGGAGTATCCATCACGGTGAGTTCGGCTCTGGATACCGCGGTTGGCCTCGGTGCGGGTTTGCAGGCAGCCGCGAGCCTGGTGCACATCGATGACGATGGCATGGTCGCCGAACCCAACGCCGCCGGGCTGGCCACCGGCACGCTCTTTGAACGCGACCTCGCAGAGCGCCGAATCGTCGATGGTCGCATGCACACCGGCGCTGTAACCCCAGATGCCGATCGGGTGGCGGAGTTCCGCCTCACCGGCGAGCGGCGTGATTGGTGGCTGGACCGCCTGCGTGCGGCTTATAGCTACCTAGCGGGCGGAAGGTAGATTGTGGAACTGTGACTAACGCTGATAGTTCTTCCCAGGATCCGGCTCAGGATCCGACTCAAGGCTCTGGCACACGCTCTGCCGCAGACTCTGCAGCACACTCCGCCGCGCTGACTAGCCCCATTGCAGTGCATGCGGGGTTGGTGCTGGTTGACCAGCTGATTCGCAGCGGTGTGCGCGAGGCAGTGCTGTGCCCCGGCTCGCGGAACTCGCCGCTGAACCTGGCGTTCGTGGAAGCTGAAAGGGTCGGGAGGGTGCGCCTGCACGTCCGCACCGACGAGCGTTCGGCGGCCTTTTTGGCGCTGGGGCTGGCGAAGGTATCGCGCCAGCCGGTGCCGGTCGTCATGACTTCCGGGACGGCCGTGGCCAACTGCCTGCCGGCCATGGTGGAGGCCACGCTTTCCGGCGTGCCGCTGGTTGTGCTCTCGGCGAACCGGCCGCTTTCCATGCTGGGCTCGGGGGCGAACCAGACCATCGACCAGGCGGAGATCTTCGGCACCCATTCCGTATGCACCCTGAACGCGGGCGAGCTGGCGCTGGAAGGCGCCGTTGCCGACGCTGGCACGGGTCAAGCCGCCAAGCGCACCGATGCCGCAGCGGAGCTCCGCGACCTGGTGCGCAAGCTAATTGCTGCAGCAACAGATCCCATCGACGGCGGTGGAGCCCACCTGGACGTGCCGCTGCGGGAACCGCTCGTGCCGCCGACGCTGGACGAGCTATCGCTGTGGGCGGGCGGAATCGCCGCCGCTGAAGACGCTGCTGAAGATGCGGCAACGACCGAGGGTGCGCACGACTCGCACGCGCCAGGTCAGCCCGCCCGTGGCTCCCGGAAGCTGCCCTATGGCCAGGTCGAGGTGGACCTGTCCCGCCGCACGCTCGTCATCGCGGGCTCCGTCAGCGACGTCGCCTGGGCGCGTTCGATCATGGACGAACTAGCGGACGTGCCAACCATCGCGGAACCCGTCGCCCCGGCACCCGACTTCCCCGTGCACAGCGCGGCCGTAGACATGTTCAGTACCCAGGTCGTCAGCGACGGCGCACACTCGGCGGTCACCACCCCGGAACAGATCGTGGTGATCGGTCGGCCAACCCTCCACCGTGGCGTCACAAAGCTTCTGGCCAACAAGGACATCAACGTCATCGCCCTCAGCGACACCCGTAACGTCACCGATGTTTTCAACAATGTTGATGAGGTCGGCAGCACCGTCCGACCGCGCGGCGAGCAGCCGGAAAGTTGGCTGCAGGTCGCCCGCGCCATCAGCGACATGGGCGTGAATCAGGTCCGCGACGGGTTGGCCGAGCGCGAACCGTTCACCGCGGTGCATGCTGTGGCCGTTGTTGCGGACGCCCTGCGCGACGGGGACCTTCTGGTACTAGGGGCGTCTACGGCGGTGCGGGATGCCTCCCGCGCCGGGCTGCCTTTCGACGGCGTGCAGGCGATCGCCAACCGTGGGGCGGCGGGGATCGACGGAACTATCTCCACCGCCGTGGGCGCGGCGATGGCGCACGCCCACGCCGACCCGACCGCGATCCGCGCGCCACGCACCATCGCCGTGATGGGGGATCTGACATTCGCTCACGACCTCGGCGGGCTGAACATCGGGCCGCTCGAACCGCGCCCCGACAACCTGCTGATCGTGCTGACCAACGATAGTGGCGGCGGGATCTTCGAAACCCTCGAGCCCGGTGCCGAGAACTTGCGCACCTTCGCCGACGGCACCGCTGCCTTCGAGCGGGTCTTCGGCACGCCACTGGACCTGGACTTCGCGGAGCTCTGCGCCGGGGTCGGAGTGGAACACAAGCTGGCTACCAGCGTGGAAGAGCTCGCCACAGCTATCGATGAGCACGCCGAAATCGGCGAAAGCGGGATCACGGTGCTGGAAGTAAAGGTGAGCAGGCGTGGGCGTCAAGAAATAGAAAAAAGAATTGCGGGCACACGATGAACCGCACAATAGATCGCGCGAGGAACGACACGCTCACCCCGAAACAAATTCGCACGGCGCGCAGACTGCGGCGCGCGAAGCAAGCCGTTATTGCCCTGGCAGGGCTAGTGATGCTGGTGTGCGGCGGGATGATCGTGACCTCTGCGATGGATGACTTTGCGATCTCGCGGGATAAAGCCGAAGCGACGGCGGAGGTGGTCTCGGTGCAGACGCTGCGGACCACCGTGCGCTTCCGCGACGCAGACGGCAACTTCCAGCAGCCCGAGGAGGGGCTAAAGTACCCTTCTGGCCTGGTGGAGGGGCAGAACGTTCGCGTCGAATACCAAGTCAGCGACCCCGAGAATGTAAAGGTGCAGGGGAGGGGATGGACGTTGGCTTTCCTGCCGGCATTATCGTCCATGGCTGTAGGGCTGGGCGTGTGTGCCATGCTGATGCTGCTGATCCGACGCTGGCAGAAGAAAAACAAACTTTGAGTAGCGAAAGTAACCTTCCGTTTGCCTAGACTTGTTAATGTTTTTACCCAGACGAAACGCGGGTGTGAACTACAAAAGGGAAGCTGAAGGGTATGCGAGTTGCAATTGTTGCCGAGAGCTTTCTGCCGAACGTAAACGGCGTGGTTAATTCCGTGCTTCGAGTGCTAGAGCACCTGCGTGCCAACGGGCATGAAGCGCTAGTAATCGCCCCGGGGGCAACGAATGGGCAGGAGGAAATTGCGACCCACGAGGGCTACCGCATCGCCCGCGTGCCCGCCGTAGACGTGCCGGGCATTAACTCCCTGCCGATCGGCGTGCCGATGCCGAGCGTGTACACGGAGCTGAAGAAGTTCCAGCCAGACGTGGTTCACTTGGCCAGCCCCTTCGTCCTCGGCGGCGCGGGCGCCGTGGCGGCGCGGGCACTGAAGCTGCCTTGCGTGGCAATCTTCCAGACCGACGTGGCGGGCTTCGCCAACAACTACAAAATGAAGTTCCTGTCCAAGATGGCTTGGCGCTGGGTGCGCGTCATGCACAACATGTGCGCCATGACGCTTGCCCCGAGCTCCGTGACGATGCGCGAGCTGGAAGAAAACCGGGTGCGGGGCGTGGCGCACTGGGGTCGCGGCGTGGATACGGGACGCTTCCACCCCTCCAAGCGTTCCGACGAGCTGCGCCGCGAATGGCTGCTAGAGGGCGAGAAGAAGCGCGGCAACGGTGGCGAGGCCGCCGACCTGGAGGGTCGCCGCACCATCGTCGGCTTCGTCGGCCGTCTGGCCGCCGAGAAGTCCGTGGAGCGTATGGCTGCCCTGAACGGCCGGGACGACGTGCAGCTGGTGATCGTCGGCGACGGCCCGGAGATGGATGACCTCAAGTCTCGGATGCCCACCGCAGTGTTCACCGGCGGGCTGTACGGTGAGGACCTGGCTCATGCCTTTGCCAGCCTGGACATCTTCGTGCATACCGGGCAGTACGAGACGTTCTGCCAGGCGATTCAGGAAGCCCAGGCTTCCCGCGTGGCGACCATCGGCCCGGCTGCCGGTGGCCCCATCGACCTGATCACGCCGGGTCACAACGGCTACCTGTTGAACGTCGAGAACTTCGAGACCGAGCTGGTCGAAGCGGTGGACACCATCCTGGCCGGGGACGTGGATACCTACCGCGACAACGCCTTTGAGGGCGTGCAGAACAAGAGCTGGTCCAACCTGTGCGACCAGCTGCTCGGCTACTACCGCCAGGCCATCGCGCAGGGTGGCAAGGCGGCCCCGCGTAAGGGTTCGCAGCGCGACTTCACGGGGGTGCGCGAAGTGCCCCGTCCCGCAGCTGAGGAGACCACCGCCCAGGCCACTGTTGAGACTTCGGCCGAGTCTGCCCCGCAGGTCAGCGCCGAGCCCGCCGCGAAGTAGGCGAAGCGCCCGCGCTAAGATGTGAGTCGTGTCTCGGGCAAGTTTGGAAAAGAAGCCGCATGAAGTCGCGTCGATGTTCGACGCGGTAGGCAAGAACTACGACCTCACCAACACGGTGTTGAGCTTCGGCCAGGATCGCTATTGGCGCATCCGCACCCGCAAGCGCCTCGACTTGAAGCCCGGCGACCTGGTGCTCGATCTCGCCGCAGGCACGGGCGTATCCACCGAAGAGTTCGCCCGCACGGGTGCCACCTGCATCGCCTGCGACTTCTCCTTCGGCATGCTCGCCGCCGGCTCCCACCGCAATGTGCCGATGGTGTGCGCGGACGGAACGAACCTGCCGTTCGCCGACGCGACTTTCGACGCGGTGACGATCAATTATGGTCTGCGCAACATCGTGGATTTCCGTGCCGGCCTGCGCGAAATGGCGCGAGTGACGAAGCCGGGCGGCAAGCTCGCCGTCGCGGAGTTCTCCACCCCCGTCATCCCGATCTTCAAGACGGTCTACAAGGAATACCTGATGCGCGCCCTGCCGAAGGTTGCGAAGGTAGTTAGCTCCAACGCGGATGCCTACGAGTACCTCGCCGAATCTATCCGCGCCTGGCCTGACCAGGAGGAACTCGCCGCGGAGATCCGCGACTGCGGTTGGCGAGAGGTCGGCTGGCAGAACCTCACCGGCGGAATCGTGGCGCTCCATAGCGCGATCCGCGACTAACTGGAACTTATCCGCGCACGGCCAGCAACGGCGGCTATTTCCGCGCCGCGAAGGGCTCGTCAATCGGTGCGAGGTTTACAACCCTTCCTGCACCCCGCCACAGCCTGGCCGCCACGTCGCGGTCGGCTGGACTCACGAGGTTCCCCATCAGGCGTGTCGCCACGCCCATCACGCGGTTCGCCAGCGGCCCACGCATGCCCAACGGCCCGAGCGCGCTCATCAGCCCCGGCATCGTCAAAACCACCGCCAGCCGTCGCGCCAGCCCGAACGCCTCGCCGTAGTGTTTCTGCAGCTGATCTGTCCATTCTGGCTCTATACCGGCGCCGTTGTGGCTCTTTATTTTGGACGCCCACTTCTCCGGCCCGCCCCACTGGTCAACCAACAACCGGACCAGCAACTCGGCGGATTCCAAGGCGTAGTCGATGCCTTCGCCGTTTAGCGGATTGACCAGGGCGGCGGTGTCTCCGATGGCGGCCCAGTTGGGGCCAGCCACGCGGCTGACGGCTCCGCCCATCGGCAGGAGGGCGGAGGTGATGGATTCCGGCTCTCCCTCGATTGACCATTCGCCGCTGACTTGACGCGCGTAGTCGCGCAGCAGTTTCTTGGTGTTCACTCTTGCGGGGCGCTTGGTGGTGGCCAGCACTCCGCAGCCGAGGTTCGCTTTGCCAATGCCTTCAGCCGGGCCGCGATCCGCCCCTTCGGCCGGATTGCCCAGGGGGAACACCCACCCGTAGCCCGGCTGGGCGGTTCCGGAAGCGTCGTTGAGTTCCAAGTGCGAGTGGATCCACGGCTCGTCGCCGAAGGGGGTGCTGATGTAACTGCGGGCCGCAATGCCATGGACCAGCCCCTTATCCCACTGCACGCCTAGTTTGCGGGCGATGCCGCTGCGCACGCCCTCGGCCAGGACGAAGAAACGCGCACGGATCTTCACGGGCGCGGATGAGCCCTGCACGTCCTCACCGGTGCGAGTGCCCGCGACCTCGCTGAGCTGTTGGGTTACTGGGTCCGAGGTGGCGTCATTAATCTTCGCCTGGATAAAACGAGTACCCGCAGCGATAGCGATTCCGGCTAGGGCGGCATCCAGGCGCGTGCGGGGGATGGCCGAGCCGCGTTGCGGGAAGTTTCCTGAAGGCCACGGCGCGGTGATGGAGCCGCCGAAGCCGTGCAGCTTGAGCCCTCGGATGTAGGGGGCGCCGTCGAGGAGGTGCAGCGCGCCCATCGATTCCAGGGAGGCGACGGCACGCGGAGTGAGGCCATCGCCGCAGGTCTTATCGCGGCCGATAGGGAGGGGGCTGGGCGCTGCGCCCGGCACAGCACCCGGCACGTTAGCCATGTCCACCATCACGACGTCCAGACCAGCGCGGGCGGCGTGGAAAGCGGCGGCAGAACCAGCCGGGCCTGCTCCGATGACGGCGAGATCACACTCGATGCCGTGGGAGTCAACGTTGGAAGTTTCAGAAGTGGGGGGATTCATCGACACCCATTGTTCCACGCGGGTGGGGAAGGGCTGGCGGGGAGGTCGAGGCGTAGATCGCATGTGCGTTAAACACCGCCACGTTAATCGACTAAAGTGTCGGTAGACATGTAAAAGACCGCATGTGAAACACCACATGCGCAGTTCAAGAGGAAAAGACGAGGCTGACCACGGACATGCCAAGTGCCACACCCCGTAAACCGGCGCTCCCTGACGTGGGGGACGCGCAACTAAACGAGGCCTTGGGCCAGTCGATGCAGCAGGTTGAACAGCTGCTGAAGGATCGGCTGTCGGTTGGCGAGTCCTTCCTCACCGACAAAATCAGCCATCTTTTTGAGGCGGGCGGCAAGCGCTTCCGCGTGATGTTTGCTCTGCTGGCGGCTCATTACGGTGAGAAGCCGACCGCGCAGGAAGTAAACGAGGCAGCTGCCGTGGTGGAACTGACCCACCTGGCAACTCTGTACCACGACGACGTGATGGACGAATCCGACCAGCGCCGCGGTGCGGAATCCGCGAACAAGCGCTGGAACAACTCCGTGGCCATCCTAGCGGGCGACTACCTATTCGCCGTCGCCAGCGACATCATGGCATCGCTGGGTACTCAGACGGTGCAGCACTTCGCGGAGACTTTCCGGGAGCTGGTGACTGGCCAGATGCGCGAAACCGTCGGCGCCCGCGAGGGAGAGGACGAGATCGAGCACTACCTGACCGTCATTCAGGAGAAGACGGGTGTGCTCATCGCTTCGGCGGGCTGGCTCGGCGCACTGCACAGTGGCGCTTCCGAGGAACACCGCGAGGCGCTGTTCCGCTTCGGCCGCAACGTCGGCCAGATCTTCCAGATCGTCGACGACATCATCGACATTTGGGCTGACCCGGAGGTTTCCGGTAAGCAGCCTGGCACGGACTTGCGCGAGGGCGTGTTCACCCTGCCGGTTCTTTATGCAATGCAGCAGGATGACGCCACAGGGGCGCGACTGCGCGAGATCCTCACCGGACCTGTCACAGAAGACGCCTTGGTGGACGAGGCGCTGGAGCTTATCCGTGGTTCCGAAGGCCGCGAGAAGTCCTTTGAGGTTGTGCGCCGTTACCGCCAGTACGGCGAAGAGGAGCTGGCCAAGCTGCCCGAGAATCAGGTGACTCAGGCACTGCGCCACCTGATGGGCTTTGCCTTGGAGCGCCTGGGGTAGCTGGCAGGGTGACTGCGCGGGCTGCTTGAGCTGGCGATTTGCATAAGTTGGGGCTACTCGTAGTAGAGTTACCAGCGCACCGAATGGTGCATGCCAGATTGCCCGAGCGGCCAAAGGGAGCGGACTGTAAATCCGCCGGCTCTGCCTTCGTTGGTTCGAATCCATCATCTGGCACAGCGCCGAATGGCACAAACAACAACCCGGTGGTTGCTTCCCTGTGTGGGAGCCGGCCACCGGGTTTTGCTATGCCCGGTGGACGGAGGGCTAGACGGGAACAGGGCGTGGATTCTGACCGACGCGGACGTTCTCCGCGGCCGTACCTTGACCTCGTACCCTTCGTTGAAGACTGACCTCCAGAATGCTGGGGCGAAGTGGGTTAATGAGGAGGTCCATGTGGATAACGGGTTGGTTTCTTCCCGTACCCCGGCCGATCTTGACGCGTTTAATACGAAGCTGGTCGAGGAGTTCGCCGAGGGACAGCACTAGAGAAGCCCAGCGCGGAGCCGGGTCCCAGATGGGGCTCGGCTCCTATCTCTTTAGATAAGTGATCTGCCTAAGGGTTAGATGCTTAAAATTGCGTCTGAACAGCAGATTTGTGATTATCATTGAAAACTGGTTATGCTACTTCAGGCTTTGATCAACGGGCCAAAGCGGATAACCCCGCTAGGTTCGATTGATTTAAGTTGTGCCCCCTTAGCTCAGTCGGCAGAGCGTTTCCATGGTAAGGAAAAGGTCGACGGTTCGATTCCGTCAGGGGGCTCTGTCATTTTATGCGCCCCGTCACGCGACGTTAGACACAGACCGTTGGCGGTCCGTAGCAAAGTGGCGACGATGGCGGTGTAGCTCAGCTGGTTAGAGCGCACGACTCATAATCGTGAGGTCGAGGGATCGAGTCCCTCCACCGCTACAAATTAAGACCAAGACCACCCGGTGATGTAAGTCGCCGGGTGGTTTTGCTTTTGCTGTCGCTACGTTCTGTGTCTCGCCTTAAACCGCCTGCCCTAAACCTGCGTGTCCCGACTCCGCAAGCCCCAGCACCCGCGCCCTATTTGGTCGCGCGGTCGTTATCCTGCTATTGTTTTTGAACGTTGCACTGAATGTGTGGCCTGGAAGCTACGAGCCCTGCAAATGGACACTGTGTTTCCTCGCTATCAGGATGTTGCTTCACCTATGTTGATCTGGTCGCGTACACTCGTGAACCAGAACTTCGATTAGGGGCGTGGCTCAATTGGCAGAGCAGCGGTCTCCAAAACCGCAGGTTGCAGGTTCAAGTCCTGTCGCCCCTGCACGATCTTCCTTGCAGGTACCTTTAAGGAGAACTTAGACGTGAGCGACGAGAGCAAAAAGACCGCAGCCGGTAAGTCCGGCAATGGCGGCAGCCTTCGTCCGTCCGGCAAGCGTCAGGTGGCCGGTCAGGCCACCACGTCCCGCGCGGTCGCGAACTCCAACTCCAAGGCTCCGGAAGTGGTAAAGACCCGCAAGAACCCCTTCAGCGCCATCGTGGATTACATCCGCGGCGTGATTGCTGAAATGGGCAAGGTTATCTGGCCCACGGGGCGCGAGATGGTGAACTACACCATCATCGTCTTGCTGTTCCTGATCTTCGTCTGCGCCCTTGTGGCCGGCACCGACTGGGCTGCCAGCTGGGGTCTACGTCAGATCATGCGCTAACTTGTGTTAAGCTAGCGAACATCAACTTATATACCGCCTTCGCCGCCCGGCGATAGGCGGATTTTTAATGATGGAGGGTGCTTCCATGACCGAAGAGAACCAGAACAACAACCAGAACAGCGATGCCGTCAGCGCAGAGAGTTTGGCTGCGGCCGCTCAAGAAGACGTACAGCAGGCTGTTGCTGAGGCACACCAGGACGCTGCGGGTGCTGAGGCTGAGGGCGTCACTAATGAGGACGCCGCAGCACCAACCACCGAAGGGGCCGAAGAAACGGCGAGCGCCGACGGCGCTGAGGCCTCCGAGGCTTCCGCAGCGGCCGAGGGGGGCGAGGGTACAGAAGGTGAGGCCGAGCAGTCCGCAGAGGACGCTGCGATGGCTGCCTACAAGGCTCGCCTGCGCCAGTTCATGCGTGCGCTGAAGAAGCTGCCGGGCGAGTGGTACATCATCCAGTGCTACTCCGGCTACGAGAACAAGGTGAAGACCAACCTGGAGATGCGCGCCCAGACCCTGGGTGTGGACGAGCAGATTCACGAGGTTGTCGTGCCCATCGAGGAGGTTGTGGAGCTGCGCGACGGCAAGCGCAAGCTGGTAAAGCGCAAGCTGCTGCCGGGTTACGTGCTGGTGCGTATGTCTCTGGATGACGCCTCCTGGTCCGTTGTCCGCGATACCCCTAGTGTGACCAGCTTCGTCGGCAACGAGGGCAAGCCCACCGCGGTGAAGATCCGCGAGGTTGCGAAGTTCCTGCTGCCGCCGGAGACCGCGAAGCCGCAGGAATCCGAAGACGGCGAAGAGGCAGCTACCGGCGTGGACGTATCCGCAACGGGTGTGGCCACCCCGCCGAAGCCGGCCAGCGAGCAGGTTGTGGTGGATTACGAGGAGGGCGAGTCCGTCACCATTCTGTCCGGCCCGTTCGCTTCCGTTTCTGCAACCATCAGCGAGATCGATACCGAGAACAACCGCCTGAAGGCCATGGTCTCCATCTTCGGCCGTGAGACCCCGGTTGAGCTGGAATTTGATCAGGTAGAGAAGCTGAACTAAAGTTATGCAGGTTGTCCGTGGGCTTATGTTCACGGCGCGACACGCAAATTTTTTCCATTTCCGGTGGCTGGTGAAATCCCGGCATCCGGTCGATGCGATTATCCGTGCTTACCCGTGCTGCGGGGTCGCGTTGATAACAGAAAGTAGGTTTAAAGATGGCAAAGAAGAAGGTCACTGGCCTTATTAAGCTGCAGATCCAGGCCGGTCAGGCTACCCCGGCACCGCCGGTTGGTCCGGCTCTGGGTGCGCACGGCGTGAACATTGTTGAGTTCACCAAGGCGTACAACGCTGCTACCGAGGCTCAGCGCGGCAACATCGTTCCGGTTGAGATCACCGTCTACGAAGACCGTTCCTTCGACTTCAAGCTGAAGACCCCGCCGGCAGCGAAGCTGCTGCTGAAGGCTGCGGGCATTCAGAAGGGCTCCGGCGTTCCGCACACCGACAAGGTCGGCTCCGTTACTTGGGATCAGTGCAAGGAGATTGCAACCACCAAGAAGGAAGACCTGAACGCCAACGACGTTGAGGCTGGCGCTGCCATCATCGCCGGTACTGCTCGCTCCATGGGCATCACCGTCAAGGACGCTCCGCAGAAGTAATTCCCTAACCGTGGTAAGGCTGCTTGCTTGGCCTGCACCACAACTCCAACGAAGCTAAAGATTGGATTCACTATGAGCAAGACCTCTAAGGCATACCGCGCGGCAGCGGAGAAGATCGACGCTGGCCGCCTGTACACCCCGATGGCAGCTGCTAAGGCTGTCAAGGAGACCTCCTCCAAGAACTTCGACGCTACCGTCGACGTTGCTATCCGCCTGGGCGTTGACCCGCGCAAGGCTGATCAGCTGGTCCGCGGCACCGTTTCCCTGCCGAACGGTACGGGTAAGGAAGTTCGCGTTGTCGTCTTCGCCGAGGGCCCGAACGCTACCGCCGCTGAAGAGGCTGGCGCTGACGTTGTTGGCACCGCCGAGCTGATCGAGAAGATCCAGGGCGGCTGGACCGACTTCGACGCTGCGATCGCTACCCCGGACCAGATGGCCAAGGTTGGTCGTGTGGCTCGCGTCCTGGGCCCCCGTGGCCTGATGCCGAACCCGAAGACCGGCACCGTCACCACCGACGTTGCTAAGGCTGTCTCCGAGATCAAGGGCGGTAAGATCACCTTCCGCGTGGACAAGGCTGCTAACCTGCACGCCATCCTGGGCAAGGCTTCCTTCACCGAGAAGCAGCTGGCTGAGAACTACGGCGCTCTGATCGACGAGCTGCTGCGTCTGAAGCCTTCCTCCTCCAAGGGCCGCTACTTCAAGAAGGTCACCATGTCCTCCACCAACGGCCCCGGCGTTCCGGTGGACAACACCATCGTGAAGGACTTCACTGAAGAGGCTTAAGCCTCGTTTTTCGCACCCTCGTTGCCTTCGGGCGGCGAGGGTGTTTTCTTTTGCCTGAGGATGGTTCAGGCGCCGGTGGGGTAGCGCGGGAGGGAGTTGCCACACCCGTTGTTTGAAAATGGTTACCACTTCACTATAGTCCTAAATGAAAACTAGACCCATTGTGTTTTAAAGGACTTAATCTGGTGCGCACATCACCCCTCGCGGCACTCTCAGTCGCTCTTCTCGCAGGCTTCGCAGCCTTCCTCGGTATTGGTAGCCTCGGCCCGCAGTCCCTACCTGAGGCAAAGGCCGATTCTGTCACTCTGAATCAAGGGCATATTGACGCCTTCCACGTCACCTCCTCAGGCAAAGGCAACCTCAAGCTCGATCTGACCGAGGATGCCACTGGTTCCCACGTGGCCCACGATCCGAACAACGTCACCTTGGAGGTCGGGGCGCACGCCTACGAGCCCCGCACCAAAGATGTGGCAGAGGTCGGGGTGCCGACCTACTTCCTGCCACAGACCCAAGAGCAGGACCGGATCTGGCCGGGCTGGGATACGCAAGGCGTCGCACCGCACTACCAGGGCGTAAAGATCAACTTCAATCGCGTGTGCGGCCCGGGCCGAGTGTTTATGTGGAGCCAGGCGTTCGGCGGCGGCGCCACCCCGCTGCTCTCCGACGGGGTAGAGGTCAAGTCCGGCAACAGCATCGACCAGGCGAACCCAAGCCACGTCCACGCCAATTGGGGCTTCGAGCGCCCAGGCCGCTACTCCATGCAGGTGCAGGCCACCGCTGACGGTGCTGAATCAGAAGTGAAGACCTACACCTGGATCGTCGGTAAGTCCGACCAGGATTCCAACGCCGACGAACCCGCCGAGGGGGCCACCCCGTGCGGAGGCGAGGACACAGACACTGGCGCCGGGGCATCGGACAACTCGAACAGCGGTGGTAACGCCAGCGGCGGCGCTACTGGCGGTGGTTCCGCTGGCGCCGGCACTGGGAACAAGGCCGGTTCTGCGGGCAAGGCTGGCGCCACGGGTAAGTCGAGCCCGGCAGGAAAATCCAGCTCTTCCAGCAGCACTGCCAGTTCCACCGGCTCCGCGGGAACACAAGGCTCGGCCACCTGCAAGAAGGGCGAACCTGCCCTCCGCCCGCAAATTAAGGACGACCGCCAGCAGCCACCGAAGTGGACCAGCCCCAGCGCGCTGAACTTCGGTCTAGGCTCCGCTGCGAAGACGAACCTTCCGCAGCCTCTCGGTCCTGTTGGAGCTGGTACCGCCTGGATGATCGGTGCTACCCAGTCCAACGGAGTGCCGTGGGTGGGCGTCAACACCATGCACCCGGACCTCCTGGCGAATACGCAAGGTGATGTCACCTTCAAGCTGACGTCCTTCAGCGGACCGGGCAGCATGTACGTCTTCGAACAAGGCAACCTGGGCCAGGTTGTGGGCAAGGAATGGTTCAAGGCCAGCGGCGGGAATGCATCCGGCGCTCACGTGGTGCCGCGCAACTCGCACGTGCACCCGAACTGGGTGTTCTCTAAGCCCGGCACGTACAAGGTAGGCATCACGCAGACCGCCACTACGAAGCAGGGCAAGAAGATCAGCGCTCCCGCCACGCTGACCTTCACCGTCGGCGGCAGCGGCAATGCCAACAGCGGCCACTTCGACTTCGGCGCGACCGTCACCACTGACGGCGACTGCGCCTCCGGCGCAGAAGGCGGTTCCGGCGCAGCAGGAGCAGGCGGGGGCGCAGCCGGTGGCGATGCCGGCACTGCATCCGGCGCCGACGGCTCCCTTGCCGATACCGGATCGACCTCCGCGATGTTGGCCCTGGCAATCGCCGGCGCGGGTCTGATCGCTCTCGGCGCAGGCGTGGTCTACATGTTGCGCACGAACTCTCTGTCTGCTGATTCGGTGGCGGCTCTTCGTTCGATGACGCCCCCTCGATCCCCGGGCGCAAAGTCTTAAGGATGGGCCACGCAGCTTCATCGCGGCGGGGGCTTGCCAAGTCTCTGTGCGCGAACGTCACTACGGTGCTGCTCGCAGCGGGCTTAACCGGGTGTGCGGCGGCGGGTGGCGCGAGTTTGCCCAGCAGGGATGATGGCATCACGGATGTCGTAGCCTCCACGCCGATCATCGCCGATATCGCCCGGCACGTTGCGGGCGATGCCGCCCGCGTGACCGCCCTGATCCCGAACACGGCTGATCCACATACCTACGAGCTCACTTTGCGGGATGTGCGAAACCTCGCGAACGCGGACATCGCATTCAACAATGGGCTGCTGCTGGAGCAGCAGTCGGTGCTGCGCACCATGGATAACGGAGTGCTGCCCGGCACGGAGGTCGTGGCTCTGGCCGACGTGGCCGCCAACCAAGGCGCCACTGTCATCCCGTTGGTGGAGAACATGGCGCTCGATACCGTCTGGTTGGGCCTGCGCGCCCAGGGGATCGGCGCCCGGCACGGCGGCTCCGCGCACTCTGAAGTGCACCTCAGCGTGACTGACGTGGAGGGGCCAGGTGATGCGGCGGCATACATCACCGGTACCTTCGGCCAGCCGGAGATCTTCTTTAACTCCCGCGATGGCTTCGATGCTTCCCGCGGGTACGAGGGCGATACGGCTACGCTGCCGGTCGACGCACACACCCACATGAGCTGGTCCTTTTCCAAACCCGGCACGTACACCCTGAACCTGAGCGCATCCTTGGTGCCGGACGAGGGCAAACCGCCAGAGCACATTGCGGACCAGACCGTGCGCTTCAATGTGGGCACGGAAGACGGGGCGTCAAAAAAGATAGACAGTGGGCACTACGACATTGCGGTGAACGCCGACGACAACAGCATCAACCTCGTCGGCGATGGCGGCACCATAGACCCCAAGAACGCCGTGGTTAGCGTGCCTAACCAGACCTTGCAGCCGATCCCGGGCGACCCGAACTTCCGCTTTCTTGGCACGGCGGGCGACGAGACCTACCTGCTGCCCCAAGCGGTGTTGGGAAAGCACGTCCACGGCGAGCTGGATCCGCACCTGTGGCACAACGCGAAGAACGCGATGGCTTACGTGAAGGTCATCCGCGACAAGCTCATCGCGGTAGACCCGGAGCACGCCACTGATTACCAGCAGAACGCGCGAACCTACCTGGACGAGCTCGACCGCCTCGACCGGGGGATCAAGCGCCAGGTCGGCACCATTCCTGAGGCTCGCCGGCACCTGGTGACGGCCCACGACGGATACGCCTATTTTGCGGACGCCTACGGCCTGGATGTCGCAGGCTTCGTCACCCCGAACCCAGAGATCGAGCCGAGTACACGGGATCTTGTGAGCCTGACCCGCACCCTAGAAAACCTGAAGGTTCCGGCGGTGTTTATCGAGCCGACGATGGCGGGGCGTACGCGCGAGTTACAACAGATCGCCGACCGGCTGGGCGTGAGTGTGTGCCAGATACGCAGCGACACCCTCGACGACACTGCGCCGACGTATGTGGACCTGATGCGGACCAATGCGGAATCGATGGCGAACTGCCTGAGTGGCGCATAGACCACTGGCGCGCAGGAACGACAGCGACGTTTCAAGAACAAAGAAGTAAAGAAGAATAAGGATCAAACAGAACATGCGAAACACACGGATCAGGAAGTCTTGTCTAGCTCCCACGGCCGCTGCACTGTTGGCTGGGGGAGTAGTCGTGGCGGGAGTGCCGGTGGCCCCGCCGGTCGCAGTGGCGCAGGCGCAGGGCCAAGCGCAGGACCCGGCGCTGCAGCAGACCGTGACGGATAAGGAAGAGCACGCTCCTGCGGGAACCTCGCACGTGTTTAGCCGCGGCCACGCGGATCTCGGCATGCGCCTGGACGGCGGCAAGCTGGACGTGCAGCTGCGCGACGACGCGGAGGAAAAGCCCATCTGGCGTGTGCTGGACGACGTGGTCTTCGACGTCTCAGACAAGGCCAAGCAGCAACTGCCAGCCGACGGTGGTTACGAGTTCACCGGCGCGCAGCCCGG
Source organism: Corynebacterium sp. ACRQK (assembly GCF_022345965.1). Classification (GTDB taxonomy): domain Bacteria; phylum Actinomycetota; class Actinomycetes; order Mycobacteriales; family Mycobacteriaceae; genus Corynebacterium. The sequence continues at coordinate 186,487 of NZ_JAKRMU010000002.1, forward strand.
CCAAGAAGTATGGGTGCTGCCGCAGACTGAGGTGCAGGGCGTGCCGTGGCTGGGCTGGAACACACAGTCCCCGGCACTGATCGCCCAGGCCAATCGCGGTGTGACCATGGAGTACCTGGGCCACCAGGGGCCTGGCCAGATGTGCATGTTCTTGCAGGCCGGCGGCTTTGAACAGCCCCAGGAGCTGTGGAACTCCGCGCAGCCCACCCCGCAGGACCTGTGGGTGGATCTGAACACGCACACGCACGCCAATTGGGTGTTCACCGAGCCTGGCGTGCACCGTGTGGCCATGGGTGTGCGGGTGAAGTTGAAGGATGGCTCCGAGAAGACCACTACGAAGGTGCTGAACTTTGCCGTGGGAGTGGATCCTTCCGAGGCACAGAACTCCAGCTGGGAGGGTGAGCTGCCGAAGGCAGGTGCTGCCGGTTCTTCTGGTGACGCCAACAGTTCCAACCCCAACAATTCCGCCAACGGTACAGATGCGAATGCCGACAACTCCGAGGAAGGCTCCGATGGCGGCAACTCTGCCCTGCCGTGGATCCTGGGCGGCATTGGCGTGGTTGTCGTCGCGCTGCTGGCCTTTGGCTTCCTCTCCCTGCGGAAGGGCGCCAAGGAGCGCAAGCGCGTCGAGGATGAACTGTGGGGTCAGCTGAAGTGACCGCGCTGCAGATCGCGGATCTGAATGTCCGACTAGCTGGGCGGCAGATCCTCACCGACGTAAATCTCGAGGCACACCCCGGCGAGCTAATTGGCTTGCTCGGCCCCAACGGCGCGGGCAAGACCACCCTGATGCGCAGCGTCCTGGGCCTCATTCCGCGTACCAAGGGCAGCATCAAAGCCGCGAGCGTGGGGTATGTTCCTCAGCGCCACGAGTTCGCGTGGGATTATCCCATCGACGTTCGCCACACAGTGCTGAACGGTCGCGCGGGGCTGATCGGCCCGTTCCGTCGGTCGCGCCGGGCAGACTTTGCGGCCACTGCGCATGCGCTGAAGCGCGTGAACTTGCAGCACTTGGCGGACCGCCCTATCGGTCAGCTCTCCGGCGGGCAGCGCCAGCGCGTGCTGGTGGCGCGCGCCCTGGCTGTGGAACCCACGCTGCTGTTGTTGGACGAGCCTTTCACTGGCATGGATTTCCCCAGTATCGAGTCGCTGGTGGAGATCCTGCAGTCCCTGGCCGCCGAGGGTATGAGCATCCTGATGGTGACCCACGATCTGGCGCAGGCGGTGCATGTCTGTGATCGCGTGGTGCTGCTGAACGGTCGTGTGGTGGCCGATGGTGCGCCGGATCAGCTGCAGAGCCCCGAGCCGTGGATGGAGACCTTCGACGTTCGCCCGGATTCGCCACTGTTGCGGGGAGTGGGGTTGGTGCAGTGATCTCCTTCTCCCAGTTCCTCGCTGACCTGACGAATCCCGCCCTGGCCTTCCTGCCGAAGGCGCTGCTGGTGGCGGTTCTCTCCGCGTTGGTCTGCGGTGTGATCGGCACCCACGTGGTATTGCGCGGCATGGCCTTCATCGGCGATGCGGTCGCGCATGCCGTGTTCCCGGGCCTGGCCATCGCCTTCGCCCTGCAGGTCTCGGTAATCGCCGGTGGGGCGGTGGCCGGCGCCGTGGTGGCCCTGCTGATCGCCCTGTTCTCGCAGCGCAGGCGAGTGAAAGAGGACACTATCATCGGTATCTTCTTCGCCGCCGCGTTCGCCTTGGGCTTGGTAGTGATCTCGAAGGTGCAGGGCTATACGGCCAGCCTGAATAGCTTCCTCTTCGGCTCGATCACGGGCGTGTCCAATTCCGACATCATCTTCAGCGCCGTCGTCGGAGCCGTCGTAATTCTGGCCGTGGCGGCGCTGCACAAGGAGATCGTGGCGGTCTCCGTCGACCGCGAAACCGCCGCCGCCATGGGCATCCGCGTGCTGCTGATCGACGTGATCCTCTACCTCGCCGTCACCGCCGCCGTGGTGATGTCTGTTCGCACCGTCGGCAACATTCTCGTGCTCGCGCTGCTGATCACTCCGGCCGCCGCAGCGCGACTCTGGACCGACCGACTGGTCGTGATGATGGCGCTGAGCGCCGTGATCGGCATGGTCGGTTCCTTCCTCGGCGTGTACGTGTCTTGGGCAATCGATGTGCCTACGGGCGCCACGATCGTCCTGGTCCTCACCGTTGTTTTCCTTCTTTCTTTCTTTGTGGCGACGCCCATTCGCGCCGCCCGACAACCCAACAAACCCTCACAGGTGGTAGCTACTGATGCATAAAAAGCATGAACTCTTCCAGCAGCTGGCCGAGCGACAGCGGGCGGAGCTAAGACGCAGTCAGAATAGGGCCGATCGGATGCTGTGGGCAGCCAAGTCCACCCTGGCGGTATTGGGTGTGCTGGTGCTAACGGTGGTGGCCGGCGCCTGGAATGCGGCGTCACCACTTACCAGCGACCACCGCTCCGCCGAGGTGCTGCAGCGGGCGCAAGCAACACCGACAGGACATAAGCCCGGAACGACTAGCGACGGACCGACCGTAGGCAAGGACGTTAAGGATCCGGCAACCGGGAAAGCCCATGTATGCGCGGGCAGAAAACTGCTGTACAAGGCGCATGTGGATGCGGTGTACGGCACTTATAACAAGGGCAAGCCGGATGTGATGGTCGTCGACGGACAGCAGCCCGTGCCCGCCGATGATGTTTGTCTGCGACTGGCGCCCGACGCGATTGATGGCAAAGAGGCTTCCCGCATCAAGGTGCCGAACAAGAAGGCGCTGTCCTTCCTAGGAAAGCCCGGCACGGTGCTGTGGTACGCCCCGCAGAATGCGGACTTCACAAACCAGTGGCGCCCGCTTTGGGCGGGGCTGGGGGCTTTTGACCCGGCGCATGAGCTTAAAGCGCCGACGGACTTTGCGGAGCCGAACCTGCACTTCCATATGAAGAAGTTCGCTGGTCCCGGCGACATGGAGGTCTTTTTCCACAACTCCGGTACACCTACCCCGGAGCGTGTGCTCTCCACCAAGGAAGGCCTGAAGAGTTACGACTACGAAGTCGGCGGGCACGGGCACTTCGGCTGGACGTTCTCTAAGCCCGGGCTGTATCAGCTGACGATGCAGTGGGACGTCAAAAAGAAGGACGGCTCCACCGTAAAATCCGCAGAGCGTACCATCAACTGGCTGGTCGGATCCGACAAGCAGGTCGGTCTGCCCGAGGGGACGACCACGGGGTTGAATGAGATCAAGGAGCCTATCGGGCCGCTGGAGCCGGGTAATCCTGGAGATCAAGATCAGCCTGAAGAGCCCGAGCAGCCCGAAGACCCCGAGCAGCCAGGCGAGGGTGAAACGCCAGGCGAAAATGAGACGCCGGGTGACGAGGAAGATCCGAGCGATGGCACCGACAAGCCCGCACCGACGTGCGAAGCCCCGCAGGAGATCTCCGACGACGAGGTCCGTAGCGAGGTCAACGATGCCTTCGGAGAGGGACAGGAATCCGAGCGAGCCGTCATCCCCAAGGGACACATGGACTTGGGAGTGGGCACGACGGATGAATCGGACGCTGATCCGCACACCTTTCTGAAGGACGGCGCTGATCCCGGGAATGTGCAGGAACGCGAGTCCGGCAGTTTCGTGTTCTTGGTGAACAGTCCGAAGGCGAAAGTAGGAATTCCGGAGGCTTACCGGGAGGAACTAGGGGAGACCGCATACGCACTCCCGCAGGCACAGCAGGAGAACCCGAATGTCCCGTGGCTGGGCTTTTCCACCGAGCATCTGAACTCGGCAAAGAAGGGCGTGGACGTGACCATTAAGGACTTTGAGGGGCCCGGCCGAATGGTGACCCTGTCGGACAATGGGCTGGGTAGTGCGAGCCTGCGCCTGGATTCCGAGCACCGTGAGCACAAGGTCAGCTATGCGGTTGGAGCGCACGATCACCAGCAGTTCCTCTTCACCAAGCCGGGCGCTTACCGCGTAGTTTTCCGCTATCAGGGCACCGCGGTGGACGGCAAGAAGTTTGATAAGGAGCTCGAGACATTCTTCGTCATCAAGGATGCATGTGGCGACAGCGCCGGTGGGCCCGGGGATAGCACTGATCCCGGGGACGGCACTGATCCTGGGGACGGCACTGATCCTGGGGATAGCACTGATCCTGGGGACAGCACTGATCCTTCCGACACCGACACAAGTGGAGAAAAGTCCGGTCTCGAAGAGTTGCAGGAGTTTCAGAAGCACCTGGATAGCGAAAACGCGAAGCTAGGCAAGTACATGGATGAAATCGTCGGTGGCATCGAGGCGCTGCGCGGAAACCGCAAGGCACAGCAGAGTCCTTCCACCGGGGGAGCTGGCGGTGCTGACACTAGTGATTCCTCGACGGCGGGCGCCACTAGCAACAACTCTGCTGGCAAGAGTTCTGGTGGATCCCCCTCCAGCACCAACGCCGCATCGGATAACCACAGCGCTGCTAGTGAGGCCGAATCCGCGGGAGCTAGTTCCAGTGATTCTGCCGGTTCGAGTAGCTCCGGCAGTTCATCTGGGTCTGCCGACGGTGCTGCGGTCGCAAATGGTGGTGCTTCTGCTGGCGCCGCGGATGCAGGTTCTGCTGGCGCCGTGGACGGAGCTTCCGCTGACGCTGCGGCCGCAGAAGGTGGCGAAGTAGACGCCGAGTCTGAGGTTCAGGATGAGGCTGCGGAAGGCGAAGTCGAGGGCGGTGCCGGTGGTATCCACCGCATCAACGCAGCCCAAGGGCAGAAGAATGCCGAAGGGGCCGACAATACGGATGACGCGCAGAACGTGGCAACCGAGAAAACCGCCGTAGAGTCCTTTATGGATTCCCTTACCGGCGGTGGCTGGACGACTGGCTTCCTGCTGGGGCTGGGGCTGATGGGGCTGCTCGGCGGAGCACTCCTGTTCTTCGTAGCGGCCCGCAACATGCAGCGTGCCCACACCCTGCAACTGCTACAGGCCTACCGGGAAATCAGTCGTGACCGTGCGGAACAGGCCTATGCGGAGAGCGCCTACGCAGAAGACCTCCCCGCCGAGGAGGACTAAGGAAGGCTAGAGAAGTTAGCGAGCCCAGTTAGGCTGCCCGTCGCCCCGGCAGCCGGAACTCGCCCATCAGCGGAAGTACCACTCCGCGCTTCAGCGGGTGGGCGGCGCGGTAAGTAGCCGGGCCGTCTTCTCCCGGTTCCAGGGCCTCCAGAATCAGATCGACCACACGCGGCGAGTACAGCATTGCCAAGTGACCCGAAAGATCAAACGGATTGTCGTCCTGCACGCTCAAGTTGCGCACCCGCGCGCCTTCCCCGGCGACCATCACCTGCTTCAAGCGAGGAGTCGCAATACCGTCGTACTTCGCAGTGATCATCGTGTAGTCCACACCCGGCGTAGTATCACCATCGCGGTTCAGGTGCTCGCCAAACTCACTGCCTAGGCGCTGGTCGATTGCCGCGCCGCCCAGGAACTTCTCCAAGAACCCCGCAAGCTTGTTGTTCGGGTCGATCTTGTCTCCCAGGGTCGATATGCCCGACAGGGTAGTGCCGTGGTGCGCAGGTCCCACGCCCACCAGGCGATCCACCTTGTTACGCGCCACATCCGTCCGGTCGGCGCCGCCGGAATCGGAAAGGTATAGCCTCGCCTGCGCCACGCCCTGTGAGTGGCCGACCAGGTTCACTTTCTTCGCGCCCGTGCGCTCGATCACCTCGTCGATGAAGGCCGCCACTTCCTTCTGGGAGGTGCGCAGGAAGTTGTTGGCGTACACGCCCGGGGCTTTGCCCGTAAAGGCAGACCGGTCTTTGCCGTAGTTTACGGCAAACACTGGGTGACCTGCCGCAATGAGGTGCTTGGCCACGTAGTCCCACGTGTTATATGCGTTGAGCCACGTGCCGTGGATCAGCACCGTCGGTGTCTTGCCGTCTAGCGGTGTGTCGAACTTATTGACGCCCTCCGGCAGTGGATTGTCGCGTCGTAGGCTGGATAGGAACTTCGGGATGAATGCGTCCATGAACCCCAAGGCTAATCAAATTCGCAGCCCCAGTTTTGGAAACGAAATAATTTCTCGCGCAGGGTGGCGTCAAAAATAAAGAACAGCGATTTGGGGGAAGAGGGAGCAGGGGTGTAACCTCCTTCGAGGAAGTTTGACTAGATCAACAACGAGATCAGCAACGTCAAGTTTTCACCGAAGACCGTCGGTCATCACCGTCCGCGCGAACCTTAACTGGGGAGAGTGGGCAGGAGATTGAAGGATCATCGTCATAGATGACGGCCCACGCAGGTAACACGATTAGACGTTCGGATCGGATTCCAGCCCTAGAAAGCCGGGGATCCTACGAATGTGCCTTGTGCTTCTTGCGTAAAACGCCGGAAACGCGAGGCGCTTTGTCGTTTATGTACAGTGTTGCCCTTCAACAATGATCGTCGGTGGACGTACTGCAAAAACGTACACCGTAAACATCAGGAAGGAGGCGAGAGTATGGCTAATCCGAAGAACACCGCTTCGCTGGAAGAGCTCAAGGCACGCTTCGAGCAGGCACAGTCCACTCTGTTGACCGAGTACCGTGGCCTGTCCGTGGCTGAGACCACCGAGCTGCGTCGCGCACTGGGTTCGGACGTTACCTACTCCGTCGCCAAGAACACCATGATCAAGCTGGCTGCACGCGAAGCCGGCATTGAGCTTGATGAGTCCCTGCTGACTGGTCCTACCGCAATCGCATTCGTCAACGGCGAAGCCGTGGACGCTGCGAAGGCCATGAAGGACTTCGGCAAGGATCACAAGAACTTCGTGATCAAGGGTGGCTACATGGACGGTGCCACGATTGATGCAGCTCAGGTTGAGGCAATCGCCGAGCTGGACAATCGCGAAACCACGCTGGCCAAGCTGGCCGGTGCCATGCAGGGTTCCTTGGCAAAGGCCGCAGGCCTGTTCAACGCACCAGCATCCCAGGTTGCACGCCTGGCCGCTGCACTGCAGGAGAAGAAGGAACAGTAAGTTCCCTCCGCTCATACATAAGACATAAAACACTTTGCCGGCCGGGTCGCCAACACTTTTCGGCCCACCGGCGCAACTACGAAAGGATGCCATCATGGCTAAGCTCACCAAGGACGAGCTCATCGAGGCTTTCAAGGAAATGACCCTCATCGAACTGTCTGAGTTCGTTAAGGAATTCGAAGAGGTCTTCGACGTCACCGCTGCTGCTCCGGTTGCTGCCGTTGCTGCTGCTCCGGGCGCTGAGGGCGGCGCTGCTGCTGAGGAGAAGGACGAGTTCGACGTCGTTCTGGAGGACGCAGGCGCTAAGAAGATCGGCGTTATCAAGGTTGTCCGCGAGATCGTCTCCGGCCTGGGCCTGAAGGAGGCCAAGGAGCTGGTTGAGGGTGCTCCGAAGGCTATCCTGGAGGGCGCTTCCAAGGATGACGCTGAGGCTGCTAAGACCAAGCTGGAAGAGGCTGGCGCAAAGGTCTCCCTCAAGTAAGCTCGCCTTACTTTCCGCGCTTTGGCCTAGCTCCGAATGCGCAGCCAAATCAAAGCCGCTGGGAATCACGTTCCGTGATTTCCGGCGGTTTTTTGTTGTCTTGCTACGCTTAAATGACAAATATTGAATCGTGTGCCCAGTTCTTCAGGCATGCGGAAAACTAAAAGCTGATCTAATCGCAGATGGTGGCAGAGAAGTGACGAACAAAAAGGGCTCCGGCAAAGGCCTCTATATCCTGGGTGCGCTTGGTGCACTGATTGGCGTAGCGCTGATCACTGTGGGCGTCATGCTCCCAAAGGTTGTATCGAACGACAAGGCCGTGCCTCTAGACTTGGCCGCGACGACGCTTACATTGAACGACCCTGCCGCGGTGATCGGTCCGAACTACCAGGGGCTTGACGGCAAAGAGGACGTGACGGCGCCGGTCAACCGCCAGTTCAAGATCACGCTCGAGGAGCCCGCCACCGACGATGAAGCCAGCGCGCGCGTCGGTGTGACCACCGCTCGCACGGACGTGGAGGACGACCTGGAATCGCTGCTGGACGCACAGGTCTGGAGCTTTACCGTGGATCGCCGAACGGGCGAGGCGAAGGGGGATGCGAAGGTCTCGGACACTCCCGCTACCCCGGCCACCGACGGCGAGATCGCCGGTTATTGGGCCAAGTTCCCGCAGGGTACTGAGCAGCGCTCTTATGACTATTTCGATATGACGCTACGTCGCGCGCTGCCTGCGGAGTTCACCGGTACTCGCAATGTCACCACCGCTGACGGGCGCGAGCACGAGCTGTACGTCTTCCGTCAGGAGATCCCGGCAACCTCCGTGGCCAAGGAGTACGCGGGAGTGCGCAACACCATCACCGTTGAAGGGGAGGATGGCAAGCCACAGCGCGCTCAGTTGTTCCACGAAGGCTGGCGCGAGCTGGCGGTAGAGCCGAAGTCCGGCCTGCTGGTGAGTGTGGAGGAGAACGTGAAGGACACATACCGCGACGACTCCGGTAAGGACGTGCAGAACCTGCTGCAGTTCCACGGCAAGACCCCACAGCGGGTGACGCAGTCCATGCTGGATCAGGCCATGGAGGTCAGTGGACAGCGCCACACCGATAAATGGGGGGTTGCATTGATTGTCGCGGGTGTTATTGTGGCAGCAGCATCCGTGGTGTTGGTTCTGTGGCGGCGCGCCAAGCGTAGGGTTGCGCGTCGGGCGGGGGAAGCCTAGACATTCGCGCAGCCATGCTATAGGATAGTTCGTTGCGCTGGATTTGATTTGTTGAGCTATCGGCTACAACGAAACGACTACAAAGCTACGCAGAAGTGATGTGAAGACATTACGCATGAAGCAGACTTTGCCAAACGAGCCAGAAAGGCCATTTGACAAAGTCGTTTAGTCGTTTCTGCGTGGGGATAGTTTGGCAGGGAAAATCCAACTAAATCGACCATCACGAGACCGTACACACACAATCACGATCGCACACTACAGCTCCACCACGTAGTGTCGACCGATGTTGTGCTGGAAGGACCCATCTTGGCAGTCTCCCGCCAGACCAGCTCAGTGGCCGGAATTCCCGGAGCTCCGCAGCGACACAGCTTTGCGAAGATCGACGCTCCGATCGAGGTTCCAGGCCTTCTTGACCTCCAACGAGAGTCCTTCGCTTGGCTCGTTGGCACGCCTGAGTGGCCTGCCCGCGCCCAAGCAGAGGCAGGGGAGGATGTCCGCATTATGAGCGGACTCGAGGAGATTCTCGAGGAGCTCTCTCCGATCGAGGACTACTCCGAGAACATGTCCCTCACCCTGTCCGAGCCTCGCTTCGATGACGTGAAGTCCACCATCGACGAGGCGAAGGATAAGGACATCAACTACGCGGCACCGCTGTACGTGACCGCGGAATTCACCAACTCCATGTCTGGTGAGATCAAGTCCCAGACGGTCTTCATCGGTGACTTCCCGATGATGACCGACAAGGGCACGTTTATTATCAACGGCACGGAGCGTGTCGTTGTTTCCCAGCTCGTCCGCTCCCCGGGCGTGTACTTCGACGCCTCCATCGACGCCTCTACCGAGCGTCCCCTGCACTCCGTGAAGGTGATCCCTTCCCGCGGTGCGTGGCTCGAGTTCGACGTGGATAAGCGCGACACCGTCGGCGTGCGCATCGACCGCAAACGCCGCCAGCCGGTCACCGTGCTGCTGAAGGCCCTGGGCCTGACCACGCAGGAGATCACCGACCGCTTCGGCTTCTCCGAGCTGATGATGTCCACCCTCGAAAAGGATGGCGTGGACAACACCGACGAGGCTCTGCTGGAGATCTACCGCAAGCAGCGCCCGGGCGAGTCCCCGACGCGCGACTCCGCACAGGCTCTGCTGGAGAACTCTTTCTTCAAGGCGAAGCGCTACGACCTGGCCAAGGTTGGCCGCTACAAGGTCAACCGCAAGCTGGGGCTGGGCGGCGACACTGATGGCGTGATGACCCTCACGGAAGAGGACATCCTGACCACCATCGAGTACCTGGTGCGCCTGCACGCCGGTGAGAAGTCGATGACCTCCCCGGACGGCACCGAGATCCCGATCGATACCGACGACATCGACCACTTCGGCAACCGTCGTCTGCGTACCGTCGGCGAGCTGATCCAGAACCAGGTTCGCGTGGGTCTGTCCCGCATGGAGCGCGTTGTGCGTGAGCGCATGACCACCCAGGATGCGGAGTCCATCACCCCGACCTCCCTGATCAACGTTCGCCCGGTCTCTGCAGCTATCCGCGAGTTCTTCGGCACCTCCCAGCTGTCCCAGTTCCTGGACCAGAACAACTCCCTGTCCGGCCTGACCCACAAGCGCCGCCTGTCTGCGCTGGGTCCGGGCGGCCTGTCCCGTGAGCGCGCTGGCCTGGAGGTCCGCGACGTTCACCCGTCTCACTACGGCCGCATGTGCCCGATCGAGACTCCTGAGGGCCCGAACATTGGTCTGATCGGTTCCCTGTCCTCCTACGCTCGTGTGAACCCGTTCGGCTTCATCGAGACCCCGTACCGCAAGGTTGTGGACGGGCAGATCACCGACGAGGTTTACTACTTCACTGCGGACGAAGAGGACCGCCACGTGATTGCTCAGGCGAACACCCCGTTCGACGAGAATCACCGGTTCACCGAGGAGCGCATTGAGGTTCGCCTGCGCGGCGGCGACGTGGAGGTCGTCCCGTACACCGAGGTGGACTACATGGACGTGTCGCCGCGACAGATGGTTTCCGTGGCAACCGCTATGATTCCGTTCCTCGAGCACGACGATGCTAACCGTGCACTGATGGGTGCCAACATGCAGCGTCAGGCTGTGCCTCTGCTGCGCTCCGAGGCTCCGTTCGTGGGTACCGGTATGGAGCTGCGTGCTGCTTATGACGCCGGCGACATGATCATTGCGCCGAAGGCTGGCGTGGTCGAGTACGTCTCCGCCGACTACATCACCGTCATGGATGACGAGGGTGTGCGCGACACATTTATGCTGCGCAAGTTCGAGCGCACCAACCAGGGCACCTGCTACAACCAGACCCCGCTGGTGGACGAAGGCGACCGCGTTGAGGCTGGCCAGGTTCTCGCCGACGGCCCGGGCACCGACAACGGTGAGATGGCACTGGGTAAGAACCTGCTGGTTGCCTTCATGCCGTGGGAAGGCCACAACTACGAGGACGCCATCATCCTGAACCAGCGCATGGTTGAGGAGGACGTTCTGACCTCGATCCACATCGAGGAGTACGAGATTGACGCCCGCGACACCAAGCTGGGCCCGGAGGAGATCACCCGCGACATTCCTAACGTGGGCGAGGACGTCCTGGCTGACCTGGACGAACGCGGTATCGTCCGCATCGGCGCGGACGTCCGCGCCGGCGACATCCTGGTCGGTAAGGTCACTCCGAAGGGTGAAACCGAGCTGACTCCGGAAGAGCGCCTACTCCGCGCCATCTTTGGCGAGAAGGCCCGCGAGGTCCGCGATACCTCCATGAAGGTGCCGCACGGCGAGACCGGTAAGGTCATCGGCGTTCGCGTGTTCTCCCGTGAGGATGACGACGACCTTGCCGCAGGTGTGAACGAGATGGTTCGCGTCTACGTCGCCCAGAAGCGCAAAATCCAGGACGGCGATAAACTCGCCGGCCGCCACGGCAACAAGGGTGTCGTCGGTAAGATCCTGCCGCAGGAGGACATGCCGTTCCTGCCGGACGGTACTCCGATCGACATCATCCTGAACACCCACGGCGTGCCGCGCCGTATGAACATTGGTCAGGTCCTCGAGGTGCACCTGGGCTGGCTGGCTAAAGCCGGCTGGAAGGTCGACCCGGACTCCCAGGATCCGAAGATCCAGAAGATGCTGGAGACCCTGCCGGAGGAGCTGTACGAGATTCCGGCGGACTCCCTGACCGCCACCCCAGTGTTTGACGGTGCTTCCAACGCGGAGCTGTCCGGCCTGCTGCGTTCCTCGCTGCCGAACCGCGACGGCGAGCGCCAGGTCGACGACTTCGGTAAGTCCAACCTGATTGACGGCCGCTCCGGCGAGCCCTTCCCGTACCCGGTTGCAGTGGGCTACATGTACATGCTGAAGCTGCACCACCTGGTCGACGAGAAGATCCACGCTCGTTCCACTGGTCCTTACTCCATGATTACCCAGCAGCCGCTGGGTGGTAAGGCACAGTTCGGTGGCCAGCGCTTCGGTGAGATGGAGGTGTGGGCAATGCAGGCATACGGTGCTGCCTACACCCTGCAGGAGCTCCTGACCATCAAGTCCGACGACGTGGTTGGTCGTGTGAAGGTGTACGAGGCGATCGTGAAGGGGGAGAATATTCCGGATCCTGGTATCCCGGAGTCCTTCAAGGTCCTTCTGAAGGAGCTGCAGTCGCTGTGCCTGAACGTTGAGGTTCTGGCCGCCGACGGCACCCCGATGGAGTTGTCCTCCGACGATGACGATGAACTGGAGAACGCTAACGCGGCTCTGGGCATCAACCTGTCCCGTGACGAGCGTCCGGATGCTGACATGGATGTCAGCTAGGGCGTTGACGACCCTAAACATCTGACTTTCGTACATTCGCCGTATTTTCGGCGTCTGAGCCCGACAAATGACACAGCTTCAGGCGCCGTAACTACCCAAAGCCCTCCGGAAAGAGGAGGGGAAAGGAAGTCCACGTGCTGGACGTCAACTTTTTCGATGAGCTTCGCATCGGCCTAGCGACTGCGGACGACATTCGTCGCTGGTCCCGTGGCGAGGTCAAGAAGCCTGAAACCATTAACTACCGCACCCTGAAGCCGGAGAAGGACGGCCTGTTCTGCGAGCGCATTTTCGGCCCCACCCGCGACTGGGAGTGTGGCTGTGGCAAGTACAAGCGCGTGCGCTACAAGGGCATCATCTGTGAGCGCTGTGGCGTTGAGGTGACCAAGTCCAAGGTTCGCCGTGAGCGCATGGGCCACATCGAGCTGGCCGCGCCTGTTACCCACATCTGGTACTTCAAGGGCGTACCCTCTCGCCTGGGCTACCTGCTGGACCTGGCTCCGAAGGATCTGGAAAAGATCATCTACTTCGCCGCCAACATCATCACCTCTGTGGATGAGGAGGGTCGCCACAACGACCAGTCCACCCTCGAGGCAGAGATGCTGCTGGAGAAGAAGGAAGTCGAGCAGGAGCGCGACGCGGAGCTGGCTGACCGTGCCAAGACTCTCGAGGACGACCTGGCGGAGCTGGAGGCAGCCGGCGCCAAGAGTGACGCCAAGAAGAAGGTTCAGAACGCAGCCGACCGCGAAATGCGCCACATCCGCGAGCGCGCCGAGCGCGAGATCGACCGCCTGGACGAAATTTGGAACACCTTCGTCAAGCTGGCTCCGAAGCAGATGATTGTGGATGAGAACATCTACAACGAGCTGGTCGACCGTTACGAGGATTACTTCACCGGCGGCATGGGCGCAGAGGCTATCCAGACCCTGATCCGTAGCTTCGACCTCGAGGCCGAGGCCGAGTCCCTGCGCGAGGTCATCCGTGACGGCAAGGGCCAGAAGAAGCTGCGCGCTCTGAAGCGCCTGAAGGTCGTTGCCGCATTCCTGCGTTCCGGCAACGACCCGGCCGGCATGGTTCTGGACTGCATCCCGGTTATCCCGCCGGAGCTGCGTCCGATGGTGCAGCTGGACGGCGGCCGCTTTGCGACCTCCGACCTGAACGACCTGTACCGCCGCGTAATCAACCGCAACAACCGCCTGAAGCGCATGCTGGACCTCGGCGCGCCTGAGATCATCGTGAACAACGAGAAGCGCATGCTGCAGGAGTCCGTCGACGCACTGTTCGACAACGGTCGTCGCGGCCGTCCGGTTACCGGCCCGGGCAACCGTCCGCTGAAGTCCCTGTCCGACCTGCTGAAGGGTAAGCAGGGACGATTCCGCCAGAACCTGCTGGGTAAGCGTGTGGACTACTCCGGCCGTTCCGTGATTATCGTCGGTCCGCAGCTGAAGCTGCACCAGTGTGGTCTGCCGAAGCTGATGGCCCTGGAGCTGTTCAAGCCGTTCGTTATGAAGCGCCTGGTGGAGAAGTCCTACGCGCAGAACATCAAGTCCGCCAAGCGCATGGTGGAGCGTCAGCGCCCCGAGGTGTGGGACGTGCTGGAAGAGGCCATCGCCGAGCACCCGGTGATGCTGAACCGTGCACCTACCCTGCACCGCCTGGGTATTCAGGCCTTCGAGCCGATCCTGGTTGAGGGTAAGGCCATCCAGCTGCACCCGCTGGCCTGTGAGGCCTTCAACGCGGACTTCGACGGTGACCAGATGGCTGTTCACCTACCGCTGTCCGCAGAGGCGCAGGCCGAGGCTCGCATCCTGATGCTGGCTTCCAACAACATTCTGTCCCCGGCATCCGGTAAGCCGCTGGCTATGCCGCGTCTGGACATGGTGACCGGCCTGTACTACCTGACCCTGCTGAAGAAGCCGGAGGAATTTGGTGGCCAGGGCGCCTACGTATCAGCCACCGAGGAAGGCCCGGCACAGGGCGTGTACTCCTCCCTGGCCGAGGCGATCATGGCTTACGACCGTGGCGTGCTGGGCCTGCAGGCTCCGATCCACGTGCGTATCAGCCACCTGCGCCCGACCGCGGAGATCGAGGCCGAGCTGTTCCCGGATGGTTGGCAGCGAGGCCAGACCTGGCTGGCGGAGACCACCCTGGGTCGCGTGCTGTTCAACGAGCTGCTGCCGTGGAACTACCCATACGTAGAGGGCGTCATGGCAAAGAAGCCACAGGCTTCCGTCATTAACGACCTCGCGGCGAAGTACCCGATGATCACCGTGGCGCAGACGGTGGACAAGCTGAAGGATGCCGGCTTCTACTGGGCAACCCGCTCCGGTGTGACCATCACCATGCACGACGTGCTGGTTCTGCCGAACAAGCAGGAAGTCCTGGATAACTACGAGGCCAAGGCCCGCGTTATCGAGAAGAAAATGGCACGCGGCAAGATCAACGAGGCCGAGCGTTACCAGTCCCTGGTTGACCTGTGGAAGGAAGCCACCGACTACGTCGGTCAGTCCGTCGAGGACCTGTACCCGGATGACAACCCGATTCCGATGATCGTGAAGTCGGGTGCTGCCGGTAACATGCGTCAGATCTGGACCCTGGCCGGCATGAAGGGCATGGTTACGAACTCGCGCGGTGAGTACATCACCCGCCCGATTAAGACCTCCTTCCGCGAGGGCCTGTCCGTGCTCGAGTACTTCAACAACTCCCACGGTTCCCGTAAGGGCCTGGCCGATACGGCACTGCGTACCGCCGACTCGGGTTACCTGACCCGTCGTCTGGTGGACGTGGCGCAGGACGTCATCGTGCGCGAGGACGACTGTGGCACCAAGCAGAGCGCTGTCATGCCGGTAGCCGTTCCGGTTCTGGACGCCGAGGGCAAGCCGACCGGTAACTACACCGCTGCGGACTTCGTCGAAACGTCTGTTCTGGGTCGTTACCTAGCTAGTGACGCCACCGCCTCCGACGGCACCGTTATCGTCGCCGAGGGCAATGTCGTTGGCGAGGGCGAGCTGCAGGCTCTCCTCGAGGCCGGCGTGGAGGAAGTAAAGGTCCGCTCCGTGATGACCTGTGCTACCAACACCGGCGTGTGCTCCACCTGCTACGGCCGTTCCATGGCGACTGGCAAGAAGGTGGAGATCGGCGAGGCCGTTGGTATCGTCGCCGCCCAGTCCATTGGTGAGCCGGGTACCCAGCTGACGATGCGTACGTTCCACCTGGGTGGTGTCGGTGGCGACATTACCGGTGGTCTGCCGCGTGTTCAGGAGCTGTTCGAGGCTCGCGTGCCGAAAGCGAAGTCCCCGATTGCATCGGTGGACGGCAAGGTGCGCATTGAGGACGACGACAACTTCTTCACCCTGACCATCGAGCCGGACGACGGCTCCGACGATGTGGTGTACGAGAAGCTGTCCAAGCGCCAGGGCCTGGCGACGCTGGGCACCGGTGGCGTGGAGCGCCCGATCCGCGACGGTGACCACGTGAAGATGGGCCAGCAGCTGCTGAAGGGCGCTGCCGACCCGCACGAGGTTCTGCGCGTGATGGGCCGCCGTGGCGTGCAGCAGCACCTGATCAACGAGGTCCAGAAGGTCTACCGCGATCAGGGTGTGGCCATCCACGACAAGCACATCGAGATCATCGTGCGCCAGATGCTGCGCCGCGTGACCGTCATCGACTCCGGTTCGACCGAGTTCCTGCCGGGCTCCCTGGTGGATCACGGAGACGCCGTGGCTGCTTCCAAGGAAGCCGTCAAGACCGGCGGTCGCCCGGTGGAGGTACGTGCGGAGATCATGGGTATCACGAAGGCTTCCCTGGCTACCGAGTCCTGGCTGTCCGCCGCCTCGTTCCAGGAGACCACCCGTGTGCTCACGGATGCTGCCATCAACAAGCGCTCCGACAAGCTGATCGGCCTGAAGGAGAACGTGATCATCGGTAAGCTGATCCCGGCCGGTACGGGTATTTCCCGCTACCGCAACATCAGCGTGGAGCCGACGGAGGAGGCCCGCGCAGCGGCTTACTCCCTGCCGTCCTCCTTCGGTGATGGCTTCTACGCCGACGACACTTACGGCGAGTTCACCGGCGCTGCCGTGCCGCTGGACGACATCGATCTGATGTAGTTCGGATCTGCTGAGTGGTTGCCCGCCGGTGGAGGGCGGCCAGCAGCCTTCAGCGGGCGCTTCCCCTTGTACCAGTGACTTTGTACTTGGGGAGGCGTCCGCTTTTGCGTGTCTACGGCATGCGGTGCTCTATGATTTGCTGCATGGGTATGATGTTTCGCAACTCCAAGAAGTTCGGTCCGTTCCGCATTAACACCTCTTCCGGTGGCGTAGGTGGATCCACTCGCGTTGGGCCGATGCGCATTACGCAGCGTGCTGATGGCCGCCAGTCCGTGACGATCCGCACCCCGATCCGCGGCCTGAACTTCACCAAGACTTTCGGCAGCAAGCGCCGCTAACTACCTAGCGCCCGCTTCGTCTTCTTCGTTGCCGTTGCCGACCACGGATCCTCGGGCCACGGGTGCTTCGGATAGCGCCCGCGCATGTCCTTACGCACGCCCTGGTAGGGGCCATCCCAGAAGCTCTTCAGATCGTCGGTGACGGCCAGCTCGCGTCCCGCTGGCGATAGTAGGTGGAACAGAACTTTTTGCCCTGCGATGGTGGGGGAGTCCGCCAGGCCAAAGCATTCCTGCAGCTTGACGCGCACAATCGGTCGGCCAGTTTCGTAGTGGATCTTTGGAGCCGAACCGCTGGGGACTTCCAGCCGTTCCGGTGCGAGCTCGTCCATCTGCCCTGCCTCGGGCCACGGCAGTTGCCGCATGATCGCCTGGTAAGCGCCGATGTCGGCGATTTTCTCGCCGGCCACAACCCGTTCGGCCTCGGGCGTGTAGTCGCCTGCCGCCAGGTCCGGCCACGGTTCGCCGAGCTGCGTGCGGAGGTAGTCGACTCTTTCTTTTATTCTTGACGCCCCCTCCGTCATCTGTAGCCACCCGAGCCCCTTGGTAGCCAAGTCCGCGATGGCCTGGGTTCTCTCTTCTGCACCCAGCTGGTTTATGGAGACTGGTGTGCTGGATAGCTCGATGGCTCCGAGGTGGCGGGTGCGCCGCGCACGGAGCTTACCGTCGGCGATGCGCGCAGTGACGTCCTCCCGTACTTGCGCTAGGTCCGGTTGGTCTAGCCGGGCGGCCGCGCGGATCAGGGGAGTTCGGCCCAGCTGGACCTCCGCAACCGCCAGCCATTCGGAGCCGCCGAGCGGGCGGCGTAGCTCCGGCGCGAGGGTGGCGCGGGTGCCGGAGGCCAGCAGATACTCGGCATCCTCGCCGCTACCGCCGCTACCTCTGGCGCTGCCAGCGCTGCGGCTGCCCCTATCCACTAGCTTCGCAACGCGGTCGGGGTACGCGGAGGCTACCACCTCACCAGGGGTGGCCGGGCCTTGGTCGTCCACCATCCGCGCGAAGCGGCGAACCTCTGAGGCCTGCGGCTTCGCCTCGGCGAGATCCCCCTGCAGGCCGGTCGACAGCGCGGCCACAACCTCGGCAGCGCCTGAGCCGTGCGCCAGCAGTGCCGCCCCGAGGCGCGGGTCGGCGGGAATGCGCGCGAGCTTCTGACCTGTCTCGGTAATCGTGCCGTTCCCGTCCAGCGCGCCCAAGGCGTGCAGCTCCCGGTTGGCGTCGGTGAGGGTGGCGGCCGGAGGGGCGTCCAGAAGAGAAATATCGGGCGACCCCCAAGCAGCGAGGGTCAGGGCGGCGGCGACGAGGTCCGACGAGAGGATCGCCGGGGTGATGTCCGGTGCGAAGTGGGAATAGTCGGCTGCGGAGTAGGCGCGATAGACCTGGCCGGGGCCGAGGCGACCGGCACGTCCAGCGCGCTGATCGGCGCTGGCTTTGGAGGTTGAGGTGGTGACCAGACCCGTCATTCCGCGGGCTTGATCACGGCGGGGAGTACGGGAAAGACCAGCGTCGACGACCGCGTGCACGCCGGGGACGGTCAGGGAGGATTCGGCGATGGAGGTGGCGACGACGATGGGGGAGCGGCCGGTCAGGGCGGCATCTTGTTCGCGTGAATCCAGGCCGCCGTGGAGCGGGGCGGAATCGGGCAGGTGCGAGGTCACCCAGTCGATCTCCTTGCGGCCGGGCACGAGCACCAGCGTGCGGTGGTCAGGATGGCCGGAGTCGCGGTGGTGCGAGTGGGCCTGCAGGGCGAGGTCCGCGACGTGGCGGTAGAACACGGGCGAGCCCTGGGCGCGCTCGGGGTGCGGGTGGTATGTGACCTCGAGCGGATGGGTGACCGCTGGGGTGGAGACGACCTGCGCGCCCATATAGTCGGCGAGCTTCTGTGTGTCGACGGTAGCGGACATCGCGCAGAGGTAGAGCTCTCCGGCGGGGTCGCCTTCGCGCAGCAGGGCAACTTCCTGGCACATGGCGAGCACGAGGTCCGAATCCAGTTGGCGCTCATGGACTTCGTCGATGAGGACCGCACCCACGCCTTCGAGTGCGGGGTCGGCCAGGAGGCGGTTGAGAAGCACGCCGGGGGTGACGAATTCCACCAGGGAGCCGGGGTGGTGTTCGCCGCGGATGCTGTAGCCGACGCGGTCGCCTACGCGGGAGCCGTCGAGGTGGGCGAGGCGCCAGGCGGCGGCGCGGACGGCGACACGGCGAGGTGCGGTGACCAGAACTTTCGGCGGGGGTGCCGTGCCTGCTTGGGGTTGTAGAATATTGGACAGCGCGGGTGGGACGAGGGTTGTCTTACCGGTTCCAGGGGGAGCCTCCACCACCAGCGGGCCGCGCTGCGGAATGCGCGACAGCAGTTCGGCGGCGGGGAGGCCCGCGCCGATGGTTGCGAGGTCAAACTGGTGGAAAGGCATCGGGATAATTGTAAGCACGGTGCCGGCCAGGGAGGTGCTGAGGACGCTGTTCAACCGGGAATTTGGTAGCGCAGGCAAGGTGTATTAAGCTTTGCGACGTAGATTGTATTGTCTCCGCTGGTGCAGTGGCGGCCACAAGCTAACCGAGTTAGCGCAGGCCGGTTGTGCAGCTGGGGTGCGATGCAGGGATCTCCACGTTATTGCGTGGGGTGATACACCACGGAAGAGGCCCCGTAAGGAAGAGCCCCTTATTTTTCGTGTGTGCAGATCCTTTTTGAGATCCCCAAGCTACAGATGCTCAACCCGCAGGGCAGCCACTTCTGAAACGGCGGCGCTGCGCAACTGCACCGAAAAGAACCGAAAGAAAGTTCATCTATGCCAACTATTCAGCAGCTGGTCCGCAAGGGCCGCCACAGCAAGAAGTCCGAGGTTGCCACGGCAGCCCTGAAGGGCTCCCCGCAGCGCCGTGGCGTGTGCACCCGCGTGTACACCACCACCCCGAAGAAGCCGAACTCCGCACTGCGTAAGGTTGCCCGTGTTCGCCTGACCTCCGGTATCGAGGTTTCCGCCTACATCCCGGGTGAGGGCCACAACCTGCAGGAGCACTCCATGGTGCTCGTCCGCGGTGGTCGTGTGAAGGACCTCCCGGGTGTTCGTTACAAGATCGTGCGTGGTTCCCTCGACACCCAGGGTGTCAAGGACCGCAAGCAGGCACGTTCCCGCTACGGCGCTAAGAAGGAGAAGTAAACAATGCCACGTAAGGGTCCAGCACCTTCCCGACAGCTAGTCAAGGATCCAGTTTACGGCGACGTTCTCGTCTCCCAGCTGGTGAACAAGGTTCTCCTTGACGGTAAGAAGTCCACCGCAGAGCGCATCGTCTACGACGCACTGGAGCAGTGCCGCGAGAAGACCGGCACCGATCCGATCCTCACCCTGAAGAAGGCTCTCGACAACGTCAAGCCGGCTCTTGAGGTTCGCTCCCGCCGTGTTGGTGGCGCTACCTACCAGGTTCCGGTTGAGGTTCGCCCCGGCCGTTCCACCACTCTGGCACTGCGTTGGCTGGTGACCTTCACCCGTCAGCGTCGTGAGAACACTATGACCGAGCGTCTCGCCAACGAGATCCTGGACGCATCCAACGGCCTGGGTGCATCCGTGAAGCGTCGCGAAGACACTCACAAGATGGCAGAGGCCAACCGCGCCTTCGCCCACTACCGCTGGTAGCAGCGGCTCTATAGCCTCACCGCCCAAACTTCATATCCGGGTAGTGGGGCTATAGTTTTTATTGACCGCGTGAGGGCGTCAAGAACGCCTCGACGCGACGTGACAGCACAAAGCTGGCACAATAGAACGAGTACATAATCGCCTGCGGCTTGCGGGGCTTTTTAAAGCACTTGAAGAACAACAATGTGAACAACATGGAAGTTCCGGCCAAGTCGCTCAACAACGAAATGAGCGGGGTAACCCAGTGGCACTTGAAGCGTTGACCGACCTGAACAAGGTCCGCAACATCGGCATCATGGCGCACATCGATGCTGGTAAGACCACCACCACGGAGCGCATCCTTTTCTACACCGGCATCAACCGTAAGGTCGGTGAGACCCATGATGGCGCCTCCACGATGGACTGGATGGAGCAGGAGAAGGAGCGCGGAATTACCATTACGTCCGCCGCCACCACCTGTTTCTGGGAAGGCAACCAGATCAACATCATCGACACCCCGGGTCACGTGGACTTCACCGTTGAGGTGGAGCGTTCCCTGCGTGTTCTGGACGGTGCCGTCGCTGTGTTCGATGCCAAGGAAGGCGTGGAGCCGCAGTCCGAGCAGGTCTGGCGCCAGGCAACCAAGTACGACGTTCCGCGTATCTGCTTCGTCAACAAGATGGACAAGCTGGGTGCGGACTTCTACTACACCGTGCAGACCATCGTTGACCGCCTGGGCGCAAAGCCGCTGGTGATGGCTCTGCCAATCGGTGCTGAGGACGACTTCGACGGCATCGTCGACCTGCTGAACATGCGCGCCCTGACCTGGCGCGGCAAGGTCGAGATCGGTACCGAGCCGACCTACGAGGAGATCCCGGAGGATCTGAAGGAGAAGGCTGAGGAGTACCGCGAGAAGCTCATCGAGACCGTTGCTGAGTCTGATGAAGAGCTGATGGAGCGCTACTTCGCCGGTGAGGAGATCACCGTCGATGAGCTGAAGGCACAGATCCGCAAGCTGACCGTTAACTCCGAGGTCTACCCGGTCTACTGTGGCTCCGCCTACAAGAACAAGGGCATCCAGCCGATCCTGGATGCTGTCATCGACTTCCTGCCGAACCCGATGGACGTTGGCTCCATCGTCGGCCACGACCCGAAGGATCCGGAGACCGAGAAGCTGCGCAAGCCGTCCAAGGACGAGCCGTTCTCCGCTCTGGCGTTCAAGGTCGCCGTTCACCCGTTCTTCGGCAAGCTGACCTACGTCCGCGTTTACTCCGGTTCCGTGGAGTCCGGTGCACAGGTCACCAACTCCACCAAGGACAAGAAGGAGCGCATCGGTAAGCTGTTCCAGATGCACTCCAACAAGGAGCAGGCTGTGGACCGCGCTTCCGCCGGCCACATCTACGCCTTCATTGGTCTGAAGGACACCACCACGGGCGACACCCTGTGTGACGCTCAGGATCCGGTCATCCTGGAGTCCATGGACTTCCCGGATCCGGTGATCGAGGTGGCTATCGAGCCGAAGACCAAGTCTGACCAGGAGAAGCTGGGTACCGCCATTCAGAAGCTGGCGGAAGAGGACCCGACCTTCACCGTCAAGCTGGACGAGGAGACCGGCCAGACCGTCATCGGCGGTATGGGCGAGCTGCACCTGGACGTTCTGGTTGACCGTATGCGCCGCGAGTTCAAGGTCGAGGCGAACATCGGTAACCCGCAGGTTGCGTACCGCGAGACCATCCGCAAGCCGGTCGAGAAGCTGGAGTACACCCACAAGAAGCAGACTGGTGGTTCCGGTCAGTTCGCGCGCGTCATCATCGCGCTCGAGCCTTACGAGCCGGAAGAGGGCTCCGACCAGACTTACGAGTTCGTCAACGAGGTCACCGGTGGCCGCGTGCCGAAGGAGTACATCCCGTCTGTCGATGCCGGTATCCAGGACGCTATGCAGTACGGCTACCTGGCCGGCTTCCCGCTGGTGAACATCAAGGCCACCTTGATGGATGGTGCTTACCACGAGGTCGACTCCTCCGAGATGGCCTTCAAGCTGGCTGGTTCCCAGGCGCTGAAGGAAGCCGTTGCCAAGGCAAAGCCGGTTCTGCTGGAGCCGCTGATGGCCGTTGAGGTCATCACCCCTGAGGAGTACATGGGCGACGTCATCGGTGACATCAACTCCCGCCGTGGCCAGGTTTCCTCCATGGACGACCGCGCCGGCGCCAAGCTTGTCAAGGCCAAGGTGCCGCTGTCCGAGATGTTTGGCTACATCGGCGACCTGCGTTCCCGCACCGCTGGTCGTGCGAACTTCTCCATGATCTTCGACTCCTACGGCGAGGTTCCGACTAACGTCGCATCTGAGATCATCGCGGAGCGCACTGGCGGCAACGCTTAACCCTTAAAGCAAGACCCCAAGCAAGGTTTCTTTAGCTTTGTGACGCCCCCTCGGGCGCCCACCACCCCGGGCGCCTGTCGCGGGAGCATCACGGGCCCAAGGGCCTTGCAGGGTAGGGGTCAGCACGGCGTAGCCCTGCGTCAATAAATAACAACATAGAAAACTTGATTACCCCAATGTTCGTGGGGTTTTAGGTTTGCTCGTGGGGGCAAATTTTTCTAGATGGCAAAAGTGACGTAGGATGCGGTGTGCTGGCCGTTACCCAGTTCGCGTGTAGCGCGACTGGCCTCGAAGCACAAAGTCGAGGCGAAGATGTTCGTTACACGGATAATCTGATATTCGGCAAGAAGTAAGAAAACCAGCCAGTGGGCGACCCGTAAACTACGGGGAAGCAACTGGTTGGAAATAAAAGTTAATGTGGCTGCGAGAGTCGTAGCCACCGAGCAGTCCAGGAGGACACAAAGTGGCGAAGGCTAAGTTCGAGCGTTCCAAGCCGCACGTAAACATCGGCACCATTGGTCACGTCGACCACGGCAAGACCACCACCACTGCCGCGATCACCAAGGTTCTGGCTGACGCATTCCCCGAGGCCAACAAGTCCTTCGCTTTCGACGCCATCGATAAGGCGCCGGAGGAGAAGGAGCGTGGCATCACGATCAACATCTCCCACGTTGAGTACGAGACCGAGAAGCGCCACTACGCTCACGTTGACGCTCCGGGCCACGCTGACTACATCAAGAACATGATCACCGGTGCTGCTCAGATGGACGGCGCCATCCTGGTTGTTGCTGCAACCGATGGCCCGATGCCGCAGACCCGCGAGCACGTTCTGCTGGCTCGCCAGGTTGGCGTTCCGTACATCCTGGTTGCACTGAACAAGTGCGACATGGTTGACGATGAGGAGCTGCTGGAGCTCGTCGAGATGGAGGTCCGCGAGCTGCTGGCTGAGCAGGACTTCGACGAGGAAGCACCTGTTGTTCACATCTCCGCACTGAAGGCTCTGGAGGGCGACGAGAAGTGGGCTAAGCAGATCCTGGAGCTCATGGAGGCTTGCGACAACTCCATCCCGGATCCGGAGCGCGAGACCGACAAGCCGTTCCTGATGCCGGTTGAGGACATCTTCACCATTACCGGCCGCGGTACCGTTGTTACCGGCCGTGTTGAGCGTGGCGTCCTGAACCTGAACGACGAGGTCGAGATCCTGGGCATCCGTGAGAAGTCCACCAAGACCACCGTTACCTCCATCGAGATGTTCAACAAGCTGCTGGACACCGCAGAGGCTGGCGACAACGCCGCACTGCTGCTGCGTGGCCTGAAGCGCGAAGACGTTGAGCGTGGTCAGATCGTTGCTAAGCCGGGCGCTTACACCCCGCACACCGAGTTCGAGGGCTCCGTCTACGTTCTGTCCAAGGACGAGGGCGGCCGCCACACCCCGTTCTTCGACAACTACCGTCCGCAGTTCTACTTCCGCACCACCGACGTTACCGGTGTCGTGAAGCTGCCGGAGGGCACCGAGATGGTTATGCCGGGCGACAACGTTGACATGTCCGTCACCCTGATCCAGCCGGTTGCTATGGACGAGGGCCTGCGCTTCGCTATCCGTGAGGGTGGCCGCACCGTTGGCGCTGGTCGCGTTACCAAGATCAACAAGTAGTCTTAACTACTCACATGATCACCGCCTAGCGCTGTAGGCGCTAAACGGTTCAAGGCCCCGGGTTCCTTCAAGGAGCCCGGGGCTTTCTGCATGCCCTGGAAATAGCCCCGGAGTTAGCCCTGGAACTAGCCCCAGGGGAAGCGATTCAACGTAGTCCAGCTGAGATCGTTGTTCTTGCCAGATGTGGGCACGGCGATACTGAGGGCGTCCGCAATATAGCGATCCTCACTCATCTCCAACGGCGTGCCCCTCGCATTGCGTGAGAGGCGCCGGTGCACCAGAACCGGATCGCCCGCCTCGAGGGGCAGCCACCGCGCATCGACCTCCCCGGCTTTCGCGGCGGAGAATACGTTGTCGGCGGCGAAGAAATGAATGCCGTGGCGGGCGGACAGCTCGTTGGTCACGGACGGGCAGGTGGGATCCATCGGCTCGACCTTGGTGCCTACCCAGGCGGGGTAGCGGGTGCGCTCTAGCATTATGGGGGATCCGTCGATAGTGCGCACGCGCAGAACCTTCAGAACTTTTTCGCCGGCGGGCACGCGCAGGAGCTCGGCATCCTTTTCAGTCTGCTCCACCCATTCCTGGTGGATGACGTGGCCGCCCGGGGTGCGCCCGCGACCGTAGGCCCACTGCGCGAAACTACGGAATTTCGAGATCTCGGGGAAGCGGGCGGGCATGCGCAGCACGACCTTCCGCGCGCCCCGCTTGGAACTTAAGGTGCCTTCGTCCACCAGTTGATTGAGCGCCTGTCGCATAGTCCCGGGGGCGACGTCAAAGCGGTCGGCCAGGGCTTTCTCGCTGGGGATGGGTTCGCCAACTTGGAAGCGTCCGTTGCGGATGTCCTCGCGCAGTTGCCGGGCGATTTGCTCGTAACGGGTGGACATTTATTTGTCTCCCTCGCGGTATCCGCGCCGGAACTCCTGCGGCAGCTTGTGAAGCAGCGTATTGCGCAGGTTGCCGGCGAGGCGTCCGGCGTTGCGGGCGAAGTTCTCGGCTACTCCCATGGCTTGTTCGGCGACATCCATAGCCTGCTCGGCCTTGTCCTCGGGGATGAAGCTCGGCCGGTGTTCGCGGACTTGGCGGCGCAGGCGTGCGCGCCTGTCCCAGGCCTCGTCTAGGGCGCGCAGAGCGTCGATCAGCTCGGCGTCCGTCCCTCCCGCGTCGGGGTGGTGTTTCCGCACCAGGGCGCGCCGTTGCCGCTGGTATTCGGGGTTGTTGCGGTAGTCGCTCATTGCTGTTCCTTCTTTAGGTGACGCCACCTCAACGCCATTCGCCTACAAATTCCGCTAGAAGGTGATTGTAGTTGCGAAAAGCCCACCTCCTGGCTCCCGTGTTGTAGCCGGGTGAGGAGGTGGGCTTGAAGTGCTTAACTGCGTTGGCGCAGTGGAGCTGCTTTATGCGAACAGCTTGCGGCGTACAGCGAAGGCGCCGGCTGCGATCATTGCAACAACAGCCAGGGCAGCCAGGCCGCGTGCAGCGGTGTTGGAGCCGGTCTGTGCCAGCATGCCGCGGTTGTTAGCAGACTCGTCGGCTGCGCCCTGGTCAGCCAGCTGGCCGCCCTGAGCGATAACCTCGTCCTTGTTCTCGGTCAGCATCTTGTCGGAAGCTGCCTTCTCTTCCTCAGACGGAGCGTCCTTGCTGTTCTCGTCCTGGACGTAGGTGTTGCCGTCGTTAGCCAGGTGCCAGAGGATGCCACCGATGATCAGGGTTGCCGGCAGGGCCAGCCAAGCCAGATTCTTCTTGTCGGAGCCGGGGGTGGTGTCATCGTTGTCGGTTTCATCGAAGACGCACTCAGCGCGCATCTCGTCGGTGATCGGCTCGTTGACCTTGTTGCGATCCTTCACGTACACGGTCGGATCCTGAATGTGCTGGTAGCAGGTGTTGCCGTCCTTGTCGACCTTAGTGGCAGGAGCAGGGATGCCCTCGTTCTGATCGTCCGGGGTCTCCTCGCCGCCTTCACCCGGAGCGGGCTGCTCGTCTGCCTGCTGCTTCTCCCACGCAGCCTGAGCTTGCTCGGCCGTCAGGGTGACGGGGTCACCGTTTTCGGGGTTGGACTTGTAGGAGCCGTCAGCCTGCTGCTGGTACAGAACGCCATCAATGGTCAGTTCTGCGGGTGCCGGAATCTGTGCCTGTGCAACGGTTGCGCCGCCGAGAGCGAGGGCACTGGCCATCGCAACTGCGGTCAGGGACTGTGAGAAACGCTTCATGGTGTCTCCTCTAAAAAGTTGGTGATGAGAACGTGCGATTAGCGTCACACGCAACATGCGTAACATTAGCACCGTGTACCCACATATCGCTACCAAAGGTTATGACTATCGTTCAAGCTACCCTTTTTTTGGGGGTTGGGTGAAACCGCGTTGTAGGCGCGAGGAGGGTGATGATCTTTAAGGATTGCTAGCGGGGGCTTTCCGTTTCGGCCTCGGACGCCGTGTTTGAGGTGCCCTGGAACTGCCAGCCCACAACCGCATTGCGGACCGAAGATTGCAAGGGGTTGGCGGGCTGGATGCAACTAATGGTCAGTAGGCGCCCCGGGGTAGCGCCCTCACCCCACACGCTGGAGTCCTCCGACAATCCCTCCTTGACCGGATCGTGCAGGTCGGTGGCTTGGTAGACCAGCCAGTTATCGCCGGAATCTGCCGTGCGCAGATA
The DNA here is from genome assembly GCF_022345965.1 of Corynebacterium sp. ACRQK. GTDB lineage: Bacteria > Actinomycetota > Actinomycetes > Mycobacteriales > Mycobacteriaceae > Corynebacterium. Next base: position 213,663 of record NZ_JAKRMU010000002.1, read on the forward strand.
GAGTTTGTCGCCGATCTTCACCCGATGGTGGTCGGCGGAGCCGTCGTAGAGTTTGTCAAACACTGCGGGCACTCCCGCGCCGGTATGGCCGGCGATCACCACAATGTCCGGGGAGCTCGTGCCCGGCAGGGAGTAGGGCTTATCGGCGGCGGTGTAGGTACATGCTTTATCCAGGGTTGCCGGGTCGATGGCACCGTCCTTCACCCTGCACGCGCCATCCTCAAAGTCGGCATGCACGTCGATAGTCGGAATGAACATTTCCTCCGCCGCGGAAGGTGCGATCGGCGGCGACTGCTCGGCGATCACCTCGTTGGTCTCCAGCCCCTCCGGCGGCTTGACTGGCGCCTCCCGCTGCCACACCGCCACCACGGCAAGGATGACGACAATACCCACGCCAAGGCTCGCCACAATCCGCCGAGTTCTCGACTGCTGAATGCGATGCTCGCGCCTTGACTTCTGTGCCGGCTGCGTCTTCTGTGTCTTCTGCGCCTTCTGGGGTGCGGGTTTTGCTCTCCGAGGGGTTGGGTCTTCCTTTCGGTGCAACGGGCGACCCTCTGCCCGTGCAGCGACTTCTGCGCGGCGGCGCTGCGCCACCTCGTGCTGAGCGCTTCCTCTTCGTGGCGCGAAAGACGCATCGCGCCCATTGGTTGAGCGAGACGTCTCCTTAGAGGGGAGGATAACCCCGTGGCCGCGCTTGGCGGAGTGGTGAGCCGAGTCGGGGCGTGCACCGTTCGGGGAAACGTTGGGGGAGTCGCTCATAGCTGTCTCTCCTTATTTATGACGCCACCTCAACGCCATGCATGTGAGATCTGAACTTACGTGGCGATTCTAGTGCTCAAAGGGCTACGGAGGTAAAAGGTCACCGGCGCGTAGGGGCGTCAAAATAGAAAAGACAGAAGTGATTTGGTTTCGGCGCGCCCGGTGTGGTTGAATACTTGACGTTGCTTTAACACGGCATATGAGGCCAGCAGCGCAGCAGCGAGGCTGGACCAAGAAGATGTCGATGGTGAAGTGAGCATGATCCATCGTCGGTGAAGAACCTCGCGACAGTGATCCGAAGGGTCACAGCGGGGCTGCTTTGCTGTGCGGTACTTAAAAAGCGGAGAGGCGACACGCCCGACCGCGGGTGCCGGAGGATGGGGCATGGTAAATGAACAGCGGCAGTAAGCGAAGGGATTCCCTTCCGACAAGGCGCGGAACACGTTTCCAAGCTTGTACTCCATATATTTCGTAAATAAGGCCTCGGTAAAACGAATCCGGCCATGGAGCGAGCAAGGGGCGGGAACCGGGTGTTGTTACATCACTTGATAAACCAAGTGCGAATGGCGTGTGTTCATTAAAACCGAATGACCCGCTATCCGTCGATGGCACAAACAAGTAAATGTAAGACACAAGCGACACTGGCGACTGGACCAGGCCCCAAGGCCGGACAGCGTTAAGACTAAGACAGATAAGAAGCGTGACTACCAGCTGTTTTAAATAGCAGGGAAGCGCTTTGAAGGAAGAGGACAAGCGTGGCGGGACAGAAGATCCGCATTAGGCTCAAGGCCTACGATCACGAGGCTATCGACGCTTCTGCCAAGAAGATCGTCGAGACGGTTACCCGTACCGGCGCTCGTGTTGTCGGCCCAGTGCCACTGCCAACTGAAAAGAACGTGTACTGCGTCATCCGCTCTCCGCACAAGTACAAGGACTCGCGCGAGCACTTTGAGATGCGTACGCACAAGCGTCTGATCGACATTCTCGACCCAACCCCGAAGACCGTTGACGCCCTCATGCGCATCGATCTTCCGGCCAGCGTCGACGTCAACATTCAGTAAGCGGCAAACGAGTCTGAACTACTGAAACGGCAGCGGAAGAGAAAATATGAGTGATATTGAGATCAAGGGCATCCTGGGCAAGAAGCTCGGCATGACCCAGATCTTCGACGAGGAAAACCGTGTTGTACCGGTCACCGTCGTCGAGGCTGGGCCCTGTGTCGTAACCCAGGTGCGTTCCAAGGAAACCGACGGCTACGAGGCCGTACAGATCGCCTTCGGCGAGATCGACCCGCGCAAGGTAAACAAGCCTGCAGCTGGTCACTTCAAGAAGGCCGGCGTGACTCCGCGCCGCCACGTTGCTGAGATCCGCGTTGCAGACGCATCCAGCTACGAGGTTGGCCAGGACGTCACCGTAGACATCTTCAACGATGTCAAGTTCGTCGACGTGACGGGCACCACCAAGGGCAAGGGCTACGCCGGCGGCATGAAGCGCCACGGCTTCGCCGGCCAGGGTGCTGCTCACGGTAACCAGGCCGCTCACCGCCGCGTGGGCTCCATCGGACAGGCAGCCACCCCCGGCCGCGTGTTCAAGGGCAAGCGCATGGCAGGCCGCATGGGTAACAACCGCGTTACCCAGCAGAACCTGAAGCTGGCCAAGGTCGACGCAGAGTCCAACCTGCTCCTGATCAAGGGTGCAGTTCCGGGTGTCAACGGCGGTCTCGTCGTTGTCAAGACCGCAGTGAAGGGCGGTGCACACGCATGAGCAATCTAAAGCTTGATGTCCACACCGCTGACGGTAAGACCAACGGCACGGTCGAGCTGCCCGCATCCATCTTCGATGCAGAGGCCAGCGTCGCACTGATGCACCAGGTTGTTACCGCTCAGCTCGCAGCAAAGCGCCAGGGTACCCACGCTACGAAGACTCGTGGCATGGTGTCCGGCGGTGGCCGTAAGCCGTTCCGCCAGAAGGGCACCGGTCGCGCACGTCAGGGCTCCATCCGCGCTCCCCACTTCACCGGTGGTGGCACGGTCCACGGCCCGCAGCCGCGTGATTACTCCCAGCGCACCCCGAAGAAGATGAAGGCCGCCGCTCTGCGCGGCGCCCTGACCGATCGCGTGCGTCACGACCGCATTCACGTGGTTGAGGAGCTGGTCCCGGGCCAGACCCCGTCCACCAAGGCTGCACGCGCCTTCATCGAGCGTCTGACGGACCGCAAGTCCGTGCTGGTCGTCCTGACCCGCGAAGACGTCACCGCATGGAAGTCCGTGAACAACCTGCCGCAGGTGCACACCCTGGTCAACGACCAGCTGAACACCTACGACGTTCTGAACGCGGACGACGTTGTGTTCTCCGTGGAGGCACTGAACGCTTTCATCAACGCCGCTGATAAGACCAAGGAGGAGGCAAAGTGAGCACTGTAGCTGATCCTCGCGATATCATCATCGCCCCGGTCGTATCTGAGAAGTCCTACGGCCTGATGGAGCAGAACGTCTACACGTTCCTGGTTCACCCCAGCTCTAACAAGACCCAAATCAAGATTGCCGTCGAGCAGATCTTTGGTGTGAAGGTCGCCAGCGTTAACACCGTTAACCGTGAGGGCAAGCGTAAGCGCACCCGCACCGGCTACGGCCAGCGTAAGGCAACCAAGCGCGCCATGGTGACCCTGGTCGCCGGCAGCGATCCGATCGACATCTTTGGTGGAGCGACCGCCTAAGGCGGCCGGACACCGAAAGGTAAAGAGGAAGCAAAAGTATGGCTATTCGTAAGTACAAGCCGACTACGCCGGGTCGCCGCCAGAGTTCTGTCTCCGAGTTCGCGGAAATTACCCGTTCGACTCCCGAGAAGTCTCTGCTGCGCCCGCTGTCGAAGACCGGTGGCCGTAACGTTCACGGCCACATCACGACCCGTCACAAGGGTGGTGGCCACAAGCGCCGCTACCGAGTTATCGACTTCCGTCGTAACGACAAGGACGGCGTGATCGCCAAGGTCGCTCACATCGAGTACGACCCGAACCGCACCGCTAACATTGCGCTGCTGCACTACCGCGATGGCGAGAAGCGTTACATCATCGCCCCCCGCGGCCTGAAGCAGGGCACGCTGCTGGAGTCCGGCCCGAACGCCGACATCAAGGTTGGCAACAACCTGCCGCTGCGCAACATCCCGACCGGTACCACCATCCACGCTGTGGAGCTGAAGCCGGGCGGCGGCGCCAAGATGGCTCGTTCCGCTGGTGCCTCCATCCAGCTGCTGGGTAAGGAAGGCAAGTACGCAGTTTTGCGTATGCCGTCTTCCGAGATCCGTCGCGTAGACATTCGCTGCCGCGCCACCATCGGCGAGGTCGGCAACCAGGAGCAGATCAACATCCGCTGGGGCAAGGCCGGCCGTATGCGCTGGAAGGGCGTACGCCCGACCGTCCGCGGTGTTGTTATGAACCCGGTTGACCACCCGCACGGTGGTGGTGAGGGTAAGACCTCCGGTGGTCGTCACCCTGTGTCTCCTTGGGGTCAGCCTGAGGGACGCACCCGCAAGCCGAACCGTCCCAGCGACCGGATGATCGTTCGCCGTCGTCGCTCCAACAAGAACAAGAAGCGCTAAGAGGAGGTAGTAGAGAATGCCACGCAGCCTGAAGAAGGGCCCATTCGTCGACGAACACCTCCTTGCGAAGGTGGACGCTCAGAACGAAAAGGGCAACAAGAACGTCATCAAGACGTGGTCCCGTCGCTCGACCATTCTCCCCGATTTCATCGGCCACACTTTCGCCGTCCACGACGGTCGCAAGCACGTGCCGGTGTTCATCGATGATTCCATGGTCGGTCACAAGCTAGGTGAGTTCGCTCCTACGAAGACCTTCAAGGGTCACGTCAAGGACGACAAGAAGGGTCGTCGATAATCATGTCTGACACCGTAACCACCGCACGCGCAACCGCGCGTTTCGTCCGCGTCACTCCGATGAAGGCACGCCGCGTGATCGACACGATCCGTGGCAAGTCCGTCGAGGACGCACTGGCGATCCTGAAGTACGCTCCGCAGGCCGCTTCCGAGCCGGTCGCGAAGGTCGTTGCTTCGGCCGCCGCCAACGCCGAGAACAACTTCGGCTTGGACCCGCAGACGCTGGTCGTCTCTGAGGCTTACGCCGACGAGGGGCCGACCATGCGCCGTTTCCGCCCCCGCGCCCAGGGTCGTGCATTCCACGTCCGCAAGCGCACCAGCCACATCACTGTGGTCGTCGAGAGCCAGAAGGGAAGTGCTCAGTAGTGGGCCAGAAAATCCACCCCCACGGCCTCCGGCTGGGTATCACTTCCGAGTGGCGCTCCCGCTGGTACGCCGACAAGCAGTACGCTGACTACCTCGCCGAGGACATCAAGATCCGCGACTTCCTGTCCGAGGGTCTTGACCGCGCCGGCATCGCCAACGTTGTCATCGAGCGCACCCACGACCGGGTTCGCGTTGACATCCACACTGCCCGCCCGGGCATTGTCATTGGCCGCCGCGGCTCCGAAGCTGACCGCATCCGCGGCCAGCTGGAGAAGCTCACCGGCAAGCAGGTTCAGCTGAACATCCTCGAAGTTAAGAACATCGATGCCAACGCACAGCTGGTGGCACAGTCCATCGCTGAGCAGCTGACCAACCGCGTTGCCTTCCGTCGCGCTATGCGCAAGGCAATCCAGGGCGCTATGCGTCAGCCGCAGGTCAAGGGCATCAAGGTTGTTTGCTCCGGTCGCCTGGGCGGCGCGGAGATGGGCCGCACCGAGCGCTACCACGAGGGTCGCGTTCCGCTGCACACCCTCCGCGCTGAGATCGACTACGGCACCTACGAGGCCCACACCACCTTCGGACGCATCGGCGTCAAGGTGTGGATCTACAAGGGTGACGTCGTCGGCGGCCGTCGCGAGAGCCTGATGAATGCACGCGACGAGCGCCCGTCCCGCGGTCGTCGTGAGCGTCCACGTCGCGGTGGCGCACGTCGCCAGCGCGCTGAGCAGAAGCAGGAGGGCTAAGACACATGCTTATCCCGAAGCGCGTTAAGTACCGTCGCCAGCACCGCCCGACCCGTCGTGGCGTGTCCAAGGGCGGCAACCGCGTAACGTTCGGCGACTACGGCCTGCAGGCCCTGGAGCCGACCTACATCACCAACCGTCAGATCGAGTCCGCTCGTATCGCCATTAACCGCCACATGAAGCGTGGTGGCAAGGTGTGGATCAACATTTTCCCGGACCGTCCGCTGACCCAGAAGCCGCTCGGCGTGCGTATGGGTTCCGGTAAGGGCCCCGTGGAGAAGTGGGTTGCCAACATCAAGCCGGGTCGTATCCTCTTCGAGGCCTCTTACCCGAACGAAGAGGTCGCCCTGGAGGCACTGCGCCGTGCTGGTAACAAGCTGCCCTGCAAGGTTCGCATCGTGAAGAAGGAGGATCAGTTCTAATGGCTACCGGAACTCCGGCACATGAGCTCCGCGAGCTCAACAACGAAGAGCTGACCACCCGCCTGCGCGAGGCGAAGGAAGAGCTGTTCAACCTTCGCTTCCAGGCTGCGACCGGCCAGCTGACCAACAACCGTCGTCTGGGTGTTGTCAAGCGCGACATCGCCCGCATCTACACCGTCCTGCGCGAGCGCGAGCTCGGGCTGTCTACCAACCCAGGTGGTGACGCAGCATGAGTGAGGCAACCGTGAATGACAACGCAGCTGTGGAGAACGAGAAGGGCGCCCGCAAGGTCCGCTCCGGATACGTTGTTTCCACCAAGATGAACAAGACCATTGTGGTCGAGCTTGAGGACCGCAAGCAGCACGCACTGTACGGCAAGATCATGCGCCGTAACTCCCGCGTGAAGGTCCACGATGAGAACGAGACCGCCGGCGTAGGCGACCGCGTTCGCATCGAGGAGACCCGCCCGCTGTCCAAGGACAAGCACTTCCGCCTGACCGAGATCATCGAGAAGGCTCGCTAGTCCCTGCAGCTCTGAGAGCTCAGCCTGCTATGGCAGCTACGGCTGCTTAGGCGGCTGTAGCGCTAGACCCCCTCCCGCACTTTGCTGTGGTAGGGGGTCTTTTTCGTTTCTTGCTAACGCCCTCGCAGGGGACAAATGCTGTTGGGGTGTAGCGGAGGTAGGTAACTGCCGGCGTGGGGGTCTAACTTCGGGGCGTTTAGGACATTTGTCCCGGATGACCCGTGGAAAGTGCAGCGTTGAGCGTGGAGAGTGGAGGCACGGGTGAGGTTTGGAGGGTGGACCATGGCGAGTGGAGACCCTCACGGTGCGTCCGCGTGTACACGTGACCGAGTCATGCCACACCCACCTGCATCTGTTCGGGTGTCAGCCTGTTGCCCGCCTAGACCCACATCTAGCTTAACTATCCAGCAGTTCGATCCAGGCCGTCAGCCGAGTATCCTCCGCTAAGTCGGCGAAGCTCACATCGTAGCCTTTCTCCTGCAGCCAAGTGAGAACCGTAACTAGCTGCAGAGAGTTCATACCCTGGTCATAGAGTTCCTCGGAAACCTCGATCTCCGCTGGCTCCATCTTCATCGTCTCGGCTACACATCCGCGCAACTGGTCTTCAGTGATTGGTTCCATTAGTTCGCTACCTCAATCTTCCGTTCGGCCGTGCTATCTGCGTTGTTCTGTTGGATTCGTTTATTCACTTTGCCCACCCCGGTGGTGGGGAACTCCTCCACGATGTGCACGTGGTCCGGTACTGCGAACCGCGCGATACCGGCAGCCCGAGCATGCTTCCGGACAGCAAGTGGCGTTAGATCATCCACCCCATCCCTCAGGATCACATAGGCCGTGATGGCTTCGCCCAGATTGTCGTCCGGAGTGCCAACCACCGAAACATCGTGGATATCCGGATGGCTGAGCAACGCGTTTTCGACTGCTTCCGGAGCCACCTTTTCCCCACCGCGGTTGATCTGATCCTTTGCCCGGCCGACAACCGTCAGAGCACTATCGTCGACGGTGACGATGTCGCCAGTAATGTAAAAGCCATCTTCGGTGAATGCCCTAGAGTTGATCTCTTCAGCACGGTGATAGCCCCGGATCGTGTACGGCCCGCGGGTGAGTAGGTGTCCGGGGTGGCCTTCGGGGAGGGGGAGCGTGGCGTCATCAACAATGCAAATCTCATCGTGGCTGCTCATGGGGCGACCCTGTGTATTGATTATTTCCTCGGTCGAGGCGTTTAACGGTGTGAAGTTTACGAGTCCCTCAGCCATGCCGAAAACCTGTTGCAGTTGACAGTCGAGTTCCGGCCGGATGCGGCGGGCCACCTCGGCAGATAGCTTCGCCCCACCCACCCATAGCGTGCGCAGAGTGCGTAGGTCGTGGCGATCGCGAGCCGGTGCGTGGAGAATGCCCAGTACCGCCGGAGGTACCAGGGCGAGGTGAGTCGCACCGTGGCGGTCAATGGCAGGCAGCAGATCGCTGGGCATCGGTGATTTGGCGAAAACGATGTGCGCTCCGCGCAGCAGCGCACCCAGAATTCCCGGCGAGCTGAGAGTGAAGTTATGCGCCGCGGGCAAAGCGACGAGCAGGCAAGATTCCGTCTCCAAGTCACAGGCTTGCAACGCACAACGGATCGAATAGAGATAATCCGCATGGGTTCGCGGGATTAGCTTCGGTAGGCCGGTCGTGCCACCGGAGAGTTGCAGGAACGCAAGCTCGTCTGCTTCTACATCGGCGGTTGGAGGGGCGGGTGACTCTTCGTTTGCAGCCTCCGAGTGCCCCGTTGATTCGGTAGCCCAGGGAGATTCGGCGGTCTCGTCGATGAGGATCGCTCGAACAGTGCGGCCATCGTCCAGCGGCTCTTGTAGCGTGGCGTGGACGCCCGCAAGGTGCCGATCGGGGCGTGACGTGCTGATGTAGAAGCGTGCTGGCGCGTGGCTGGCGAAGTGGCGCACCTCCGTGGAGCCGAGGTCAGGCAAGGCGAAGATGGGAATGGCGCCGAGCTTCCATAATGCCAAGAGAGTTTCGAGGAACACCACACTATTGGGAAGCTGCAGGATGCAGCCATCGCCCCGGCGTACTCCGGCTTGGTGAAGGTAGTGGGCGGCGGTCTCGACGCTGTTGTCTAGTTCGTGCCAGGACAGGCTGCGGTGGCCGTCCGTCGTGGCGGGTCGATTGGGAAAGGTGGCAACCGTTTGCTGGAAGACATCCCAGTGGGTGTGGTGGGTCCATATTCCCTGGCGGTGGTATTCCTGCGCGAGGGTACGGGGCATGTGGTTGGCCAGTACCTCTGGGCCGTGGCTTCCGTTAAGCGGGCTGAGGTGGGGCTCGGGATTGGGCGCTATGTGTGCTGACGGGGGCTGCGCGGTGCCTTCTGTATCTCCCTTTGCGGCCAGTCCCAACAGCGCACGCACCGGACCGAGTTTGAAGTTGGTTTCCTCGATCTCCTGGTCTGGCTGGGATTCGGCAACGATTCCGCCGCCGGCTCGGGCAGACACTTGGGAGCCTTGAACCGTGGCACTTCGGATAGCTACCCGCCACTCGCCATCGCCGTGGGAATCTGCGTATCCGATGGCGCCGCCGTACAGACCCCGCTCCGGCTCCTGCTGGCGCAAAAAGTCCAACGCAGCAGCGGACGGTGCTCCATTGACTGCCGGAGTGGGGTGTAGCAACGCAGCCAACTCCAGAACGGAGGTATCAGGGTTCCGCAACGTGCCTTCGATATGGGTTCCTAGGTGCCAGGTGTGCGACGTGGCGGTCAGCGTGGGTAATTCCGGAACGTGTAGCTGAGTACACAGGGGTTCAAGAACCTTCCGGATGGCCGTGGTCACGAAGCGGTGCTCGGCGATGTCTTTGTGGGAGAGCGTGAGCTCAATTGCCCGCGCCCAGTCCGTCACCGGGTCCTCCGATCGAGCGATAGTTCCGGCCAGCGGGTGGGAAACAATCCGCGCGCCTTCCTTGCGGATCAGTAGCTCCGGGCTAGATCCCACGAAGAAAGCTTCTTCGGGGCCGTTAGTCGTAGCTACCAGGTGCCCGTGCCCCGTGGCGGAGGTTTCCATGAACCCTCGTAGCAGGGCTTCCGGCTCCACAGGGCTAGCCAGCGTGTACTCCTCCTCGCGGGAAAGCACCACCTTTTGAAACTCGCCACGCCCAATCGCCTCCACGGCACGGCTAACCCGCCGGCCATGCTCTTGCAGGCTGGGGCGTTGTGAGATGTCCACCACGTCGGGAACCAATGGAGCCGTCTTCCAACGCGGAGCTCCCGCGTGCCGCTGAAAGCTCTCGGGGGCCAGCAATACCGGTGCTGTGTCTGGATCGAAGGGCAGCGCTCCCACCACGACGTCTTCCCGTCCTGCCTCCGCCGCCCTACGAAGTGCTGCGGCGGCTTGCTCTACCGTGCCATAACGAGTTTTGACGCCGCAGGTTGTCAGAGTCTGGTCGCTGTCGCTCATGACAAAGCTGGGTGGGCCACTAGCCTCCCCACTGGGCGGACCATCGTGCACCTCCAGCTGTTTCAGCGCGCTGGCCGTATCCAGGCTTCTTCCACAGCGCTTGGCTACCCAATCAATCGTTTCCTGGTGGTCCTGTGCCGTGAAATCCGCAATTCCGTCCGTGATCACAAACGGCTGAATGTCCTTCATAAACGCATCCACCGCGGTGACCTTGCAGCCCATGTGGCCATATACCCCGGTGATAATTAGCTGATCCCGCCGAGCGAAAGCCAGCGACTGGTAAAGGTCCGTGCGCTCGAATGCGGAATAGCGCCACTTCGTGAGTATCTGGTGATGCTTGCCTGGCGCCAACTCTTTGATGATCGACGCTTCCTCGGCTGTTTGTAAACCTTGTCCCCACATATCGCTTAAGAGCCCTCGTCGGGTGGGGTGCTGTTGCGGCGGCTGGGCGGAATAGAACACAGGAATACCCAGCTGATCCGCCGTGGTGATGAGGCGCGCAATGTTGGCGAGCGCCGAGTGTAGCGGTTCTTTGTTCCAGTCATAGGCAGCTAGGAAGTACTTCTGCATGTCGTGCACCAGCAGTGCTGCGCGTGCGGGCTCCAGGGCCCAGGATCTCGCCGGACAATCGGCGGGCAGTGTGGTGGATGGAGTGGGGATGGGATAGGGCGAAATGGGTGGAATCGCCATAGAGATAACCTTTCGTTGGGCTGGTGGGGTACAGAGGCTAGGCATCTAGGGTGGCGCCACCATCAACACGGAGGTCGTGCATGGTGATGTGGCAGGCTGCAGGGGAGATAAGAAAGAGGCATGCTGCCGCGATATCTTCTGGCTGCGCGATGCGTTGTAAGGGGATGCCTAACCGGTAGTCCTCCGGTACACCGGCAAGGGTCTGCGCGGCTCGATCCTCGCCGTGCCAGCTGGTGCGTAGCATCGCGGTGTCTGTGGAACCAGGGGATACGCTGTTGCAGCGCACCCCGTGTGGGGCGCACTCTAGCGCCAGAGTTTTCAACCAGGCAGTCGCTGCCGCTTTGGAAGCTCCATAGGAGGCCATGCGTGCCCGGGGCTGTGCTGCTGCATTGGAAGTCACTGCCACAATTGCTCCAGTGCCGCGATCCACCATGTGCTGGGCGATTGCGGAGCATGTGCGGGCTAAGCCGGTGACGTTGACAGCGAAGTTGTTTTCCCAGGCTCCGGTCTCGTCGGGGTCCGTACCGATACCCGAGACTGTGTCAACTGTGTCAACTGCCGTGGGGCCCGTCAGTGCGCTATCTGGGATTAAGGTTCCCGCGCAGTGGATGAGTGCATCAATGTGCCCGTGAGCTGCCAGTGCTTTCGACAGGTGGCTTTCCACGCTGCGTGGGTCAGTCGGGTTTGAAGAGGTGATGTCTACTTCCGGTAGATCCCAGCCGATCACGGTGTGATCGTTCTGTCGTAGCAGGCGCACACACTCGCGGCCGATGCCTCCAGCAGCACCTGTCACGATCACCGTTTGTTGTAGTTGCGCTTGCTCCGGCGGCGACTCGGTTGGCTGCCGTGTAGCTAGGTGCGGAGGAATGTTGAAATCCATAGCGGACACTGTAATCGACTTAGGTTAGGCTAATCAAGGGTGTTATTTTTGGATTTCTTGAGAGGGATGATGAGCGGGTCGCCAGTCTCCGGATCTTCGATCACCCGTGCTCGCAGGTCGAAAGCCCGCTGCAGTAGCTCTGCAGTAATGATCTCCGAAGGCGAACCGGAGGCCATCACCTGGCCTTCATTCATGACCACTAGATAATCGGAATAACGCACCGCAAGATTTAGATCGTGCAGCACCATAACCACGGTGCGGCCAAGCCGTTGGCACAGGTCCTCAACCAGTTCCAAGATGTCCACGGAAGTCGCCAGGTCTAAGTAGGTGGTCGGCTCGTCGAGGAAAAGGATGTCGGTGTTCTGCGTCAACACCATGGAAATCCACACGCGCTGGCGCTGGCCGCCAGAGAGTTCATCCAGCGTGCGGTTAGCAAGATCCTTGGAATCTGTTTGCTCCAGGGCCTCGAGTACCGCCCCTTCGTCCGTGGAAGACCATTGCCGGAACCACGCCTGGTGTGGGTGCCGCCCGCGAGCCACCAGATCGGAGACCAGCAGGCCCTCTGGGGCCACGGGCGATTGGGGAAGTACGCCCAATAGTCGGGCGACCTCCTTGCGTTTCTTGGCCGTGATGTCCTGGTTATTCACACGAACGGTTCCCGTATTGAGGTCAAGTAGGCCGGACATGGCACGCAGCAATGTGGACTTACCGCAGCCGTTGGGCCCCACGATGGTAGTAATCTTGCCCGCCGGGAACGTGGCGCTAAGGTCGCGGATGATGGTGCGCTCGCCGTAGCCCACCGTGATCGAGGACGCAACTACGCCGCTGGTGTCGCTTGGCTGTGCTGTATTTGGTAGTGCCGTGTTGTGCTGTGCTGTATTTGACTGGGGTGTGGAAGAGGTCATGCGTCTGTGCTCCTAGTGCGTTGAACGAGCAGATAGATGAGGAAGATGCCACCTAGGGCGGAGGTCACAATGCCCACCGGAAGTTCCACCGGCAGAATCGCTTGGGTGACGATGTCCGCCCCCAGCAGCAGTACTGCACCGGTGAGCGCCGAAGCCGCAAGCGGTGGGGTGGGTACGCCGCACATTCGAAGGGCCACCTGGGGTGCTACGAAGGCGACGAAGCCGATGGGGCCGGCGGCGGAGACTGCTACCGCAGCTAGGGCCACGGCCAGCGCCAGCATCGCGACCTGTACACCGTTGACCCGCTGGCCGAGTGCCCGAGCCAGATCGGGTCCCAAAGTGGTGGCCAGCGCCTGGTAGCCGATCCAGGCCAGTAGGGGACAGCACGCGATCACCAGAATCACCATCGGGATGGTGGTATTCCAGCCCGCTGTGGCCAAGGAGCCTGTGAGCCAGAACTGCGCTTGGGTAGCATTCCGTAGCTCCGAGCGGATCATAAGGAAATTGATGTAGGAACTGAGCAGCGCGGTGATGATGATGCCAAAGAGCACTAGTCGGTAGGAATCCGCCTGGCGCCGCCACGCCAGTGCCCAGATCGCTGTAGCGCTGAGTATCGCCCCTAGTAGTGCGGCCAGAGGGATTCCGATTCCGGACAGCCAGCTGAGAAATCCGCTGCCACCGCCGAGGACGATGACCGTCACGGCCATGGCTGAGGCGCCCGTGGTGATACCAAGGATATCCGGGCTGGCCAGTGCGTTGCGGGTGACTGTCTGAGTTAGCGCGCCAGAAAGCCCCAAAGCACTGCCGACCGCGATGGCGGTTGCCACACGGGGCATGCGCCAGTCCAGGACCACTAGCCTTTCCACGCGGCTTCCATCCCCGCGGAAGACAACCTCCAGCACTCGGGAAACGGAGATGGGGAAATCACCTAGTCCAATGGAAAATGCTCCCAAGAAAACGATAAGGGCCGCGGCAATGAGGCATACAAGCAGCACTCGTGGGCGCCAAACGAAGGAGATTGGCCCGACCCTGAATGCCGGACGGCCTGGAACCCGCTCGGTAGCGGTGAGCCTATTGCGCGAAGTCTTGTTGAGCCCCATCAGAGCGTCGCCACCTTCTTTCGGTAAATCAAGACGATGAAGAACGGTGCACCCACGAACGCCAGCACAATGCCCACCTGGAGCTCGCCGGGCCGGGCGATGAGGCGCCCCACCACGTCCGCGTAAAGAAGTAGTGCTGCACCGGCTAGCACGGAGTACGGCAGAATCCACTTGTAATCCGGGCCGGTGAGGGCTCGGACGATATGGGGTACCACCAGGCCGATGAAGCCCAGCGGTCCTGCAGCGGCAGTGGCTGCACCTGCCAGCAGTGCGATGATGCCCATGCCACCTAGTCGCGCGGCCGCAGTGTTGATACCTAAGCCAGCAGCCACGTCGTCGCCCAGATTTAGGATGTTCAGCTGCGGGCCCGTGGCAAAGGCCAGGATCAACCCCAGAACCACAAACGGCAAGACGCTGAGCGCGATGTTCATATCCCGGCCCGCTAGGGAACCGACGGTCCAGAAGCGCATCCTATCCAGGTTGTTTTCACTTGTGAGAACGAAGGCGCTCGTGATGGCACTTAGCACTGCCGACAGCGCGGCTCCGCCCAGCACGAGGGTCAGGGGATTTACCGTGGCTCTGCCCGCGGAAGCTAGGCCGAAGACCAGCGCCGTCGCTGCGATTGCACCAAGGAAGGCAACCACCGCAGTCGCCCAAGGCGCGCTGATGCCCAACAGGGCGTAGCTGGCCACCACGCTCAGTGCCGCGCCGGAACTGATTCCCAGTATCCCCGGATCCGCCAGGGGATTGCGGGTATGTCCCTGGATTAGGGCGCCGGCTACGCCTAGTGCCGCGCCCACGATAATGGCCAATATGGTGCGTGGCAGGCGCAGCTCGGCGACCACGCGTTGGTTGACTGGAACCTCCTCCGGGGAGCTACTGGTAGCCGGGAGATCCCGAAGTGCAGTCCACACTTCCTCTGCGGGGATGGAACGGGCGCCGTACAGGAAACTGCAGATCGTGCCACTGACGACCAGTAGGAGTAGTACCCCCAGACCCAGTAGGCGGCTGGTGCGCACACTCATGGCGTGGCCTCCAATCGCTGTTGCGGCTCACGCCCTGCGCTAGGCCGTGTTAAGCCGAACAACCGTACGCGCCGGTCTGCCCGCTGCTGTCGCTCGCCGAAATCTTGGAAACTGGCCTTGGCCAGCGCCCGGTGCGTGCGGGTGTTGCGATAGTCCGGCTCGCCAAGCACCAGCTGGCACTGCGGGTCTTGCTCTAGCAGTGCTGCGGCCAGCTTGCTCAGAAAAGAAGAGAAGATCCCATGGCCAGTCAGTTCTGGCTTGCCGATTGCGATATGGGCTCCCAGGTCGTGGGGTTGAGAGAGATAGCTGCTGCCAATCTCGTCCCGGTGCGGGCGATAGATTTCCACGTACCCCACCGGGGTTGTGGCGTCATTCTCGTCAGACGGTGTAGGAGCTGCGGAGGCATCGCCCCTCGTGGCTTCCTTTGCAGCCCGGATGTGGGGGGAGCGGGGTATCGAATAGGACAGTATTGCGGCGCGAGCGTAGGTGGTGTGAGTTTTTGCGACCCAGTCCTGGCGCCAGCGTTCGGCTGGCCAGGGTTGTTCCCACGTCTCGCGCAAGTGAGGGCGGGACATCCACTCGGCCACCAGATCGGCATCGGAAGATTCGGGATCTGGGTCCGCAGGGCGTAGGGAAAAGGGAGGGTTCATCTGCGGTAACGGTGGCGGGGAAGGGAGGAAATCCGCTGTCGGGATGTCGTGGCGCAACCGGGCCAGTATTTCCTCCGGGCGGGGTTGGGGGCTTCCTGTGAGCAGTGACTCAGGCTGTTGCTGGGGGTCATTGTCAATCATGGGTAAGCATACTACCGTCTATGTGTAAGGTAAGCCTTCACTTGGTAAGGGAATGGTAAGTTGAAATCATTGGCGATCATCGGAGCGGGGCCAAAAGCGCTAGCCGTTCAGGCGAAACTCCACGCTCTGCGCAGCCTGGGCGTTCCAACCCCGGAAGTAACCGTGCTGGATCCGCACGGCATTGGCGGTAATTGGAAGCCTTGCGGTGGGTGGACGGACGGGCGGCAGTTGCTGGGAACCTCGCCCGATAAAGATCTGGGATTTCCCTACCGCACGCGCATCGCGGGCGAGCTCAACGAGGCCGTGGACCGGAGCATGCTGGGGCTTAGCTGGGTGCGCTTCCTTACGGAGTCCGATCGTTATGCCTCTTGGATCGACCGTGGCCACCCCAACCCACCGCACTACCTGTGGGCTAGCTACCTGGAGTGGGCGGCGCAAAAGATGGGAATGCGGGTGGTTCCAGCAACGGTGCGGCTACTCGACGTGACCACTGAAAGTAGTGCCACTAGCCCTACGGGCACGGCCACCGGCACTGCCTCCCAGCCCTGCCGGTGGCGCCTCACTGCCGAGGACACACGTGGCGCCGAGTTCACTCTGGAGGCCGATAGTGTGCTCGTTACCGGCCCTGGCCGTAGCGACGGCAAAATTTCGGATGTTCCGGGTGTGCTCTCTGTGGCAGAATTTTGGGATCTCAAGGCGCGTGGAAGCCTCCCCGAGGTCCCTCGTGTTGTGGTGATCGGTACTGGGGAATCTGCAGCTTCCGTGTTGGACCAGCTAATTCACCTCAATATTGAGGAAGCTCTGGCCGTATCGCCCCTGGCCACGATGTTCAGTCGTGGGGAGAGTCAATTCGAAAACGAGTTGTATACAGATCCGCGCAAATGGGTGACACTCAGCGAAGCAGCGCGTAGAGACTTCATCCGCAGAACTGACCGTGGGGTGCTTTCTGTGCGGGTGCAGCAGGTGTTAGATTCCGATGATCGCGTGGCACATCGCTGTGGCGTTGTCCGCCGTGTGGAGCTGGCGAGCTCGCCGGACGCTGATTTTCGACTGCGGGTGCATATTGATGATGAAGTGTGTGGCTCCTACACCGAGCTGTGCGATCTCGTCATTGACGCTCGCGGTGGTAGGCCCTTGTGGTTCTGTGATGTGATGACGCCACAGGTGCGCCTCCTCCTGGAGCGCGCACTAGGCAACCAGTCCGATGCAGCGCTGAGCTCCGTTCCGGCCTGGGAGGCCAGTATTGGGGCAGATCTGGCAGTGGAGGGATTGGTTCCGCACCTGTTTGTTCCGGCACTGGCAGGTATGCGCCAGGGGCCGGGGTTTGCGAACCTGAGCTGCCTGGGCGAGCTTTCCGATCGGGTAGTAGCTGGGCTCGGTGTAGGGGACGGCCTGGGCGATAATGCCGCCGATGTGCAGGCTGGCATGCGGGCTGGGGTGCAGGCTGGGGTTCGGGCGGAGGTGCGTTCATGAGTGCATTTCCAGCACCGCGGCCTCATGGCCGCCGAGTGAAGCAGCGCTATGCCACGGTGGATGCGATGATTTGTGCGGCAGTCCAGGAGTGTGGGGTAGATAGCCCACGGCTAGCGGTTACGGGGCCTGCTGGGGCCATTACTTGGCCAGAACTGGCTAGAGGTGCCAGGCGAGTGGCCGGCAGTATTAGCAGCCGCGGGCTGGGTAGAGGGGACCGGATCGCGGTACTGGCGCGCCGGGATACTCGGCTACCGGTAATGGTGGCAGGGATTCTTCACTCGGGCGCAGTCTATTGTCCATTGGAGGTGGATTCTCCAACAGAGCGTTTGCGTTGGCAGCTGGAAGATCTTCAGCCGGAGCTGGTGATGTTGCTCGGTGTGGAGCAGTCTGCGGAACAGGAGCTGCGCCGAGTCGTCGCCGAAGCTTGCGTCGCTGAAGTGTGGATTGGTGGCGCAGAGTGTGACCGCGAAAATATAGATGGATCGGGTGGCTCGCTGCAGGTGAGCGGTGCGCTGTTGGAGGTGAACACGGACATTTGCCCGGAGGATCCCTGTTACATCACGTTCACCTCAGGTTCGACCGGGCGGCCGAAGGCGGTGGTGAATACTCACCGTGGCGTAGCCTGCCATTTGGAATGGAGCGCCCGGATCGTGGGGCCTGGCGAGGAACTTCGTGTGCTGCAGAAGGCGCCGGCGGTGTTTGATGTGGGTATCGCGGAGATCCTGAACCCCCTGGCTAATGGTGGAACGGTGGTGATGCCCGATTCACAGTGGTGGATGGGGGATATCGATGGCTTTTTGGATTTGCTGGTGGATTACCAGGTCAGTGTGCTGTCGATGGTGCCGAGTATGCTCGGCACGCTGTTGGATGTCATGGACGACATGGGTGAGCCTCTGGAAAGGTTGGCTGGGCTCAAGCATCTGCTGCTAGGTGGCGAGGCTGTGCCCAGTGCGCTGGCAGAACGGTGCCTGCGACAGATCGGTTGCCGGGTGCATGGACTTTATGGGCCCACGGAGGCCGCGATGGATGTGCTGTGGGTTGAATATACCGAGGAATTGCTGGCTGAGCTGGCGGGATCCAGCGCGGGGGATGGTCGGCAACCGTCGCTGTTGGGTCTGCCTCAAGACAATGTGAGCTGTTATCTGCGCGCTGAGGATGGGAAAGAGGTTACCGATCCTGGCCAGGTGGGTGAGCTCTGCATTGCCGGGGTGCAGGTGGCTACTGGCTATTGGCGCCGCCCGGAGCTAACGGCACAATCTTTTGTGCCCAGTTGGTACCCACAGGTTGATGGCGGCCGAATGTACTGCACCGGAGATCTAGCACGATGGAACCAGGTGGGGTTGCTGGAATTCGTAGGTCGGGTGGGTGACCAGGTGAAGATCCGGGGCAACCGAGTGGAGTTGGGAGAGGTAGATGCGGCGCTGCGACGGGTTCCTGGTGTGCGGCAGGCGGCCAGTCGTGTCGTTGGCGAGGATTCACCAGTGCTGGTGGGCTATGTGGTGTGGGATCAGGAAGCAGTGGTACTACCGCCTACGGAGGTGGCTGCTGTGCTGCGCGAATCAGTACCGGAGTACATGGTTCCCAGCCGTGTAGTGGCTCTGCAGGCATTGCCGCTGAGCAGTAATGGGAAGCTGGATCGTCGTGCCCTCCCCGATCCAAATTAAGTTAAAAAGTCTCAGATTGCCCTTGTTAGCCTACCCTTGGTGATGGTAGCCTTACCTAATCTTGTTCGTTTAGTGAAATGGAAACCCATTCAGAATGAAGAACTCAAACGTTGTCCGTGCGCTCAGCATCGCCGTGCTCTCCACTACCCTGGTGTTGGGAGCCTGCAGCTCCGATGCAGATGACAAGGCGGAAAATACTTCCTCAGGCGCAAACTCCGCAGCGAATTCCGGCGATAATGCCTCCGAAGTCAACATCAAGCACGCCTGGGGGGAAGACACATACCCCGTAAACCCCGAGCGCGTCGTTGCCATTGGTCCAGCCATCGACAACCTGCTGGCTATGGGCATCAAGCCCTCCGCCGTGGTGGTGTCTGCTAAGGACATGAATGCCCCGTGGCGCGACGGCAAGTTGGATGGCGTGGAGATTATCAAGCAGACCGATTTCAAGACTCTGCCGAAGGAAGAGATCGCCGCCGCTGCTCCGGATTTCATCGTCGGGGACTACTGGACGATCTCCGAGGATAACTACACACAGCTCTCCGAGATCGCGCCCACTCTGGGTGGTATTGGCACCGAGGGTGAGGGGATCAGCTGGAAGTCGCAGTTGAAGGAGCTCGGCAAGATCTTCAACAAGGAAGATAAAGCTCAAGAAGTCATCGACCAGGATGAGAAAGTCTTCTCCGATGCGAAGTCCGAGCTGCCGAATATCGAGGGTAAGACCGGTGTGGTCTCCCAGTTCGCTCAGGGATCCTTTGGAGCTGTGGCCGACCCGAAGGATCCAGGAGCCTCCTTTATCTACGACCTGGGTATGAAGTTCCCGGAATCTCTGACCGACGGCTCAATCGAGGTACAGCAGGGGCGCGTGACTCTGTCGCCAGAAAACGTCTCCGCCCTGGCTGCGGACTTCATGGTGATCTATAACCGCACCGGTGACATCGCGGAGGTGGAGAAGATCCCGGGCTACTCAGACCTGCCGCAGGTCAAGTTCGGCGCCACCCTGGCGGGTAACGAGGCTGTGGTTGCTGGCCTGAACACGCCGACCGCCCTGTCCCGTGCATGGGTATTGGAGCAGGTCAAGCCTACCTTGAAAGAGATCTCTTAGTCTCTTTTTCTCCAGCACCCCTCGCGAATGTGTCGCCCGGTGTGGCAGCGTGGGGTGTTTTCTTATGCCCTTTCTTGTTCTCTCACTCGCCTCCCCGCTGCCGCCCGCCGACTCACAAGGAACTTGACTTGTCTTCTACGCTGCCGTTAACGAGCGCTCAATACGGTGTCTGGAACGCCCAAAAACTCAACCCCGAATCGCCCTACTACGTGGTTGGTGAGGTACTGCACCTGGGGCCAGGGCACATCGAGCTGGAAACTCTGCAGCACTCCATCGCACAGCTGCAACAGGAAGCTGAGACATTGCGCGTGCGCGTCACGACGGATGGCCTTACCCCGCAACAATCCGTGGTACAGGAAGGCCCCGGGGTCGACCGCGTGATCGACGTGCGGCACGCCGCGGATCCCCAGCGCAGCGCGGAAGCCTGGGTAGATGCGCTACGCGCCGAATGTGCCGAGACGATGCGCACCATGGTGGATCAACCGTTGTGTCGTTATGTCATTATTCTTCTCGACGTCACCGAGACCTGGGTTGTCCAGCTTTATCATCACCTTATTGTCGATGGCTTCTCGGCTTCCCTGCTCACGCGTCGCCTTAGTCAGATTTATACCGCTCGCGTGGCAGGAAAGCAGGCTCGTCCATTCCGGGCAGCTTCGCTGTCCGAACTGGTGGCGCTGGATCAGGAGTACCGCGAATCCGCGGAGCATACCCGGGATAAACAGTATTGGACGTCCGTACTCGCACAGCTTCCGGAAGTTGCTGAGCGCGCCACGATGAATACGGCCACAAAGGTAGAAGGCACAGGGCAAACCACAATCACCACCACCATGCGCCTGGGGCCGGAGATCATGGAGAAGGCCACGAAAGCCGCTACTGATGAGCAGATTACGTGGGTAGAGCTCATGATCGCACTGTACGGGGCGTTTGTTCACCGTCTGTTGGCTCCACGCTCGACCAGCGAACAATTCCTGGCTGTGCCCGTGATGGCACGCTCGCATACGCGAGAGCTCCGCACGCCTGCAATGGCCGTCAATGTGCTGCCACTGCGAGTCAACGTCGACAATCAACAAACGGTGCAGGAGTATCTACACCATGCGGTGGAGTCGCTGCATGGTCTACTGGCCCACCAGCGACTGCGTGGAGAGAGCCTACCGCAGATCACGGGGGACTCCCGGGTGGCTGACGTGCTACACGGAGTGGGAGTGAATGCTAAGGCCTTCACCACCCGGGCGGATTTCGCGGGGGTTCCGGGGCGGTTGCGCAATGTGGCGGGTGGGCCGCCGGAGGATTTGGGATTGGTGCTCACCCCGGCCGAGGATGGCGGACTGGACATGGCTTTTGAGACGGATCCGGCCCGCGTGAGTGCCGAGCATGCGCGGGCTCGGTTGGAGGCACTGCGGGAGTTCACGTGTCAGGCGCTTGAAGACACATCCCGAAAGATCGGGGAGCTGCCACTGCATAGCCAGAGACGGCGCGTGGAAATGTTAGAGCAGCGGCGCGCCCAAGGTGTCGAAGTGGCCGAAAATAGCCGATCGCAGGACGCTCTGAGCACCGCTTTGTCCACGCTGCGAAACCACACACAGGCACATCTGGTGGTTCACACTGCCGATGGCTGGGATACCGAGCCCGGAACTGAGATGTTGGATCGCGAGATACTGGGCGCTGCAGTGCTGAACAGCAAGGATCTCCACGCTGCAGTACATCGCCTGGCTAGTTACTTTCGCCGTGAGGTTCTGGGAAGCGACAGGTGGCGCCAGGCGGAACAAGTCACCGAGCAAGATAGGGCGCGACCAGTGCTCGCTCTCGAGATGGAGCGGGGGCGCGAATTGGCCCTTGCTGTGCTAGCCGCTTTCGCCGCGGGTGTGCCCTTCGTCTATATCGATCCCACCAGTCCTGCCCAGCGCCGTGAGCAAATCCATGCGAACGCTGAACCGGTAGCTAGTGTGGATGCGGCGGCCATCCGCTACGCCCTAGCCTTGGGCAGTACCACCTCGGAGGAGAACGCCGTAGAACGGTCCGCGGAATCGGCAGCCTGTCCAGACCCGGAGCAATTGGCCTACCTGATCTATACTTCTGGATCCACCGGCAAGCCCAAGGGCGTGGAGGTTCCCCGCCGTGCCATTAGCTCTCTGTTTGCCCAACACCGCAGCGGATTGTACGACAGGCCGCACGCGGTGGTGGCGCATACGGCGTCTTTCAGTTTCGATGCAGCATTCGACCAGTTGCTGTGGCTGCTGGCGGGCCACGACGTGCACCTCTACCCAGAACAGGCCACTGGGGATGCAGACAAGCTGGTGGAACACTTCGCTACACAGCAGATCAATGTGGTGGATACGACTCCCTCCATGATGAAGGCGTTGTTGGCCGCGCAGTTATTGGAGAAAGTACCGAGCCTGCAGTTAGTGGTTTTGGGTGGCGAAGAGCTGCCCGCTGAGCTGTGGGATCACCTGGCGGCCACCGGCCTGGAGGTCGTCAATGCCTATGGCCCCACCGAAAGCACTGTAGATGCCCTTTTGGCCCGAGTGGAGCCGGGCGTGGCACACCTGGGGCGGCCCGTTGCCGGTATGCGTGCCTACCTGGTGGATAACGCCCTGCAGCTGGTAGGAGACCAAGAAGTAGGCGAACTGGTTCTAGCCGGTCCACAGCTGGCACTCGGCTACCGTGGCCTTCCGGAGGCCACCGATGCGGCGTTCAAGGAGGACGTTCGCATCGACCCGCGTCGGGCTCCGGAGCGCATTTACCGCACCGGGGATCGGGCACGATGGATTCCTGGGCGGGGCTACCAGTTTCTGGGGCGTGCCGATGAGCAAGTCGAGATCAATGGGCAGCGCGTGGAGCTGGCCGAAGTGGAAGCTGTACTAGCCAGCGTGAACGGCGTGCGGCACTGCGCCGTGGCACCACTGAATCGCAGTGGGCAGGCCACTGTGTTGGTTGCTGCGGTGGTAGGGGATTGGCCCATGGACGCTTCAGATCTGACCGCTATCCGGCACCAGTTGCAAGCTGCTTTACCCGCCGCGGCGATCCCCCGGCGCATCCATCCAGTGCGAGCGCTGCCCACCACCACCTCCGGCAAGATCGACCGGGAGGCCATCGCCGGATACGGACTGCAGCCGCCGACCGCTGGTGCGAAGGAGGATACCGCAGCTCCCGAGGCGACCGAACCCGTGGAGGTCTCTAGCGCAGGTAACGCAACTACAAGCGGTAAAAACGACCTGCTTGCGCCGCTCGACCCTGCCCACCTCCTGCTGCATCGCACGGTGTGTGATGTTCTCCATCTACCGCCGCAGCAGACTGATCCTGATCAGGACTTCATCAGTTTGGGAGGGGAGAGTATTGCTGCTCTTCATGTGGCCTCTCGCGCACGTCAGCAGGGGCTGCTGTTGCAGCCGAAGGACCTAATGGGCGGCATTGCGTTAGCGCAGATCCCATTAGACTTCCGTCCTCCGCAGAATCCGCAGGCTCCCCAGGTTTCGCAGGCTGCGCGCCCGACCTTCCTTAGTTCTGGTGAAGACCTGGGCAAGGGGGGTAATTCGAGATCCAATAATGGGGACAATCAATGGCTGGATTGGGGTGTATTGCCGTGGAGTCCGGTGGCACGCACGCAGATTGCAGCTGCGCCCACCGTGCATGCGATGCGTCGCCACGTGATGTACCGGTGGCTAGATATGCCACCCGGGTGCGGCCAAGCCGATGTGCTACGCGCGGTGGAGGTGCTTCAGCGCCGGCATGCGAGCCTGCGGATGTTGCTGGACTGGGACAACGTAGTGCAGCTGATCCCGCGTGTGCCACTGGCTAACGCCGAGGAGATTGTGGTGGAGCTTGCGCCGGACGGCCCAGATCCGGTGGAGCAGCTGGCCGCCGGCATAGCCCCCGATGGTGGAGTGATGTGGCAGGTCGGACTGTGCAGGGAAGGCGCGCTGGTGATGGTGCACCACCTGGCGATCGATGCGCTGTCCTGGCCGAACCTGCAGCGCGAGTGGAATGCTGTATTAATTGACGCCAACGTGAAGCTTCCCGCGCTCACCGGCCTCCTGCGCGCCCACGGGATGCAGCGTGCTGTGGAGCACCAGGCCGTGCAGAACGTGCCACCGGGATCGGCGGAGCTGTCGGTCTTGCCGGAGTTGCCGGAGAAACTGCTATGCCCACGGGGGCAGGCCACGATGATGTGGCGAAATATTGCGATGCCGGACGCTGCGGCGATGAGTTCCGAGCTGGCGCAGCGTTTTCGAACAGACCGACAGGTCGTGGTGGTGTCATTGTTAGCGCAAGCGCTACAGGCCGTAGGTTTGACCGAGCTTCAGCTGGTGGTGGAAGGGCACGGCCGCGATGGCGGCACCGGTGCCACTCGTTCTGGTGACTATGGCAGCACCGGTAGCGCGGTGGATTGCATGGAGCTGATCGGTTGGTTCACTACGGAGGAGCGTTGGGCTTTCTCTGCGAGGGCTGACGGTGCCTCCGTTCATTCATCCGCCAATTCTCCGAGGCTTATGGCAGCGTGGGTTCGCGCTGGGCGCGAGGCCGAGTCGCAGGCTCAGCCGTGGGATCCAGCTTCGTGCCCTCCAAACCGTCGTGTGGTGATTAATGTTCTGGATGCACAGCCGGAGGAGAGCTTCGGCGTGTTGGAATCCGACGACCGGCGGATGACGGAGGCTCTGACGATAAATGTCTTCCTCACCTCGGACGGCGCAGACGTGGAATACGTGGCGGACCTGGCAGCACTCAGGGATGCATCCCCGACCGTGCTGGAGAAACTGCACGAACAGCTACAGCGTGCGGCGCGGGACCTGCTGGTCGCGGATCGGTTGGTACTGCGCCAAGCACTGCCTAGCGACTACCGGGCATTCGATACACAGCCGACGAACCCTCGGCTAGGCCACAGCTCAACCAACCAGCCCACACCGACCCTCAGCGTTGCTCATCTGCGCTCCCTGGAAGCCGCCCACGGTCCCCTGGAAGACATTGTCCCGGCTACTGCCTCCCAGCAGGGGCTGCTGTTCCACGGATTGGCCGGAACCGACCGCTACGTCATTGCCGCCGCCGTGGACCTTACTGGTGTGGCCTCCCCAGAGCTTATCCACCAGTCGATGCGGGCAATTCTGCGCCGCCACGCAGCACTGCGCGCCGTGTTCGATTGCAGCGACCTCCCGCTGATGCTGATTCCGGAGCGGCTCGATCTGCCCTGGACAATCCACGACTGCAGAGACTTCTCACCGGCTGCAGCTCATGCGTTCGTGGAACAGCTACGGGAGTTGCGCGGCCACCGCGCCGTGGACCTGGAATCCGGCCCGCTAGTCACCGCAGACCTGGTGCTGTTGCCAGAGAGTAACCGACTAGAAACCAACCGCCCTGCCACACTTGTGCTGGGTAGCCATCACATCCTCACCGATGGCTGGTCCACCGCCGTGATGCTGCAGGATTTGCAGCGACTGCTAAGCGGCGAGGATCTGGACCCCGCGCCCTCCTTCGCGGAATTTGCTCGAAGCCTGTGCCAACGCAGCGTCGAACAACTGGAGCGGGAACACCGCGCCTGGCAACAGATTTTCACCGGCACCGATCAGCCCCATGAGGCCAGCCGCACAGGCGAGCACGGAGGTGTGATTGCGGGCTTGCGGCCGGTGGCGTCAAGTAAAAAGAGCACAACAGAAGCCCCAGAGGTGCCGCACGTACTGCACCGCGACACAGATGGGCGGGTGGCAACCGCCGCGGCGAGCCTAGGAACCACACCCAGTGTACTGGTACAAACCGCATGGTTGCTCACGCTGGCTGCGCTGCATGGTGGGCGCCGAGTGACTACGGGGGTGACTCTTTCCGGCCGGTCCGCGGAGCAGCCGCGAATGGCTAGTGCGGTGGGCATGTTCATCACCACACTCCCGTTGCACGTACAACTCGAACCGGGGCACACGCTGCGCCATACCGTGCGACAGGTGGCAGATACCATGGCGCTGATCAGCGAGAACCAGACCACGCCGCTACAGGAGATCGAGACCCTGGTGGGAAGTGCACCGTTGTTCGACACCGCGGTGGTGTACGACCATCATGCACACTTCGGTGCACCGAGCGGTCCACACACAGTGGAGACCTCCGAGTCGTGCCTGCGCATCCAGGGGCTGCGCACCAGCGGTCGCACGCATTACCCGCTGACTGTCGTGTGCCCGCCCGGGGACGTTTTGGAGATTACGCTGGTGCACCGTCCGGATGTGGTGGAACGCATTCTTCCTGACGCCGCCGCGAGGTGGTTCGGCACATTCCTCAATGCACTGTGCGACGCCGCCACCGGTAGGGATCTCCGGTTGGTGGAGTTGCTTCCGGAGCGCGGCGAGTTTGAGGAGCCAGCGGACGGGCAAATAGAAGTAGATGGGCACAGCGAAGTAGAGGAAGCGGATACGTGCAATACCGGTAACCGGGAGCTTTCTGAGGACAACCCCGTATGCGCCCAGGTGCAGGCCGCCATGGAGAGCTTGCTAGGCAACCCGATCGGCCCCGAAGAGAACTTCTTCACCTCCGGTGGTGACTCCCTGCTGGCCATACGTTTGATGGGTGTGCTGCGCAAGCAGGGCATGCAGTTGAAGATCCAGGACATTGTGGATGCTGGTACTCCGGCAGCCATCGCGGAACGGCTGGGGCAGGGCACTGGTGGAGCTATGAAGGCTAAGCAGCCGCCGAAGCCGCAGCAATCCCAGCGCTTACAGACTGCCGAGCATTCGCAACGCCGCCCGGTGTGGTGCCTCCATCCGATCGGCGGACATGGCTTGGCCTTCGCCCCGCTGGCCAGCCTTCTGGCGGACACTGAGTTCGACACCCGCCTGATCGAACTACCGTCCCCGCTACCCCAGGTGGATACACTGGCCGAGCTAGCGGAGCTCTACACCGAACAGATCCTGGCCGAGCAACAAGAAGGACCCTTCACGTTGGTGGGCTACTCCTTCGGTGGCGTGGTGGCTGAAAACATCGCTGCCGCGTTGCAGCGCCGGGGCTATGAGGTGCGGTTCTTAGGAATTCTTGACGCCTACCCCAGCGGCAGCAGCCCCAGCTCCGGTACGCATTCTTGGCCGCCGGGCACGCCCGATGGCAGGACAGCCTTTGGTGACTACGACGTTCGGGCAATTGCGCGTGCCGATGGGATGTCACACGAATTGGGCACTGTGGGCGTCGATATAGAAAGCAACATCCGTTTCTGCATGCAGATGCTGCACACAGCAGCACCCACCAGCTACGAAGGCCGGGTCGAGCTAGTGGTGGCAACGCAAAACAACAGTGATGTGGCACACGGGCAGTGGGATCCGGCTGCTGCGTGGAGGCGCCGTCCGGGGGCGTATCCGGTGCGGGTGAGCGAGCTTGAACTTACGCACGCGCAGCTGGTGAAAGCCGATGGCTGGAAGAACGTTTTCCAGCAATGGGCACCGCGGCTGCTGAACAAGAGTTCGGCTGACCGGCCAGCACCCGAGGCGACAGGCATCGACCCTGCGCATGCCGCCCCACCGCATGCCGACCCTGCGCACTGACCCGCTACACACCGACTCACCGCACACCGCCAACCCAGAAACGAGAAAGGAATGACCATGGCGAGGAATAGCCGAGACAGGGAAATCTACCCCATTACGATCCGCGAACTGCAGGTCGATGACATCGAGGACATCACACCAGGGATGCGTCGCATTACTCTGACGGGCGAACAACTACGCGCCCATAGTGCGTTCGGCGTAGACGCACCACCGCTAGTCAGCGATGGTTTCGACGACGATATCCGCATCATCTTCCCAGACCCGGCCACCGGGGAGCGCCCTCACCCCATCACACGGGAGGACGCGACGGTGCTATGGCAAGAGGAGGTCAAAGATCTGTTTCGGACATATACCGTCCGTTCATTCGACGCCTCCCAGGGCCGCCTCGTCGTAGACTTCGCGCGGCATGGCCAAGGCCTGGCCGAGGACTGGTCCGTACGAGCTCGACCGGGAGATCCCCTGTATATCGCAGGGCCGAAGTCTTGCGCAGCGCTGCCCACCCACACTCCGTGGCTACTGATGGTGGGCGACGAGACGGCGCTGCCGGCGATTGCTCGCTGTATAGAGTCTTTGCCCGCCGGGTATAGGGCAGTGGCGATTATTGAGGTAGCCACGCGGGCACATGTCCAGCGACTGGAGTTCGAAGCACAGGTGGACATTCACTGGCAGGTGCGAGACGAGGGCGGGGACTTCGTGGCGAAAGCTACCGAGTTGTACGGAGAACACCCAGAGTGGGCGGCCGAGCCCGCCGCGATGCCCTATGTATGGGCTGCGGGAGAGGCCGGGCGATTGAAGGCGATCCGACGCTGGGTTCGAGCTCTGGGGATTCCGCGGGAAAACGTGGAGATTACGGGGTACTGGCGCGCAATGGCACCGGCACAATCGGAAGCAGGGGCGACGGCTACGCAGGGCGACAGTGAGGGGGCGGAGACAGGGGCTGTGACGAGCCACCGTAATGCGGTGATTGAGCTGCATGAACTCACCGAGATGGGGTCGGCGATTCTGGTGCGCCAAGCCGTAGGGTTGGGGATTTTTGGCCTGATTGATGAGGGCGCGGATCGAGTGGATCAACTGGCCGCAGCAACTGGCCTGCAGCAGGAGCTGGCTCTCCGGATTGCGCGTTACTTGGAGGCAGTGGGGTTAGTGACTTTGTCGGCGGATGCAGCACTGGATAGCTCAGCGGAGGATGTGGCGGACCAACGGGCCGTTCGAATCGGCCTCACTGCGCTGGGCAGCGAGTTAGCAAACCCGGATTCTCCAGTAAGGGATTGGATTGCCGGGCCGGCAGCCGCCAAGACCGCAGCACTTGGCCAGCTAGGGCAGGCACTGCAGAATCCGGCTGATACGGGCGAGCACCGCTGGGACTACATTGTGCAAAACCAGCCACAACTGGCCGTGGAGGAACACGAACAGGCGGCCTCCAGCGCTCAGTGGTCGGCCCCGGCCGCAGCGGAGATTCTGAGCAGCAAGCTACTAGCGCGACAGGATGCTGGCTCGCTTCGGTGCGCGGTGGGAGGTCCGGCCGCGGCGGTGTATGCGGATGAGATTCTACGTAAGATACCGCAGGCCAACGCCGTGGTGTTGGGGTCGTTTTCGGAGGCAGAAGATGACGCAAGGATTTCAGTAGGTGCAACAACTGCAGCGATGACGGAGCCTGGGGCCAGCGCAGAGGAGGTTATGCTGCGCGATATTGCTCCACGCCGCCGGGATCGTGCTCGCTATAGTGCACTGCACGCTCCAACGGTTGGGCGTAGCGGTGAGGATGTGCGCCGGGCGGATTGGGCTGGCACAGTGGCTACTTTGTGTGAGCAGGTAGATGCTGTGGTGCTGGTTGATCCGTGGCGGCGTTGGCCAGCTATAGAGCTGCAACAGCTGGTAGCTGCCGTACTACGTTTTGGGGCGCAGCTGTTCCTGGTGACCCCAGTGTTGCAGGAAAGCGGGGCCGAGGATCATGACTACGAGGAAGATTTATCACGCCTCGTTCTGTATGGATCGCAGCTGCCCACGGCCCGTGTGATTGCGAAGCACCTGGCTGCCGTGGGTGCGGTAGCGCGTTCGCAGCAGGCGGTGGGGTGGAGTGCCCAGCTGTTCGAGGTGGGGAGGGGAGGTAGGTAACTGCCGGTGGTCGGGCGAACCTCAGGACATTTGTCTCGGGCGAAGCGTGTGGAGGAGCGGCGGACGTTTGGTGGTTTGCTAAACCGTTTCTAAAGTGCCCCCTGTCGGCTGGCCCCTAGCGGCTGAGCTGCCTCCATATCGGCGGCCACACATCCCCCAAAATAATTAACTTAGGGCAGCCTTTTGTGTGGTTAGCCTAACCTGTGTAAGATGGGCGCGAGTGCTGAATCCACCGTAGCTGAAAGAGGCCATCAGCCCTTTGGGGCTACGGGTACTTTACAGCGCTTCAAAGAGTTCCTTACACGTTAGGCTTTCACATGTTTCGAAACAATTCGCTGACCCGTCGAGCGGCACTGAAGACCGCCGCTGTCTTGGCAGCATCCACTCTTGTTCTGTCTGGTTGCTCCCGAGGCGATGACGCGGCGGCGTCAAAAAATGAGGGTACCGGGGACGAGCGCATCGCCGCAGTTGGCCTGGGCGACAGCGATACCTTGCTCGCTCTAGGCATCCAACCGGTCCTCGTAGCGCCCTGGGGTGCTGAGGGAGATGTTGATTCGTCCGGCGTAGGGCCTTGGGCTACCGAAAAGCTCGGCGACAACAAACCAGAGGTGGTCTACGGTACTGCCAATGGATTCACTGCTGAGATCCTGGAGAAGATCTCCGCCGCTGATCCGGACAAGATTATTGCGGTGAACTCCGCCGTGGATGCGCAGGCGAAGAAGGCGCTCAATGACATTGCCCCTACCACTGTCAAGCCAGACGGTGCGACGGACTGGCAGATCCCATGGCGGGATCAGGTCAACCAGATCGCCGGCGCTGTAGACAAGCAAGAAGAAGGCGACAAGCTTGTCAAGGAAACGCAGAAGGCCTACGATGATTTCCAAAAGCAGCACCCTGAACTCAAGGGCAAGCGTGCGGCTATCGTCATGCCTTATCAGGGAAAGATCGGCCTGTACACCTCCGGTGACGGTCGCGGGCAGTTTATCGAGAGCCTGGGCTTCGAGATCCCGAAGGAGCTCGAAGGTAACGGGGGCGAGTTCTACCGCGACATCGCACCTGAGAACTACAGCGACCTCAACAACGTCGATTACCTCTTCGTCCTTGACTACCAGGGTGCCGCCGATACCCTGAAGAAGGATCCAACATTCAGCAAGCTGGACGTTGTTCGCGAAGGCAAGGTCCGCTGGATGGACGAAAACGTGGGCAATGCAATGAGTATGCCGAACCCATTGACCATCCCCTGGGCGGTCGAGAAATTCTCTGACGCAATTTAATTGAAAGTGTCCGTCTCAAGAACTCGACATTCTTTGGTGTTTTCCCGGCGTTTGCTTACTTCGGCCGCACTCGTTGGTTTGGCATTGCTGCTGGTTGCCTCCCTGTACTTGGGTTCCAAAGATCTTTCCATTGGCGAAGTGACCAATATTCTCATGCATGGCCCGCACCCGTCCGCGCAGTCCGGCATTAATGCTGAACAGTCCGGCATCATTTGGGACTTGCGCGTTCCGCGCACTCTCTTGGCTGTGATCACAGGTGCGGCTCTGGCTATGGCGGGTGCCATTGCTCAGGGTTGGACCCGCAACCCCTTGGCAGATCCCGGCATTATCGGCGTGAACGCCGGAGCAAGTTTCGCAGTCGCCGCGGCACTGACCTTGGGCTGGGCAACGACGGTCGGAGAGCGAACACTTGTGGGGCTCCTCGGAGCTGCCGTCGCCGCCCTAATCGTGCTGTTGATTTCCCGCGTATCCCGTAACCCGCTAACTCTGGTACTGGTGGGCGTGGGAGTTACCTTTGCCCTGCAAGCGGCGACGAACATGCTGAGCCTCTATTCTTCCGACACCCTGGAAGGGCTCCGCCGCTGGACCGTCGGCTCTACGGCTGGGCGGGGTATGGAAGACGTGGCCTTAGCTGCTTTAGGTCTGGCACTAGGTGCTCTATGTGGTGCGCTTGCAGCACGCCCGCTGGATCTACTTGCGATGGGAGAGGACTCCGCCCGTTCCCTTGGCAGCTCACCCACGAGAACCCGCTGGTTGGCTGCCGCAGCGGTGATCATCCTCGCCGGTTCCGCGACTGCCACCGTGGGGCTTGTGACATTCGTGGGCTTCGCCGTGCCGCACCTACTGCGCCCGTTCACTGGCCCGGCGCTTACCCGCCTCTTGCTGCCGACCGGCATTGTTGGTGGCGCGGCTGTACTGCTAGCCGATATTGTGGGCCGCTTCGTCCTGCAGCCCAACGAGCTGGAAATGTCCATTGTCCTAGCTATTGTCGGCGCCCCAGTGATGATTCTGGCGGTACGGCGTAAGAAGAGCCCACCGACCTCGAATGACTCGGAGCTGGCGATATGAGCGATATGACGTCTATCCGTAGTATCAAGCGTTCACGAAGCAGACGCATCCTGGTAGCCACATCGGGGTTCGCCCTCATAGCGGCTCTTTGTTATTGCTTAATCCTGGGGCAAGGTGCGGTGAAGCTCAGTCCGGTGGAAGTCATCGAGGTTCTCACCGGTGGGGGCACACAGCAAGCAATCAACGTGGTGTGGGATCTCCGCCTGCCTGTAGCAATTGCTACGGTTCTGGTCGGCGCGGCGCTGGGGCTGGCCGGCGCGTGGACCCAGACCATGGCCCGCAATCCGCTGGCTAGCCCGGACATCCTCGGTGTTTCCGGTGGCGCGGCGGTTTTGGTTGTGGCGGGCACCGTAGTTACCCGCCCTGCATGGAGTGAGGGGGTGCCGACGTTCTGGTGGCGTGCTGCACTCGCTTTGGTTGGCGCACTAGTGATCGTTGGTTTGCTCGTTCTACTCGGTGGTTTCGGGACGTCGCAGCGCGTAGTGGTCATCGGCCTGGCGCTATCTTTCCTCACGCAATCTTTAGTGCAGTATCTCCTGCTCAGGGCTGACCTAACTCGTGCCACGGATGCCCAAACTTGGCTCGCTGGGTCCACTGGCTTTGTGCGTACGGAAGCTTTGTTGCCTATGGCGTTGGGCTTGTTGCCCTTCGTAGTTTTAGGCCTCTGCGTTACGCGCGATGTCCCTCTTCTTTCTCATGATGACGCCACCGCGTCCACACTTGGAGTAAATGTCACGAGGGTGCGCGCTATTTTGCTCATTGCCGCAACGGGCATTGTCGCGGTGGTGGTTTCCTTTGTCGGCCCAATTGGATTCGTGGCACTGTTGGCTCCTCAGCTGGCCAAGCTGGTGGCCGGAACGCCCACGCCCCATCCGCTGTGCTCTACTTTTGCAGGCGCTGCTCTATTAGCTGCGTGCGCCGTCGTGGCGGGCGCACTGCCATTTACATCCCCTGTGGGTTTGGTTACCGCCATCATCGGTGGCCCCGCGTTGGTGTTGCTTGTCTGGCTGGCGGCCCGTCGCGGAACTCTGAAAGGAATGGTTCAATGAACGTTCGTGTTGATCGGGTCACCGTGGGCTACAACGACGGTCCAAACATTGTTAAGGACGTGTCTTTCACTGCAGAGCCCGGGAAGGTCACCACGCTCTTAGGTCCCAATGGTTGTGGTAAGTCAACGCTGCTCAAGACCCTTTCTCGGCTGCTTGCGCCCACCGAAGGGCAGGTACTTGCCCAGGAGAAAGACGTGCATAGTTTGCGGTCGCGCGAAGCCGCCCAACTAATTGCGCTCCTGCCACAACATCCGCTGTGTCCGTCGGGATTGACCGTTGGAGAACTTGTGGAGCGCGGACGGCACCCTTATCGTCGATCGCTCTGGGGTGGGGGAGCGACGGCGTCAGAAGATAAAGAGAAAGTGCGCGAGGCGCTGAAGAAGACGAAGGTTGACCATCTTGTTGCCCGCGACGTGGCGGAGCTATCCGGCGGCCAGCGGCAGCGCGTCTGGATGGCGATGGTGCTGGCGCAAGATACGCCCATTGTTCTGCTGGATGAACCGACCACCTACCTAGATCCAGCCCATGCGATAGAGATTCTAAGTATCGTGCGAGAGCTTGCTCAAGAGGGAAAGACGGTGATTACCGTGCTGCATGATCTTGGCCTGGCGGGAGCTTTTAGCGACGAGATGATCGTCATGAAGGAAGGGGAAAAGATCGCCGAGGGGTCTCCAAAGGAGGCTCTGACGGTGGATGTGTTGCGCGAGGCATATGGCCTGAATGCCGAGGTATGGGAAGATCCCCGCGGTACAGCTCCGGTGATCGTACCGCGGGGGATCGTTGCAAACCCGCCACAGGGGTCTTGATTCCCGCTGCGTAGATCAGAGAAGAATTCTGGTCGCCGAGGTCGACCATCGTCAGCGGATGAGTTAGGGGCGGGCCCTCCCGAGGAACCAATAGGGGCACCACTGCACGGATTCGCTAGCAAGGCTCCAAGCGTGAATCGCGTAGTGTCGAACTTCCTTGCAAAGCTGTCCTTCACCCGCGACCCAGACGTACTTTGACTGGGTCGCAGGGTGTTCGGCACGGTCCAATTGCTGGAGGTGGGCAATAACTGCCGTGCTGAAGTCCGTTGTCGCGCTAAACAACACTTCAAGGCTGCCAAGCTTGCTCTCCCAGTCAGCGATGAGGGATGGCTCGAGGTCACCGTGGTTCTCGGCGACAACAACGAGGTGCATGTCGCACAATTGTTCCGGAGCGAAGGTATGTGCGTAATCCAAAATGGCACGAACGGAAGGCGCGGCAGATGGGTCTGCGATAAGTGTTTGTGAACTTTGCGCGCGGTGCCAGAGGCCCTGGCATGTCCAGATGCCTACTTGGTCGCCAACACGAGTTGCAAGAGCCCAGGCGAGCCCTGGTCCGACGTGCTCATCCTTTGGATTTCTGACGCCATGTGTCGCCACGTCGAAAGTTATCTGTCCGCACTCGGGATCGAGTGAGCGTACGGTGTACCAACGTAGATTCGGGCGTTGGGTCTCCGGCATGGCTGCAACGCTTGCGCGGATATTGGCGCCACCTCCGTGGAGTGGTAGATGGAGATTCTCGCCGGGCTTAGCGGGCATAAAGAGGCCAAAGAACTCGTCCGGGCCGGAAAGCTGAAAGCCGACTAGCTCGGGGGAGCGGATGACAATCCTCTGCAGGTTCTCTGCCGGGGTACTGACGTCGTAAACGGTGGCGCGGATGATCTGGTGGTCTGGTTCAGCTGGGGCGGTCAGGAGTTGGTGGTCAGAGAAGGCCGCGCGGTACGCGGGAGCGTTCGCTGGGGTACTCAAGATAGACGGAATCACGTTCATAGTGGGGCTTAGCTTACCCTTACCTAAAGCAAAAGTGAAAGGGTGAGGGGCAGAAAAAGCCCCGCGGGGATCCGAGGATGAACTGGCCCCCGAAAGTTGGACTGGTTTAATTCTAGGCGGTTAGGGCTTCAAGGGTCTGATTCCGATATTGCATCGGGGTCAGGCCCTTGAGTCGTTGTTGGACGCGTTCGGTGTTGTACCACCCGATGTACTCGTCGATCGCTTGGTTGAACTCTGCGACCGTGTCGAAGACTTCACCGTGGTACATCTCGGTTTTCAAGTGCCCGAAGAAGTTCTCCATGACCGCGTTGTCGTAACAGTTGGCTTTACGCGACATCGACTGAACACCACCGTTGTCACCGATCAGATCGCGCCAGGAGGCGTGCTGGTACTGGAAGCCTTGGTCAGTGTGCATCATCCACCCGGGTTCAGGCGCACTCGCCGCGATCGCCTTGGACAAAGAATCGGCGGTCAACGCTGTCGACGGTGATGTAGCCACGGTGTGAGCGACGATTGAGCGGTCGAACAGGTCCATCACCGGCGACAAATACACCTTGCGGCCTTGGACCCTGAACTCGGTGACGTCGCTGACAAAGACGGTGTTTGGCTGATCCGGGGTGAACTTGCGGTCAAGCTTGTTGTCAGCGATGTGGCTGATCGTCCCGGTGTAGGAAACATAAGGTCTACGTTGGCGGATCTTGGCTCGAATGCCCATCT
This sequence comes from Corynebacterium sp. ACRQK, assembly GCF_022345965.1. Lineage (GTDB taxonomy): Bacteria > Actinomycetota > Actinomycetes > Mycobacteriales > Mycobacteriaceae > Corynebacterium. The sequence goes on from NZ_JAKRMU010000002.1 coordinate 248,952, forward strand.
CACGCATGAGTTTGTAGACGAGTTTGTGGTTGACCACCCACCCCTGGTTACGCAGGTCAAGTAGCACTCGTCGATAGCCGTAGCGATGCTTGTTACGTTCAAAACTTGCCCGGATCGCGTCTTTGAGCTCGGCGTGCTTATCTGGCTGGCCGAGGCGTTTCTGGTGGTAGAAGAACGTCGACCGTGGGATACCTGCTGCCTCTAGGAGGTACTCCAAGCGGTGGTGCGACTTGAGGATGACAATCGCCTGGACTTTCAGGCGCGTCCCTGATTCCTCAAGTCCCGCAATTTTTTTAGATAAGCGTTTTCCGCTTCCAACCGTGCGATCTGACGGCGCAGCTTGTCTTCTTCTGTAAGCCGCTTCGGTGCAGCCGAGCCTTTGGGTCTGCCCTTCGGCTTCGGTTTTAACGCCTCATCGCCACCGTTACGCCATTGCCGCGACCAATAACTGACCAGCTGATCTGACGACAGGCCAAACTCACGCGCAAGATCCATCTTTGTCTCGCCGGCAAGATAGCGTTGGACAACTTCCTTCTTGACCTCGAACGAGTACTGCTGCTTAATCGGTTTCTCCACAAGACATAGCCTGCCATGCAGCTTAAACCGACGACAGAGCATACGGGCGGCATACTTGGAGACACCAAGGGCATTGGCAGCGGCTGTATAACCCATGCCTTGCTCAAATAGTTCAACCAACTGCTCGCGCTGATGCTCACTTAGCGAACTTCGTGCTCTCAATGAAAACTACTCCCCACTAGTCGGTAACTGATTTCTCAGTCCAACTAATGGGGAGCAGCTCAGGATCGCCGCGGGGCTTGAAACTGTATGGCTGACCTGTCTGCTTAAGAGATCAGCCGGAACCTAGTTCCTAGCGGGAACCGGCTGTATTTACTTGCCCAGCTTGCTCAGCTTCTGGAAGTTGTTGAACAGGGAAACGATGCCGCCAACCAGGGCTGCAACGGTGGTGATCAGAGTGACGACGGTGGTCAGCTTCTTCAGGCCATCGGTGTCCTCGTCCCAGCCGAAGAACTTGTCAGCGGAACCAGCCAGGTCCTTCTTGCCGGGCTCGCCGTCGTTGTTGCTGTCATCCTTGCCCGGCTTGGTTTCGGTCTTGCCGCCGTTGTCGGTGCCGTTCTCGGTGTTGGTAGCAGCGGAGTCTGCGTTCGTGGTGTCGTCAGCAACTGCAGCGGTGGAGCCAGCAACTGCAACGGTAGCGGCGGTGGTCAGAGCCAGCAGGGACTTCTTGAGCTTCATGTGTTTAATCCTCACGTGAAAGATGGTGTGTCGGCCTGAACTGGCCGTGGTACGGGGATCAATTTAACATGGCCGTGCACTTTAAGCACAGCGCAAATTTGCCACCTGCGTGCTGAAAGAGCTTATAAATGATCCTTGATTGCACCTGGGTGCAGTCTGAGAAACTCCTGCCGGGCTGAAGATACGCCCTGTCTCAAGCTTCCACTACGGGCGCCTTAATCCCCTTATGGTGCTGAAGATTCTAGATATAACCGCATGCCACAGTTGTGATCTGACCATTGATTTTGTAGCGCAAAGCACCATGCCGGTTCAGTATTAGCAGACCTGCTGGAATGGCGAGGCAACGGAGCGTGAGGAGTGTCAACAAGAGAGAAAAAGAATCGCGCGGGGGTGGGGTAACATACCCCCGCTACGCGAAATCCGCCGCCACCCCGAAAAACTCTGATACGGCGATTTGGTTGGCCGAATAGGGGTGTGGAAGAATATAGCGGTTGCCAGAAGGCGAACCGAGTTCACGATGAACTGAACGCGCTGGCACAGACCGCGTGCGCGAGGGTCGGAAATCCCACGCACGGCAAGCAAAAATCTAGGTCAAATTAGGAGACTCAAGTGATTCAGCAAGAATCGCGTCTGCGAGTTGCCGACAACACCGGTGCCCGGGAAATCCTGGTCATCCGTCCGCTCGGTGGTTCCGTTCGACGCTCCGCTGGTATCGGTGATGTCGTCGTAGCTACCGTCAAGGAAGCTGCACCCGGCGGCACCGTCAAGGCCGGCGACATCGTCAAGGCTGTCATCGTCCGCGCAAAGAAGGAGACCCGTCGTCCGGACGGCTCCTACATCTCTTTCGACGAGAACGCGGCTGTCATCATCAAGGCAAACGACAACGATCCCCGCGGCACCCGTATCTTCGGCCCGGTCGCACGTGAGCTTCGCGACAAGAAGTTCATGAAGATCGTTTCCCTGGCTCCGGAGGTGCTCTAAATGAAGATCCGTAAGGGCGACACCGTACTGGTAATCTCCGGCCCGGACAAGGGTGCAAAGGGCAAGGTCATCGAGGCCTACCCGCAGCGCGACAAGGTCCTGGTCGAGGGCGTCAACCGAATCAAGAAGCACGTTGCAAACTCCGCTCCAGAGCGCGGCGCTGAGTCCGGCGGCATCGTTACCCAGGAAGCTCCGATCCACGTGTCCAACGTGATGGTCGTTGACTCCGACGGCAACCCGACCCGTATCGGCTACCGCTTCGACGAAGACGGTAAGAAGATCCGCGTGTCCAAGCGCAACGGGAAGGACATCTAACGATGAGCGAAAACTACACCCCACGTTTGAAGACTCGCTACCGTGAGGAAATCCGCGAGAAGCTGAACGGCGAGTTCAGCTACGAGAACGTCATGCAGATCCCGGGCGTCACCAAGGTTGTCGTCAACATGGGTGTCGGCGACGCTGCTCGCGATTCCAAGCTGATCAACGGTGCAATCGAAGACCTGACCAAGATCACCGGTCAGAAGCCGCAGATCCGTACCGCGAAGAAGGCAATCGCTAACTTCAAGCTGCGTGAAGGCATGCCCATCGGCGCCCGCGTTACCCTGCGTGGCGACCGCATGTGGGAGTTCCTGGACCGCCTGCTGACCGTCGCTCTGCCGCGTATTCGTGACTTCCGCGGCCTGAATGACAATCAGTTCGATGGCCACGGCAACTACACCTTCGGCCTGTCCGAGCAGTCCATGTTCTACGAGATCGACGTTGACAAGATCGACCGTCCTCGCGGTATGAACATCACCGTCGTTACCACTGCAACCAACGACGATGAAGGTCGCGCACTGCTGCGCGAGCTGGGCTTCCCCTTCAAGTAGAAGGGCTCCGCTGAGTAAATCAGCGCTGAGACGTTAGCTCCGGCGCCGATGCTGTTGCAGAGGCGCTAACACAAAAAGACCCCCACTTCCCATTCGAGGAAAACTTCGAAGGTAGGGAAGTAGGGGTCCTTTATTAGTTGAGGCGCGCCGCAGTCGGCGCGCGGCTTAGTAGACTCTTAGTTGGAGCCCGGGATGCCAGCGAAGGTCTTCACGATCTTGCCGATGAAGCCGATTACGTCCTTGATCTTGTCCAGGGTGGAGGTGGAGTCGTCCCAGCCGGCCAGCTTGTCGATGGAGCCCTTCAGCTTCTCCTTCTTCTCGCTGTCGATGGAGCCCTCGGTGGAACCTTCGTCCTCAGAGCCCTCGTTCTCGGAGCCCTCGTCGCCAGCCTCGGCCTCGTCGTCTGCCTCCGCCTGGTCTTCGCCCTCGGTAGCGTCCTCGGCGGCAGCCTCGTCGGTAGCCGGCTGGGTTGCGGCATCGGCGGCGACCGGTGCCTCAGCGGCGTCGTCTGCAACTGCAGCCGGAACGCCAGCCAGGGCGACGGAGGATGCTGCGGCCAGGGTGATGAGGGACTTCTTGAACTTCAAAGGAATCTCCTTCCGAGAGGGGTGTATAAAAACTGCAAAGTTGCGGCGGGGTAGTGATCGGTTCTGCGAGTTCCGACCGGGTGCCGCAAGTCTGTACTTCGTGTACGTACAACATGTGTAGTGAATTGTGGCTCACTCTCGCAACAGGTGCAGCAAAAGTGTGAGGCAATTCACGTAACGGCTGAAACGTGCAGGTAGCGGCGCTTAATTCCTCCTGTTCTCCCGCTTATGTAGAACAAATGCTACACATAGTGTCCGCTTATCCGTCACTGCTTGACACGCCACTCTAAACCCGCACGCCACCGCTTAAGTCGCCGCTTAAGCCGCCACCCAAATCCCCGCACGTAGCCACCGTCACGGTCGCCGGCGGTTGTTGAAGGTAGTTGACTCTTTTGTGACGCCCCTTGCCTCCGCCGGCCTTGTCCACCGACCGAAGCGCCAACGCATCCGCGGGTTCAAAGATTGCCGGGATCCCCAGCTCACGGAAGCGGTCGGGTAAGCGCGCGGGCCTTTTGGGTTCGGTCGTGACTGGGGCTGGCCTACTCCTGATCTGCTGGATTTCTGGTCCTAAGGGCGTCAAAAAACCAAAGAAACAGCGATTTGGGGAAACCCGCAGGTGATTGCTAGAGTTATCAGGTCTTGCGTTGCCCCATGCCCAAAACTGGGTTGGCAGCGTGAGCAGTGTAAACATCAATCCACTTTGTTGTAGGCCCCTCGCCCAATAAAGCGGCCGCGCGGACACGGCGGCGAGCACCCCACGTTATTTAGCATGGGGCGCGCTAGTAGCCAGCAAGCGCGCGGTACACGCATCCTGGGTGGGCTGGGAACCGCAATGAGAAAGGCTATGGGTCAAAACTTATGACCATGACTGATCCCATCGCGGACATGCTGTCCCGCGTGCGGAACGCATCCAACGCGTTCCATGAGTCCGTCTCCATGCCTTCCTCCAAGATCAAGGCGAACATCGCCGAGATTCTGAAGGAGGAGGGTTACATCGCTGACTACACCGTCAATGACGCCAAGGTTGGCAAGACACTGGACATCGAGCTGAAGTACGGCCCCTCCCGCGAGCGTTCTATCGCCGGGCTGCGTCGTGTCTCCAAGCCGGGTCTTCGTGTGTACGCAAAGTCCAACGAGCTGCCGCAGGTTCTCGGCGGCCTGGGTGTGGCCATCATTTCCACGTCCCACGGCCTGCTGACCGACCGTGAGGCTCAGAACAAGGGTGTAGGCGGAGAAGTTCTCGCCTACGTCTGGTAACTAGAGGAGGTCCAAACCATGTCTCGTGTTGGCAAGGCACCGGTGGCTGTCCCCTCTGGCGTCACCATCAACATCAACGGCCAGTCTGTCGAGGTCAAGGGTCCGAAGGGCACCCTGAGCCAGGACATTCCGGCTCCGATCACCGTGGCACAGGAAGGCGAGGAGCTCGTCGTTTCCCGCCCGGATGATCACCGCAAGAATCGTTCCCTGCACGGCCTGTCCCGCTCCCTGGTCTTCAACATGATCGAGGGCGTGACCAAGGGCTACACCATCAACATGGAAATCTTCGGTGTTGGCTACCGTGTGCAGCTCAAGGGCAAGAACCTGGAGTTCGCACTGGGCTACTCCCACCCTGTGCTAATTGAGGCACCGGAGGGTATCACCTTCGCCGTGGATGGCAACACCAAGTTCTCCATCGCAGGTATCGACAAGCAGCAGGTCGGACAGATCGCCGCGAACATCCGCCGTCTGCGTAAGGATGATCCTTACAAGGGCAAGGGCATTCGCTACGAGGGCGAGCAGGTCCGTCGCAAGGTCGGAAAGACGGGTAAGTAATGAGCAACACTGCACAAAACGAGAAGCGTCTGCCGGTGGGCAAGGACATTTCCACCCGCCGCCGCACCGCACGCGCACGTCGTCACTTCCGTATCCGCAAGACCCTCTCCGGAACCCCGGAGACCCCGCGTCTGGTAATTCACCGCACCTCTCGCCACATGCACGCACAGGTCATCGACGATGTTGCAGGCCACACCCTGGTCGCAGCATCCACGATGGAAGCCGATGTGCGCGCTATGGAGGGCGACAAGAAGGCTCGCGGTGCGAAGGTTGGCCAGCTGATCGCCGAGCGCGCCAAGGCCGCTGGCATCGAGGCTGTCGTCTTCGACCGTGCGGGCTACAAGTACCACGGCCGCGTCGCCGCTCTGGCTGATGCTGCCCGCGAAGGTGGTCTGAAGTTCTAATGACCAACTCCACGAACAACACCAACGGAAGGAACGCGTGATGTCGGGACGTGAACGTAACGGCGGACGCTCCGCCGAGAACAACGACAAGAACGAGCGCAACGAGCGTAACGGCCGCAACGACCGCGGTGGACGTAACGATCGTCGCAACCAGCAGGATGAGCGCAGCCAGTTCATCGAGCGCGTGGTTACCATCAACCGCGTCTCGAAGGTTGTGAAGGGCGGTCGCCGCTTCAGCTTCACCGCGCTGGTCATCGTCGGCGACGGCCAGGGCATGGTCGGCGTCGGCTACGGCAAGGCCAAGGAAGTCCCTGCCGCCATCCAGAAGGGCGCAGAAGAGGCTCGCAAGAACTTCTTCCGCGTACCGATGATCAACGGCACCATCACCCACCCGGTTCAGGGTGAGGACGCTGCAGGCATCGTCATGATGAAGCCCGCAGCACCCGGTACCGGTGTGATCGCTGGTGGCGCTGTCCGCCCGGTGCTGGAGTGCGCCGGCGTGCAGGACATCCTGTCGAAGTCCCTGGGCTCCGACAACGCCATCAACATTGTCCACGCAACGGTGGCTGGCCTGAAGCAGCTGGTCCGTCCGGAAGAGGTTGCCGCACGCCGTGGCAAGTCCCTGGACGAGGTTGCTCCGGCCGCTATGCTGCGCGCCCGTGCAGCAGGACAGGGGGCATAAGCAATGGCTTTGAAGATCACCCAGGTTAAGGGCTTGGTCGGAACCAAGCCGCAGCAGCGCGATTCCATGCGCTCTCTCGGCCTGAAGCGCATTGGCCAGACGGTCGTCCGCGAGGACAACCCGATCGTCCGCGGCCAGATCAACACTGTGCGCCACATGGTCGAGGTCGAAGAAGTGGCAGGAGAGTAAACATGAGCGATCCAATTAAGCTCCACGACCTCCGCCCCGCTCCGGGGGCCAAGAAGGCCAAGACCCGCGTGGGTCGTGGTGAGGCGTCTAAGGGCAAGACCGCAGGTCGTGGTACCAAGGGCACCAAGGCTCGTAAGCAGGTTCCGGCAGCATTCGAGGGTGGCCAGATGCCACTGCACATGCGCCTGCCTAAGCTGAAGGGCTTCAAGAACCCCGCCAAGGTTACCTACCAGGTAGTTAACGTGTCTGACCTGGAGAAGGCATTCTCCAACGGTGGCGACGTCACCGTTGCAGACATCGTTGCAGCTGGTCTGGCTCGTAAGAACCAGCCGGTGAAGGTTCTGGGTAACGGCGAGATCAGCGTGAAGCTGAACGTCACCGCAAACAAGTTCTCGGGCTCTGCAAAGCAGAAGATCGAGGCTGCCGGTGGTACCGCTACCGAGGCTAAGTAAACAAGACGGCTAGCCCGCTCTAGCCGCGCTTAGCTACAAAGAATCGCCCTGCCAGTGCGTTATTGTGCTGGTAGGGCGATTTCACTATGGCGCTTTAATTGCAGTGCGCTATGGGTGGTACAGTATCTTAAGCATTTGTCCTGTCTGCTAACCTGTACAGGTTGCAATTGGTGTCGCCTCTATGCGGGCGTATCTTGAAGTGCAGGTGCGCTGGCCAGTAGATCCCGCACGAAGGTAAGAAACTACACAGGAGGCAAAGTTTGTCCGCCCTCACCTCGGCGTTCAAGAACGCTGATCTTCGCAAGAAGATCTTGTTCACGCTTGCGATGATCATCCTCTATCGCATTGGCGCCCAGATCCCCACCCCAGGCGTGGATTACGGCTCGATCCAGTCGCAGATCTCCGACCTGACCGACAGCTCGGCCATGTACTCGCTGATCAACCTGTTCTCAGGTGGTGCGTTGCTGCAGCTCTCCGTCTTCGCCGTCGGTATCATGCCGTACATTACGGCCTCGATTATCGTGCAGCTGCTGACTGTGGTGATCCCCAAATTCGAGCAGCTGAAGAAGGAAGGCCAGTCCGGCCAGGCGAAGATGACGGAATACACCCGCTACCTGACCGTGGCTTTGGCACTACTCCAGTCCGCGGGCATTGTGGCGCTGGCGGATCGCCGGCAGCTGCTGGGGCAGGGCGTGCAGGTCCTGAAGGACGGCACGGGTGTGTTCGGCCTGGTAGTTATGGTGCTGGTCATGACCTCCGGTGCGGTGCTGCTGATGTGGATGGGTGAGCTGATCACTGACCGCGGTATCGGCAACGGAATGTCGCTGTTGATCTTCGCGGGTATTGCCACCTCTCTGCCGGCGCAGGGCGCTTCCATCTTCTCTAGCTCCGGTGGCTTTGTCTTCGGCGCAGTGCTGGTTGGAGTGCTGATCCTGGTCGTCGGCGTGGTCTTCATCGAGCAGGGTCAGCGCCGCATCCCGGTTCAGTACGCAAAGCGTATGATTGGCCGCCGCCAGTACGGCGAGACCTCTACGTACCTGCCACTGAAGGTTAACCAGGCCGGCGTTATCCCAGTGATCTTCGCCTCCTCGCTGCTTACCGTTCCGATTCTGATTACTCAGATCATCCAGTCCGGAAACCCGGAGGGTGCTGGCCAGGAGAACTGGTGGAACCAGAACGTCATGTCCGTGCTGACGGACCCGGCTGCCTGGCAGTACATCCTGCTGTACGTGGCACTGATCATCTTCTTCTCCTTCTTCTACGTCTCCGTCCAGTACGATCCTTACGATCAGGCGGATAACATGAAGAAGTACGGTGGCTTCATTCCGGGCATCCGCCCGGGCCGCCCGACCGCGGAGTATCTTGGATATGTGATGAACCGTCTGCTGATCGTCGGTTCCATCTACCTGGCGCTCATCGCCGTTCTGCCTAACATCCTCATCAACATGGGCGTGCAGACGTCGCAGGCCGCAGGCCAGGGCCAGATGCCGTTCGGTGGTACCGCCATCCTGATTCTGGTGTCCGTTGCCCTGACCACGATCAAACAACTCGAATCGCAAGTTATGCAGTCTAACTACGAAGGATTCCTCAAATGAGACTAGTTCTGCTCGGCCCTCCCGGCGCTGGTAAGGGCACCCAAGCATCCCTGCTGTCCGATGCACTGAAGATCCCGCACATCTCCACCGGTGATCTGTTCCGCGCCAACATCTCCCAGGGCACCGAACTGGGCAAGCAGGCGCAGGAGTACATGGACGCTGGCAAGTTGGTCCCGACCTCCGTAACCGCCGACATGGTCCGCGACCGCCTGAACCAGGAAGATGCCGCCGACGGATTCCTGCTGGACGGCTTCCCCCGCACTATCGAGCAGGCAGAGCTGCTGGAGAAGATGCTGCAGGAGGACGGCCACTCCCTGGACGCAGTCATCAACTACGTAGTCTCCGAGGACGTCGTTGTTGATCGCATGCTGGCCCGCGGCCGGAACGACGACAACGAGGACACGATTCGCACCCGCCTGGAGGTCTACCGGGAAGAGACCGCCCCGCTGATCGACCACTACAAGGACGTTCTGCTGAACATCGACGCGGAGGGCACCGTGGAGGACATCTCCTGCACCACGCTGAACGCGCTGGACAAGTAAACCCCGCGCAAGAATCGCTGATCCCGCCAGCCGGCCTCACACGGTCCGACCTGGCGGGATTTGTGGTTATTCGCCCCGCGAAGGGGCGTCACTAAGAAAAAGAGTAAACAAAGGGAGCAGAAGCGAACCCACATGGGCTTTAGGCGAAGGAACAAGAAGATCGCGGCGAAGACCGCCGAGCAGTTGGAAGCGATGCAGGCCGCCGGGGAGATCGTTGGGCTGGCGCTGCAGGAGGTCAAGAAGGTTGCAGCACCGGGCAAGACCACGCTCGACCTGGACCGCGTGGCGGAGGAGGTCATCCGCGACCACGGCGCCACTCCGACTTTCAAGGGCTACGGTGGCTTCCCGGGTTCTATCTGCGCAAGCCCGAACGACATGATCGTCCACGGCATTCCATCTGCAGAAATGGTGCTGAAAGAAGGCGACCTGATTTCCGTCGACTGCGGCGCAACGCTCAATGGATGGGTGGGGGACTCCGCATGGACCTTCGGCATCGGCGAGATCGCCGAGGAACACGACCGCCTGAACCGCGCGACCGAATGGGTGCTGTACGAAGGCCTGAAGGCTATGGTGCCCGGCAACCGGCTGACGGATGTGTCCTGGGCGTTGGAGAAGGCGACCGAAGCCGCCGCGCGGAAGTTCGATGTGGAACTGTGGATCGTCGACGGCTACGGCGGCCACGGCATTGGCCGCACAATGCACGAGGATCCATACCTAGCCAACGAAGGCCGCGGTGGGCGGGGCCCGGAGATCCAGGAAGGCTCCGTGCTGGCTATTGAGCCAATGTTGGCGCTGGGAACGGCGGATTCCTATGTGTTGGACGACGAATGGTCCGTGCTGACCGATGACGGCAGTTTCTCCTCGCACTGGGAGCACACCGTCGCCGCGACCGCCGATGGACCGCGAATCCTCACCCCGCGCGAATAGCTGTCTCTTCTTTGGTGACGCCCCCTGCCGCCTTCCCCGGCAGGCGCGATGTGGGGTGTAGTAGGAGGGCAGAAGGGCAGGTGGCGCAGGGGAGGGGGTTGGTGGGAAAGCAGCGATTATTGGGGAATCGAGTATTGCGAGTAGGCTAAACATAATCGTTTCTTGAGGACCTATAATTATTTAAAAAGGGAAAGCGCCAGCATGAATGGATCCCGATTCTTTAATTCTCTGATTTTCAAGATAATCGTCGCGATCGTCTTGGGTATCGTCTGCAGCCTCTTCTTCCCGGAATGGGCCGGCCGCGTATTTGCGACCTTCAATGGGCTGTTCGCTAACTTCCTGGGATTCTTCGTCCCGGTTCTGATCTTCGCTCTGATCGCCCCGGCTATCGCCAGCTTGGGGCGCGGAGCTGGTAAGTGGCTGGCTGTGACCGCCGGCATCGCCTACGTCTCCACCATCATTTCCGGTCTGATCGCCTACGGCGTGGCGGAAGGGCTCTACCCCTCGCTGCTGGGCAATGAGTCGATGATAGAGGCCAAGGATATTGAAGAGGGTGCGCTGGCGCCGTTCTTCTCCGTAGAGATGGACCCACCGCTGGGCGTGATGTCTGCGCTGCTGCTGGCATTTACCGTGGGTATCGCTATGGCCTCGATGCGCACCGAGGTTTTGTACAAGGGTGCTGAGGAGCTGCGCGAGGTGATCATGAAGGTCATCCAGAGCTTCATCATCCCGCTGCTGCCGTTCTACATCTTCGGCGTGTTCCTGACCATGGGTATGAATGGCAACCTGAAGCTCACGCTGACGCAGTTCGCTAAGGTACTGATCCTCGCCGTACTGATGACATGGGTCATCTTGGCGCTGCAGTACCTGCTGGCTGGGCTCTTTGCACAGCGCAACCCGTTCACGGCGCTGAAGAACATGCTGCCCGCCTACTTCACCGCCCTGGGTACTTCCTCTTCTGCCGCAACCATTCCGGTGACCCTGGAGTGCAGCCGCAAGAACGGGGTATCCCAGTCTGTCGCCGATTTCGTGGTGCCGCTGTGTGCAACGGTGCACCTATCCGGTTCCATGCAGAAAATCGCTCTGTTCGCGTTCTCCATTGTCTACATGACGGGCGTGGACATGACCGCAGGCATGGCCCTGGGCTTCATCTTCTTGCTGGGCGTGATGATGATCGCAGCTCCAGGTGTGCCGGGTGGTGCGATTATGGCGGCCGTGGGTCTGCTGCAGTCCCAGCTGGGCTTCGACGATGGCCAGGTGGCACTAATGATTGCCGCTTACATCGCCATCGACTCCTTCGGTACCGCATGTAACGTCACCGGTGACGGCGCGATTGCGCTGACCGTGAACCGCCTGGCGAAGGGCGAACTGCGCCGCGAGGAGCAGCCCGCTTAGAGGCTCCGCTGTTTGAGTGGACAAACGCTCGCGCTAGCTTTCAAGAGGGCTGGGGCGAGCGTTTTGGCATCTGCGCAGGTCGCGTGTATTGTATGCATTTGGTGCATGAGGCTTTCGCATCGGTAGGTACCCTAGGTGGCTATCGATGCGGGGGTTCTGAGACTGCACCGTATGTAGCAAAACATCACCCATACCAGCTAGTTGAGCTGGGGAAACGTTGGAGGATATGGCAAAAGAAGGCGCCATCGAGGTTGAGGGTCGCATCGTCGAGCCCCTGCCAAATGCGATGTTTCGTGTCGAGCTGGATAACGGCCACAAGGTGTTGGCCCACATTTCCGGCAAGATGCGCCAACACTACATCCGTATTCTCCCCGAGGATCGGGTTGTCGTGGAGCTGTCTCCCTACGACCTGACCCGTGGGCGTATCGTTTACCGCTACAAGTAAATCGTTAAGCCTCCATACATCCAATCTAGGTAGCAGCACCGCCGAGGTTGCAGCTACTTGGTCACTACCTCTGGCCGCGGCGGCCGGAGCCCTCCTTCCAACACCCCAATAGTTGGGGTGTTGGTTTCGCGCATTCAAGGCACTTGGTGCCCGAACGGTCTCTTCCGTGACTGTTGGCGAAATACTCGAAGGATCAAAAGGGACGAGTGTGGAGAAAACCGTCGCTAAACCGGAAGGAAAATGCCCTATGGCACGCCTTGCTGGTGTTGACCTGCCACGCGAGAAGCGCATGGAGGTCGCACTGACCTACATCTTCGGAATTGGCCCTGCCCGTTCCAAGGAGCTGCTGGAAAAGACCGGCATCTCCCCTGATCTTCGCTCCAAGGATCTGACCGACGAGCAGCTGTCCGCTCTGCGTGACGTTATCGAGAACACCTGGAAGGTGGAGGGTGACCTCCGCCGCGAGATCCAGGCCGATATTCGCCGCAAGATCGAGATTGGTTCCTACCAGGGCCTGCGCCACCGCCGTGGCCTGCCGGTCCGCGGTCAGCGCACCAAGACCAATGCTCGTACCCGTAAGGGCCCCAAGAAGACGATCGCAGGAAAGAAGAAGTAACCTATGCCTCCGAAGACTCGTTCCGGCGCGCGCCGCACTGGCCGTCGCGTCGTCAAGAAGAATGTGGCCAACGGCCACGCATACATCAAGTCCACCTTCAACAACACCATCGTGTCCATCACGGACCCGAAGGGCGCTGTGATTTCCTGGGCTTCCTCGGGCCACGTCGGCTTCAAGGGCTCCCGTAAGTCCACCCCCTTCGCCGCTCAGATGGCTGCCGAGTCCGCTGCCCGCAAGGCAATGGATCACGGCATGAAGAAGGTTGACGTTTTCGTGAAGGGTCCGGGCTCCGGCCGCGAGACCGCTATCCGTTCCCTGTCCACCGCGGGCCTTGAGGTTGGCACCATTGCCGACGTCACCCCGCAGCCGCACAACGGCTGCCGCCCGCCGAAGCGTCGTCGCGTCTAAAGAGAAGAAAGGATTAGGGATCAAAAATGGCTCGTTATACCGGCCCCGTAACCCGTAAGTCCCGTCGCCTCCGCGTCGACCTTGTCGGCGGCGACAACTCCTTCGAGCGTCGCCCCTACCCTCCGGGGCAGGCTGGCCGTGCTCGCATCAAGGAGTCCGAGTACCTCCTGCAGCTGCAGGAGAAGCAGAAGGCGAAGTACACCTACGGCGTTCTGGAGAAGCAGTTCCGCCGCTACTACGCAGAGGCCAACCGTCGCCCGGGTAAGACCGGTGACAACCTGGTCATCCTGCTGGAGTCTCGCCTGGACAACGTTGTCTACCGCGCAGGTCTGGCACGCACCCGCCGTCAGGCTCGCCAGCTGGTTTCCCACGGTCACTTCACCGTGAACGGCAAGAAGGTCAACGTTCCTTCCTACAAGGTCTCCCAGTACGACATCATCGACGTGCGTGAGAAGTCTCGCTCGATGCTGTGGTTCGAAGAGGCTCAGGAAGCCCTGGTCGATACGATCGTTCCTGCTTGGCTGCAGGTCGTACCGTCCACTCTGCGCATCCTCGTGCACCAGCTGCCCGAGCGCGCTCAGATCGACATTCCGCTGCAGGAACAGCTGATCGTCGAGCTCTACTCGAAGTAAAACTGACGAACCTATTCGTTAGAATTACTTCGGATAGAACACCAAACGCGGTTTTCTACCGTCCGCACCGTCTACCAAACCTGGTGGCGGTAGTCCCCCTAACGGCGTCATATAGCGGTCGCCGAAAAAGGAGAAGCTTTAACAATGCTCATTTCACAGCGCCCCGCGCTCACGGAAGAGTTCATCGACGATTCCCGCTCCCGGTTCGTCATCGAGCCACTGGAGCCGGGCTTCGGCTACACGCTGGGTAACTCCCTGCGCCGGACCCTGCTGTCGTCCATCCCGGGCGCAGCAGTGACCTCCCTGCGCATCGAGGGTGTGCTCCACGAGTTCACCACCATTCCGGGCGTGAAGGAAGATGTTTCCGACATCATCCTGAACATCAAGTCCCTGGTTCTGTCCAGCGACTCCGACGAGCCCGTCTCGATGTTCATCCGTAAGGAAGGCCCGGGCGAGGTTACCGGCGCCGACGTTGAGGTTCCGGCTGGCGTGGAGGTTCACAACCAGGACCTGCACATCGCCACCCTGAACGAGCAGGGCAAGCTGGAGATCGAGATGACTGTCGAGCGTGGCCGCGGCTACGTTCCGGCTGCTACAGCTTCTTCTGTAATTGGACGCATCCCGGTCGACCAGATTTACTCCCCGGTCCTGAAGGTCAGCTACAAGGTCGAGGCAACTCGTGTGGAACAGCGCACGGACTTCGACAAGCTGGTTCTGGACGTGGAGACGAAGAACTCCATCACCGCCCGTGATGCTATGGCATCCGCAGGTAAGACCCTGGTGGAGCTGTTCGGTCTGGCTCAGGAGCTGAACCACGAAGCAGAAGGCATCGAAATCGGCCCGTCGCCGCAGGAGAGCGAGCACATCGCTGCCTACAGCATGCCGATCGAGGACCTGAACTTCTCCGTCCGTTCCTACAACTGCCTGAAGCGTGAAGAGATTCACACCGTCGGCGAGCTGGCTGCACGCACGGAGTCCGACCTGCTGGACATCCGCAACTTCGGCCAGAAGTCCATCAACGAGGTCAAGGTCAAGCTGGCTGGCTTGGGTCTGGGCCTGAAGGACGCTCCGGAGGGCTTCGATATCACCGATATCGAGGGCTACGACGCAGAGACCGGCGAGTTCATCGACACCGAGGGCGAGGACATCGCGGAATAACCCGGTGGTTAACCGCACGCGCTCACTGATTTAAAGATCCACACGAGGAGAACTAATGCCTACCCCAAAGAAGGGCGCCCGCCTGGGCGGTTCTGCTTCCCACCAGAAGAAGATCCTGTCCAACCTCGCTGCTCAGCTGTTTGAGCACGGCGCCATCAAGACCACGGACGCAAAAGCTAAGCTGCTGCGCCCCTACGTCGAGAAGATCATCACCAAGGCCAAGCGCGGCACCCTGGCGGACCGCCGCAACGTGCTGAAGCTCATCCCGAACAAGGAAGTTGTCGCTTACCTGTTCAACGAGCTGGCTCCGAAGTTCGAAGGCCGTCCGGGTGGCTACACCCGCATCATCAAGCTGGAGAACCGCAAGGGCGACAACGCTCCGATCTCCCAGATTTCCCTGGTGACGGAGCAGCTGGCCTCCACCGAGGCGGAGCGCGCTAACCGCGTTGCCGCTTCCAAGGCCAAGAAGGCTGAGGCCGAGGCTGCAGAGGCTAAGGCAGAAGAGGCTGAGGAGGCTCCGGAGGTTGAGGCTGACACCGCAACCGACAAGGCCGCTGAGGCTGAGGCTGCTGAGGCTGCCGACGAGGCCAAGGCTGAAGAGGCTGCTGAGGACAAGTAAGTCCGGCGCTCTCGCCTAGCTTTAAGGCGGGTCACGGTTACCCAATTGGGTAGCTCGTGGCCCGCCTTTTTGTTGCTTACTTATTGACACCACCCGCGTCCGCTGCGGATCGCCCCAGACGCCTAATCCATTTCGAGCTCTGGCTCCTCCGCGCGAGCCTGCTCAAACACCTCCTTCGCCGCCGAGAGGTTAATCAGACCGATCACCACGCCGACCACTATGTCCGGCCATGCGCTGGCCCAGAAGATCATCACCACACCGGCGCCGAGGATCAACACATTAGCCGCCGCATCATTGCGCGCCGCCAGCCAAGCACCCTGAACCAACGCACTATCCGCCCCGCGCAGTCGTAGCAAAAGCACTGCACAAACCAGGTTAATTATCAGAGCTCCGATGGCCGTCACGCTCAGAGTCACGGGCTCTGGGGGAGTGCCCGTCACCACCTTCCATGCGGCCGTGCCGAAGGCGGCGGGCGCGCCAGTCGAGGGTGGAGGCAGAGAACTCGTTGTCTTGCATGCAGACTAGACTAAGGCGCGCACAGTGAGAATGGCGAATGCAGCAGCCCAGCAGCAGCTCGCCGAACGTACATCCTAAGGAGCCGCCCCGACCATGTCCGACAAATACCCGGCCGACGAGGCTAAGCCGGCCGATCAGCCCAACAAGGCCGGCGAGCTGGTGCGCGTTCGCCTGGATGTTGCCTACGACGGCACGGATTTTCACGGCTGGGCCACTCAGTCCGGCGGGCTACGCACGGTCGCGGGAGTGCTGCAGGGGAAGTTGTCGCTGGTCACTCGCCATCCCATTGAGCTGGTCGTTGCCGGGCGTACAGACGCGGGCGTGCATGCCAGCGGTCAGGTCTGCCATGCGGACATCCCGGTGGAAGCTTTCGAGCAGCGCTCGCTGACCCGCCCGGAGGATCTGGTGCGTCGCCTGTCGCGCATGTTGCCTGCGGACGTGCGGCTGCACGGGGCGAGTGTTGCTCCGCAGGGTTTTGACGCTCGCTTCTCCGCGCTGCGCCGGCACTACATCTATCGCGTGACGACTCACCCGGCCGGGCCTGTGCCGGTGCGGGCGAGGGATACGGCAGCGTGGCGCCACCCGATTGATCTGGGGAAGACTCAGGCGGCCTCCGATGCGCTGATCGGTTTGAACAACTTCGCGGCGTTTTGCAAGGCCCGCGAGGGGGCCACGACAGTTCGCGAGCTGCAGGAGTTCCGCTGGGTGGACGTCTCCACGGAGGCGGAACCGCAGACCTATGAGGCTCACGTGACGGCGGATGCTTTTTGCTGGTCGATGGTGCGATCCCTGGTGGGGGCGGCTCTGACGGTCGGGTCGGGCAAGCGACCGAAGGATTTCACTCCGGGGTTGTTGAAGGAGACGAAGCGCAGCTCGGCCGTGCCGGTCGCGCCGGCGGCCGGTTTGAACCTGGTGCGGGTGGATTATCCGGCCGACGAGGAGCTGGCGGAACGCGCGCTGACGACGCGCGCCAAGCGCTCGCCGGTGGGTAGTGGGAGCGGGTCGGCTCCCGCCGCCGCAGGAGCCACGGAGCCAGACACGGCGCCGGATGCAGAGCCGGACACCGCGCCGTGAGGGAAGCGGTGCTTGTGAGCATGCGACCTCACCCGGCGGTGCCTTGCGCGCCTTGAAGTGGTAGGGGTGGGAGCGGTTGTCGCAGCCACAGCTGCAACCGGCGTATTCTGTGGCGCGGGCTGCGACGCAGTTTTCGGCGCCAGCCTCGGCGCGGGTGCCGTGACGGCGAAGAAGTTAAAGTATTCCCGGTGCTCTCCGTGGGCCAGAACCGTTCCCGTGCCAACCGGTGGAACTGCGATATACACATCCACCGTGGGGTGCCCCAGCAGTTGCAGGCGTTCGCGCCCCTGGGCGAGCACGTCCTCTGCCGCAGCGAAGCCAACACTCCCGCTGCGCGAATTATGCGGGTTGCGCGGGTCGCGAGAAGCTGTGGGGACCTCCACGAACAGCACCTGAGTTTTCGCCCCCTCATCGCCTGTGAGCGCATCCGTCGCACCCAGGGCGTCCGCTACGCCCACCGCACCCGCCCTGCCAGCGTTACCACTGAGCCTGCGCAGCTCGAATAGCTCTTCCGGCCAATTCATTGACCCCTCCAACGCGCGCAGCTGCGCGCTCGTCCCAAACACCGCAAATGTCGCGCTGGGAATGGGATGCACCAGCATGGATTCGCCCGCGTCGGTCAGCCCAATAAACCAGCCCGGCGCAGCCGGAACGCTCAACTGCTCAGCCAGCCCGGCTACCTCCGCGCCCACCGGCGGAGCCTCCGCGGGCAGAGCCCACACCCCGCACCCGCTGGCGGCAAAAGGCATCCGCGCCGCCGCGTGCTCTGGCACACCCACCAGAGTGGCAGAGGAATCTCCCAACCAGCCGCGGCCGATAGGCTTGGAGGGGACGGTTGCGGTGGAGAGGGTGGCGTCCACAAGAGAAAGCCCTAAACCACCGGCCAGCCGGTCGGTAGAAATCCGCCGTGACGACGGCTCGCCCCACAACCTGTCGTGCACGCAGAGCAGACGGAACCAGCGCGTGTCCTGGTCCGTGGTGGCGCGGCTGCGGGCGAAGGCGAACCAGCCCGCCGCGATGCACCCGATCGCCACCAAACCGCATAAAACCCATGCCCACCAGTCCGTATGTCCAACATCGGCAGTATCGGCAGCCAACAGTGCCACTGAACCCATTATTCCCAACCCCCAAAGTAAGAAAATCCCCCGAATGCGAGGTTCGCCTCGCGCAAGTAATTCAACCATGGAATACTTAAGCGCGCTAGCGGGGGCTAGAAACAACAAAACACAATAAAAGGGGGAGCGCAGTAACCATGCGCACAACGGGGATACAAGTATCTGGATTTAATTTTCTGCTGCGCAGGCTCGAGCTCGCGCTGGTTATTGGGGATCCGCGGATGGCCCACGATCCACTCCGCAGCCAACGGCGGGCGCTGGTCGTCGGCGTGCTGCTGAGCCTCCTGATCGCCGGTGGCGCGGTGATGCTGGGGCTGCTACGTCCACAGCCGAGCCTGGACGGAGCCGACCTAGTGGCCGATGAAACCGGCACGCTGCACCTGCGCCTGGAGGATTCCTACCATCCGATCACGAACGTCGCCTCCGCGCGGCTGATTCTGCAGCAGCCCGTAGAGGTACAGAAGACCACCGCCGAGCAGCTGTCCCAAGTTCCGTTGGGGCAGCCGATCGGTATTCCGCAGGTGCCGGCGCTTTCCGCCGCGCCGGCCCGCGAGTGGCTGTACTGCGACCGTTCAGCCGGTGGCGTGGGCACGGTCGTGGCCGTCGAAGACATCAAGGAGCATCGCCACGCTCTGCTGGCTGCGCCTTCGGGTTATTGGCTAATTGACGCCACCACTCGCGTCCGCATAACTCCAGACGCAGCCCGGGCCTTCGGCACGGAGGCGGTGCCCGCCAGCGATGGGCTGGTCCAGCAGTTCCGTCGCAGCCCCGACATCGCCATGCCGGCGGGGAAGACGAAGATGCCCGCGCCTTTCGATGTGGCGGGCAGGGTAATTACGTCTGGCGACCGGGCGTTTCTGGTGGACCGAGTGGGCGTGGGGGAGGTGAAGGGATCGCGGCGCGACTTTGCCCTGGCCAGCAGCCCCGTGCCGCCGGTGGAGGCACCACTTGCGGATGTGATGCGCCAGCCGAGCGTGGACGTGCTGACGGGAATCCCGGAGTTCGACGGCGAGCAGCCCGTGACATGGGCACAGCCGCAGATGGTATGCGCGGGGCCGCAAGGGCTCGCGGAGCCGGAGGATGGTGCTGGTGCTGGTGCTGGTGCGAGTGCCGGTGGCGGGCAGGGCGTGGACTCAGCCGGAATCAGCGCCGTACTGGCCGCCGAAGATCCAACCGCCTTTTACGGCCCGCGGGGCACGTCGGCGCTAAAGACGGAGCGCGGATACGTGCTGGTTAGCGATACAGGAGTGCGCTACTCCGTGGGCAGCCAGGCCGAGTTGCGCGCCCTGGGGTTCACTGCGGAGCACAATGTTCAGTTTGCTCGCGTGGCCTCGCTGCCCGACGGCGGCCTGCTGTCTGCGGAGAATGCCCGGCAGACGACCGTGGCGATGATGCCCAGCGCCAGTACGAGGGAGAGCACAACCGGCACGGAGTAGTCGGCGGCCTCCGGCTGGTGAGGCTGGGTGCTGACAGTCTGCAGCTCGTAGTGGGAGTCAGCCGAGCCATCACTGGCATTGTTGCCATTGTTGCCGTCGCGGGCAGCGTTGGTCTGCGCATCCCGCAGGTCGAGCGCCCTATCCACGGCTGCGGCGGGATTCACAACCAACATCTGCTTTCCTAACCCCGGGCCGCTCGCACCGGGAGAGGCTGTGGAGGTCAGCAGTTCGCGGACCTCCTGCACGCTGAGGTGTGGGACGATCTGCCAGACCAGAGCCGCCGTCCCGGAAACGACCGGGGCGGCGAAACTGGTGCCTTCGAAAGGATCGGGGTTGCCGACGATGGTGTGGGTTTTCCCGTGCACGTCCACCTGCCCTTCGACCGGCCCGCCGGGAGCGAACAAGTCCACCCAGTGCGTCGGCGCACTGTACTGCGCAGGCACGCGTCCCAGGTCGGCGGAGCCCGCCTTCCCGGCATCCGCTCCGGTGCTGGCCCTCGTGGCTGCATCCGGACCAGCCCCGGCACTGGATCCTGCGCCAGCCGCTACCAACTCCTGCGCCCGCGGCGCCACCGCCCCCACGGCCAGCACCGGATCCAAGCTAGAGGGAAACGTCGACGCTCCCTCCGGGCACTGCCCCGTGTTGCCTGTGGAAGCCACCACCAGCACTCCGGCCTTCTCTGCCCGGCCGACAGCCTCCCGTAGTTCCGCCGTATCCTCGCAGGCCACCATTGAAATATTGATGACCTTCACCCGCTTTTTTAGAGCTCGGTCGATCGCGCGAACCAGATTTTCTACCGTGCCCTCAGCCCGGGAGGCAACCGCGTTATGCCTAAACGAATGCACCTTGGCTTCCGGCGCTATTGCCCGCAACACGCTGGTCACCACGGACCCGTGCAACACACAAAAATCGCGGTCTCCCACCACGCCCGGCCCGGCGGAGCCCGTATCAATCACAGCCACGTCCACGTCCCGGCCCCGGGACAGGGCGTGCAGCGCTGGGTACGAGGGGGCGTCAATATCCGGCAAAGGCACGGTACCGGGCGCCGCAACGGTGCCTTCCTGGCAGTTCCCGTGTGGCGAGGAATCCTGGATGATCATCAGCCGATGCCCCGAATCGCCTCGAAGATTCCTGTGGTCTGCAGCGCCAGGGGGATGGCCAGACAGAACGCGACCGCCTCCACTATGTCGATCACCCGCCCCAACATCGGCGACTGCACGCGCACCGCCGGCAGGCCAACCAGCACCAGGCACGCCGCACCCCAGGGTTCGTGCAGCGCCAGCCACAGAATCGTCGCAGCGGAAAGCACCGCCAACGCCACCGAATGCACCGGCCGAGTGCTGCGCGCGCTCACGCCCAGCACGGCCACCAGCACCAACAGCGCTGCACGCCACAGGCTCAGCGGCTCACCCCACGGCGCCAACTGATACACGCACGCACCCAACACCGCCACGATTGCTACCACCAGGGCGGAATGCACCTCCACCACCTGGCCCGCTCGGGTGGTTGTCGGCTGAGTAAACACACCAGTCGCGGGCACCTTTGGCAGCTTGATGCCCGCCAGCCCGATCGCAATCTGCCCCGAGTAAGCCAGCGCGAACATCGCCAGCAGCAGAGTAACCCCCGGCCAGAAGTTCATCGCTGCGAACACCACCCACGTGGCCGTCACGATCCGCGCCGGGCCGCTGCGCCACACCATGAGAGCCGCCACAAAGCACGCGCACAGCACATTCACGTGCAGCCCCAGCCCAAAACCAAGGATTGCGGCGAGGTAGGTGAAGTTGCGGTGGTGCAGCGAAGCCGCCGCCGTGGCCAGTGCTGCCACTGCGGTTGCCACGATCGTTGCGGTGTCTGCCGAATGGTTGAGGTTAAGGACGCCCCCAGCTCCAACCAGCTGATTATCCAAAGGGTGCCACGCGGGAGTGGCTTGAAGGCTGAACAGCGCCACGATGGCCGCGGCGATCCAGGCAGCAGGGCTGGCGGGGATAGGGCCGGAGAGCTCCTCGACAGCCTCGGCCGGCGGGGCGGGAGCGGTGGCGATCTGCAAGGTCAGCGACTCTCCGGGGTGCACCCCAGCCTCCGCCAGAGTGTGCTGGGGCTGAACCTGCCCAACCGCCCGGTGGAGGGTCCAGTGTTCCCCTGGCTCCGCATCCACAAGGTGCGGTATGAGCTCCGCGACAGGCACATGGTCGGCGATTGCAGCGTTGATAGTGGTGCCCTTCGCGGGCACGGAAATGCTGAGAGCTAGCACAGTAAAAATCCCCCTGGTGGTGCACGTTTAGGCCGTGCCCGATTGAATCTGCAGCGAGGATCCCCCCTTTGGACCCCGCCGGTGTTTATTACACGGCACAGATAGTAACCCAGGCGAGGCGAACTCGCTTGCTCTGCGAGTTGTCCGGGGAAGGTTTAGAATCAAAAACCACATCCAGGGGGTTGGATGGGGATTGATTGGGGACTAGCAGGTAACCGGGGGATTTTTAGCATGCAAACACAGGCGCCGCCGACGCTGCCGAAAGACAAACAACCGTTCATCAGGCTGCTCTTGCCTGCCGTCATGCTGATCGCTGTGGTGGGCATGGTGGCTGCC
This sequence comes from Corynebacterium sp. ACRQK, assembly GCF_022345965.1. Classification (GTDB taxonomy): domain Bacteria; phylum Actinomycetota; class Actinomycetes; order Mycobacteriales; family Mycobacteriaceae; genus Corynebacterium. The sequence continues at coordinate 271,247 of NZ_JAKRMU010000002.1, forward strand.
ATGGTGCTCTCCGGGTCGGGGCGCAACCCGATCAGCTTTATTTTTCCGCTGATGATGCTGGGCAGCATGGCGATGATGTTCCAGCCGGGGGCGAATGTGGACGAAACGCGGCGTTCGTTCCACCGGCACATCGACGCGCTGAAAGATAGCGTGCAGCGCAGCCACGACGAGCAGCTGCAGGGCATGCTGGCAGCCCACCCGCATCCGCAGGCGCTGTGGACGCACGTGCAGACCGGAACCGACGTGACTTCTGAGCCGGGTGTGGTGCGCATCGGCACCGCGGTGCAGACCCCGGACGATCCGCTGGAAGTGCCGGTGAACGCCCCGCCGGAGGACCTGGAGCCGGTCAGCGCTATGAGCCTGCGGGAGGTCGCGCTGCGCTATGCCACCATCGAAGCCCCGGTGTCTGTGGAGCTGGCCAGCTTCCACTGCATCGTGCTGCTCGGCGACGGGGCGGCTGGCCTAGCACGTGCCATGCAGGCGCAACTGGCGATGCAGGATCCGGACATAATCGGGATCACCGGGCCTTTCGAGGAGTGGTTGCCACACGATGGGCCGCGCAAGGTGCACTTCTGCACGGGTGAGAGCCCTGTGGTCGCCGGCGCGGTGGTTACCGACCCGAGCGAGGAATGGGTGGAAAACGCCAAGGGACACGGCCTGTTGCTGCAGGTGGACGATGTCGCCGGCGGGTGCCTGCTAAGCGCCTGGACCGTCGATGGCTGGGTGCCCTTCGGCGTGGCCGACCAGCTCAGCGAGGTGGAGCTGGCGCAGATTTGCCGCGCCAGGTCCACCGTGAAATCCAGTACCTCGCTGCTGGAACTGCCGGGCGGTGACCTGCGTGCGCCCATCGGCTTTTCTGGCGCGCCGGTGTACCTGGACATCAAGGAATCCGCCCTGGGAGGCATCGGCCCGCATGGTCTGTGCGTGGGTGCGACAGGTAGCGGGAAGTCGGAACTGCTGAAAAGCGTGGTGATCAGCTTCGCCCACCAGCACAGCCCGGAGGAGCTGAACTTTGTGCTCGTGGACTTCAAGGGTGGCGCCAGCTTCCTGGGAATGGACCGGTTGCCCCACACGTCGGCGCTGATTACCAATCTGGCTGAGGAGGCGGGGCTGGTCGACCGAATGCAGGATAGTTTGCTGGGGGAGATGCATCGGCGTCAAGAAAAGCTCCGCGCCGCAGGCCTGACCACGGCGGCGGAATACAACCGCGCCTACCCGGGACAGATGCCGGCGCTGTTTATCGTGGTGGACGAGTTCTCCGAGTTGCTGCATGCCCGGCCCGAGTTCGCCGAGGTATTTGCCGCGATCGGGCGGCTGGGGCGCAGCCTGCGGATGCACCTGCTGCTGGCCACACAGCGCCTGGAGGAAGGGCGCCTACGCGGCTTGGAATCCCACCTGAGCTACCGCATTGCCCTGCGCACATTCTCTGCTTCCGAATCCCGCGCGCTGATCGGCACCACCGAGGCTTACGAGCTGCCTGCCACCCCAGGTGCGGCGATTCTTTCTGCTGGCGATAAGGTGCGCTTCCACTCGGCCTATGTTTCCGGCCCGGAGTTGCCCCGTGACCAGCGGCTGGTGCGGGTGCTGGGCTCCACCGTGGAGGCGGAGACCACCACCATGCAGATGGTGATCGACCGGCTGGAGGGGCCGAATAAGAACCCGGTGTGGCTGCCACCACTGCCCGAACACCTGCCCGCCAGCGAGGTCATGGAGCCCCGCGCGCCGGGCGTGGCCCGCATCGGCCTGGAGGATTTGCCCTTCGAGGGGCTGCAGGTGCCGATGGATGTGGACCTACGCCGCAAGCATTGGGCGTTCGTCGGCCAGCCGCGCACAGGCAAGACCACGGCGGTGCGCAGCCTGGTGCTGGGGTGGGTTCTAAGTTCACCGGGCTGGCCTGTGTACATCTTCGACCCGGGTGGTGGCTTGCGGGATCTCGCGCGTTTGCCGCAGGTGGCGGCGGTGGTGGGACCCGATGGGCTAGCTCGCCTGTTCGACGAGATGGAGCAGACGGAAGGCCAGCGCCTGCTGATCATCGACGGGCTGGACCAGGTGGGGACAGCCAGCGGTGGGACGGGCGAGGAGGAACAGCGCCTCATTCGCCTGGCCACTACCGGGCTGGAGCGCGGCCTGCACGTGGTGGTCACAGCACTGCGGTGGAACTTCCGCCCCTCGCTGCGGGACGTGCTAACCGGCCAGATCGAACTGCGGATGACCCCGCTAGACGCGCATTTCCGCGAAGCGCAGAAATCCCTGCCCGACGTGCCTGGCCGGGGTGTATCGCCCCGCGGAAAGCACGTGCAGTTCGCCAACTCCACCGCGCAGGATGTCGAACATGTGCGGATGGAAAGCGCCCGCCGCGGCGAGCCGGAGGTCGCCATGCGTGTGCTGCCGGAGCGCATCGGTTGGGGGGAGCTGGGCGACCCGCAGGCCTTCGCCATTGGCGGCCCGCGCTTGGATCCGGTCCGCTGGGATCGGGGCACTTTCCCGCACCTGGTGGCCATTGGCCAAGCGGGCAGTGGCGTGACGACTGCCCTGCGCGCGGTGATGCAGTCCGTCGCCGATACTCGCAGCCACACCGGCGAGCCGCCGGAGTTCCTGGTCACGGACACACGCCGCGGGTTGTTGGGGGTTGCGGGTTATCGTGTGCCGGAGGATTTCCGCGCGGACCTTGCCGAGTGGGTTGCCACGCTGCGGGAGCGAATTCCGGGTAGTGACGTGACCCCGCAGCAGCTGCGGGAACGCTCCTGGTGGTCCGGGCCGGAGCTATTCGTGGTGGTCGACGATGCGGACGCCGATCCCGGCCTCGACCAGCTGCTTCCCCTGTTGCCGTACGCCGCAGACATCGGCTTGCACCTGGTGCTTGGCCGCCGTTCGGGGCAGTTCGCCCGCGCGGCCTACCAGCCGCTGACACAGGCTATGCGCGACCAGAGCGCGTGGTTGCTGTTCTCTGCGCCGCGCGAGGACGGGCCGATCGCGGGGGTTCGTTTAGTACGACGCCCACAGGGGCGCGCCGCCTATGTGCACAAAGAAACCTGGACGGTGCACGTGGCCGAGGCGGCGGAACAGAACTGAGAATAAGTGAGTGGGGTGGAGAGAATGAGGGTAGATCAGAGAATTGGGGACGCCCGGGGACTGCTGGCCGAGGCGCTGGCGCTGCAGGAATCGGGTGTGCTGGTCAGCGGCATGACGGTGACGGATCTGGCGACAGGATTCGTGGTGACCGGCGATGCCGAGATGCAACGTCCGGGATATTTGCAGTACGAGAGCTCAGAAAACACAGCGGATGCGTTGGACGACGTGGAGTTCCAGCGTTCCGGGCTGAGCCTAGGCAGGCTCACTGAACTTTTTGAGATGGTCAGCGAGGTGCTGGAGCAGCGGCAGGAGTACCCGGAAGCCGCGGCGGTGAACCCGCCGGAACCTCGCGAGCTGTTTCCCTGGGGCATCGGACTGCGAGAGGTAGACGTACTGGTTACCGGCTCCTTTGCGGTGCAAGTTGTGCACTTTCTGCGGATCATGGGCGTGCGCGCACGGCTGGTGGATAACGACATGGTGCTGCGGGTGGCCAGCGAGCTCGCGCTGGCACAGCAGGAACTGGAACATCTCAACCTCGCTGACCCCGTTCGTCGCGGAGAAGCGGAAACTGCGATGGTAGAGCCCGTAAAGGAAGCGGCGGAGCGGCAGGAGGTGGACGAGGGGGCGTCAACAATAAAGGAAGAAAGAAATGACAACCGCAGACTGCCCGCGGCGTTGGCTGCCTTGGTGCTGTTTATCATCGGAGGGCTGGTGGCGACGTTTACGGTGTTCGACTCGCAGGCAGCAGAGAACACGGCTAGTGCTGAACTCACGGAAAGCACAGAAAGCACAGATGGCGCTGCGAGTGTGGAAGGTGACTCGAGTGTTGAGCCGGAGGATTCCGTCGGAGACGAACCGGCGTCAGAAGAGGTCGACGAGGAGTTGACTGAACCCTTCCCTGAGCCGCACAGACGGGGCGTGACTACGGCCGATCAGAGTTCACGGCGTGCGGATATACCGATCAGCGTGAACGTTGACGGGTGGCACTTAGGCAGTGCAACCCGAGCGCGGGAGGAATACATCGGCGACGACGAGGGGATGCGCGTACTGGTGGCGGCCAAGGAGACTCCGCTGAAAACACAAGAAGAAATGGATGCGGCGATGCTCGGTGCGCTGAACGACGTGAGCAGCGGCGACGATGGGGTGACAGTGGTGTCGACCCAGCCGGTGAGTTACGAGGAGAGCTATCCAAGTTCGACGACCCTGTGGCATGTGCGGCTGGTGGACGGGCACCAGATTTCGGTGGGCTGCCAGTACAGGCAGTGGAACAAACAGCGGGAAAAGGTGTGCCAGGGGTTTGTGGAGACGGCGCGGCCGGAAAAGTAGGAAATACCGTGAACCTTTTCGCAAGGTGGTGAGTATAACCCTTATGATGGCGCCTTCAACAGGGTTTTCAAGGGGATACCCGGCGACATGATCGAAAGATTGCAGAATTTTCAACAGGGGGATTTTAGGGCATGAGCTTTAGAACAGATGTCAGCACGATGAACCAGGCGGCGACCAATGTCGACCGAGTAAAGGACGAGGTTCAGGGTGAGCTCACCCGTCTGCGTGGTGTGGTGGATGACGTTTCGGGCAGTTGGAAGGGGCAGGCGCAGGTCTCTTTCCACTCGCTGATGGAGCGTTGGGACGAGAACGCTCGGAAGCTCAACGAGGCGCTACAGAGCATCGCGGATAACATTCGCGCCAACGCCGGTGACTTCGATACCACTGACGTGGACAACGCGGCAGCGTTCAACGCTTAACCCGGGTCCGCTGGGCGTACCAAGAGATTCATCACAGAATTCATTACAGAAGGGGACAGGAATGATTCAGTACAACTTTGCGCAGATTGCGAATGCTGCGGATGACATCAACCGTGGCAACGGCACCATCAACGGGTTGCTAGGAGACCTTAAGCGCGATCTACAGCCGATGGTTAGCGAGTGGGAGGGCGCGGCCTCCGACAGCTACCAGGCGGCGCAGAAGAAGTGGGACGACTCCGCACAGGAGATTAACGAGGTGCTGGGGCAGATTGCCCGTACCGTCCGCCAGGCAAATGATCGCATGAGCGAAATCAACACCAACGCAGCAAACAGCTGGGCCTAAGCCAGCTAGATAGTCTTTCCCGTCGTATTCTCAGGCTCCCCTTGGGCTGGAAAAGGGGATCCTGAGATTTTCTCTTTAATTGACACCCCGCGTAGTGCAATGAGTACACGGAGCGCGATGCTAGAAAACTTTACCCAATCGTAGTGTGTGTAATGAACTGGGGATATGCTCCGATGAGTCCCGATTCATGTCTATTGGGAATCGTTTTGGTTGAAGCGTTAATACAACCATGCGTAGCGTCTTTTGTGTACGGGAAAGACGAAAACAATCAACAGCTTCACTGCTGTCGTACACCACTACGTAATTCCCCACTGTTGGTACTCACCAAGCAAGACATCAACCCCGTATTGCGTACCAGCATGGTGAAAGGATTTATTAACAAATGAGCAACGACATCAAGGATCTTTTCAAGGCAACCGCATATGACAACGCTGGCGACAAGCTGGGTAGTGTCAAGGAAATCTTCGTTGATGACAAGTCCGGCCAGCCCACCTTCGTTGAGGTTAACCACGGCCTGTTCGGCATGAACTCCAGCCTGGTTCCGATGCGCGGACACAAGTTCGACGGCGAGAACCTGAACCTGGCTTTCGCCAAGGATCGCGTGAAGGACGCACCGGACTTCGATGCCGACCAGGCTCTGACCCCGGAGCAGCAGAACGAGATCTACCGCCACTACGGCCTCGACAACGTTGAGGACACCACCCGTTACGGCGAGGGCGCTGGCAACCAGGATGCAGGCGAGGAGCTCTCCACCCTGGATCGCCACGAGGCTGCCGGCGGTAACACCGCTGCTGGTGCTGGCGTGGGTGCCGCAGGCGCAGGTGTTGGTGCTGCTGGTGCAGGCGCTGGCGTGGCCGGTGCAAACGCCGACCAGGCCGGTGCCACCGAGCGCGAAGTTGCTAACACTGACGCCGCTAACCGCGAGGCTGCCGTGAACAATGAAGGCGAGATCATCCGCTCTGAGGAGCGCCTGAATGTTCAGAAGGACAAGGTGCAGACCGGCGAGGCTCGCCTGCGTAAGTACGTAGTCACCGACACCGAGACCGTAGAGGTTCCGGTCACCCGTGAAGAGGTTCGCGTTGAGCGCACCCCGATCCCCGAGGAAGATGCCGCTAACCTCAGGGGCAACATCGACGAGGCCGGCCAGGAAGCCTCCGTCACCCTGAGCGAAGAGCGTGTCTCTGTGAACAAGGAGACCGTCCCAGTGGAGAAGGTCTCCCTGAACAAGGAGCAAATCACTGAGACCGAGCGTCACACCGAAGAGCTCCGTAAGGAGCAGATCGACTCCGATCTCGACGGCGACGTCCGTAAGTAAGTAGTCATCACGGCGCACGGCTACTAGAACCCCGGCCCGTTTCCTTCAACTCGAGGGGAGCGGGAGCCGGGGTTTTATTCATGTCAGAACAACCTTTTTTGGTCTGCGCGCTAACCTGCACTAAACTCCCAAGGGTTGTGTGCACAGTGCCCGGCCTGTCCGGGCGCATGCATTTCTGCGGGTCCCAACCGGCCGCCGCGGAAGCACTCACGTACTTCACGTTTAAGTGTTCATCTGGCTGGCAGTTCCAAGATCAAGACTTTAAGGAGTCCCCTGTGACTACTTTCCACCCGAAGAGCGGTGACATCACCCGTAAGTGGTACGTCATCGACGCCACCGACGTGGTGCTGGGTCGTCTTGCTGTTACCGCAGCTGACCTGCTGCGCGGCAAGAAGAAGCCCTACTTCGCACCGAACGTTGACTGCGGCGACAACGTCATCATCATCAATGCGGACAAGGTCCACATTTCCTCCAACAAGCGCGAGCGTGAGATGCGCTACCGTCACTCCGGCTACCCGGGTGGTCTGAAGACCATGTCCCTGGGTCGTTCCTTGGAGCTGCACCCGGAGCGCGTCATCGAGGAGGCAGTCAAGGGCATGATGCCGCACAACAAGCTGTCCCGCGCGTCCATCAAGAAGCTTCGCGTCTTCGCTGGCCCGGAGCACACTTTCGAGGCCCAGAAGCCTGAGACCTACGAGATCAAGCAGGTGGCACAGTAATGACTGAGTACAACGAGAACGTAACCGACGAGCAGAACGCTGCTGTCGAGGAGAACTTCGAGGGCGAGTACACCGCTACCGACGCAGTGAACGAAGAGTTCGTTGCCACCATCGGTGACTCCATCGCTTCCGAGGACGAGGCTGAGCAGGTTGAGGCTGAGCCGGTCGTCTTCGAGGGCACCATCCAGACCGTTGGCCGCCGCAAGGAGGCCGTCGTCCGCGTCCGCATGGTTCCGGGCTCCGGCGAGTTCCTGTGCAACGGCCGTTCCCTGGAGGACTACTTCCCGAACAAGCTGCACCAGCAGCTGATCAAGGCTCCGCTGGTCCTGCTGGACCGCGAGAACCAGTTCGACATCCAGGCCAACCTGAACGGTGGCGGCCCCTCCGGCCAGGCTGGTGCTTTCCGCCTGGCTATCGCCCGCGCACTGAACAAGTACAACCCGGCTGAGCGCACCGACCTCAAGCGCGCTGGCTTCCTGACCCGCGACGCTCGCGCCGTGGAGCGCAAGAAGGCCGGCCTGCACAAGGCACGTCGCGCACCGCAGTACTCCAAGCGCTAAATCGCTCCATCTTTTTGGTGGCGACGCCCCACGCCCCAACCGATCAACTTTTCGGTTGGGACGTGGGGGTTTCCCTTTTGTCTAGCTTTCGGATGAATTGCCTTTACACGGGAGTGGCACCCACCCGACCTGCGGGGTGGCCGGGTAAGATCTCGCCCTATGGGTAAATTGTTCGGAACTGATGGTGTGCGCGGCCTTGCGAACAGGAAGCTGACCGCGCCGCTGGCGATGAAGCTGGGTGCCGCCGCCGCGCGCGTGTTGGTATCCAAGGAGGAAGTGGGTGGCCGCCGCCCGACCGCTGTGGTGGGCCGCGATCCGCGCGTATCGGGGGAGATGCTGACGGCTGCACTGTCGGCGGGTATGGCTTCGCAGGGCGTGGATGTGTTGGACGTCGGTGTGATCCCGACGCCCGCCGTGGCCTTCCTCACCGACGACTTCGGCGCCGACATGGGCGTGATGATCTCCGCCTCCCACAATCCCATGCCAGACAATGGCATTAAGTTCTTTGCCGCGGGTGGCCGTAAGCTGCAGGATGACGTGGAGGACGAGATCGAAGCCACCATGCTGGAGCTGCCCGAGACGGGCCCAACCGGCGCGGCGATCGGTCGCATCCTGGATGAATCCTCCGATGCCTTGGAGCGCTACCTGGCCCATGTCGGCACGGCGATTAACCACCCGCTGGATGGTATCCGCGTGGTGGTGGACTGTGCCAACGGTGCGGCCTCTACTGCCGCCCCGGAAGCCTACCGCCAGGCTGGCGCGGACGTCGTGGCGATCCACAGCCGCCCGAATAGCTTCAACATCAACGACGGGGTGGGGTCCACCCATATCGATGTTCTGCAGAAGGCTGTGCTGGAACACCAGGCGGACCTGGGGCTGGCACACGATGGCGATGCGGATCGTTGCCTGGCTGTGGATTCCGAGGGCAATGTCGTAGACGGCGATCAGATCATGGCGATCTTGGCTGTGGCGATGAAGGAGAACGGGGAGCTGAAGCAGAACACCCTGGTGGCCACCGTCATGTCGAACCTCGGCATGAAGCTGGCCATGCGGGCCAACGGCATCAAGGTGCTGGAGACGCAGGTGGGGGACCGATACGTGCTGGCCGAGCTGCTGGCTTCTGATCTCTCGCTGGGAGGCGAGCAGTCCGGCCACGTCATCATTTCCGAGCACGCTACTACCGGCGATGGCACTCTGACGGGACTGACGCTGATGGCGCGCATGGCGCAGACCGGCAAGCCGCTATCCGAACTGGCGCGGGTCATGACGGTTCTGCCGCAGACGCTGATCAACGTGCCGGTGGCGGATAAGTCCGTGATCGCCGACGACGAGCGTGTGGTCGAGGCCATCGCCAAGGCGGAGGAGGATCTGGGAGACGCTGGCCGCGTGCTGCTGCGACCTTCTGGTACCGAGGAGCTGTTCCGCGTGATGGTGGAAGCCGCCGATCCGGGCACGGCCCGTCGCATCGCGGGGAAGCTCGCAGCCGTGGTGGCGGAGGTCTAGGCTCTAGTTCCCACGACGCCCCTTCACGGTGCCGGGAAACTCCGGCGAACCTTTTTAACATCCGCGTAGTCTAACTGTGCGGATGTTTTGTTGTGCAGTGCGAGGTGCTTGTGCGGGGAACTTGTGCGAGCCGTGGGCGCTAAGCACTGCCGGGGAGTTCAAAGGGGGAATAGACCGTGGGGGAGTTGCACATAGATCCGGTACCGGCCGCCGAGCGGGTGGCGGAGTTGCGCGATGCGCAGCTGAACTGGGCAAATCATTTGAATAGTAACCGGCCGAGCGTGCCCGTGGCCGCGTTCGGTTCGGGTCTGCAGGCCAAGGCACAGCAGTTTTTGGATCTGGTTGATCAGGGGCATAACGTGCGTGTGAACCACGCCCACAGGCTGGCTCAGGCAAGCGAGGAACTGACGGGCCTGGTGGATCGCGTAGGCCAGGCCGAGCAGGAAAATTCCGCCAGCTTGAACGCAGGGGGTGGCTGGGCATGACGGGCTCTTTGGATCTTCGGCTGAACGCTGCACTCGCCGTGATGGCCGGCTTTGGTGCTCCCGTGGAGGGTGCGAAGGCTGCGGCGTCATTTACCAACGGCATGAACCCAGAGACGATCCTGACGTCGCTTGGGCCGGCGAGCAACCAGAAACAACAGGCGCCGGAGCTGGCCGCCGAGGCGTGCGTGAAAGAGAGCCTGAAGGGCACGGGCGATGCACAGCCGGGGACGGCGACGGAGAAGGCGGGGAAGGAGCAGCTGAACCACGAACACTGCGTTCAGGATCGTTGTGTGGCGGTGCGGGATACCGCCGAGATCATGGGCACGACCTCGGAGAACTCGGTGAGTTTGATCGAGGATATTGCCGAGAAGTTGGAGCTTTTCGGCATGGCTGCGATTGGCCTGATCAATGGTGGTAAGCCTCTGCTCGATCTGTTGGCGAAGCTGGCGGGGAAGCTTTCAGAGGATATTCTGCGCAGCCGCAATAATTGTCTGGATACAACCATGGATCAGCTGATTCGCGATGCGAAGCCCGCTGCCGAGCCCGGGAATTCGGACAAGCCGGTCTGCCAGGATCCCAAGCCCGCGGAGACCAAGTGCCCGGAGCCTGTTAAGGCCCCGGAAAGTGATTGCCCAGCGCCGAAGAAGGTAGTGACGCCCCCTCCGGCGGCCGAGCAACCGTGTGAGACGGGGGCTGTACAGCACCCCGCACCGCAGGCGGCGGCTCAGGTGGTCACGCAGACGGCTATGGCTCAGGCGCCGCAGCCGGCTCCCGCGCCTGCACCTGTGGCAGACCCAGAGCCGGCGCCAGCACCGGCGCCTATGCCTGCACAGTCCTTGGTGCCGCCGCCTCCGCCACCAGCTCCGCCGGCGCCTCTAGCGCCTCCGCTGGCTGGCTCCCTGCAGATCAACGTCGAGGGTGCGGTGAGGCTGTGGGAGCAGATCGTGCATTGTGCGACGGAGGCCCTGGCTCCACCGGTGGATCAGTGTCCGGTGTCTGCCCCGGAGCCAGCGCCGGAGCCTGAGCCGTGTCCGGAACCGGAACCTGTGCCGGCACCAGCACCAGAACTAGCGCCAGAACCTGAGCCGTGCCCGGAGCCGGAACCGGCGCCGGAGCCAGCCCCGCCAGCCGAACAGGTTGAGCACAAGGAAGAGTGCAAGCCGGAGCCACAGTCGGAACCTAAGCCCGAGCTGCCGCAGAAGTGCGAGGAGCCGAAGCCCGAACCGAAAGCTGAGCCCGAACCGAAAGCTGAGCCCGAACCGAAAGCTGAGCCCGAACCGGAATCACCGCAGCAATGCGAGGAACCCAAGCCGGAGCACAAGGCGCCAACACCGCCATCAAGCGACACGAAGGGTGAACCGATCACGCCCGCAGCACCCAGCCCGGAATCTGCACCGGAACGAAACGCGGAGAATCATCCAAAGCCGGAACCGGTGCCCTCCAAGCAGTGGACTCCGGACGTGTGGGTATCGGCAGCGGGAGCTGCATCCATTGAAATGACAGGCACCTCTGTGGAATTGGCTGGTGCGGGGGCTGCGGCAGTGGGCGTCAATATCGAAAGGAGCGGTGAGTGGTGACCGGCAGGGAAGAACTTACAGAGCGCTACCAGCGCATCGTCGACGATTACATGGCTGAGGTCGAAGAATCGGTGCGGGAGTTCGAGGAGACGCTCAAGGAATGCACGCGCCAACTCGAGGAGGCCAAGAAGGCGCAGGGGGAGAAGGCAAACAAGACGGTCGGAGGCGCGAACGTGAATGTCGCTGCAACCAACGGCGCCCGCGGGATGCGCGGGCGGATCTTCGACTAAACCCAAAAGTTCGAAGTCAAAGGGGCTGAGACCTAGAAGATTTCCGCCAGGCGCTCGTCCAGGTCCACGTTCTCGGGCAGGTTCTTGTACAGCTCGTGCTGAGTGGCGGTGCGGGTCTTCTTCAACTCGGCGTGGCTATCGCGGAAGGAGGCGTACTTCTTCTCATCCTCGGCCAGAACGAAGCCAGTCATCAGGCCGCGCGCCAGCTCCTGCTGGCTGAACTGCGGCAGTCCGGCGCCCAGGGCAAAGTTGCGACCGTACTTTTCGTGGAAGCCGCTGGAAGAAGCGCCCAGCAGCTCGCGGTAGACAACGTCCCCGCCCCAGTGGGCGGCCATGCGCTTGGCGTTACCCATCGGGGTCTCGCCCAAACGGCCAGCTTCCAGAACCAGGCCCGGAGCCTTCACATACTTCGCGGCCTCCGTCGCATCCGGGGAAGTATCCGCCGGATACACGGCCATCACGCCATTGATGGTGGGCTCGGTTTCATAGCCCTTTAGCTCGCTACGGTGGCGGCGCCCCGTAGCCGCCAGCACGGCGGCCGAAGCGCCCATGCCGTGGCCGGCCAGATAAAGCTCGTTCGGCTGTACTGTGACGTTACCGTTGCCCAAGCGCACACCAGCCAGGATCTGCAGCGCGGTCTCCAGGTCAGCGGCGAAACCCCGGTGGTTCGGGGAGAGCCCCTTTTCCGTATCCGGTGCCGCCACTGCGAACCCCCAGCTGGCCAGGTGGCGCAGCGCCGCGTGGTACGCATCCACGCCGACACGCCAGTCGTGTCCGAAAGCGATGCCGGGGATGCCATTGCCTTCCGCCGGGGTGTAAACGCGCCCTGGAATTCCAGCGAAGTTCAGGTCACCGACCATCACGCGGTGCGGGCCACGCTTGCCCAAACGAGTAATTAGGTTCTTCATCTTATCTGCCACAGCCCCACAGCTTACCGAAACGGACAAGCCATTGTGTATCGTCAGAGGCATGTGTGCAATTGTTGGCTACGTAGGTGACTCCGAGGCCCTCCAAATCGGGTTGGATGCGCTGGAGCGAATGGAATACCGCGGATACGATTCCGCAGGCATCGCAGTTGTCGAGCAGGGCTCCCTGCACCTCGAAAAAAAGGAAGGCAAACTGCAAAACCTCATCGACCGCATCGATGAGGTCGGTCGAGATTCCTTCCACGGCTCTACCTGCATCGGCCACACCCGCTGGGCGACCCACGGCCGCCCGAACGACGTAAACGCACACCCGCACCGTTCCTTCGACGGCAAGGCCGCCATCGTCCACAACGGCATTATCGAAAACTTCTCCACTCTGCGCGCGGAGATCGAGGCCGCCGGCATTGAGCTGGAATCTGAGACCGACTCCGAGGTCGCCGCACACCTGCTGGCGCTCGCCTACAACGAAGGCGAGACCGCCGGAGACTTCCAGGCCTCCGCGCTGAAGGTTCTCTCCCGCCTGGACGGCGCCTTCACTGTACTGTTCGTCCACGATGACCACCCGGGCACCATCGTCGCCGGCCGCCGCTCTACCCCGCTGATCGTCGGTGTGGGCGAGGGCGAAATGTTCCTCGGCTCTGACGTGGCGGCCTTCATCGACCGCACTAAGAACGCCGTGGAGCTGGGCCAGGACAACGCGGTAGTCATCACCGCCGATTCCTACGACATCTACGACTTCGACGGCAACCCGGTGGAGGGCAAGCCCTTCACCATCGACTGGGACCTGGATGCCGCGCAGAAAGACGGCTTCGACTCCTTCATGATGAAGGAAATCCACGAGCAGCCGGCCGCAGTCCGCGACACCCTGGCTGGCCACTTCGACGGCCGTCGCATCGTGCTGGACGAGCAGCGCCTGTCCGACGAGGACCTGCGCGGAGTGGAAAAGGTCTTCGTCGTCGCCTGTGGTTCGGCCTACCACTCCGGCCTGCTGGCCAAGTACGCCATCGAGCACTGGGTCCGCCTGCCCGTAGAGATCGAGGTCGCCAGCGAGTTCCGCTACCGCGACCCGGTGCTGGATCAGCGCACCCTTGTGGTGGCCGTGTCCCAGTCCGGCGAGACCGCCGACACACTGGAGGCCGTGCGCCACGCGAAGATGCAGGGCGCCCGCGTGCTGGCCGTCTGCAACACCAACGGTTCGCAGATCCCGCGCGAGTCCGATGCCGTGCTGTACACCCACGCTGGCCCCGAGATCGGCGTGGCCTCCACGAAGGCTTTCCTGGCACAGGTCGCCGCCAACTACCTGGTGGGCCTGGCCCTGGCTCAGGCTCGTGGCACCAAGTACGCCGATGAGATCGCGGAGATCTACTATGCGCTGGAGGCGCTGCCGGAGAAGATCGAGAAGACCCTCGACCTGCGCGAGCAGATCCTGCAGCTGGCCGAGGAGCTCGGCCCGGTGAAGACCATGCTGTTCCTGGGCCGTCACGTGGGCTTCCCAGTTGCCCTCGAGGGTGCGCTGAAGCTGAAGGAGCTGGCTTACATCCACGCGGAGGGCTTCGCCGCCGGCGAGCTCAAGCACGGTCCGATCGCCCTGATCGAGGACGACTTGCCCGTCGTTGTTGTGGTGCCTAGCCCGAACGGCCGCCCGGTGCTGCACTCCAAGATCGTGTCCAACATCCAGGAGATCCGTGCCCGTGGTGCGAAGACAATCGTCATCGCGGAAGAGGGCGACGAGGCCGTGCGCCCGTATGCCAACTGGCTGCTGGAGATCCCGGGCACCACGTCGCTGATGCAGCCGCTGCTGTCCACGGTGCCGCTGCAGTTCCTGGCCGCTGACATCGCGCGCCAGTGTGGCAACCAGGACATCGACAAGCCGCGTAACCTGGCCAAGTCCGTCACCGTCGAATAGTTCGGGGTTCTTTCCTATTGACGCCCCCTGCCGTGCCCCTTTCCTGGAATCCCAGGAGGGGTGGCTAAGGTTATGAACATGTCGGATCGTCACCTTGCGGAACTAGTCGTTGACCTGGATGCCATCGCGCACAATGTGCGTGTGTTCCGGGAGGCTGCGGCTCCCGCCGGGGTGCTGGCCGTTGTGAAGGCCGATGCGTACAACCACGGGGTGGACGTGGTGGCTCCCGCAATGCTGGACGCGGGCGTGGAACAGCTGGGCGTGGCCACACTGGGGGAGGCCCTGCACCTGCGCGAGATTCTTGGGGGACTAGGGGAGCGCTACGCTTCCGCGCCGATCACTGCCTGGATGTGGACACCCGATGAAGACCTGACGGAGGTAATCGCCGCGGACATTAACGTTGGCGTGCCCTCGCTGGCTCACGCACGTTCCCTCGTGGAGCAGGCCGAGAAGGCGCAGCGGGAGGCGCAGGTCAGCGCTCCCGTGCGGGTGACGCTCATGGTGGATACTGGCCTTTCCCGCTCCGGGGTGAGCCCCGCCGAGTGGCAGGAAACGGTCGAGCTGCTGGCATCCAATACCGAGCTGGTGGAAGTCACCGGCGTGATGACCCACATGGCCAGCGCCGACGCCCCCAAGTCGGCAGCGAACGACCTGCAGGCCGCCCGCTTCGCAGAAGCTATCGAGTTTTGCCGATCCCGTGGGCTACAGGTGCCCCGCAATCACATTGCAAACACACCGGCTACGCTGCACCGCCCTGATCTCGCCTATGAGCTGGTACGACCGGGCGTCGGACTATACGGCATCGACCCAATCGGCGTGGGCGTTGAACTAAAGGCAGCGATGACGCTGCGGGCCCGCGTGACCACAACCCGCGTGGTGCCGAAGGGTGAGGGCGTAAGTTACAGCCACACCTGGCGGGCGCAGCGCGATACCCGCACCGCCGTGGTGGCGCTTGGTTATGCCGACGGGCTGCCGCGCAGTGTTTCCGGCAAGATGCTGGTGACGATCAACGGGAAGACATATTCGCAGATCGGGCGGGTGTGCATGGATCAGATTGTTGTGGAGTTAGGGCCGGCCGACAATGCTGCGGACGTGAATCCAGGGGATTGGGCGGTGATTTTCGGCCAAGGTGGCACCAGCGCGGACGAGTTCGCGGAGCTGGCGGGCACGATCAGCTACGAGGTGCTGACGATGCCGCGGGGTCCGAGGGTCAAGCGGGTATTCAAGGGCGGCCGCCCGGATTTCTCCACCGACGGTTCCTGCGCTGCCGCGACTGCCGATGACATGTGGGCTCTCGGCGAGCAGCTGGGCAAGCAGCTGGAAGCCGGGACCGTGGTGGTGCTCTCCGGGCCGCTGGGTGCGGGCAAGACGACCTTGACCCAGGGGCTGGCCGCTGGCCTGGGAGTGAAGGGGCGCGTGCAGTCGCCGACGTTCACCATCGTGCGGACTCACCGCGCCGGGCAGCGTGGGGTGGGGCTGCTGCACATGGATGCTTACCGGCTGCTGGGTGCGGACGTGGAGGAAGGCATCGAGCCGGGTCGCTACATTGACCGCAACGAGGTGCTCGACGCGCTGGAAAGCCTGGACATAGATGCGGATATCGACAACGTGGTCGTGGTGGCCGAATGGGGTCGCGGAGTGGTGGAGCCCCTAAGCGATAAGGTGCTTGACGTGCAGATCGACCGGAGTAGCGTGGGCAGCCCCGCCGACCTGGCCGATTCGGAAGCCCCTGCTGCGGACGCGGACTCGCGCACCGTCACATGGCGCTGGGTCTAGCTCGACTGGGAGCGGCTGGACACTTCCTGGCAAATTCTTAGGAAAAACTGGGGAACCTCTCGGACGGGGTTGCTTTGAGGAGCTTGGCCGTGCAATGATAGTTGACGAATCACCGTGAGGGGTGTTTCACAAGACGCTGGCATTTACGGGCCTGATCAACCCGCCAGTCGTATACCGTCCCTGAGAGGTTTACTGCGAGAGCCTCTCGGGGACTTCTTGTTTTCCCCACCGCTTCCATCCGCCATAGAATAAATCCTATGATTTACGCCTTGGCCGTCGATACCTCCACCAATTATGTCACCTGCGGTATTGCCCAGATCGCCGCGAACGGTCAGGTAAGCGTGCTCGCCGAGCGCCTGGTGGATAACGTTCGCGGCCACATGGAGCTGCTCACCCCGAACATCCAGGCGTGCCTCGCCGAGGCGGAGCTTTCCCCTCGAGACCTGCACGCGGTCGTCGCCGGCACTGGCCCGGGGCCGTTTACTGGGCTGCGGGTTGGTATGGCTACCGCTGCTGCTTTTGGTGACGCCCTCTCGATCCCAGTCCACGGCATTCCCAGCGCGGCCGCCACGGCGTGGGAGCATGCAACCTCCCAGGTTGGGTCTAAAGCCTTCGGCGACTACCTGATCGTCTCAGATGCCCGCCGCCGGGAGTTCTACCACTCGCGTATGAGTTTCTTTCCCGGGCTGGCAGGGCGGCTGTGCTCTGAAGTGCAGGTTCCGGCTTCGGTCCACGCGCCAGATGTGGTGCGGGATATCCAGAGCGAGTTCGACCGCTGGCCGTTGCGGGTGCTTAGCGCTTCCGCGGTCGCAGAACAGGCGGAAGAGCTTTTTGGCTCCCAAGAGGGTTGCCAGATCGAAAGCGTGGATGCCCATCCCACGCCTCGGGGATTAGTTCTTGCAGCGCTGGAGTTTCTCGGTTCGGTTCCGGGGTTGTTGGCCGATGCGCCCGCACTCCGCGCACTCTACTTGCGTCGGCCCGATGCGAAGGAGCCGAAGGCGAAGGCAATTTCGAAGGCGCTGGACTTTTCCCGCGTGCAAGAGGTGGGTGTGCAGGCCGAAGTCGCAGGCAGCGAGGGCGATGCTGCCGGGGGAGATCCGCATACAGGCTCTCGGTCCGCCCGCGTGCGCCTGCTCACTACCGCCGATGCACCCGCCTGCGCGGAGATCGAGCAGATCCTCTTCCCTGAAGATTCCCCCTGGTCCGCGGAAGCCTTCGCCAGCGAAATCTTCGCGCCGCACACCCACTGCCTCGCTTTGGAGACAACGGACCCCGCGCGCGAACCTCAGTTGATCGGCTACGCAATCTTGGCTGTCGGAGGCCCGGCTAACGACCCGGAAGCGGAGATCCACACCATCGGCATCCTTCCCGAATGGCAGGGGAAGGGTCTGTCCAAGCTGCTCATGGATCCACTCGTAACCGTCGCGGACCGCCTGCGTGCGCCCATTTTCCTCGAGGTTCGCACCGATAACCGCCCCGCCGTGGGGCTGTATGAGCGCTACGGCTTCGCCATCGAGGGCACCCGCCGTGCCTACTACCAGCCCTCGGGTGCCGATGCTTTCACCATGGTGCGCCCTGCTTTTCTTTCTGACGCCACCCCGGCCCCAGATTCCGGCACTTCAAACCGGCCTTCCTACATCATGGGCATTGAAAGCTCCTGCGACGAGACCGGCGTGGGGATCGTAGCCAGCACAGTATCCGCTGATGGCGACGCAGCAGCTGTCGGTGAGGCAGCGGCGCAGCTGGAGATCGTGGCGAATAAGGTGGCTTCCTCCATGGAGCAGCACGCCCGCTTCGGAGGCGTGGTCCCGGAGATCGCCTCCCGGGCCCACCTGGAGGCCATGCAGCCGACGATGCGCGCCGCCCTGGCAGAAGCGCGCGAGAATGCCCCCGGTTTCCGCACTCCAGACGTTGTGGCCGCCACTGTTGGCCCCGGCCTGGCCGGAGCCCTGCTGGTCGGCGCTGCGGCCGCGAAGGCCTACGCCCTGGCGTGGCAGGTGCCCTTCTATGGAGTGAACCACCTGGGTGGACACGTGGCCGTTGGGACCCTCGACGAGGGAGCTGACGAGGGGGTGGCGGGAAGCGCCACCAAGGAGGCTGGCGCCGACAGTGACCTCGGCAACGCCATCGCGCTGCTGGTCAGCGGCGGACACACACAGATTTTGCACGTCACCGGCGTGGGCGCCCCGATGGAAGAGCTCGGTAGCACCCTGGACGATGCTGCGGGCGAGGCCTACGACAAGGTCGCGCGCTTGCTGGGCCTGGGCTATCCAGGTGGTCCGGTGATCGACCGGCTGGCTGCGCAGGGGAACCCGCAGGCCATCGCTTTCCCACGCGGCATGATGCGCCAGCAGGACTCGCGCTACGACTTCTCCTTTTCCGGGCTGAAGACCGCTGTCGCCCGCTACGTGGAACAGGCGGAAAAGGACGGCGCGCGCCTGCCCATTGAAGATGTGTGCGCTTCCTTCCAAGAGGCAGTGGTGGACGTCCTCATTACCAAGGCTCTGCGCGCCTGCGAAGATAAGGGCGCCGGCGTGATGCTACTCGGCGGAGGTGTTTCCGCGAACAGGCGCCTGCGGGAAGTGGCGGCCGAAAGGTGCGGAGAAGTGGGCGTCGAACTAAAAATCCCGCAGGCAAAGCTCTGCACCGACAACGGCGTGATGATGGCGGCACTCGCGGCGCGCCTCGTTGCGGCGGGGGAGGAGCCGAGCGGTTTGGCGACGCCTACCGATCCCTCGCTGGACGTGGAAGAGCCTGTCCTGCGCAATTGCTAGTTTGCTGGCAAGATGTTCTGTGACTGTCTAAAAACTCACAACTCTTTCATCACACAACAAGCTAGGAGCTCAATATGCCACGCAGCATGCTGGTAACGCCGGACCTGCAGACGAAGGAAATGGACATTGATCTGTCGGAGGCTGCCGACGTTCTGGGCGGAAGCGAGCAGGACCGCCTGCACGTGGTTTTCGTGGAAAGTGGTCTGACCGTCGCTGCCATTTATTCCTCCGATGCACGCAAGGCGGAGAACCCGGAGCCGAACCCGCTCGCTTCCATGGGGCGCAAGGAGCAGGAGACCGGCGATTCCAGCTTCATCTCTGACCCGGCTCGCGCGATCCTCGGCCCCGTGCTGTTCGTCGGCGACGAGGGTGCAGGGCTGACCGACGAGGACGTCGAGTCCATCCACGACGGCATCCGCGCAGTTGAGAACTACAAGGTAGACAACGCCAAGGATTACGAGCTGTGGTACAACGCGGTGGTTAACCTGACCAAAGGGATCTAGCGCCGGGGATCTAGCACCGGGGCTGGTTGAGCGTTAGCACTTGCGAGGGTAGAGTGCCAGATAGGTTGTTTGACTCACAGTTGTTCACCCGCGACGACGGCTGTATCTGGAAAACCAACCGGCACAACAGTTCACAAGAGTGAAACCTACAGCTCGAATACACGGAGGTATTCAATCGTGGCTAACGTCAACATCAAGCCCCTTGAGGACCGCGTCCTCGTCCAGATCGTCGAGGCGGAGACCACTACCGCATCCGGCCTAGTCATCCCGGACTCCGCTAAGGAGAAGCCGCAGGAGGCCACCGTCATCGCAGTCGGCCCCGGCCGCTGGGCAGATGACGACGACCGCATCCCGATGGATGTGAAGGAGGGCGACACCGTTATCTTCTCCAAGTACGGAGGCACCGAGCTGAAGTACGACGGCGAAGAGTACCTGCTGCTGACCCAGCGCGACATCCTCGCTGTCATCGAAAAGTAAGCGGGTAGCTGCATGTCAAAACTCATCGCATTTGATCAAGAGGCTCGCGAGGGCCTGCAGAAGGGCGTGGACGCCCTGGCGGACGCGGTGAAGGTGACCCTAGGCCCGCGCGGCCGCAACGTCGTGCTGGACAAGGCCTTCGGTGGCCCAACCGTAACCAACGATGGCGTGACCATTGCTCGCGACATCGACCTGGAGGACCCCTTCGAGAACCTAGGTGCCCAGCTGGTTAAGTCCGTAGCCATCAAGACCAACGACATCGCCGGCGACGGCACCACTACCGCTACGCTGCTGGCTCAGGCCCTGATCAATGAGGGTCTGCGCACCGTGGCAGCCGGCGCCAACCCGATCGCCGTGAACCGCGGCATCGCCCAGGGCACCGAGCGCGTTGTGGAACTGCTGCGCGAGCTGGCGCAGCCAGTGGCGGACAACGCCGCCATCGCCAACGTCGCCACCGTTTCTTCCCGCGACGAGAAGATCGGCGCCATGGTTGCCGACGCTTTCGACAAGGTGGGCAAGGACGGCGTGGTGACCGTCGAGGAATCCCAGTCCATCGAGGACGAGTCGATCGTCACCGAGGGTGTTTCCTTCGACAAGGGCTACCTGTCCCCGTACTTCGTTACGGATCAGGAGACCGGCCACGCAGAGCTGGAAAACCCGCTGATCCTGCTGGTGCGCGAGAAGATCTCCTCCCTACCGGACTTCCTGCCGGTACTGGAGAAGGTTGCTAACTCCGGCAAGCCGCTGCTGATCGTCGCCGAGGACATCGAGGGCGAGCCGCTGCAGATGCTGGTGCTGAACGCCATCCGCAAGTCCCTGAAGGTTGCAGCTGTGAAGTCCCCGTACTTCGGCGACCGTCGCTCTGCGTTCATGGACGACCTGGCTATCGTCACCGGCGGTACCGTCATCGACAGCGAGCTGGGCCACAAGCTCTCCGAGACCACTCTGGAGCAGCTGGGTTCTGCCCGTCGCGTGAACATCACCAAGGAAGATACCGTGCTGGTCGACGGTGCTGGTTCCGCCGAGGCTGTCGAGGAGCGCCGTAACCAGATCCGCAACGACATCGAGCGCACCGACTCCTCCTGGGACAAGGAGAAGTTCGAGGAGCGTCTGGCGAAGTTGTCCGGCGGCGTGGCCGTCATCCGCGCCGGTGGCGCTACTGAGACCGAGGTCAACGAACGCAAGCTGCGCATCGAGGATGCGATCAACGCAGCACGTGCCGCTAGCCAGGAAGGTGTAATTGCAGGCGGTGGCTCCGTACTGGTGCAGATTGCAGCTGAGATCGAGGAGCTGTCCCGCCAAGTAGAAGGCGACGAGAGTATCGGTCTGCGCTCTCTGGCGCGCGCTCTGCGCCGCCCGGCATACTGGATTGCCGACAACGCTGGCCTGGACGGCGCCGTCGTGGTCTCCAAGATCGCTGAGCAGTCCAACGGCTCGGGCTTCAACGCCGCCGCCCTGGAGTACGGCAACCTGCTGGAGCAGGGCATCATCGATCCGGTGAAGGTAACCCACTCCGCTGTGGTTAACGCCACCTCCGTCGCCCGTATGGTGCTGACGACTGAGACCGCCGTGGTGGACAAGCCTGCCGCTCCGGCTCCCCAGGCAGGAGCACACGCTGGCCACGCCCACTAGTGGGATAGCTGCCGTAGCCCGCTGCTAGGCAGTGATAAAAGGGAGAGGGATAATCCCTCTCCCTTTCTTTTGTGTTCGCTGCCTCGTGTGGGATGAGCGGGCCTGCCTTGGTGGGCTTTATGTGCCCAGCCAGCGGCTAGGAGGCTATGCGGCCCGCTAGGAGGCTACGCGGCGATTGCGGTTGCGGGAAGTGGGGCGCAGGATAGCGTCGCGCTCGGACTCGCTAAGGCCACCCCAGATGCCGTAGGGTTCGCCCACGCTGAGTGCGTGGTTGCGGCACTGCTCAATCACCGGGCACTCACGGCAGATGGCCTTGGCGCGGTGCTCGCGCATGGCACGGGCACGGCCACGCTCGCCATCCGGGTGGAAGAAGACAGAAGAATCAGCCCCGCGGCATGCGCCATGAAGTTGCCATTCCCAAGTCGAAGAAACGGGTCCCGGAAGCTGGCTGGGCTGTGGCATTAGGTGGTTACTCCTCGTGAAAAGTCAGATGCTCACTTGTAGTGACGTTTGAGAGGTTCCAATCCTTAAATGAACTCTAAGTAACGAACGAGTGCCTTTTGGGTATCCAAAACCTGTTGTGACATAGCTATTTCGCATAGCTGTAGCTACCTACCTGCGAGAACGTGGCTAGTTGAACAATGGATTAACTTGTTTCTACGCCACGCCTAGATTCCCCCCAAAGGGGGTTAATAAATTCTCTGCCTGCTGCATTCTTCCCGCGATCTTGCTGGGAGATCGCCAGATATGGCTGTCAGGAGGGTTGGCGTTAGCTGAAAAACCAGAGCAAAAGTGGGAACATGTTTCAGGTTTGTTCAATTGCATTCGCGTGAGGAGAAATCGAACAGTCCCCTTTTAGTCGATCCGGGGCTGTCGGCGCGGTGTGATAGTTTCAATCCACATTGATGAAGACGCTGATAAAAACGCGCGAGCATTTGACGGAGTAGAGGCGATGGCTGCAGACCAGGCAACCGACGAGGAGATTCGAGATCTCCTCCCGGCGGCCATTGACCAAGACTGTCGCGCAGTTAATCGTCTTATTCAGCTGATCCACCCGAAGGTGGTTCTCTTTTGTCGCGGTAAGCTGAGCATGAACGGCTACCCTACGCCTGATGACGTCGCGCAGGACGTCTGTATTGCGGTGGCCAAGGCGCTTCCCGGGTATGAGGATCGTGGGGCACCGTTTATGGCCTTCGTCTACCAGGTGGCGCGAAACAAGATTACTGACGCCTACCGTTTTCAAACCCGGGATATGTCTGATCCGACAGAGGAGCTACCGGAGGAAGAGAGTTTCCAGGATTCACCTGAAGAGGTGTACTTAAGCCAAGATTCATGTAACGATTTAGCTAGGAAGCTCGATATTCTCAGTGAGAAATCACGAGAAATTCTTCTTCTTCGAGTTATTCACGGCTACTCCGCAGAGGAGACCGCGGAGCTCGTGGGCTCGAAGCCAACAGCCGTTCGCGTTGCTCAGCACCGCGCGGTTATGAAGCTAAAGAAGCACGGAATTATTCAAAAGTAAGTGGCTACCCTCGGGTAGTTCAGGAAAGAAAAGAGCTCAGCAGCCATGGCGCAGAATGACGGCTTCCGGGAGGGCGAGGAGAACTTCGCTTCCATCCTGGATGTAGATCGCATCCTTGATGCGATCGGCCGCGGCGAGGCGATTCCGGAAACGGAAAACTTTGATTCCAACGACCCTGCTTTTGCGGATCTAGTTGCCCGCCGTGAGGAGCTTTACCAGGATATTCCGCCTGCGCCGGACGTAAGCTTCCTGTTTGCGGAAGACAGTGGCGAAGAATCTGAAACTGAAGTGGCTGAAGCAGCAGGGGGTGCGGGCAACGGTTCGCGCCTGCTGCGCACTAGCGCCAAGGCAGCCGCTGCCGGGGGAGTTTCCCTGACTAGCATGCTGATCGCCGGCGGAGTGGCCGCAGCCATCGCCGTGGGCGGTCTGGGGTACGCTGCCTACTCCAGCTCGCAGGGCGCACACGTGAAGCGCGATACCGTGGCCGAGCGGGAAGCCGTGGAAGCAGAGGGCTCCAACGGTCTTGCTGAGAGCTCCGCTAGTGGGCAAGGTGGCGTCCTCGGCGAAGAGAACGTTGCAGACAAGCAGGGGCGCAGCGAAAAGAGCGACCGCAAGTCCAACGACGAGAGGCGCCAGAAGGAAGAGGGTAAGTCGAGCAAGCCCGCAACAAAGAGCTCCAAGGCGCCCGAGGCAACAGCTGTAGACGAAATCCCGACGACTACCATTCTGCTCGGTGGGACGGATACCCCTGAGCAGCCGGGGCCGGCTATGCCGATGGGTGCGCCGTCGCCGACGAACCCCACCGAGACGACTTCGAAAACGAAGAAGCCAAACGAGCCTACGGCAACCCGTCAGGATCAGCCGACTCCAACCACGGGCGGGCCACGTAACCCAGAGCCGCTGCCGGTGCTCACCGACTACAACTCCCCCCGC
The DNA here is from genome assembly GCF_022345965.1 of Corynebacterium sp. ACRQK. Classification (GTDB taxonomy): domain Bacteria; phylum Actinomycetota; class Actinomycetes; order Mycobacteriales; family Mycobacteriaceae; genus Corynebacterium. The sequence continues at coordinate 295,245 of NZ_JAKRMU010000002.1, forward strand.
GCGGACAACAGCGGTGCAGAACCCGCAGGTGGAAGCAGCTAGTTACTTCCCCCAGAGGAATGGCGGGCGCAGACCGTGGAACGCGAAATCGATCGCGTCCGCATAACCCAGGCAATAATCCCAGGTCACGTAATTATTCGGGTTTGGCTGCGCAGAAGGCTCGTGTACTGGCACAAGCTCGTTGTTCATCATCGTGCGAATATTCGACTCGATGATGTCCCAGTCATAGAAATGACTGTCCTCGCAATCCTCACACAGCATGGTGATACCCCGAACCCCACGCGGCTCCAACAGTTTGCGGAAATCCCGGACGTTCTGCAGATCCTCCCGCAGAGCCTGAACCTCATCGGGAGACAACGGCGGAACGGCCTCATTAAACTCGTCGGGATCCAGGAACGACGCAGGGTCGTTCGGATCATCGGCGAAAGGGTCCGGCGGCATCTGATCGTGGTTAAAGCTCACACCAACACCGTACCCTGTGGCCCGTAATGCAAGGCAAAAGCATCGCCTCACTACAAATTAGGGAATGGATCGTCTACAAACTGAGGGATGAGAACGAAGTGCGCGCCCCGCCGCCGCTACCTAACCCCGGCACACAAAAACGTGCTGCAAAGGGTTATTCTGTAGTACATCGGCGAAAAGATGGCGAGAACTCCCAGGCACCCAAGCCCTGGTGGGGCAGCGCCGCAGAATTTTCTAGAGGAAGGTCGGGCAACCTGTGACGAACCCAGAGATGAACGCGAAGATTTACCCAGTTTCTACCGGCGGCGACGACCCTAACAAGGTTGCACTGGTAGGACTGACTTTCGATGACGTCCTGCTGCTGCCCGCCGCCTCTGAGGTAATCCCCTCCGGCGTGGACACCTCCACCCAGTTCACCCGCAACATCAACCTGAACATCCCGGTGGCCTCCGCTGCCATGGATACCGTCACCGAGGCTCGCATGGCTGTCGCCATGGCTCGCCACGGCGGTATCGGCGTGCTGCACCGCAACCTGTCCATCGAGGATCAGGCGCAGCAGGTAGAGATCGTCAAGCGTTCCGAGGCCGGCATGATCACCGACCCGGTTACCGCCTCTCCGGACATGACCATCCAGGAGGTAGACGACCTGTGTGCCCGCTACCGCATCTCCGGACTGCCGGTTGTGGATGACGAAGGCGTGCTGGTTGGCATTCTCACCAACCGCGACATGCGCTTCGAAAGCGACTTCAGCCGCAAGGTCTCCGAGGCCATGACCCCCATGCCACTGGTCGTCGCTCAGGAAGGCGTGTCCGCCGAAGCAGCCCTGAGCCTGCTTTCCGAGAACAAGGTAGAAAAGCTGCCGATCGTCGACGGCGCCGGCAAGCTGACCGGCCTGATCACCGTCAAGGACTTCGCCAAGCGCGAGCAGTACCCACTAGCTGCGAAGGACTCCTCCGGCCGCCTGCTGGCCGCCGCTGGTATCGGCACCGGCGAGGACGCCTGGACCCGCGCAGGCAACCTGGTGGATGCTGGTGTGGACGTGCTGATCGTCGATACCGCCCACGCCCACAACCGCGGCGTGCTGGACATGGTTTCCCGCGTGAAGAAGGAGTTTGGCGACCGCGTAGATGTCGTCGGCGGGAACCTCGCCACCCGCGAGGCAGCGCAGGCCATGATCGAAGCCGGAGCAGACGGCATCAAGGTCGGTATCGGCCCGGGCTCCATCTGCACCACCCGCGTCGTCGCGGGCGTTGGTGCCCCGCAGATCACAGCCATCATGGAAGCGGCCGTCCCAGCCAAGAAGGCGGGCGTGCCGATCATCGCTGATGGAGGCATGCAGTTCTCCGGCGACATCGCTAAGGCACTGGCGGCTGGGGCGTCCACAGTAATGCTGGGCTCCATGCTCGCCGGATCGGCCGAGACTCCCGGCGAGATCGTGACTATCAACGGCAAGCAGTACAAGCGCTACCGCGGCATGGGCTCCATGGGCGCCATGCAGGGGCGTGGTCTGACCGGCGAGAAGCGCTCCTACTCCAAGGACCGTTACTTCCAGGCCGACGTGCAGTCCGAGGAGAAGCTGGTGCCGGAAGGCATCGAGGGCCGTGTGCCGTTCCGCGGCTCGATCGGCTCGATCCTGCACCAGCAGGTCGGTGGCCTGCGCGCTGCCATGGGTTACACCGGCGCAGCGACGATCTCCGAGCTGCACAACGCACGCTTCGTGCGTATCACCGGTGCGGGGCTGCGCGAATCGCACCCACACGATGTGCAGGGCATTATGGAAGCGCCGAACTACAACCCGAACCGCTAGAGCCAGGAAGAGCAAGCTAGATCTAGCCAGCTAAAGCACGCCTTTAAGGAGCAATCCAGCCATGCAGGAATACGTTGACATCGGACGTTCGCGCGCTGCCCGCCGGGTGTACGGTCTGAACCAGATTGACATTGTGCCGTCCCGGCGCACCCGCAGCTCGCACGATGTGGATACGTCGTGGAAGATTGACGCTTATTCCTTCGACATCCCGGTGATGACACACCCGACCGATTCGATCGTCACGCCCGAGTTCGCTATCGAGTTTGGCCAGCTCGGTGGCCTTCCGGTGATCAACGCCGAAGGCCTCTGGGGGCGCGTGGATGACCTGGATGCCGCCCTGCGCGGGGTTGTTGAAGCTGCTCGCAAGGCAGAGTCCGCGCTGTTTGATGATGATGACGCCGCCTCGGACTCCGATATCTTCGGCGCCAACGCGGAGCTGCAGCGTCTCCACTCCCTGGACCTGAACGTCGATCTGCTGCAGGAACGGCTGAACCAGGTACGGGAATCGGGTATCCGCTTCGCCGTCCGTGTGTCCCCGCAGAACGCTCGCGAGCTCGCGCCGGCACTGATCAAGTCCGGCATGGACCTGCTGGTGGTTCAGGGCACCCTGGTCTCCGCAGAACACGTGCATCGCGACGGCGAGCCGTTGAACCTGAAGGAGTTCATCGGCAGCCTGGACATCCCGGTGATCGCTGGTGGCGTGGTGGATTACACCACCGCCATGCACCTGATGCGCACCGGCGCGGCGGGTGTGATCATCGGCTCTGGCCACACCACCAACAACGATTCGTTGGGCATCGACGTGCCAATGGCCACTGCTATCGCCGATGCGGCCGCTGCACGCCGCGACTACCTGGACGAAACGGGCGGCCGCTACGTTCACATCATCGCCGACTCCTCGCTGCGCAATTCCGGTGACGTAGCCAAGGCCATCGCCTGCGGCGCAGATGCCGTATCTCTGGGGCTTCCCTTGGCCACCGCTGCTTCCGCGGGTGCTCCGAACTGGTACTGGCCGTCCACGGCAGGCCACCCGAAGCTGCCGCGCGGCCTGGTGGAAGAGGTAGGCCTGGGCGACGAGCCGCTGCCGTTGAAGGAGCTGCTGTTCGGCCCAACTGCCAACCCGGTTGGTGGAGAGAACATTATTGGCGCCCTGCGCCGCTCGATGGCTAAGTGTGGATACACGGATATTAAGAGCTTCCAGAAGGTCGATCTGGTCGTCCGCTAGTACTTGGTCGCCCGTTAATACAGAAAGACACAACTGATCTGAATGAAGATTTCCCAGTGGTGGCAGCGCACAACTGACCGGTTGCCGATGCAGCTAGCGGTGCTGTCGTGGGCGTCAATAATAATCGGCGTGATTGGCATCATCGCCACGATCGTGCTCTACCTCGGCTACCAGCCGCAGCATGGCGACGAAACCGTGAAGATGAACGTCGGCGCGACCGGCGTGATGGTGGGGCTGTACTTCTTCGCCTTCGCGCTGTTCGGAGCGATGATTATTCAGGGGCGTACGTGGGGTGTGTCCGGGCTGGTGCTGACCCACATCACACTGGTGCTGATTACGATTACGGTGATCCAGTCGGGTGTGATCTGGCTGGCCACAATTCTCGGCGTGGTGGCAGTGGTATCGCTGGGGCTGATTTTCTCCCCGCCGTCGATGGATTGGTACAAGCAGCGCTTCACGGACGGTCGTGGCTAGCTAGCGACCGGTGTGCCCCGTGGCGCGCAGGTGCGTTAGAGTTAGGGACGTGAATCAACAAGACTCAGCTGCCGCCGCTCCACGGCCCGTACTTGTCGTGGATTTCGGTGCGCAATACGCACAGCTCATTGCCCGCCGGGTGCGCGAGGTGAACCTGTACTCTGAGGTGATCCCGCACACCATGCCTGCCGACGAGGTTGCCGCGAAGAACCCTGCGGCCTTGATCCTTTCCGGTGGACCTTCTTCTGTTTATGCAGATGACGCCCCCTCGCTCCAACCCGGACTGCTGGAGCTGGGGGTGCCGGTATTCGGCATCTGCTATGGCTTCCAAGCGATGACCAAGGCCATGGGTGGCACCGTGGCGAAGACCGGCCTGCGCGAGTACGGCCGGACCGAGCTGCAGATCCAGCCCGAGGCTGGCGTGCTGCACGGGGACATGGGGGAGAACCAGCAGGTGTGGATGAGCCACGGCGACTCCGTCTCTGAAGCGCCGAAGGGCTTCACCGTGACCGCCCGCACCGAGGGTGCGCCGGTGGCTGCTTTTGAGTGCCCGGAGAAGCGCATGGCGGGCGTGCAGTACCACCCTGAGGTGCTGCATTCCCCGAAGGGCCAGGAGGTGCTGCGCCGCTTCCTGCTGGAAACCGCTGGACTAGAGCCTACGTGGACTGCCGGTAACATTGCCGAGCAGCTGATTGAGCAGGTGCGCGAGCAGATCGGCGACGAAGGGCGCGCTATCTGCGCCCTGTCCGGTGGCGTGGATTCCGCCGTGGCGGCCGCGCTGGTGCAGCGCGCGATCGGCGACCGTCTGACCTGTGTGTTCGTCGACCACGGTCTGCTGCGCGCCGGTGAGCGCGAGCAGGTGGAGAAGGACTTTGTGGCCGCCACAGGCGCGAAGCTGGTGACGGTGGACGAGCGCGAGGCGTTCCTGCAGAAGCTGGCCGGCGTGACTGAGCCCGAGGCTAAGCGCAAGGCCATCGGCGCGGAGTTCATCCGCTCCTTCGAGCGCGCCGTTGCGGGCGTGCTGGCCGATGCCCCGGAGGGATCCAGCGTGGACTTCCTGGTACAGGGCACGCTGTACCCGGACGTCGTGGAATCCGGTGGCGGCGCCGGCACCGCGAACATCAAGAGCCACCACAACGTCGGCGGCCTGCCGGACGACGTGGAGTTCAAGCTGGTGGAGCCGCTGCGCCTGCTGTTCAAGGACGAGGTGCGCGCCGTGGGTCGCGAGCTGGGTCTGCCGGAGGAAATCGTGGCGCGCCAGCCGTTCCCAGGGCCGGGCCTGGGCATCCGTATCATCGGCGAGGTGACGGAGGAGCGCCTGGAGACGCTGCGTGCTGCCGACGCTATCGCCCGTGCTGAGCTGACCGCCGCGGGCTTGGACGACGTGATCTGGCAGTGCCCGGTGGTGCTGCTGGCGGACGTGCGTTCCGTGGGTGTGCAGGGCGATGGCCGTACCTATGGTCACCCGATTGTGCTGCGCCCGGTATCCAGTGAGGATGCGATGACGGCCGACTGGACCCGTATTCCTTTCGACGTGCTGGAGAAGATCTCCACGCGCATCACCAACGAGGTGGAGGAAGTGAACCGCGTGGTGCTGGACGTCACCAGCAAGCCGCCGGGAACTATCGAGTGGGAGTAAGGGCGGCTTTTTGCCCGGCTTAGAAATTTTTTAGAGGAAACTTTCGAAATACTGATTTCTCTTCCCTAACTAGGTTATGCTTTAGCGCGAAGTTGTTTGCAGGCTCATGCAAAACTGATCAAAAGGTATTCCTCTATGGCTTCTAAGTTTGTTCGTAGCGCAACCGCTATTGCCGCAGCATCTGCACTGGCTTTCGGTGGCGTGAGTGTTGCATCCGCCGCGCCGGCTGGTTCCCTGGGTGGCCTGACTGGCTCCCTAGGTGGCAAGAAGGATCTGGACGTCCCGCAGGGTGACAAGATTAAGTTGGGTAATGTCGGTGGCCCGGCCTGGATTGTTGACGTGTACAAGCAGGTTCATGGTGCAACCACCGTTGCTCCGGGCGCTATTGTGAAGACCCGTGTTTTGATTCAGGGTGTGAAGGGTAAGACCCGCATCGACGAGATCCTTGAGTGGATGCCAAAGGGCTTCAAGCTGGTCAAGGTTGAGCGCATTAAGGGTGGTCTGCTGGGCGACGGTGTCCATGAGCTGGGTCAGTCCGAGTACGCGGTTACTCAGAACAAGGATCGGACTGAGGTTCGCGTTTCTTGGGAGGAGGGTCTGCTGATTAAGCAGAAGCCCACCGTCGATACCGCCACTCCGCTGCTGCTGGACTTCACCTGGAAGGCTCCGGAGAAGGAGGGTACCTACAAGAATGGTGCTGGTGCGAAGGTTGGCGCTGTTGTGAATAACAACAAGGTCTTCGACAACGGCACCCCGATCGTAGTGAAGAAGGGTGCAGCTCCGGCTGGCTCCGGTGCTTCCGGCAGTCTGTCCGGTGGTCTCTCCGGCTCCTAATAGAAGCTGAAATAGTTTTTCGGCTCGCACTCCCCGGCACTTGGGGAGTGCGAGCCGTTTTTGTTTTCGTGCGATGCTCTTTGAGTGCTACTTCTTCTTGGTTGTGTTCTTGGTTTTGTCGATCGGCTTGATGTGCGCGGTGCCGTCGATGTGTGGGTAGATGAACCAGGTGTACGCGCTGGCGATGACCCACGCGATGGCCATGAGTACCCACGAGCGCGTATTTAGCAGCGGAAGAGCCATCAGTGCGATCCATAGTGGGAACAGGGGTGCGACCTGCGCTGCGCTGGTGCGGTAGCGTTCGCCACGCTTTTCCACCTCTGCACGCACCTGCCGGCGGTATGGGTGGCTAAACGTCAGGAGTAGCGCCGCGCCGACGTTGAGAATCAGCACGATCACTTGAAAGCCGGGTGCGAGTGGCGCGACCATAATGCCCACTGCCAGGCCGAAGAGTACCGAGGCGGCGGCACGCACGGGCGTGGGTGGGGCGATGACGGGCTCGTTGCGGTTTGTTGGGCTCATGGTTGCCCATTTTAGGTGACGCCCCCTTTTCCGCCCCCTTCAACCTGCGCCTTTGTTGCCGCGTTTGACGCTGCGGCGCGGGGAGGGATATATTCGACCCCATCGAGTTAGAACACGTGTTCTAATATGTGTTGTGTGCGGAGTAGTCCTGTACATGGACGCTGATAGAACATGCGGTGTCGAAAAAAGGGAAGGGAGGTGGCAACCATGGCGCAGTCTGCAGGAGAATCTGCGGCGCAGGCGACGATTGCCAGCTTGCGGCGCAAGATGCAGCAGATCGAATCCGGGGGAGCCCCGATGGCCAGCGCTTCGAGTGCTGCGGTACTGGAATCGGCACCGGCGGGGAAGGGGGCGTCACAAAGAAAAGAAGCACAAAGAAGAGACAGCGTGCGTGTCGCACCGGTCCCGGCGTGGCTGGCCGAGCACCTGCCGGGTGGCGGGGTGGCACGTGGACAGGCGACGCAAATTTCGGATTGTCCGGCAGTGCTGGTGGATGTGCTGGCGCACCTGACGGCGCAGGGGATGTGTGTGGCGGTGGTCGATTATCCGCGGCTGGCGATCGCGGCGGTGGCGGCTGCTGGCGGCAACGTGGAGCGGCTGGTGCTGGTGCCGGATTCCACCCCGCACACGGCGGCGGTGCTGGGCACGCTGGTGGAAGGGATGGATGTGGTGCTGTTTGCGGCGGGTGGGCAGCTCGGCAAACAGGGCGGACAGAGTGGGCAGAGTGGACGGAGCAGTGGCGGTTCCGTGAGCCCGACCTTCGCGCGCCCCGTGGAGGCGCGGTTGTGGAAGAGCGAATGTGCCTTGCTGGTGTGTGGAAAGGCGTGGCCGCAGGCCAGGATGCACGTGGAGCTGCAGGTATGCGGTGTGCTGGGGCTGAGGCGCGGGAGTGGGCGCATCCGCGCTGTGGAGGTCGCGGGGCGCGTGTGGGGTAAGGCTCAGCCGCCGAGTGCGGTGCGGGCGACGATTGGTGCAGAGGATGTGATTGGTGCAGAGAGCGTAGCGGACACAGCGGACACAGCGGGCACAGAGGATACGGCACATGCGTACTCCGGATAGCGCGGTGCGGGAGGCACCTGCGACCCACAACAGGCGGGTGGCGGTGCTGTGGTTCCCGGATTGGCCGGTGTACGTCCAGGCACAATCGCGCGGGTGGGATGTGCTGGCGCCCGCCGCGGTGATCGCCGATTACCGGGTGCTGGCCTGCAATGCGGCCGCACGCACCCAGGGAATCAGGATCGGAATGAAACAGCGGCATGCCCTGGCGGCGTACCCACAGCTGAACGTCGCGGCGGACGATCCCACCCGACAGGCCTCAGTACACGAGGACGTGCTGGCCGCGCTGCAGGACGTCAGCGCAGTCGTGGAGACGCTACGCCCCGGACTGCTTGCCTTCCCGGTGGACGCGCTAGCCAGGTACTACGGCGACGAGGCCAACGCGGTGGAGAAACTGCTGGATGCCGCCGCGCGGATACACGCCGACTGCCTGGCCGGCGTGGCCGATGACTTGGTCTCGGCGGTATGGGCGGCCCGGCTGGGCAAGAGTATCCCCGTGGGCGGCAGTGCGGAGTTCATTGCGGGGTTGCCGATCAGTGTACTGAGCATCGAACCGGAGCTGCGCGCCCCGGCACACCTCAGCGCCACACTGCAGCAGCTAGGGCTACGTACGATGCGTGACTTTGCTGAACTGCCACGCGCAGACGTGGCCGCGCGCTTCGGGCAGGAGGCCGTGGAGTGGCACCGCATCGCCAGCGGGCACATCGACCGGGATGTGGCACCCCGGCGGCAACGGGAAGACCTAGAGCTGCGCTATGAGGCCGATGAGCCCATCGCACGTACCGAAACCGCCGCATTCATTGCCCGGCACGTGGCCACTGCGCTGCACAACAAGCTCTTCGCCGCCGGCGAGGCCTGCCTGCGTCTGGCCGTGCGGGCCTACCTGGAACCCCCGGTGGGATACACCGGACCAACCGTCATCGAGAGACTGTGGCGCTGCCGCGAACCACTCTCGGAGCAAGACACCGCTCAGCGGGTGCGCTGGCAGCTCGACGGTTGGCTTACCCGGCTGCGCGCCGGTCCGGGGAACGCTGGCGGAGCGGGGGTGCACGGCGACGGGCTAGACGGAGTCGACGGAGAGATCGTCGAGGCCGACTGGGCGGACAACACCGTCGGGGTGACGTGTATCGAACTCGTACCTGTGGAGACCATCCCGGCGGGCAGCCTGGCCGCGCCATTGTGGGGCGGGCCGGATGAAGGCATCCGTGCCGCCCGCGCCGCCGCCGGGCGGGCGCAAGCACTGATCGGTATGAACCGCGTGCTCCGTCCCATCCACCGAGGCGGCCGTGCCGTAGCCCGACGTATCGCCACCGTGCCCTATGGCGAGGACGACCCGGAGGCAGTGACCGCCCTGCCGACCCGCCAATGGGAAGGGCAGCTATTGCCCCCTCTGCCAGGGCTGATCGGCTCGCCGACCAGTGATGATGGCACCCCCGGTGCTAGCGGTCACAACTCCGGCGGCCGTGGCCCCAGCGAACGCAACCCCAGCGCCGCGCACCCCGCAGCACGCCTGGCGCTGCTGGACCGCCACGGCGATGCCGTGTACGTCACCGGCCGTGGCCTGATGAGTTCCCCGCCGGAAACCCTGCGCTGGGGTGCCCGGCGGCTCCGCATCACCGGGTGGGCCGGCCCCTGGCCGGTCGACGAGCACTGGTGGGCCGAGGGGAAGCGCTACGCACGGCTGCAGATCGCAGCCCGCGAGGAAACCCACAGCGGATACCACAAAGGCGCCCCCAAAGACCACGCATTCCTGCTGGTATGCAAGGGGAAGCAGTGGCGGATCGAAGCGACTTATTAGCCCGCCTGCAGCTTCCAACTTGGTACTGTTGTAGGCATGCCTACAACTAGAAACGCGCAGGCCGGACAGCCCGAAACCGGACAGCCCACCACTACTCAGGTCTCCGGCGGAATCTACGCGGACATGTGCTCCCAGCAGACCGACGAGGCTCTTCCCGGCACCGCCAAGCCGGGCAAGATCATCCTCGCACTCGAGTTCGTCACCAACTGGGGTCACGACATTCTCGACGGCACCGCGCTAGGGGAGGAGCTCACCGAAAAGGTCGAGAAGTTCCTCAAGGACAACGGTGCCCAGCTGCAGTTCATCCGCCGCCCCGGTCGCGAAGGCCAGCAGCGCGCAGCCAGCTCCACCCGGCAGCTCTACATCAGCTGGGCCGAAGGCTACGACGACGACCCCACGCCCATCCTCGAAAGCCTTCAAGTCTCTGGCCCCGAAGCGCTTCTGGACCTCGACCTTAGCGCCCCCGGCGCCGCCGGTGGCCAGCGCATCGACGGTCCACTGCTGCTGGTGTGCACCCACGGCAAGCGCGACAAGTGCTGCGCGGTTTTCGGCCGCCCGGTAGCCGACGAGCTCACCGCCAAGTACGGCCAGATGGTCTGGGAATCCTCCCACACCAAGGGTCACCGCTTCGCCCCCTCCATGATCTTGCTGCCCCACAACTACTCCTACGGCCAGCTCGGCACCACGGGTGCCAGCAGCATGCTGGAGCGCGCCAAGCAAGGCGAGCTGTGGCTGGAGGGCTGCCGCGGACGCGGGGTCTGGGATCCGGTCGGCCAGGCCGCGGAGCTGGCCGTGGCGGAGAAGCTGGCCAGCGAAGGCCGCCCCGTCAAGCTCGCCAGCATGCACGTGACCAAGCCGGAAGCGGCCAGAGACACAGACTCCGCCACCGAGGTGCGCGTCGTGACCGTTGCGGCGGAAGTGAACCCAGAAGCTGGCCCAGAAACGGGCACAGAACAAGAAATCACGGTCCGCCTGAGCGCGCACCCAGGTGGAACCTCCGTTCCCTCTTGCGGCAAGGGCCCCAAGCAGACCGTGACGTGGGTCGCGGAATTCTAAACGCACAACAAAACCCCGGGGGCAGTTCATTCTGAACTAGCACCCGGGGTTTCGTGCTCTCTAGCAGCGCGTGCTGACTAGCGGCGCATGATCTTCTTCGACAGCCAGTTTCCGCCCAGCTGCGCGATCTGCACGATCACGATGATCACTGCAACGGTCGTCCACGTGACGGCGTCATTAAACGAGCGGTAACCGTAGACAATCGCGAAGTCACCCAGACCACCTGCACCGATGTAACCGGCCATGGCGGACATATCCACGATGGCGATGAACATGAAGGTGAAGCCCAGGATCAGCGGGCCCAGCGCCTCGGGGATAATCACGGTGAAAATGATCTTCAGCGGCGAGGCACCCATCGCCTTGGCGGCCTCGATCACGCCCGGGTCGATCGCCACCAGGTTCTGCTCGAAAATACGCGCAGCGCCGAAGGTGGCGGCTACGACCATGCCGACGATGGCCGCTTCCGTACCGATACGGCTCTGCACGACCAGGTCCGTCAGCGGGCCGATTGCCGTCAGCAAGATGATGAACGGGATCGGGCGGATGAAGTTCACCAGGAAGTTCGTGATCCAGTAGACCACCCGGTTCTGCAGAATGCCGCCCTTGCGGGTGGTGTACAGCAGCAGGCCGATGATCAGGCCCAGTACCGAGGAGATCAGCAGCGTGATCGAGACCATGTACAGCGTCTCGAAGATCGCCTTCTGGAAAGTATTGCCGTAGCGGTCCCAATCCATTTGCGCGAGGGTCATCGTGTTCATCGGATCTCCTCAATCTCGGTGGAATCCTGCATGTGGCCGTGGAATTCCTCGATCGCCTTCTCGCCGTCGGCATTGTGGGGCGTCAGGCGCAGGGTAAGGCGGCCGAAGCTGTGGTTCTGGAGGGTGGTGACGCCACCGTGGACGATGTTTACCGTCACCCCTGCAGCGGACAGCTTCGAGATGGCATCGAAAAACCCGATTCCCTCGGCCATGGTCACAGTGAAGAGTCGGCCGTTTTCGGACTGCAGTGCCTCCGCCTCGACCATGTCGGGGGTGTTGCGCAGCGAGGTGGCCACGAAGTTGGCGGCAGTCTTCGTCTGCGGGTTGGAAAATACCTCGTAGACGCTGCCCTGCTCCACGATGCGGCCGTTCTCCATCACGATCACGGAGTCGGCGATGGAACGCACAACCTCCATCTCGTGGGTGATCACCACGATGGTGATGCCGAGCTCGCGGTTCACTTTACGCAGCAGCTCCAGCACGTCGCGGGTGGTGGAGGGATCCAGCGCACTGGTGGCCTCGTCGGCCAGCAGCAGGCTGGGGTTGGTGGCCAGCGCGCGGGCGATGCCGACGCGCTGCTTCTGGCCACCGGACAGCTGCTCCGGGTAGGCATTGCCCTTGTCTGACAGGCCGACGAACTCCAGCAGCTCCTTGACGCGCTCTTCCCGCTGCTGCTTGGGCATGCCTTGCAGGCGCAGTGGGTAGGCGACGTTGCCTGCCACGTTGCGGGAGGAGAACAGGTTGAACTGTTGGAAGATCATGCCGATGTCGCTGCGCAGCTTGCGCATCTGCGATTCTGGCAGGGGAACGATGTCCTGGCCATCCAGCAGGATCTGCCCGCTGGTGGGGCGATCCAGGCCGTTGATCTGCCGGACAAGGGTGGACTTGCCGGCGCCGGAGTAGCCGATGATGCCGACGATGGAGCCCGCCGCGATCTGCGTGTTGATGTCCTGCAGGGCGTGAATTTCCTTCTTGCCCTGCTTGAAGACCTTGGTCACGTCGCGGAAGACGATCTCCGTGCCGGTATTGCCAGTGCTGTCGGCGCTGGGCTGGTCGACGCTAGGTTGTGCGTCTGTCGCCATAGGGAACCTCTTTTGAGAGTTGGGGTTAGTAGTGCCGATTGGGCCTACTTCTTGATCTGGTCCTCGGTGTCCTTCAGAACCTTAGCCAGCTCCTCCGGACCCATCTGAACCTGGACGGAGGTGCCCTTGGACTGCTCGTTCAGTGCATCCTGAACGTCCTTGGAGTGCCAGACCTCGACGAGCTTCTTCAGATCCTCGTCGTCCTTGTTCTCCTCGGTGGTGACGAAGGCGTTGATGAACGGCTTTGCAGCCTCTGCCTTCGGATCATCCTCGACGATGGCGGACTTCGGGTCGATGTTGCCGCGCTCCAGGAAGGAGTTGTTGATGACGGCCGGGGTGCCATCCTTGTAGGCGGTCACGGTCTGGGCTGCGTCCACCGGGGTGACCTTGACCTTGGACTTACCCTCGTCGACGTCGGCCGGGGTCGGGGAGAGGATCTTGTTGTCCTTCAGCTTCACCAGACCAGCGGATGCCAGCACGTGCAGAGCGCGACCCTGGTTAGTCGGGTCGTTCGGGATGGCAACCTCGCCGGCTTCCTCGATGTCCTTGACCTCGCTGTGGTCCTGGTAGTACACGCCCAGCGGGATGATCTCGGTAGCGCCGATCGGCACCAGGTTGGAGTCGTTGTTGACGTTGTAGTCAGCCAGGAACATCAGGTGCTGGAAGTTGTTGACGTCGATCTCGCCGTCGGCCAGTGCACGGTTCGGCAGGCTGTAGTCGCCGAACGGAACCAGCTCCACGTTCAGGCCTTCTTCCTGGGCCTTTTCCTCAAACACCTGCCACTGCTTCTGGCCCTGGTCGGTGGTGCCGACCTTGATCGTGTCGTCGTCACCGCCGCAGGCGGTTAAGCTGAAGGCCATAACTGCTGCAGCTACACCGGCTGCTACTTTACGGCGAAGGGACATGGGATCCTCCTGGATAATCATGGAGCCCGGTGCTCTGTCGAATGTCCGGGCTGAACTGTGCGATTAAAGTAGCACTCTAATCCAAAATGAACAACTTGGTCTAGTCTCAGTTTCGACTGTTTTCGAAGAGTTTGTTCGCTCTAGCGAGTAATAGAATGTGTGTTCTATAATTTCTTTGTGTCTGTTGAACCTCATGACCCCGCCAGCGAATCGAACCCTGCACCCCGCCGCTCGCTGCGCAAGCCGCAATCCAGGAGCTTTTCCCTGGCTCAGCCGCTTAGCTGGGCGCAGCTTGAAAGCGTGTTATCCGGCAGAGGAGCCGGGCTACAGAACCTCCGCGCGGTCGGAGTGGGGGAAGGTCAACGGCGCCCCACGCCGCTTGCCCCTGCGGAGGCGGAAGGCACTGGGGCCGAGGGGGCGTCACAAAAAGAAACAACAACCCCCTTTGCAGAGCTCCATGCCTGCAGCGCCTACAACTTTCTGCGTGGCGCGAGTCAGCCCGAACAAATGGTTGAGGCGGCCCGTGACCTCGGGTTAAGCGCGCTTGCATGCCTGGACCGCGACGGTTTCTACGGGGCGGCGCGCTTCGCTACGGCAGTGGCGGAGAGCAAAGCGGACCTCGCCACGGTATTCGGCGCGGAGCTGAGCCTCGACATGCCGCTCACGGTGCTGTGCAAGGGGCGCGAAGGCTACACGCGGCTCAGCCGGGTTATTTCGGACGCCCGCATGGCTGATCCGGACAAAGACTCCGTCCGGTACCCTAGCCTTCCCCAGCTGGCAGAGGCAGCCGGCGGCCACTGGCTGGTATTGCTGGATTGGCGCAGGACGGACGCGCAGCTCGTGGATCTCTTCGGCGCGGACAACGTCGTAGTGGAGCTGCAGCACACGATGAACCCCGCCGACGCCGACCGCAACGAGCGTCTCCACGCCCTGGCAGTGCGCCACGGCCTACGCGAGATCGTCAGCAGCGCCCCGACGTGCGCCACCCCTCAGTACTCCCGGCTGGCCGGGGCGAAGGCCGCACTGCGCGAGCGGAAAGATATGGCCGCCGCGGAGCCGACCACCCACCCGGTCGGCGGCTCGTGGCTGCGCTCGGGCGAGGAGATGCTGCAGCTTGCGGGCGATTGCGAGTGGCTGGCGTGCGCCGTGGAGACCTCCGTGCAGGTTGCCGAAGAATGCGCCTTCACGCTAGATCTCGTAGCGCCGAACCTGCCGCACTTCCCCGTGCCGGAGGGGTACACGGAAATGACCTGGCTGCGCGCCATCACCGAACGCGGCGGGGAGCAGCGCTACGGCCAGCGCGGTTCCTCCGCCGCTGCCAACCAGGCCTGGGCCACCATCGACCGCGAGCTGGAAACCATCGAGCAGCTGGGGTTTCCCGGCTACTTCCTGATCGTCCACGACATCGTCTCCTTCTGCCACGAGAACAACATCTTCTGTCAGGGGCGAGGATCCGCGGCGAACTCCGCGGTGTGTTTTGCGCTGGGGGTCACGACGGTGGACGCTGTGGCCTCCGGCCTGCTCTTCGAACGTTTCCTTTCCCCCGAGCGCGACGGGCCACCAGACATCGACCTCGACATCGAATCCGGGCGGCGCGAGGAGGCGATCCAGTACGTGTACTCCCGCTATGGCCGCGAAAACGCTGCGCAGGTGGCGAACGTGATCACCTACCGCCGCCGCGGCGCCACCCGCGATGCCGGGCGCTCCCTCGGCTACGCGCCGGGCCAGATCGATGCTTGGACCCGCCACCCGGAGAAAACCCCCGGCGTAGTACGAAACCTGGCCGAGCAGATGCTGAACCACCCTCGCCACCTGGGTATTCACTCCGGTGGCATGGTGATCTGCGACCGCCCGATCGCACAGGTCGTGCCGACGGAATGGGCGCGGATGGAAGGCCGTTCGGTGGTGCAATGGGACAAGGACGATTGCGCGGCTGTGGGGCTGGTGAAGTTCGACCTGCTGGGGCTCGGCATGCTGGAGGCGCTACACCACGCGGTGGACCAGGTGCGCGCCCACCGGGGCCGGGAGGTCGAGCTGTGGCGGCTGGACCCCACGGAGCCGGAGGTCTACGCGATGCTCGCCCGCGCGGACGCGGTGGGGGTGTTCCAGGTGGAATCCCGCGCGCAGATGTCCACCCTGCCGCGCCTGAAGCCGCGCACCTTCTACGACCTGGTGGTGGAGGTCGCGCTGATCCGCCCCGGGCCCATCCAGGGCGGCTCCGTGCACCCCTATATTCGCCGCCGCAATGGCCTGGAGCCCGTGACCTTCGACCACCCGTGCCTGGAGCCCGCCCTGACGAAAACCCTGGGCATCCCGCTGTTCCAGGAGCAGCTGATGCAGATGGCCGTGGACGCCGCGGGCTTTAGCGGCGCCGAGGCCGATACCCTGCGTCGGGCGATGGGATCCAAGCGCTCGCCGCAGAAGATGGAGCGGGTGAAGAAGCGCTTCTACCAGGGGTTGGAGGCGAAGAACGGAATCCGCGGTGCGGTGGCCGACCGCCTATGGGACAAGATCGTGGCCTTCGCCAGCTACGGCTTCCCGGAATCACACTCGCAGTCTTTCGCCTCCCTGGTCTACTACTCCGCGTGGTTCAAGTACCACTATCCGGCGGAGTTCTGCGTGGCCCTGCTGCGCGCCCAGCCGATGGGGTTCTACTCGCCGCAGTCCCTGCTGGCCGACGCGCGTCGGCACGGCGTGGAGGTCCTTCCCGTGGACGTGAACGCTTCGGACGTGCAGGTGGATACGGTTGTTTCCTTAAAGACGCCCCCAGGCACCAACCGGCCCACGGGAGTTCACGGGCTAGGCCGGGGGACCGGCGAGCCGGTGGGGCAAATCCGGCTTGGGCTCAGCGGGGC